>DATMGC010000080.1:0-5840 GCA_035555915.1 Ureibacillus sp. | reverse complement strand
GGAGCACCGACGCCTGAGACGTTCGTGTCAGGCCGTGCCCGCGGAAAGCGTACCCGGAATGGAAATCAATTTTCATTGGAACGTAAAAATAGCATTTTTCCTAGTGTGGAAAAATGCTATTTTGGCCTTTGTCCCAGCCTCTCTTCCTATTTTATTGGGAATTTAATGCGTTTTTCGCTCTTCTCACAATATCCTCTATCGGATTCTCTTTACATAAAACAAAGTGAATGTGCGGGAAAAAGTCCTGAATCAATTCTAGTAATGCATTTAAAATATAAGGATGATATTTTAAAATACTGCCATTTAAGAAAAGTGTGAATGGCTCTCCCTTATATGAGAGCTTTGCAAGAGTAGCTTTTATTAGTAAATAGAGATGTTTAGAAGCATCTTGTGCAATTTGAATGGCGATTTCATCATCTAATGTGACTGCTTCCGGTAATACAGTACTTAAACTAGCAGTATAAGAATGCTTATAATCCTCTTGATAGAGCCAGTTCATTAGTTGATCGATTGAATCAATTTGGAGTTTATCAAAAACGAGTTTTTTTAGAAGAGTAGGTTGATTACGTCCATCCTCTGCTCGAAGTATAGCTTTAACGATTTGACGTCCGATCCAGTACCCGCTTCCTTCATCTCCTGCGCGGTGCCCCCAGCCACCTGTACGAATTATGTTTCCGCTACAATCTGTTCCAAGAGCAATAGACCCTGTACCTGAAATCAATAAGGCACCCGGGTGGTTGCTAACTAAACCTAGTAAGGTTGATTGAACGTCATTCTCGATAATCAGTTGATTTACAATAAAATTTGTACGTTGTAAGCATTCTTTTATGATGCTCGTAACATTGTCTAGATCATCTTTTGTATCAATTCCAGCCATTGCAAAGACGGCAACATGAATGGTATCAAGATTTGTAGAATGTAAAGCATCTTTGAGTAAAGTAGAAAGTGTGTCAATTACGCCATTTATACCGATTGCTTGATAATTGGTTCCAGATGTTATTTTTTCGTATAGACAATTTCCAAGAGTGGAGCGTATTGTCAGAGTCGTTTTCGTTGCTCCACCGTCTACTGCTAAAATGATGGATTCTTTCATGTCTTTGACCAGCCTTCCAGAAATTCATGAAGAACTTTTTCGCTATTAAGAATTTGGGTATCCTTTTCTGATACCCATTGCATTAAAGTAGACGTTTGATGTTCAGCCTGTATAAGAGACTTAAGCATTGTTTCAGGGGCTGGGCCACCTTCTAAGGAACGTACCTTTACAAAAAACTCAGGTTTTAAGACATGATAAAATTGTTCCTTTGAAATCTTTAAAGGTTGCCCCGTTACTTCTATGGACTTTTCATTTACTAGTTCCCAAGTTAGACTCTCGAGAGATTCTTTTTTGGCTGAAAGAAGTGATTTAATACAATTACTCACAATGCTATGGGACTGTCTAAAAGATATATTTTCAGAACGTACTAAGGAATCCGCTAGTTCAGTAACATTTGCATAGCTATTTTTTGCACGGTTTAATAGTTTTTCTTTATTCACATCCATTGTAATAATAAGACTACCGAATAGTTTATAAATACCACTCAATCTTTGCAGTGCACGCAATAGGTAGGGCTGCATGTCATCTTCTGTATCGACAATATCTCCAAATGGAGTATTATGAATCATCTGTAGGACAGTAGAAGCATCACCTACTACAGTCGATAATAAAGAACGTGTATGTTCTATAGAAACAGGATTTCGCTTTTGCGGCATTATTGAGCTTACCTGTACATAAGGGTTTGCCAAACGAAAAGCGTTAAATTCTTGTGTGGCCCATTGCAAAAAGTCTTGTGATGTACGCCCAAGATTTAGAGCAGCAAGTTGTATTACACTAGCCGTCTCCGCAATATAATCTGCCCCACTAACCGCATCCCAAGCATTCTCAATTATCCCGTCAAATGCTAGCAGTTCCTTCATACGATTACGGTCAATGTTAAATCCTGTAGTTGTTAAAGCAGCTGCGCCCATACTACTTTGGTTAACGGTATAGAAGGTGGCTTGCAGTCTTTTAAAATCTCTTGTTATTTGATCTATGACTGCTTTTAAGTAATGGGCCAATGTTGTGGGTTGAGCCTGCTGTGTGTGTGTATATCCAAGCATGATGGTGTCGATGTGCTCTTTAGCAAATGCAATGAGTGAGGAACGTAAAGTCAGTAATTCCTCCATTAAAGAAAGTAATTTTTTTCGTAATGTCATTCGGTAAATTGCAATTCCCATGTCGTTTCGACTTCGACCAATGTGTAAATTTCCAGCGACATCACCGGCTAATTCAATGAGTTTATGTTCAATACGAAAAAATAAATCTTCAAATTGAGGATTATATTCTTGTTGTGCAAAGTAATTTAAATCTAATTTTGCAATCGCTTGACCTATCTGTTTTGCTTCTAACTTAGTAACTAATTTTTGTTCTTCTAGCATTTTTAAATGGGCAATGTGTAATTGTATCAAAGAGGTTAAAAAATGCTTTTTTGCTTCGTCATATGCAGGTTGTAGCACCATATGACGATAGCTATTTGAGGGGAAGTCGGTTCCCTCGATCTCATTTATTCGGTTTTTATAATCTTCAAACATAAAAACACGCCCTTCAAAAAAGTACCTATTTCTAGATTCACTTTTAATGTAATAAAAGGTCGATCAAAACTTATCAAAGCTCAATCGACCTTAGGTATTCTTATTACTATTAAATGTTAGGCGGCATTTTTCTTTTGGGCTAATACAGTTGGAAGAATCATTCCTACTAGAACTAGTACAATTCCCACCAACTGCAATATAGTTAGTGTTTCATGTAATACGACTACGGATGCAATAATTGCTACAGGAAGTTCCATCGCACTTAAAATAGATGATAGTGCTCCACCAACCTTAGGAACAGCAATCGAAAATAAGAGAATGGGTAGAATAATCCCGAAGAATCCTAATATTATTCCGAATATCCATAAATTCGTTTCGAATAATGTACCATTCCAAATAATTTCTGGAGTTAAAAAGATTGAAATCACTATTAGTGCAACAAGAGACATTAGGAAAGTTCGTGTAACGGTTGACATTCCTTCTATTTGTCTAGAGTTTACTTGAATGAAAATGGCAAAGCTTGTAGCAGCTAGTAACCCATAGACCCAGCCTTGCCAGGGAATTGTTGAAAGATCCGTATCCAAAACGCCTGCAGCTAAAATCGTTCCACCGAATAGAAATAGAAGTGAAAAAGTTTCATATCGATTTGGCAGTCTTTTGTGTACGATACAGTGAATAAATAATCCAATCCATGTGAATTGGAAAAATAATACGACACCGAGTGATGCTGTGACATAGTTTAATGCTAAACCATAAATCATCCCCGTATTAGCTGTCAGAGCGCCCGCTGCTAAAAGTGTTATAATCCCCGACTTATTAATTTTTGGAATATTCCTTTGTGTGCAAAGGAATAAAATAAGAGCAAGTACAAATCCTACAACATATTGACTTGTGACTGCCTCATTAGAGGTAAATCCATGTCCCATTGCTACTTTAATGATAGTCGATAATATGCCATAACTACTTGACGCTATAACAATAAGTATTGGATATAAAAGTTGTAATCTCATGATGTAATAACCTGCATTTCTAAATAATTGTTTTAACCATATGTAAAAATGGTTCATTAATAATTGTCCACGGTTCAGTGACAACATAGCCGAGACGCTTATATAACTTCTGAGCTTCTATTTTTTGTGTTTCAACATTTAACGCGAGTTTAGTATATCCTTGTAACTTGGCTACTTCTTCTGCAAATTGTAAAAGTTTTGTCCCCAAGCCTAATCCGCGAGAGTTTTTATGCACACAAAGAGTGTCGATATAAAATTCATCAGGATAAGCCTCTGCATCAATTGTGGAGATAGGGGCTCCTTTTTGTTTTAGCCAATGTTGTAAATTGGCATCTAATTCTGTACCCTGTTTTCCGTTATAAACTACTAATATACCTAGAATTTCCTTTGTTACTTTATTTTCAGCAACATAGGTATTTAAGTAGGAGTGACGATTATCTGTTCGCTTAAATAATGTTTCAAGATTTGAGATAACCTTTGGGAATTTTACTTCTCCTGTTAAGCGATTGGCAATGTCGCCAATGGCTTCATAGATTAAAGGTGCTGTTTGTGGAGCATCTTCTAATATAGCTTTTCTTATGTGAATTGTCATGATTTTTCTCCCTTTCGCAAGAATTATAACAAATTCTTGAAGAAAGGTATGCTCTTTTTACCTGTCTGAATAGTTTTAAATTTTATGGTTTGATAAATTTTATGATACGCTGAGTTAAGCAAATATTCGGAGGTCTAATAACTCATGTATGAGTCAGATAAAGATTTCGTTTTAGTATACGGAGACGCTTTTGTTGATTATATAGCCAATGATAAAACTAACACATCCTTTACAACATTTTTAGGCGGAGCAACTGTAAACGTTGCGGCCGGGATTAGTCGAATTGGAGCTCCATCATCTTTAATCACGATTACTGGTGATGATGAGACTTCGCATTTTGTTCGAGATCAACTTAATCAGGAAGGTGTGAACATGGATTATGCCATTCTTACACCAGAAAAGCGTGTCAGCGGAGTTTACGTTCATTTGACACAAGAATGTGAACGTATTTTCAAAGATTACGTTGATGAGGCACCTGATTTGCAAGTGACATCTGAGCAACTAAATGAAGAAGCATTTAAAAAAGCTTCAGTATTTAATGTGTGTTCTGGAACAATGTTTCATCCAACAGCACTAGAAACAACTCGAAAAGGTATAGAAATGGCGAAAGATAAAGGGGTAATTATTGCAATAGATGCCAATATCCGTCCATTACGTTGGAGTAGTGAAGATTTCTGCCGTGAAACAATTACATCCTTTTTCGAAGATGCCCATATCTTAAAGTTAACGGATGAAGAACTATTCTTCCTTACTGAAACGACTAGCATACAAGAGGGAATTGAAAAGTTAAATTCGTACCTAATACCAATAATATTAATAACAGTAGGGGCAGATGGTGCCTATGCTGTTTTAAATGGTGAAACTATCCACGTGCCAACTGAGAAAGTAGAAGCAGTTGATACAACAGGAGCAGGTGACGCGTTTATGGCGGGTGTACTTCGCTATGTCCATTTTAACGGGCTGCCAACAACGCCTGTGGATTTAGTTAAATGTGTAAGCTTCGGAAACCGATTAGGCGCTTTTGCGGCAACGAAAGCAGGAGCTTTAACAGCCTTACCACATTATGATGAAATAAAAGAATGGATCTAAATAATAGAACCGACAGCACATTTGAATGCTGTCGGTTCTTGTTTTTTTGCGAAGGAAATAGTTGATTGAATAGAACAGTTATGTACGATTTGGGAAAAGTCAGTGAACAGTTGAATAGAGAGCGACTCTAGGACATTTGAGTCAGTGAAAATAGATGAAAGGTAGAAGAGAGTGGATCTCTACGACGGTTTGAGAAAAAGAAAGTGCTATAAGGTCGAAGAGAGTATGTCTCTGCGACCGTTTGAGGAAAGAAGGCTGCTGAAAGGTAGAAGAGAAGGGGTTTCTGCGACCGTTTGAGCAAAGAAGGCTGCTGAAAGGTAGAAGAGAAGGGGTCTCTACGACCGTTTGAGGAAAGAAAGCGGATGAAAGGTAGAAGAGAATGGTTCTCTGCGACCGTTTGAGTATAAATGTCCGTATCAAAATGTACATTTTTGCTTGTCTAAGCATGTACACTTTCGCTTAAATTGTGCTTCTCTATACATGTGCATGAATAATTACAACTTGACATGGAGACCTCTACTCGCATGATTCGGCAGCCAAAA
>DATMGC010000079.1:0-15359 GCA_035555915.1 Ureibacillus sp. | reverse complement strand
AGTTAGAAAATACAATAGATTAATAATTAATACAAGCAGTACATTAGTTGGGTGAACCCTATTATAGGTGAGTGCAGTTTAAAAATGGAATATAAATAAATTCCTTTAATAAAGAGGTTACGTGTTTTTCTAAAGTACTAGAAAAGGCATAGAATTTTGATAGGATATTTAATATTTTATAGAGGGGAGTTTTTAAATGAAGATAAATCAAAAATATAAAAGGGCTATTTTTGCATTGTTAATGGCTTTTTGCATGTCTGTATTCATTTCATTTATATTAGTTTCACTAAATAATGGCTATAATGCTGAATTTTTTTCAGCGTGGTTAAAGACTTGGTGCGAAGCCTTTGTATGTGCATTTTTTGGTGCATACTACTTCCCGGTTGTAATAAATAAATTCCTAATGAATAAAATTCCATTTGAAGAATAATACATAGAATTTTATTTTGTTAGTTAAAGAGGAAGAAGTACTAAATTCATATTTCAGTGTCTAAACATCAGTTATCGCGTACATACTTTCTCTTATTGTTAAAATGTAAAAGCAAAAGATTTAAGTATTAATTTATAAGACGTTATTCCTTAAAGGGCGCGGTTATTTAAAATCGCGTTTTATTCTTTTAAAGTACAAATTTAACCGTTTAACCATATCCTGGTGTACATAAAAGAAATCAGTTATATAACTTCTAATATTAAATCTGCAATTCAAACCTAAGCATACTGTTTAGGTTTGAATTTTGTAAGCCTTTATTCTTCTCCAATACCCATCGCCAACAGTAATAGATAAGTAGAGACCAAAATAAATACATTTGCAATCAAACCGATTATACCGAGACTCTTATATTTGGACATCACCCAAGAAAATACCGCAAGAAGAATACCGAGGATTGATAAGATGCTAAAAATGATTATTTTAGGATATACATCAGTATTAGGACCTCTTGTTGTATAAAACACAATAAAGCTTATTACTGCGGCTAATATTGATGTTATTCCAAAGATAATACCTATTTTTCCTTTTTTCAAAATCAAAATAGTTACCCCCATTTTTTTACTGTAATACCTATAATTAGTTTATTGGAGTGGGGTTCTGTTGACAAGTGTGGAGTACAATTTAAAAGTGCCTGTCCAAAATGGGACTGGCACTTTATTAATAGGTTAATTAACATGGTCAATAATTACTTTTTTATTCTAAATTGTGATTTTTATTTTGTATGAACAGGATTCTTCTTTAACGACTTTTTATTGTTAGCAGGGGCAACGATGATGCCTGTTGTTTCTTCAAAATCATATAATCTTGTAGGTAAATCAGTGAAAAGATCCATTTCATTATAGGCAGGAATACCGTGGTAAGACATATCTAACCCTTCTTCTTCTTCACTTTCGCTTGCTCTTAAACCAACTGTATGCTCACATACCTTTGCTATAATGGTTCCACCGATAAGACCCCAGACAACTACGACAATTGAACCCAATAATTGTATTTTTATGAGAGAAAAATCACCAGTTGTAAAAAGACCTTGGGATGTGTCGAATAATCCAACTGCAATCGTTCCGAATACGCCATTAAAACCATGTACAGCCACAGCTCCAACAGGGTCATCTACTTTTAGATTATCTACTAATAAAGTAGCATAAACAACAATTACACCACTGATAAGACCAATGAGGATTGCACTCCATTGAGAAACAAAAGCACATCCAGCTGTTATAGCTACTAAGCCTGCTAAAACACCGTTAATCATCATACTTGGGTCTGCTTTTCCAAACTTTTTCATTGTAGTGAATAGGGCAGCAGTACCAGCACTTGCACCAGCAAGAAGTGTATTAAGGGCAATCGTTGCAAGAGATGTATTGGATGCATCTAATGTGCTCCCAGCATTAAAAGCAAACCAACCGAACCATAAAATAAAAGCACCAGATGAAGCTAAAGGAATGTTACTAGGTGCAAATACATTCATACTACCATCTGAATTAAATCTTCCTTTTCTTGGTCCCAAAATTTTGGCAATTGCAAAGGCAACGAAACCGCCGAGTGCGTGAATAGCAGCAGATCCTGCAAAATCCTTCATGCCCAGTTTTGCTAACCAACCCTCGGGATTCCATATCCAATGGCCTGAAAGAGGATAGATAATAATACAAATTAGCGCTACTGTTACTATATAGGCTTTAAAGTTCATACGTTCTGCAACTGCACCTGAAACAATCGAAATACTAGCTACTGCAAATCCCATTTGAAATAGTACGAAAGCTGCACTAGGCAATTCAATTGATAATGGTATCTTTTCTGGATTGCCAAAATAACTTGTCCCCAACAATCCAAAGGCATCTTGTCCATACATAATGCCAAAACCAATGAGCCAAAAAGCTAAGATACCAACTGTTAAATCTACAAAAATCTTCATCGTCACATTGACCGTATTTTTAGTTCGAACCAAACCGGATTCTAGTAAACAAAATCCACCTTCCATGAATAGAACCATTGCTGCAGCTAGCACAATCCATACTGTATTTAAATATATTAGTTCCATACTATTCACCCTTCCGGATTTGCTAAATCGTCTATACTTAAGTCTGCTTCACCTGTCTTAATGTTATAGCCTTCAAGAATGGGATAAACGTAGATTTTACCATCCCCATCTTCACCTGTCTGTGCAGAAGAAACAATTGTTTGAATGGTTTCCTTGACCATATAATCCGAAAGGACAATCTCCAATTTAATTTTTGGGCGAAGAGTTACTTTATAATTTTTGCCCCTATAAACTCCTTGAGTTTCTTTTTGTTTTCCTCTTCCAACTGCCTGGGATACTGTGAAGCCTGTAATCCCTATATTCTTTAATCCCTTGATAGTATCAGTGAGCTTTTCGGGTCTTATGATTGCTTCAATTTTTTTCATTTTTATCACCTGAATATTTAGAATTTTCTATGATACTAATATAGTATATTTCTATGAGATATCCAATCTCGATATTAGATTATACCTATCGTAAAAAAACATTTAGTACCGGTGGAGATTAGTTTAATCAAGGTGAAAAATCGCGTATTTAGATACACTTCGTAAAGGCTAGAGACCTGTCTTATCTGGCGTTAGTGGACTTCATTATCAGTTCGTTTGTCATACAAGATGTTTTGTAATGATTAAAAACATTTATTAAATTTGTTATATTTTAGAAAATAAATAACCTTCCTAACATGCAAGTTTTGAAAGATGGATAAAGAAGGAAAGTTATTATCTAGTGGTCGAAAAAATGGGGGTATGTTTTGGAAGTTCTAAGTTTCAGAAAGTGTAATCATAGGTAAGTATGGAAGATTTGCTTCAAAAGATTAAATTCGATGGGAAACTAATGACGAAAGTAAGGGACTTGATTAATATTGGTAGTATTTTCTGATATAAAAGAAGGTCCTAATCTATCAGGTTAGTTTACTTTAATAAGGTTACACAAAAAAGTTAATTGGTTTAAGAGATTGATTATAGTTCAGTTATTGCATTAATCGAGTGCAATTTCTTCATAAGAATTATTTGCCATTCTCATTAAAAGCTGTTCGGAAAGCTCTGCATGTTTAAAATCTTTTTCTTTGAGTTTATGATTTTTCTCCCAATATTGACTTTTAGCAAATACGTGCTAGAATGATAGTCTACTTCGTTGCGTTGAAGCGCTAAAGTTTGAAGTGTGAAATTATACATCTAGGAGTCTGCATATGTTTTCTATTGAAGCAAAATCAAAACCGTCTGTATTCGAAGCACTATTCCTTGTAATAATCGTTATTTCAATAATTTCTATTGCAATAGGTAAGCTTGGCGCCGTACCACATATCCCTATACTTTTATCTATTACTCTTCTCATTTTTTACGGTTTGCTAAGACGTGTGCCATTTAAAGTGTTAGAAGAAAGTATGAGATCTGGAGTCGTCTCAGGAATAGGAGCTATCTATATCTTCTTTTTAATAGGTATTCTGATTAGTAGCTGGATTGTAAGCGGTACAATACCAACGCTATTATATTTAGGCTTTTCTATCGTATCCACTAGTTTCTTTTATGCCATTGTATTTATCATTACAGCAATTATCGGTACCGCAATTGGTAGTTCATTGACGACTGTAGCGACAGTTGGGGTTGCTTTTGTAAGTATTGCAGGAGCCATTGATGCATCATTGGCATTGACGGCTGGCGCTATTGTATCCGGAGCGTTTTTTGGCGATAAAATGTCGCCATTATCAGATACAACAAATCTAGCTGCGAGCATCGTCAATATTGATTTATTTGACCATATCAAAAATATGTGTTGGACAACGATACCTGCATTTTTGATTAGTGGTGTCTTATATGCTGTTTTATCCCCTTCTGTTGAGGGAGTAAATAATCAGACGATTGAGTCCTATCAGGCTAGTTTACAAGCTACAAATTTTGTGCATTGGTATGCGATTTTGCCACTGCTTGTCTTGATTGTTTGCACATTCAAAAAAGTGCCTGCATTTTTAACACTAATTTTTAGTTCCCTTGTAGCGCTTTTCTTATCAATATTCCATACGTCTTTATCAATTAGTGATTACTGTGAAATTTTATATAACGGATATGTTTCTGAAATAGGTGTTGAGGTGATTGATTCACTGTTAACTCGTGGCGGTATCACTAGTATGTTCTTTACAATTATGCTTGTGGTACTTAGCCTAAGTTTGGGTGGATTACTGTTTGCTTTAGGTATTATTCAAACATTACTAGTTAAAATAGAAAATCTACTAAAATCCGTTGGTGCATTGGTTACTGGGACGGCTTTTACTGCAATTGGTATTAATTTAATTGTTGGAGAACAGTATTTATCGATTTTATTAACAGGGGAAGCTTTTAAGAACCAATATCGAGAACTTGGTTTACACCCGAAAAATTTAAGCCGTGTAATGGAAGATGCGGGAACTGTCGTTAATCCGCTTGTTCCTTGGAGTGTTTGTGGTTTATTTATTGCCTCAATGCTTAATGTTTCCGTGATCGACTATTTGCCTTTTGCGTTCTTTTGCTTATTAAGTCCAATCCTTACTATTATTTTTGGATGGCTAAATCTTACAATATCAAGAAACTAAACAGGTTAACATCTAGTAGTGCAAACCAAGTCCATGATTTGTGCTACTTTTTTTGTAGAAGTGAAGAAATGGCGATCACTGTTATTTAACGTGTGTTCCAACCATCGGATCATTTATTGGAAGAAAACTAAATTTTTAGGATAGAACACGTATGAAATGAGTCTATGTTCCATCAATACGATCAAATAAGCAAATTACTATTAAGTAATATAAGCAAAATAGCATAATAAATAATAGAGGGAAAATGAATCCTTTTAATCGTTCAGTACGTTCTTATTAATGACCTTTGTAGTGTTTTGTAGAATTTAATCGAAATTGATTAGTTTTCAAAGTATAATTACTTGGTCAAATTAGTATAGACGAAGGAGGATTGGACCATGGAATGGGCTTTAACTGGACTATTTATCGTGGCAGTACTACTATTCATAATTTCTATGTACAAAAATAAGAAATCTTCAAATATAGAACAACGTGAAATTGACACGGTATATATGACGATAATGGAGGAAGTTACTAAACTTCAAAACGATGTTCGAATGTTGACTTTAGAAAATGAAATACTTTCACAAAAAGCTGGGCTTAGTAACGACGAAATAGAATTACGACGAAAATTACTAGAGTTATACAAGAAAAACTTTAATGTGGAGGTTATGGCCGCTAGATTAAAGCTTGAAACATCAGAGGTAGAAAAGCTTCTAGCCCCATATAAGGCATTAAATAAGGAAGGGAGAAAGGTAGCAAATGAGAGCTAATCTAATAAATAGCTTTGCTGCAGGTCTTCTCATCAGTGCAAGTGTTTGTGGGGTTGTCTATTTTTCACAGTCTACTCACAAAGAACAAACGAATCAGGTGACAGCAGATTCCCTAACAAAAGAGGAAATGAAAACGAGCCTTACTAATGCTGGGTATGTTATTTTAACGAAAGCAGAATGGGACGAACAAGTAGCCGTTGCGGATAAAGAAGCACAAGCAAAAGGTCAACAAACTCAACAAGAAGAAAAGGACCAATCGGAGCAGCAAGGTAATGAAAAAGTAATCAATCGTACGGTTATTAATGTGGCATCAGGTATGACGAGTATCGAAGTTGGGGAGGCATTAGTGCAAGGGCAAATCATTGATAATGCTATGACTTTTTTCCATGAAGTGGAAAAGAGAGGACTGGCAAATGATTTAAAGCCTGGTACCTTCATGGTTGATAGTACTATGTCGTTGGACGAAGTCATTAATACGATTTTTAAGTAATACCAGTTCTGATGATTCGTTCTTAGTTGTTTTTCAAGGGCAAATATTATTTGGCAGGTACGATAATTTCAAAAACTCAAAGTTTGGAAGACACTAAACTTAGAGGCTTATACATTTGGCACAATTCTTAAAAAGAATTGTGCTTTTTTTTTAGAAATAGGGCCATAATGATTGCGTGTATTATCCAATTTTTCCGAACGTTTATTTGACAAGTATGTTCACCCAACAAGTGTAAATAATAAGGTAAGTGTCAAATAGCCTCCATCTACTATAGACGGAGGCTTTCTTTTTAGAATAATCTTGACCACAAACCTAATTTGTTAGAAGGATTATTGTCGTTTCTTAGTTTTCTTATTATTATGTTTCTCTGTCGCTGTTAAAGGTTCGTTTGCAAGTTCATGATCAAACTCCCTTGATAAACTCTTTCTTACAGCTTGTTCATCACTAATGCTACCGTTGTTCTTCTGGTTGTTACTCATTATATACACCTCCATGATTTTAGTTTGTCACGGAGTGTTCTTAGTATGCATTTTTGTTTAATCTTATTTAAGCTTTTCAAACTCTATAAAAGCTAAAACGTTGGTGGGAAACTTCCTTTTAGTGAAAATTTAATATGTCTTGACCCTATAGGTATTTACTTATAAAATATAACTATATTTTATAAGTAATAAGGGGAATATCATGGGAATTAATACAAAGTTAATGGATGCTGTAATGGATTCACTGTTTTTAGCAAAAAAAGCTTATGAAGCGTTGCCTCCTTTACCGCCAGGGATAAAGCCTATTTATCACCGCGTACTTAATATGTTGTATCAGTACAAGGAAGAAGGAAAGGAAATTCGTGTTTCGGAGTTAAGTGTAGCTTTAGATATGCAACTACCCAATATGACAAAATTAATTAATGAAATGAACGATGCGGGGTTAGTACAAAAAGTACGCTCTAAGCAAGATAAACGGGCAGTTTTTATTCAAATATCGGAAGATGGAATCCAATATTTTAAAGAATTTGTACTTGTTTATCGTAGAAAGTTGCAAAAGGAATTTGAAGAATTTGATGAGCAAGATTGCTATACCATGATCAGGATGATCAATGAGATTCAGGAAAAAATACACAAAGCTTATGCTAGAAATGGGGAAAATTAACCAATGGAAAGCGATAAAATTTGGACGAAGGATTTTATTTTTTTATTAACTTCCAATTTCTTGGTGTCTTTAAGCTTTTACTTATTAATGACGTCTATGGCTGTATATGCTATCCGGCAGTTTAGTGCATCAGAAAGTAGTGCTGGATTAGCAGCAAGTGCCTTTATTATTGGGGCATTAATTGCACGGATATTTGCAGGTAAATTTATTGATGTAATCGGTCGTAAAAAAATGCTATATATCGGATTAGGTTTATTTTTAGTTGGTTCAATTAGCTATTTATTTGTGACAAGTATTGGGTTTTTAATGGCTATTCGACTGGTTCATGGCATGGGGTTCGGTATCGCAACAACTGTTTTGGTAACTGTAACAATGACAGCACTACCTGCAGATAAACGTGGCGAGGGTACAGGTTATTTTTCTTTAAGTACTGCAGGCGCAACAGCTATTGGTCCTTTTCTTGCGCTGTATTTATCTAATCATTTTACTTATAACACAATGTTTGTTTTTTGTATTATTTTTAGTGTTCTAGCATTGGTATCATCTGCATTTGGAACAATCATTGAAATAGATTTAACCTATGAACAAAAAGAGAATATAAAAAAGAGTTTTAGACTCAAAGATTTCTATGAAAAGAAAGCTCTTCCGATTGCATTGCTTATGTTCGTAAGCGGTATGGCTTACTCAGGTATTATTTCATTTATAAATTCTTATGCGATTGAGACGAATCTAACAAAAGCAGCTTCTTTTTTCTTTGTCGTATACGCGATCTTTTTATTTCTAGGTAGACCTATTGCAGGAAAATTATTTGATAAAAAAGGTGAAAATATAGTTGTTTATCCATCTTTTCTAATGTTTGCTATCGGCTTATTATTAATTACTTTTGCCAATGCTGGCTTTATGCTTATCCTTGCAGGAGCATTATTAGCTTTAGGATATGGAACAATTATATCTAGCATGCAAACACTCGTTGTAAAAGTGTCAGAACCTCATCGATTAGGCGTAGCCATTTCAACATTCTTCATATGCTTGGATGCCGGGATGGGGATTGGACCTTACATTCTAGGGTTAATTGCTGAACAGGCTGGATTTCATACAATGTATTTCGTTTTAGCGATTGCCATTTTCTTTTTAATTCCAACATACTATTTAGTACATGGGAAAAAAGCGAGTACTGTAAAAAAACAATCTGATCTTGTTAAAAGTATTCATTAAAAATGAAGCGTGGCAGAAGAAGAAAAGCAATTTTTTAGATGGGTAATGTTTTTAATTCCCGAATCTTTTTCAAGTTGCCTCCGTATAAATGGTTAAATAAATCGTTTTGTTGGGGAGGGGAACAGGTATGTCTGAAAAAGGTTGTGTAAAATGTGGAAGTAAAGATGCAAGCCAGAAGGAAGTGGCGATGACTGGTACAGGTTTATCGAAGATGTTTGATATCCAAAACAATCAGTTTATAGTTGTTTATTGTAATAACTGTGGTTATTCAGAGTTCTATAATAAAAAATCTTCTACATCATCAAATATACTTGACTTATTCTTTGGTTAAAAGAGATGGTTGCGTCACTAGTGGTTGCATTACCGAAACAATGGTAATGCTCTTTTTCTTATCCGACAATAGGGCAGAATAGTATAGGAAGTGGGAGAATGGTTATATTCTTAAAAACATCCTAAGCTAGTGTCTTTTAAGAAATCGCATTGTAAGTAACGGGTTCATTATTTGAAATTATTTGGAGCTAGAAAATGAAAAATAAAAAGAAGAAAACACAGAACGGCTTTTTTAAAGAGATGCTAGGGGAGCTTACTAGTTCTATCTTACTTGAAGTGGCTTGGAACATTTTATTATTTATTCCCAAAATGATTCTTCGTTTAATAAAAAACATCTGGTGAGAAAGTAAAATAATAACTGATAATTCCGATAAATATAGTTGACATTAAATTTATATTTGATTATTATTAATTCAAATATAAAACTTATAGCTTACTAGATCACTAGAGGCTCCCCTATCTAATTGAAATGGGAACAATTCGTCTATAAAGAGAGTAAACAGATAATTCTGATAAAAATAGTTGACATTATAATTGTATTTGCTTATTATTAATACAAATATAAGATGTATAGCTTACTAGACAAACTAGAGGCTCCCCTATCTAATTGATAAGGGAGCCTTTTGTCATAAAAAAATTAAAAACTAGTAATCCTATAAAAATGGTTGACATTAAAAAGAGTTTTATTTATTATTAATTCCAATATATAACAAATTAAGCTTAAGCTTACTAGACAAACTAGAGGCTCTCTTATCCAATTATTTTAGTTGGTAAGGGAGCCTCTTGTTCTGTTCCAAGGAGGATGTATTAAAAGAACAACTCAAAAAAATTTTACATTAAATCTTACTAAATTAGTTTGAATAGTTGGAAATAGGAGGAACATGATGGATAAAATCAAGTTTGAACGAGTAACTAAAAAGTTTTTAGTTCGAGATGAACAAAAAAAAGGTGCACAACGTGAATTTACCGCTATTCAAGACATTGAGTTTTCCGTAAAAGAGGGTGAATTCATTACATTAGTAGGACCGAGTGGATGTGGGAAGTCAACATTACTTGATTTGTTAACGGGTTTAACACATCCCACAAAAGGACGAATTTTAATCGATGGTCGTGAAATTACAGGACCAGGGCTAGATCGAGGGATTGTCTTTCAACAGTATGCATTATTTCCATGGAAAACAGCTCGCGGCAATATTGAGTTTGGGTTAGAAGCAAAAGGCATTCCAAAAAGTGAACGGAAAGAGAAGGCAGAATATTACTTAAATTTAGTCGGATTAAAAAACTTTGCTGATCGGTATCCACATGAGCTATCGGGCGGTATGAAACAGCGAGTAGCAATTGCACGTAGTTTAGCATTTAATCCAGATGTACTGTTAATGGATGAACCGTTTGCCGCACTTGATGCACAAACGCGTGAAACGTTACAAACAGAACTATTAAGAATTTGGAAAGAGACAGGCAAAACAATTATTTTCATTACACATGGGATTGATGAAGCGGTGTATTTGGGACAACGAGTGGTCGTTTTATCTGCAAATCCAGGTAGTGTAAAAAAGATTGTCGATGTACCTTTAGAGAACCGTACAGAGGATTTTGATATTAAATCAAATCCAACCTACATTAAAGTACGGAAAGAAGTGTGGAGCTTATTACACGAACAACATTTTCAAGCAGCATTTATTTAACGAGGAGGCGAACTTATGGTTATCGCACATAAATTAAATGAAAAAGTTAAGTCATCGTCACCCCCACCAAAAGTGAAGGCAAAGCGTGACTTTGGGATAACAGGGAAAATATTCAAGCAATCAATTATTTTAATTTTATTTCTTGTTCTATGGCAAATCGCTCCAGCAATCGGCTTAGCAGATCCAGCCTTTTTACCTCCGTTTTCAGAAGTAGCAGTGGCATGGTGGCACTTACTCATCAGTGGCGAGCTATGGGCGCATTTCCAAGCAAGTATTTTACGTTCTATTGCAGGTTTTGGTTTAGCATTAGTTATCGGCATTCCACTAGGTTTACTAATTGGCTGGTATCCTTTAGCCCGAGATTTATTTACACCGATTTTAGAATTATTTCGTAATACCGCAGCACTTGCATTACTACCAGTGTTTATATTAATTTTGGGCATTGGTGAAGTATCAAAAATCTCGATTATTTTATTCGCATGTACATGGCCGATTTTATTGAACACGATTACTGCGGTAAAAAATGTGGATCCATTATTAATTAAATCAGCTCGTTCGATGAATATTTCATCGTTTAAATTATTTTACAAAGTAATATTACCGGCATCGGTACCAACGATTTTTACAGGGGTTCGTATGGCGGGTACAGGAGCAATTTTAGTATTAATCGCTGCAGAAATGGTAGGGGCAAAAGAAGGACTAGGTTATTACATTACATACGCACAATACAACTTCTTAATCCCAGAAATGTATGCAGGTATCATTACGATTTCAGTACTTGGGTTAATTATTAACTTTGTACTTGTAAAGCTAGAAAAACATTTTTCAAAATGGAAGCAGGCAGAATAGGAGAGAGAATAAATGAAGAAATGGTTAACTGTAATGTTAGTTATTGTAGTAGGGGTTTTACTTGTAGCTTGTGGCGACGATAAGGTGTCAACGGCAAAAACTACAGATGGAAAAAATGTAATTAAGTATCAATTAATGAAAGGTATGGTTTATCCGGCAGAATTGGCAGTTGATTTAGGTTATCTAGAAGGAATTGAGTTAGAATCAGTTAGTGATTTTAAAGGTGGTACTGAAAGTGTTCAATATGTAGGAACTGGTGAAGTCGATTTAGGTATGGCTTTTTCAGCTGCAGTAGTAAAAGCTTATTCAAAGAATGTTGATTTAAAATCGGTAATTGGTTATTACGGTAGTGACGATTTAACAAATATTTCAGCATTTGTTTTAGAAGATAGTTCGATTAAAAACCCAAAAGATTTAATTAATAAAAAAGTAGGCGTTAATATTTTAGGGGCTCATATGGAACTTGCTATAAAAGGCTATTTGAAGCAAGGTGGTTTGTCGGATAAAGAAATAGAGTCTGTACAACTAGTCACAGTACCGCTATCAAGTGCAGAACAAACTTTACGTTCAAATCAAGTAGATGCTGTGTTATTAATGGGTCAATCAAAGGATTTAGCTGTTGAACGCGGTGGAATTAGAGAGCTATTTAGTGATATTGATGTTGTAGGTAAAAATTTTACAGCTGGAAACTATTTCTTTAGAAGTGATTATGTAAAAGAAAACCCTGAAGTTATTAAACAATTTGTAGAAGGTGTTGCTAAAGCGATTGAATGGTCTCGTGAAACACCACGTGAAGAAGTAGTAGAACGAATGGAAAAAATTATTAAAGAACGTGATCCGAATGAATCAACAGAATCAGTGAAATATTGGAAAAGTTATGGGGTAGGTACTGAAGGTGGAGTAATTCAAGAAGAAGAAATGCAAATGTGGATTGATTGGTTAGTAGAAAATGGAGAATTGGAAAAAGATGCAGTAACAGCTTCGGAGTTATATACAAACCAATATAATCCGTATGCAAAATAAATCTTTATTCATAAATAGAAAGGGAGTATTGTAATATGTCAAAAAGACAAATGAAGTTAGGAGCATTCTTTTTTTTACCTGGACATCATGTAGCAAGTTGGCGAGCACCACAAGCAGAAGTGCAAAAAACATGGACATTACCTTTTTTAACACAATTAGCGCAAACAGCAGAACGTGGTAAATTTGATAATATTTTCTTTGCAGATGTTTTTGGTGAAGATGTGCAAGAAGAAGCGTTATCAGGTCTGAAGTTGGATCCAGTTGTAGTTATTTCGGCACTTGCAGCAGTTACTAACAACATTGGTTTAACTGCTACTTTAACAACGACATATAATGAACCATTCCATGTAGCACGAAAATATGCTGCAATTGACCATCTATCAGGTGGTCGTGCAGCATGGAATGTTGTAACTTCCGCTAATGAAAGTGAAGCTCTATTGTTTGGTAAAGAACAACATTTACAGCATGCAACACGTTATGAACGCGCTGAAGAATTTGTTGACGTAGTAAAAAAATTGTGGCATTCGCGTGAAGCAGAATCATTAGTCATTAATAAAGAATCTGGAAAATTCTATAATATGGATCACATCCATCGTGTGGAGCATGAAGGTAAACATTTTAAAGTGAGTGGATTTTTAGATACAACGTCAACACCGCAAGGGCATCCTGTTATCGTACAAGCTGGCTCTTCCGAAGCAGGTAAAGAACTAGCAGCTAAAACAGCTGAAGTAATATTTACAGCTTGGCAAAAACTAGAGGATGCACAAGCATTTTATAGAGATGTAAAATCTCGTTTATCAAAATATGGTCGTAATGAGGAAGATTTAAAAGTAATGCCAGGTGTGTTTATTACTGTTGCAAAAACAGAAGAGGAAGCACGTGCTAAACAACAACAACTAAATAGCTATATTTCTCCGACTGTTGGATTGAATTATTTAACGAATTTTACAGGTGTAGATTTTAGTCAGTTAGATCCTCAAGGACCGATTCCTGAATTCGGTAAAAATGAAAAAGATGCAACCAACCCAAATATCCGCGCTAATATTTTGAAAGGGATTGTAGAGCAAAACGGATATACAAAAGTACATCAGTTATATGAACATGTTGCAGGTGCTCGTGGACATCGCGAGATTGTTGGTACACCAGAACAAATCGCCGATCAATTACAAGAATGGTTTGAAAACGAAGCTGCGGACGGTTTTAACATTATGCCACCAACTTTCCCAGGTGGTTTCAATGACATTGTGGATTTAGTTATTCCTGAGTTACAACGTCGTGGATTATTCCGTACAGAGTATGAAGGCACAACGTTACGTGAAAATTTAGGTTTAAAATACCCAAAATCTTCTGAACTTGAATTACAAGTAAAAAACTAAATATAGTTTCCAACTTTAATCAAAACAATTAAAGGAGAATGATAAATGAGTAAGAAACTTATCGTTGTTGTGGGAGCAGGTCCTGGAATCGGAAATCATGTCGCAAAAAAATTCGGGGACAATAACTTCCGTGTTGTTCTAGTTTCTCGTAATCAGGAATCATTAACTCAATATGTCGAGGAGCTAAAATCACAGGACATCGAGGCATACTCTGTAGTAGCTGATGCTGCAAGTACAGAATCAGTAGAGGTAGCTTTTGAACAAATTAAGAAAGAATTTGGTTCCATCGATGTACTGGTATACAACGCTGCGATTGTAGAAGGAGGGCGACCAACTTCACTAACACCAGAATCACTTTTAACTCACTATCAAGTTGACGTTGTAGGTGCTTTGCGTTGTGCATTACAAGTAATTCCTAATCAACTTGCTAATAAATCAGGCACGATTCTCTTCACTGGAGGAGGATTGGCTTTACATCCTGCTGCAGATTATGCTGCTTTAACTTTGGGCAAAGCAGGGATACGTACTCTAGCCCTTACGCTAGCTGAAGAACTAAAGCCACAGGGTGTTTTTGTAGGTACGGTTACAATTTGTGGAGGTGTAAAGCCGGGTACCCACTTTGCTCCTGAACTAATTGCAGAGAAATATTGGGATTTACATCAAAAAAAGGAAGAACATGAGATTGTATATAGTTAAATAGGTTTTGATTCTAATAAATAACTCCTTGTGAGTTTTCTTTCTAAAGCAAAATTATTTTAATAGATAATTTATCTATTAAATGCTAATCATTATTCAAATAAAGTGAGCGATTCTTCTATATGAAGATCGCTTTTTTTCGTTATATGGCCAGATTCAGGAATAATTTTAATTTAATTGCTTTGTGCTATCTGACTATCCGCGGATTCTATTTTCTTCATATGCTATAGCAGAATATAGGGAAGGAGGTGGTAGATTTGTCATCTTGTCAAAAACTTGCTGATATTATCGGTGGTGAAGTAGTTCAAGCAACTCCTGTTTGTGTAGTGATGCGTCTCCGAGATGTTGGAGCATCTATTTTAGGGCGTAGAACACTTTCTCCTCTTGCAATTCCATTCATGTTATCCTTCGAAAAAAATGGTCTTAACCTAGGTGAAACAGTTCTTCTTCAAAAAGAAGTGAATCCAATGCTTGATGCTCTACGAAAAAGAGGGCTAATCGTAACAGCATTTCATAACCACTGGCTATTTGAAGAACCAAGGTTAATGTATATGCATTGGGAAAATGTTGGGATGGATCCGGCTGGGTTTGCTAGAAGAAGTTTTGAAGCGGCAAAAGAAGCGAGACTTAGATTTATGTAAAAAACTTTTTAAGTTTACTTACATTTCAAATGAACATTAGTTTTTTTAGTAACGGGTACAATTCCAAAAATGGAATTGTGCCTTGT
>DATMGC010000078.1:0-17085 GCA_035555915.1 Ureibacillus sp. | reverse complement strand
TTTTGGCTGCCGAATCATGCGAGTAGAGGTCTCCATGTCAAGTTGTAATTATTCATGCACATGTATAGAGAAGCACAATTTAAGCGAAAGTGTACATGCTTAGACAAGCAAAAATGTACATTTTGATACGGACATTTATATGAGTCAAAGGAGGTGCAAAAAATTAAATGAAAAAACTAGCGAGTGTCCTTTTTGTTTTTGCTCTTTTCTTGTTCTCCTTTAATTATTCTGTACATGGACAAGAAAGCAAAACGTTCAAAGAGCCACCATTTGAGTATTACAAGGTCTCAAAAGGAGATACATTCTGGTACATTGCACAAAGATATGGGCTGGATTATAAAGAATTGATGAGACTGAATCCATCCGTTGATCCACTGAATATGCAAATTGGCTCATCGATTCGTTTAAAGGGATCAGGTACATCGGAGGCAAGCTTTGAAGAAGAGGTCGTTCGCTTAGTGAATATCGAAAGACAGAAAGCCGGATTAGGTCCACTTACGCATCGAGCAGATGTGAAAAACGTTGCTGAAAAGAAAGCTATGGATATGATTAACAGTAACTATTTCAGCCATACTAGTCCGAACTATGGTAGTCCTTTTGATATGTTGAAAACTTTCGGTATTTCATACCGTGCTGCAGGTGAAAACATCGCCAAAGGACAAAAGTCTCCACAAGAAGTAATGAATTCTTGGATGAACTCTTCTGGGCATAAAGCCAATATTTTAAACGGCCAATACAATGCGATTGGTGTCGGTTATTATAATGGCGCATGGGTTCAAATGTTTATCCAATCATAAAAAGAAGCTGACTTAATCTCTTAAGATTGAGTCAGCTCCTTTCTTACGATTAGTCAAGACTATTTCATTAAATTCTTTTGTATCCATGATTTTGTTGTAGTTGGGAGGGGTACCCCTCCCAACTACAACAAAATTTTCTCATGACGAAAAGACCTTACGATTTTCTTTTTTTCGAAAGGTCAATGTGCTATAGTTGATATAAACTTGGTTACGATTTCTGAGCTGGTAGTGCGGACTCATAATCGTAAAGTATGTCGTGTTTCAGTAAATGAAATGTCACTTTCAGAAACTTATTGATACACGCCACAATCGCGACCTTATGAGGCTTTCTCTGAGGTTGCGTTTTTAATTTGTAATAATAGTCTACGAAGTGGTTGGGTTTTCCTTTGGTCATAAGCATTGCACAAATCATAAAATATAATATTTTCCGTAGCTTCTTGTTCCCTCGTTTATTGATACGGTCATGGTATTGCGTATTACCGGATTGATAGCGCATAATATCGATTCCAACGTAGGCATTCAGTTGTTTAGCATTTTTAAAACGACGAAGATCACCCATCTCACCAATCAGCCGACATGCTGTTGTATCACCAATGCCAGGAAAAGAGCGTAATACTGTGTATTCTTTTCTCCCTTTAGACATCTCCACCATTTGTTTCACAAGCTGGTCCTTCTTTTCCAGTAAATCTGCTATACGTCGTGCATAATCGCGTACTTGATCACACCGAATATCTGTTGGTTCAATCGCTGGATATGAATTCTCGGCAGCTTCTAATAACACGATAGCTTTTTTCTCTGCACGTTCTAGTGAAAGATTCTTACGAGTATTGCTTTTTAAACGATTTTTAATGATTGTTTTTGAATGAGCCATTAAAAGTGCTGGATGTGGATACAACTGCACGAAATTTAAAAATAGCGCTGAACTCGGTGTAAGGAGCTGTTCCAACTCTGGAAACGATATATGTAAAATCGCATGCATTCGACTGCGTAAAAGAATGATTTCTCCATCAATTTCATCATAATAACGCGTAATCGCCCGCATTTGATCATAATAAGCATCTTGCACATATGTGATTTCGCGTTCCATTTTAAAATGGGTCTTCGCTAACTCATGTGCATCGCTAATATCAGTTTTGTATCGACGCATCGAAGCCATTTGTTGGTTCGCTTCAAGCGGGTTCATACGGCAGTATATATGGCCGTAATCACGTAGAAACTTTTCAACTGGCTTTGAATAGATACCCGTTGCTTCAAATACGATTTCCGGCGCGTGTCCATCAAGAATTTTTATTTCCTCAATCCGTTGGTGTAGGTGCTCAAAATCAACACGTGTATGATACAACTCCCCTTCAAATTCACATTGTTTATAGCCATTATAAATGGCAACGGTACTTTTTCCTTTACTGACATCGAGTGCAATAACGTGTTTCATCTTTCTTCTCCTTTTTGCCAATTATAGAAGTCTTCACAGTGCCTTATCGATTCCATTTTCTTATACACGATCTCTTGGACCCAACATACTAAACTGATTCAAATAAGGGTGTGAAGTTAGCCGGTTTTTGATACGGATTCTAGAATGATCCCAGGAGCTGATCGGCTTTCCTTCACTTCTACTATAAAAAAATAGTAGCACAAACCATGGCCTTGGTTTGCACTACTAATGTTAATATGTTTTCAATTTGACTTGTTGCTTCATTTACGACCAGCTACCCAATCCAAACCCCAGTTATAGGCTTGGTCCATATTTTTATGACCATTAAAATATTCCACTAGACGTTCTACTTTAAATGTTTCATCGTTTACATTTTCAATCATAGAGATTGCACACATAAATTGCCCATTTTGGTGTTGATCCAACTTTACTTCAATATCTGCACCTCCAGGGTATTTTAATGTCACCACACCATCAGCCTGTGACCAATTGGCAATCCCCTCATAAATAAAGGCATAAACCAATACTCGTTTAATCTCAGATATTTTACTCCCGTTAATACGTAAGTTTTCACCACTTGTTGCTAAACCTGTTCGATCATCTGCATCTAGTTGGATATATGGATAGTTTGTATAGGAACCAAATGAATTTCCTAATGCCTGTACACAACCCTTATCTCCATTTTTCAATTCATACAAACAACCTAAATCAAGATCTACATTTTTGGATTTACCTAAAAGAGAAGAAAAAAATCCACCTGATTTTTTACCACTATTTTGTTGATTCCAATTCAGATTTACTAGAATTTCACCTAGCACTTGATTCTTTTTAGTTAAATTAATGGATTGCCCTTTTTTCTTTAGTTCAATTTTGTTTAAATTCACCATTTAAAGTAGCCCCCATTTGATAGTACTTTCATTTCCAAAAGAAAGGCATTTTCGATTGGGTGAAAAATAAAATTGCGCGAGCATTCAGGATTGCTCGCGGTCTTTATTTCCATTTCACAACTTACTAAAGCCCCCTACTTCACTACATTCAACTCTAGGATATTTCGAAGCAATTCCTCTGTAGAATTTGCACCCATGCCTTTTAGCCACTTCACCTTTTGATCGTTTGGCAGCATTTCATAGAGCTCCCCATGTGTGGGGCTATAGCCATAATGAGCATCACAGATCATGTCATAGTCCATCATCGAATCCCCTGCAGCGACATGTAAGTCATACTCTACAAGATTTTGTAAATATTGAACGGCATAGGCTTTATTTAGACATGTTGGTAACACATATAATTTCTTTCCATGAAGGAAGATACTCCAGCCAATTGTGGCAAGCTCTTGTTGGAATTGAGCCAGTTCCGCGCGAGGTACCAATTGTCGATTAACATGGAACATATAAAATAGATCATCTATAAAGAATTCCCTTAATACCCAAGATTCATGACGTATTTTTGAAAATATCCGAATCATCTCTTCTTTTGTTCCCGATTCATCAGCTAATCGATTTTTTACGATTTTACTCCATTGTAAATCAGGCTTTCCATCTATTAGAATTGTTCCCCCATTACTCGTAATAGCATATTTTGGATTCATGTCTTTTGCAAATAAGTGAATTCTCTCATATTGGTAAACCGCTCTAGTTGTTACAGGAACAAATAGATGTTCTTTACTAAATTGCTTTAGTAGTTGAATAGAATCCTGAGACATATAGGAAATGACAAGTTCCTCTTTATGTTCGACCGGAATGACTTCACTTACAACCGGATATGTCTGCATCATCGTTTCTGAATAGATTAAGGTACGATCTAAATCTGAAGTAAATAGTATCAAAATAATCCCCCTATAACTCTTTAATAAGTCCGCAACATGAATACGACATATCAGTAAATTCTTCAATTGGCACATTTCGTTCTTGAGCAAGCATTAGAATATGTGTCAAATCATTAGAATACTTAGGGTTTACAAGAATTTTCCATGGAACACGGCGTAGTAATACCCTAGTTGTTTCTCCGACACCCGGTTTGATAAAATGCGTGTTATTAATTTCGAATCGTTCTTGAATCAATTCAACTGATTTCATGCCCTTCCATGAAGGGCATGTATCCTCTTCTTTTAGTTCCCTAAGTTTTTTTGCAACATCATCTTGCACTTTTTCAAATTCCTTCGTAATTGTATCTACATAAAGATTAGATACATCCGCATCTTGTAGCTCTCTATAGTATTTCGCTCCATGGAAATCTCCTTTTTCCATAAAGTCATAGTTTAATACCGTACGGCTAACTAAACCTGATACTGTAGAATTAAGACATGCAGATGGAATTAAAAAGTCATCTCGTGTTCCATAAGTACTTACACAATGCCCTGGATCTGCTAAAACACTTAAATTCGAATCAAGTTGATTGTCATGCGTTTCATTGTATGCTTTACATGCTTCATCTAACTCGTATGTAATAGCACCCTTTCCTGTCCAACCATCAACAAATTGAATTTTTGCTTGTGCATGCTGATCAAAGATATAATCAATCGCCGTTTCATCAATCCCTCTTCCACGAATAATTGAGATGGAATAATGTGGCACTTCCACTTGATATTTAAACGATAAGTATCTTTTGATTAGGATACCGATTGGTGTACCTGCTCTTGCTAAACTTACCAGTACCAAGTTCTCTAAACCATTTCTATCTTTAATTTGCTCTGCAACCACACCTACAGCTATGGCGACACGTTGAGCGTATTGATCTAACGTTTTATGAAATAAAGATAAGTATTCATCCGTTGGTTGATATTCTACAGGTAGCATTTCTGAATAATGTGTCCCCGATTGGATTAGTTTCTCTCTGTCCTCTGACTTTCTCTCAATCTTATAATCACTTATATCTCGCAATAGAAAAATGACATCTTCTTCTCTATAACTTCCCATTTTATCAGGTTTCACAATTGGTTTATTCATCCGCTCATCCTCCATGCTTTTTTGTAGTTTAGGGTTTGCTCCTTTACTCAGCTATTTCTGTCAAATTTACAATATGAATAAATGGTAGTTTCACTTTACTGAACTGTTCGATTAAAGGACTCACTGCATCTAATGAAGCGATTCTCTCGAAAATAATAAACACTTCATCATACTGATTGGATTCAATATTGTATAAATAGTTTGTTACACCTTGGTTTTCAGGACTATCAAAGACAAACTTTTGTTGAATGGTATAATCTTGTGAATCTAAATGGTAGATTGGACTTCTTGTAGTGGATTGGAAATAAACATGCTCTCCCATTTGGGAAGCAATGTGCATTGGCACGTACATAAATTCTCCCGTACCAACAACTAATGTTTTTTCCCCATGTCTGTGTTCTTTTAAAAAGTCCGCTATTTTATGGATTTGGCTTGAATACTCTTTTTCTTTTTCTATAGTTAAACCGAATCTCCCAGTTGATTGTAGATAATAGGATTTATTCGGAATGCCATTGACACTAATAGAAGAATTTTGTTGAAGGTTTTCAGATGATATTAAATCATTAACAGGTAGATAGGAAACGACTGGTTGGAAGGTTTCCTCAATTTTCATTTCATTGTCTTCAATATTTGGCGTTCCTTCAATCGATACAATTCCGTCTATTAGAGAGATTGTATGAATTGTAATGTTAAGCTCTTCCTCTAATTTCCGATAGCGTTCACGATATTCAGGCGTTCGCCAATCTAATATTGAAACAATAGTAAATACTTTTTTTAGAGGATATTGTGACTTAATTTTACGGATAATATTGATTGCGGTTTTACCTGTTGTAACTTCATCATCCACTAGGACTACTTCGCTATCATCTTGGAAGAACTCCGAATTTAATGCATACACTCGATGGCTTGTCGCATGTGAATGTTCTTCTTCAAAGTTAATTATTGAAGAAAGATTAACAACTTGTTCTCGAGTTGTATGAATGTATTTTGCATTATTTTTAAATGTACTAAATACGGCATGCCCTAGCGCAGTTGCTGTTTCAGCAAAACCAATAAATGTAGTGGGCTTTGGGAGATGTAGCGGGTCATTTTGAAGCGAGCACCAAATCTCTTCTAGACCTTGCTTCGTTTGAATAGCACTCGCAATTTTCTGAGCACGAGGATCACAAACTCCATGAACGACCTCTAAATGTCTGATTGCTAGTAAGCTTCCAACTAGCAATGGTATTTTAGCATTGACAGCAAGATGTTTTCCTAAAACTTGACTCACAAACAAGAAGCTGCGATTTTTATTGATTCTTGCTGCCATTTGAAATAACTGTTCAAGCTCAAAATGATATGGATTATTGATTACTTCCACTTCAACAGTTAAATCTTTTAATACATGATAAACTTCTTTAGTTTCAACCTGTTTCAGAGTCATCTCTCCCTCTTTACTAATCTTCATCATCTTCTATAAGTAGGCTTGTATAATCTTGGTGTTCATTAAATACGCCATAAGCTTTAGCTCTTAGTAAAATACGCTTTGCCCAATAATAATGAGGCTTCACTTCATTCATCTTATTTTGATACTGACTTTTCAGGACACCAACATTTCCTTCAGCATTATTAATAATACTTAATGCATCCATATATTCTTCGTGAGTGACTGTATACAAAGCATTAACAGGTTTAATATGTGTTGGATGAATGATTGTTTTTCCGATAATTCCATTTAATTTATCTAGTATTACTTCATTAATAAGTCCATCGAGAAACTCATTAATTAATTCTTTTCGTTTTTTAAGACCAGTGCTTCCATGTCTGTATTCAAATGGGCTAACACGTAGTTGTGGCTTTAATATTCTTTCCTCTGTTGAGAAGTACTCCCATACTGGGCCAGAGATGACATAACCATCGTTTTGCCTATTAAAAATATTTAATATATTGGCTAAGCAATCTCGTATAATCGAAACATCATAGATTGTTGTATCTACATTCCGTCTAATTCCATATAACCCACAAAAGTCTGTACAACCAACTCGGATATTTAAAATATACTTACTATAGGCGTCGATAATCTCTTTCGTTTTGAGTAATGACTCCATTCGATCCTCTTTATATATAAACTCTGTTGATTCTAAGATGGGCATTGCATATAGAACTGTATCTTCTGTATTTATATTATCTATAATCTCTAGAAATTCCTTTGCATTTTTATAGGAGAATTTAGGGAAAACATACCCAGTTAGCACTTTATTAAATATTCCGAATTTTAAGTTCATTCTTTCTAATTGTTCAGGCGTTCTTACTCTAACAAAGATTAGTGGTAAATCTTCGACAGAGACGATATCATTTTCCACTGCAAAATAAATTGTTTCAAGGTGCTTCACTAAAAGCTCCTCAGCCTCAGCTAGCTGGTTATCTCCAACAGCATCCTCTAAATCTATCACCATGGACCCCAGTTGTTTGAATTTCATTGTAATGACATCCTGTGCAATACTTTCTTTTGTAGCTGGCATATAAAGCGTTGCACCCACCATATAAGAAAGAACCTCTTTTTCTGAATACTTAGTGAAAGATTCCGGTTGTTTATAAAAAATCTTTTCCAATCTTTCTGGTGTTTCATAGCTAAAATGTTTCATGCCATTCCCCCCAACTTTTGTATAAAGAAAAGCTACCACTTATGCAGCAGTAGCTAAACCTATTGATTTAAATTAATAGATTAATTGATTACTTTTCTGTATTCTCCTAATCTACTAACTTTTTCTTATTCATAAAGTGAACAACAAATGTAATTGCAAAGGCTAAGATTAAAATGATGAAGAAAATCCAGTGTTCTAATTCAAATCCAAATACACTCGCTAACATTTTTAATGCGATAATACCGATTAATATGAAAGCCGTATTTTCTAACTCAGGTACTTTTTCGATAAGAGTAAGGAATATTCCTGCAACAGTACGCATCATGATAATCCCTAAAACTCCACCAACTAATAGCACCCAAACTTGATCTGAAATGGCAAATGCCGCAAGGATGGAATCGACCGAGAATGCAACGTCCATTAATTCTACGGAAATTACAGTAGCCCAGAACGTACCAAAAATACGAACTAATAAAGAGCCCTTTTTAAACTCTTTTTCTCCGTCTTCTTCCTCATCCTCACCTTTTTTACTGAAATGAGAGTAAACGAGCCACCCTAAATAAAGGGCACCTACAACTTTAATAAACCAGAATTTAATTAGATATACACCAATTCCGATAAAGATAAAGCGGAATATGTAGGCACCTAACATCCCATACATAAGTGCTTTCTTTCTTTGTTTTTCAGGAAGATGCTTTACAAGCACCGCTAAAACAAGGGCATTGTCAGCTGATAATAATCCCTCAATGACAACTAGCGAACCGATTAACCCCCATGATACTGGGTCTGTAAGCACTTCTCCCCAATGTGCCCAATCAAAAAACAGGGCATACGTGCTCAATATTTGCTCTAAAATTTCCAAAGTATTTGTCCTCTCAGTTTATTAATCTCTCTTACTATTAGATTCATTTTTATAAACTTTTATGCATTAAGACCATATGCATTTACTAATGCTTGCAAACCACCTTGATAACCAGAACCAACAGCGTTAAACTTCCAGTCATTTCCGTGCTGATATATCTCACAGAAAACAACCGCTGTCTCAATACTGAAATCTTCACCTAAATCATAACGCAATACTTCTGCACCCGTCTCCTCGTTAACCAAGCGAACAAACGCATTAGATACCTGTCCAAAGTTTTGGCGGCGAGCCTCTGCATCATGAATCGTTACTGTAATGGCAATCTTTTTTACATCTTGAGGAATTTTGGATAAGTCAATTTTAATTTGTTCGTCATCTCCATCGCCCTCTCCAGTTCGATTATCCCCTGTATGAATAACAGAACCTTCAACACTACGTAGATTATTATAGAAAATGAAATCTGATTCATTTCTACATTTACCGCTTGCATCTAAAAGAAAGGCAGAAGCATCTAAATCGTAATCCTGACCACCATCAAATTGTTTAATATCCCAACCCAGTCCTACAATAATACGTTTTAACGATGGGTCATTTTTAGTTAAATCAATACGTTGGCCTTTACTTAACTGAATTGCCATATTAAATTCCCCCTAACGTACGTACTTATAAAATAAAATAGATAATTACATTTTAAGTAACACAGTAACTAATGTTCGTTACTGTGTTACTAACAATTAAAATTAACCTACTTGTAAACCAAAATCATTACATAATGCTGCTAATCCACCTTGATAGCCTGAACCGATTGCACTGAACTTCCATTCGCCATTATGACGATACAGTTCTCCAACCACTACGGCTGTTTCAATACTAAAGTCTTCTCCTAAGTCATAGCGAATTAACTCTTCATCTGTTTCTTCATTTACCACACGAATAAATGCATTTGAAACCATACCAAAGTTTTGAGTTCTGCTTTCAGCTTCATGAATTGTTACAGTAAAAGTTACTTTTTGCACGTTAGCTGGGATATCTTTAAGTGAAATTTTAACTTGTTCGTCGTCTCCATCACCTTCACCTGTTAAATTATCACCAGAGTGAACAACTGAACCATTTCCACCTGATGTTTGGTTATAGAAGATAAAATCTTCTGGTCCAGATACTTTTCCAGTTGCATCTAATAAAAATACAGATGAGTCTAAGTCAAAATCATGCCCACCATCATACTTATTTGTATCCCATCCAAGTCCAACAGTTAATTTTGATAACCCTGGATTTGTTTTTGTTAAATCAACTTTTTGACCTTTTGCAAGAGAAACTACCATTTTAAATCCTCCTAATAAAATAAATATTTTTTAGTTTATAAACAGAAATTACATATAACGATTGCAGATTGCTGATAAGCCAGGATCTGTAGTTCCATTCCCGATAGCAGCAAACTTCCACTCATCATTATGGCGATAAATTTCACCTGTTATTAATGTTGTTTGACCAGAATAATTATCTGATAGGTTATATCTGATAAGTTCTTCATTGGTTTGTGGATTCACCACTCGAATATAAGCATTTTTAATCATGCCAAAGTCTTGTTTTCTTCTTTCACAGTCGTAAATATTTACGACGAAAACTAACTTATTATACTGTTTCGGGACATTTTTTAAATCAACCATGATTACTTCATCATCGCCGTCGCCCTCACCAGTTAAGTTATCACCAGAATGAACAACAGAACCATCCTTACTACCTTTGTTACCAAAGTATATGAGATCTTTCTTATCTATAAAACGGTCATTTTGTAGCATAATTACAGAAGCATCACAATCAATATCGGGAGCGGACGATTTAAAGAAGCTAAATCCTCCTGTTTTCCCAACAGGATCCCACCCTAATCCGACCATAATACGACTTAAATCAGCCTTACCTTTAGTTAAATCAATACGTTGACCTTTTTGTAAATTAATAGTCACTAGTAACACTACCCCCTTCAAACACTCTATAGGTAATTATTAAATTTCGCCAAATCAGTATGTACGAATTTTTACTTATTTAATAATAAAACAGTAAATTGGTCCTCTGAAAAAGAGATATGTTAAAATTAGGGGTATCAAACACCTTAATTTAACATATTCCCAGTAAAATAATACTATTTTCGAAAATTCAATACTAAAGTCAATAATATTTTGACGAACAATAATTCCATTAATTATTCCAATAAAATATAGCTTAAACACAGCATTATTTCGCTATATTAAACGAATTATTCAGAAAACTAATCTACTCCAACGATACCATACCAAGCATATTTTTACAATTAATCGCACTACCAAGATTTCGAGAAATGCTTATTCTAAAGTAATAGAATCAAGCCCTAAATATCAAAAAACCTGACATAAAAGATTTATATCCTTAAGTCAGGTTTTGTACTTATAAAGTTAAATGTTCTTCAGCAGAAAAAACATGTACGCAATTTCTTCCTTCTTCTTTAGCTTTATAAAGAGCCTTATCTGCGTTATTCAAGAGTTGTGTCAATGTTTCCCCAAAAGCAGAAGCTTGAGCTACACCGAAACTAGCTGTAATAGAAATAGTGAAATCATCAACCTGCAAAGGCTGTGAAGAAATAGTTTTTCTTATTCGATTAGCAACGATTTCCCCATCCTCTAACGTCCCTCGCTCTAATGCAACAACAAATTCCTCTCCACCATATCTTGCTAACAGCATATTATCTTCTAACGTACTTTGGCAAACACTAGCTACATGTTTTAATAACTGATCCCCTATCAAATGACCATACGTATCATTCACTTTTTTAAAGAAATCGATGTCAAACAAGATGACAGTCAAAGAGTCTTGAGCTTCACTATTTTGTGTAATTTTTTGCTCACATTTCTGAAAAAATGCCCGTCGATTATAAACTTTTGTCAGCTCATCTACATACGCTTGGTTTTCTAGTTTTAATTGAAGCCTTTTTAGCTCCGTTATCTCTGTAAGAATAATAAGAAATCCTTTTTTAAGATTTCCATGCTTTAAAATGGTTGTTCGAACTTGATAAATATCATTAGAACTTTCAATTTCAAACTTCATTTCCTGCTCTGCTTCAACTGAAGCCAATTGAAACTCATCAACCACTCCAGCAACTTCTATCCATAGTTCATGAAAGTTTCGACCTACCATGTTTTTATTTAGCTTTGGAAACATTCGTTTACTCGCTTTATTAAACTCAATTAAGTGGTGCTTTTCATCTAATACAATAACGCCATCACTTATGCTTTGAAAAATAGCATCCTTTGCGATTGGCATTACTGTAAATAATCGAGTTGTGCTAATCGACCATAAATATAAAAGTGAAGTTAACCAAAGAACCATTGGAACTGGATCAAAACCAGGTGGAGTAAGTCCAATTAAATAAATAAAAGCCGTTACTATAGGTACAAGCTGACCTAACATTAATGCAATCATCTGATGACGATACATTTTCGCTGTTTCTTTCCATCGGAAGATTAGTAATAACAAACCGGCAAACATACTTCCAAACGTAAACATTCCATGTACTAAATACCAAATACCGATTTCAATGATACTATATGGGGCACCTAATGTAGGATGAATTATAAACTCCTTATAATGCAGGTGATGATAATCATTTGTGGCAACCATTATTAAACTAATCAACGGAATGGTAAGTAATAGTACGACCCGTTGTTTGGTAATTTTCATACCTAAATATTGCATAATAAATAGTAAACCTAATGGCGGTGAAAAAGGCATCCCGATATATTGAATAATGGTCCAAAACTTAATCTCTTCTATAGTAGAGGCAGTTAGACCGAATGCAGCCGCAAAGCAATAAATCGTAATACTTAAGCAATTAAGAAAAAAGAATACCCTAATATTAGAAAACTGATGTCTCTTAAAAAATACATAAAAGCACAAATATAAATTCAGAATTCCCGATGTGCAAAACAGTGTGATATAGGTTGTTAATTGAGAAGTCACATTTTTTCCTCTTTAACTCAATTTTTACCTTTAATGTAGCACACTTTCTATTCTTTGTAGATATTAAATAAAAATATAGTACAAAGCATTTCTAAGAACTATATTCTTTTTAGCATTGAGTTGATCTTGTGTGTTAAATCTTTTGAATTCGTTTCTTTTACCCCTGCCTTCGCTTCTACTGGCGTTTCATCCCCATTATCGGTACAAGCTGATAATACAGTTAGGGAACAAATTAGACATATAAAAATATAGAAATGTTGTTTTCGCATATTTTACCCTCACTTTTTTCATTTTGTTTATTTTTTACGTTAAGTGTTAGAATATGCGATATTTAACTTCTCAATTTATATAAATTGGTAAAATGAAACATTAAAAAACTATCTCTTATATAAATTACTCATCCAAGAAATTAATAATATTTTACCCTGTTCCCTAAAACACAACCTTATACCCTACAAAAAGCGAACGTATGTGCTATAATTGAATCGTAATAGTACAGGGAACTAGAAGATTGGTTGGATCACTCTTCTTTAGAGAGGTGGTGATGCCATGACAGTTGCTGAGACGCTTATGTTTGCTGTAAGTTTTTCTGTGTTAATTGTGTCTGTTTTATCTTTTAACCATAAAAAATAACCCACCTCTCGTACTAAACGAGTAGATGGGTCAAGCTTTTGAATTACCAATCCTCTTATAGGGACCAGCTATTGCACGTGGACTACTTGATGTTGCAGCATCAAGTAGTCCCTTATATAATACAATCTTATTACTTTTAGTATACCAGATTTTCTATTTTACTCACAAGATTCTTACTGTATGAATTAGCTCCTGTAGCACACAACATATTATTGACTAAAACAATCTATTTAATTGGAATTGTGACTGTTGCTGTTGTGACATTATCATTTGTAGAATGAATCGTAATTTCACCATTATACTTATTAACGGTTTGTTTTACTATAAACAATCCTTGCCCACGAATTTTTCCATCCTTTGGTTGCTTTGTAGAGAAACCGCGCTTAAATATATCCTCTTTCTTTCCAACTTCTGGACCTGTGTTGGTTATTTTAAATATATAATGCGAATCATTCGCATCACAAAAGATGATCAGTTTTCTTTGTTTTTCATCTAACTCTTTCGTCGCATCAATTGCATTGTCTATTAAGTTCGATAAGATTTTGATCATATCAACTGTTTTTATATGCTCGTATGAATCCTCTGTTACGGTTGTTTTCATCGCAATTTGATGATTTTGCGCAGCTAACTTTTTCGACTTTAATAAAATAGCAAGGCCCGGATGCTCAACTGTAGTATTAATTGACTCAATTAACTGTACTTCGTTCGATAAAGAATCAATATATTGCATTGCCTTCTCCGATTCTCCTATTGTCAACAATCCATGAATTACCTGAATATGATTAGTAAAATCATGCCTTAGAGAAGAAACTGAGCCAAGCAAATTTTGAATTTCTCCTTGATATGTATCTTCTGTATTCTCTACTTCCTTTTGCACTTCTCTTTGATACCATCTTTGAAGGAAAGAGAACGACAGAATGACAATTAATAAAAACAATGAATTAGATACAAAAATAAATTTGTTGTTTTCCTGAACCGTATTATTAATGGCAGCAATCTTATCTGTACTAATATCGATTGCCAAAAAACCTAGAATATTATTATTTTCATCCATTATTGGTGTACCTACGGATATATACATACCATGTTCAGGATCCTTAATAATATCTGTTATGTAAGGTGTTTCATTGTAATAAGCCTGACTTACTTCCGTTTTTGGTAATGTACACACCGAACCTATTTCAAAAAATTCTTGTTTACTTGGAGGTAAGCCTAAAAGCATTGCATGGGACTGATTTGGATTATCAATTTCTAGTATGTATACAAATAATGCCCCAACATCTTCTCTAACGTCATTTAATTGTCTACTGATCTCCCAATAATAATCGTTTTTTTCTGGATTTGTTAAGAACTTTTTGTATGTATCTACATCAAATTTTACCGCTGCAGCTTTAGCAGATTCTAGCGCTTGGCTTGTGATGGCTTCTTTAACGGTCGATTCAAAATGCTTATCTGTTGCATAAAAACTAAATGTATAACAACATACTAATAATACTGCAGATATTAAAATGATTAGTCTTACTTTACTCTTTTTCATACCAAGTACACCCTTATGTTATTTCCCTCAGTATTATAGTACTATAGTAACGACGTTTTTGAAACAACTAAATTATGGGACTAAAGACTTTAACCTTTAGCCCCGCATTTTCAAGTAATTAGGAAAATACTAATTAAACGATCTAATTCCAAGCAGTTCTTTCACTGACAGGTCGTTGATGACGTTCAATTTTCTCATCACCAGACGTATTGGCAGATTCATACGTTTCTAAATCGGCTCCTACATGAACCTCCGAAGCAAACTCTTGAGTGTTAGATTTGGTTTGTTTGTTTTCTCTGAATTGTAATTTATTCACTTCACAAACATTCCTTTCCACTTTGGAATTAACATTCATGTTGTTCGCTTCTACATTTGGCATGATAGCTATCCTCCATACTTGAAATTTAAAACATATAGAAAATACTTCAGGAATCCTTTTCTATATGTCTCTCAATTATTCTGTCCATCAAAGGGTAATTTATTACATCAAGAAAAGGGTAAAACTATATGGAAAATCCAATAGTTTTACCCCTCATATCTTTCTATTATTTCCTTTCCTAGATTATAAAAAGCATTGTATTGACCATCCTCATCCCACTTTTGCTTAAACGTTGAATATTGTTGATAATAGTCAGCAGCCATTGGAGATTGATTATTCTCTTTAAATACCGTGCTAAAAACATGCGTTTTTGTTCCCTTTTTTAATTTACCCAAAGTTTTTTTGTGTACTTTTGAGTTTTCTTTGTATTTTGTCACCACAATTCCCAACGCTTCTATTTTTATTTCCATGTTCTTTGAAAATTCATCGATTCGATCGACAACATAAGGAATGCCATATGTTGAAAGGATATCGGGGATTGTTGGAATAATATACCCATTGGCAATACGAAGACCATTTAGTGTGATAATCCCCATATTAGGAGGACAATCAATTAATATATAATCGTAATTGTACTTAATTGGACGAAGGGCATTTTTTAATATTTCAATGGGGTTATCTGAATAAAAAGGGCCTGTTGGCATTTTTGCCAATACCTCTTGAACATTAATTAAATCTAAACTAGATGGGAGTAAGTCTAAATTTTTGACAGATGAAATGTTGGAAACATTCTTTTGTAATGTTTTTTCAAGTAAAAACTTCGTGTCATCTGGATCTAGCGCTTCTTCAAATAATGTAGCTAACGTATAACCCTGTTTATTTAACTCTTTCCAACGCTGATCTCCAATAAGCATCACAGTAGCATTGGTTTGTGGATCTAAATCTATAAGTAATACTTTCTTTTTAAATTCCGAAGTTAACACTTCTGCAAGGCCTACTGTTGTCGTAGTCTTTGCTACTCCACCTTTTAAATTTATTGTCGGTATAACAATTGCCATTTAATCTCCCCCTTCTCTCGTTAAATTCGTATTTCCATTACGGCCACTTAGCTTCATCAGGATATTAATATATCTACTAATCTATGATTTCCTCAATCTTTAAATACCTTAAAATAGGTTATGTTTCTATCTCTCATTTCATTAATCATTTATTCTTTTTTACATAATCCTACTTCGTACGCAAAATAAGACATTTCTCGGGAAATAAATTCCATCTATTTGTAGAAAAATGGAGAGAAGACATGTTTCATCTTATAGAAAGTGGAAACATGGAGGTATCCCTCCCTGTGGATAACACCAATCTATCAACAATTGTGGATGAATCTGCTCTAAACTGTGGAAAAATTTTTATTATTTCTCTTGGTGTATATTAAAATTGTGGATAACTAATAAAACGTATATAGAAGCTCCTCTTGCTTTGACATTGAGATTGGACTCCATTCGACATTTTGGGGATTGTTCCTATCTAGATTTCCTATTGATTTTTGGAGGCTTTTCTTGTTCTGTTTGCTTAGGGAACCCTTCTATTCTACCTTTTCAAAATTCCACCAACATAAAACGAATTAGAGTACGACCTCTATTCAGCCTTTCAGAATTTTTTCTGCATAAACTGTCTTAAAGATAGATTCTATTCCACCTTTCAAGCACTATCTCTACAAATATTCTCCACAAAGTGAATACTAAATTTCACACAAAAAAACCAATACTACAATTCAGCATTGGTTTCTACTCTTTTCAATTACTGTATAATAAATCTTCAGTGCTCGTAAAAATCATTTTCCCTTTATAATATGTAGCAAAGATTGTATACGGGAATTCATGATTTTCATATAGAGAGTGCTTATGTTTTGCGTACATTGTTTCCTTTGTTACTACAAATGGCACTTC
>DATMGC010000077.1:0-16117 GCA_035555915.1 Ureibacillus sp. | reverse complement strand
GCGATAAAAGTGAGAAGACATAGAAGCCGACTAATGTAGGTTTACGTCCAATTTTATCTGATACTGCAGGAACAATAATTTGCCACAAAATCGTAACGGCACCTGAAAGAGTCATAATTAATCCCATTTTTCCTACAGATAGTCCAGCACCTGCAGTCAAGTATGTTGGCATATAAGTTAACGTAATCCATACACCCGAAAAGGCGAGCATCGCGATAAATAGGCAAAGCATTACATTTCGGTTTTTCACGATTTGTAACCATACTGAACCTTTTTCTTCGTTTTGTTGTTCTGCTTTTGCCATTTCAGGTTCTTTTAATATGAACATTAAGAAGAATGCAACGATAATTGTTGGAACAGCGATAATGAAAAACGTTATACGCCAATTTGTCAATGAAGCCAATTGTGTTGCAATAATTGGTCCTAATGTTGAAGCAATAACGGCATTACCTGCATAGACAATCCCTACATTACGTCCAAATCGTTTCGGTACTGAAATTGCTGTTAAAATAGTAATCATTACTGGTAAAACAGCACCTTCACAAACCCCTAGTAAAATTCGCACGACTATCAAGTATTCAAAAGAATTTGCGAATGTTGTAAAAATACAAAATACGGATGTTCCAACAGCTGAAAAGATAAGCGCCATCTTTTTATATTGAATGCGATCGACAAGCATACCGATGATTGGTGCAGACACAGAGAAACCAATCATTTGTGCCATACTAATTTGACCAATCTGTGTTGTGGTTAGTGAGAGCTCTTCCGTAATTAATGGAAATAGTATAGATAAGGCTGTCTGATCAAAAAATACAAATCCCCAGCATAAGAAAAACAACGTTAAAATGATTTTTTCATATTTCCTCGAATGAATCGCATTATTTGTCATTATTAACACCGCTTTCACTTTATTTCACGTGGCTTAATCAACTTCTAACAATTGATATCTAATACCTTTTATTAAAGCTTCAGAGCGTGTCGAAACATCTAGTTTTGAGTATATTTTTTTTAAATGATCTCGGACAGTATGATTCGTAATTCCTAATTCTGATGATATTTCCGTATCTTTATACCCTTTTCCTAAAAGCTGCAGTACTTCCTTTTCGCGGCGGGTTAATTTCATCAAGTTGTCATCATTTGCTCTTGTTCGTTTTACTTTAAACAAATGATCTAGCGCTTTTGACAAGTATTGAGACAATAAATCGCAACATTGAATTTCTTGCTTTGTAAATGGGTGTTCCTTGCTTCGATGAATATGAATAGTTGCTTTTACATCATCCCCATTTAAAATAGGTAATGCTGTAAAATGAAAGGCTCCAATCGGTTCGAAGACAAGTTTGAAGCTCTCTGTTTTCTGCCACTCCGCATCTTTAAAACGCGAACGATTTGTAAGCGTTTGCTTTTTACTCAGCATAAATTGGTAGTTTGGATCGTGCTGACGAATTTTTTGAAATTGTACGATTAACTCCGCTGGCATATTTTTTGTTAAGATGAGCGGTTTTTGTTCTGTTCCAAAGTACGTTTGAATGACAAAAGAATCCCCCCGAATAATATCCGGTAAAATGGCTAAGCTCTCATTTAAAAGCTCTTGCAAATGTTGTGTTTTCATAATTGTGTCAATAAAACGCAATAACGCCCCTTGCTGATAACCGTTTAAATTGAAGAAAATTTGTTCTAATTTTAAACTCAATTTAGACACCCCTTTAGGAAAATAAGGAAATAAAGATAAGTTTAAACGATTTGATTGTCCCTGTCATTTCGATATTCACCAGAAATGGGATTATTTTTCCATATAATTCCCTTCTACTTATGGTAAGTCAGGCTATGATACGCAATAAATTCAGATAGTCCCGCCGTACCACGTTCCCAACCAAAGCCACTTTGTTTAACCCCACCAAATGGAACGATATTAAAGCCAACTGGTGAATCAATGCTACCATTTATTCCTGTCATTCCTGCTTCAATTTTTTCAGCAAAATCAAAGCCACGTTGTTGGTTACTAGTCCAGACAGAAGATCCTAGACCAAATTCTGTCCCATTTACTTCGGCTAAAACTTGTTCTTCTGATTCATAAGCAACAAGCGGAAGAACCGGACCAAATTGTTCTTCTAGTACAATCGGGTGATGCGCATCGATATTCGTCACAAGAGTTGGTAAAATGTAATTACCGTTGTCCCATGAAACATCCTCAGCTTTTTTTCCTAACTCATAAACAGTTGCTTGCTGTTTTGCGTCTTCAATGAGTTGCTTTACTTTGTCATATTGCAATTTATTATTCACAGGTCCAAAATTCACATTTGGATTAGACCCGTGGCCGACTGTGAATTGATTCATCTGCTCAATAAATAATTTAGTTGCTTGTTCGTATAGATGCTTTGGTACATAAACACGCTTTGTTGCCACACAAATTTGACCTGAGCGCATAAATGCCATTTGAACGATTTGCGGAATAGCAGTTTCTAAGGTGGCGTCATCTAGAATAACAGCAGGATCATTGCCTCCTAGTTCAAAGTGTAAGCGCTTTAATGTGTTCGCAGAAGATTTCATAATTTGTTTTGCAGTACGTTCTCCACCTGTTAATGTAATTTTTCGTACGAGTGGATGCGACGTGATAGCTTCCCCAACGGACACATCACCATGAATGACATTGATAACACCTGGTGGGAACAGTTTTGCCATTTCAGTTAACGCTAATGAGACAGCAACAGCTGCATTCGGAGAAGGCTTAACAACTACTGTGTTCCCTGTTGCCAAAATAGGTGCTATTTTATTTAACGCAATCGCCATTGGTACATTCCATGGTAAAATTGCAGCCACAACACCTAAAGACGTTTTTTCAATTTTAATATAGTTTTTCTCGTCCTCAACAATTTGTGGTTTTAAAAATTCAGGCGCTATTTCAGCGACGACACGCAATGCCCCAATAGCCCCGAACATTTCACCAATGCTTTGCTCCTTAATTATGCCGACTTCTTTTAACAAAATATCTGCATATTCATGCAGTTTTGCTTCAATTGCATCGGCTGATTTTTGTAATAACGCACATCTTTCTTCTACAGTTGTTTGCTTCCATGATTGATAAGCTGCATAAGCGGCTTCAATGGCTTGATTTGCTTGTTCTGGAGAACCTTGAGATACTGTTGCAACTAAATCGTCTAAACGACCCGGATCAAATACATTGACATTTTCATGACCACTTACTTGCTCATTGTTAATTAAAAGTTGAACATTAATGACTTGCTGTTTAGTTGTCATAAAGACCCTCCTTTAAATAAATCTATCATTCTGTTATTAGAATTTTCTAATAGTTAAAAGTATCATACTTCAATTCAGGATATTGTACATCCCAAAAATTAGTGGTTTTTGAAAATAAAATGCTAAATTCGAGAAGATTTTTGTTAAATAGAGAATTTTATATTTCCCCCTCAACAGATGGTCATTTCACAATGAAAAAGAGTAATAGAGCTGCGACAGCACCAACAGCATTTGTGGACAGTACGGAGTTATAACTTTGAAAATCCTTTTTAATACAAAAAGACTACAGTCCAATATGGCTGTAGTCTTAGATTGTAGACAAACCAGAAATTTCGAGTTTGCCTTCAGTCTTTTTTCAATTAAAATAAGGTGAAATAAGAATTATAATAATAGTCTATGAAACATAATTAATTCCTAATTTAATTTAAATAAGATTTATTTGAAATTATACCTTCTTTATGGTAAAAAACTTTCTTAAAAGCCATGGTCCTGCTGCAAATCCTAATGATAATTGCCATGCACCTATACCTTCTAAACCATACTCTCGAACTAAAATCATTTTAGCAGCCATACTTCTTGCATCTTCAAACCAAACTTCATGTGTGACTCCACTTTGATCGGTGTAACGAAAGAAAGGAGACTCAAATTCAGTTGAGTACTGGATTGGTGATTGGTATTCCATCGCCAATTCCATAGCACTTTGATTGGCAATTGCTGGAGCGACACTTCCTGTACTGTATGGAATAACCCAATCATACCCGTATAAAGGTACACCTAAAAGTATTTTTCTTCTAGGAACATATCTTATGGCAAAATCAATTGCTCTTCGTACGTCTGTAATAGATGCTACTGGTCCAGGTTCCCCCCTTGCATGGTGGAATTCATAAGCCATGACAAACATAAAGTCTACTACAGAACCTATTCCTCCAAAATCGTACCCCTTTAGCCAAGGTATATCTTCACTAGTCTTAGCAGGAACAGCTATAGTTAGCGTACGTCCTAATGGCTGTAATCGGTCGCGTAATTCTCGTAAAAAACCTGTAAACAAATCTCTATCCTCTGCCAAGACCATTTCAAAGTCAATATTGACCCCACCATAGCCCCTATTTGTTACTAAAAATAAAATATTATTTACTAGATTTGTCCTTGCGGTAGGATTATTTAATACTTGATGAACAATGTCAGAACTAAAACCTTCGGCTGACAAATTGGTAATGGTTACAAGTGGCCTTACCCGAAAACTCCAAGTTGTTTGTATAGCAGTTAAGTCATTTAGGGTGTTCGCAATATCTCCGTTGCTCGCAATGTGGTATTCAAAAATGGATATAGCTGTACTATAAGGGGCAAAATCCCTGATTAAATCTCGGTCTAATTCCGGTGTTCTTACAGCATAAAAACCCAAAGTTGTTGCTAAATAATTCGATATTATTGGTATTGTTAATTTCATTCCGGGTTGTAAAAAATTCGGAGTCACAGAGGGATTAGCTGCTCTTAATTGTTCTAAAGGAACTAATGCATTTCTTGCAATACTTATTAGTGTATCGCCTGGCTGAACAGTATATATATTAAGTGGTATTAGAAGAGCTTGACCTGGAACGATATTAGTTTCCACTAAACCATTGGTACTACGTATCTGATTGATAGAAGAATCGTATCTTCTACTTATTGAAAATAAGGAGTCACCTTGCTGAACGATGTGAATAAACATATTCAATCCCCCAAACTTCATTTGTGATTTGACTCGATGAAACTCCAAGTTTTGGAACTATGTATAATAATATTAATTATCTTGCTAATATATGCTGTTATCATGCCAATATGAAATGTGGATAAATTTGGTAATTTTAAAGAAGGCTTAAGTAGCATTCTATTTAGAGTACAGGTGATTGATATTAAATTTTAATTAAGAAGAAACTCAATTTCCTCTGTTCAAGTATATCTTCTATAATCTGTCACTATAACGGAAAAAGAGCTCTACTTATTGAAATGCGCCCTTTACTGGAATAACTTATACTGAGCACAACTATGAGTTAACTACTTTAACTATTTTAACTAAATTCCTTTCTCTTTACATAGTCCTTCATATTTAGAAGCAAAGTAAAAAAGCGGAAGTTTTGTATATTACAAAGCTTCCGCCTGGAAATCAAAATAACGTGGCTTGAAGTTCCTCTTTATCTTCTAGAGGCTTATGCTCTAAATTAGAATAAAAGAAACAATCCTCTATCCCGCTTGATTCTTGGTCAAAATATAAGCTCCCTTCTTCGGATGTTTTCATTAAGGCTAGAACAACATCAGTATAAAAGAAAGGTCGATTCATCGAACCAAGGGAAATGCGTGTACGGTTTTCTACATTAGTGTTATCTCTTATGATTTTACTGATTTCAACTGCGCTAGAAATGCCCCCTACAACAAGCGCATAGGCAATATCTGTAATGGTTGGAGTAGATGATACTAATTCTTTAACACTCTGTAGGATCTGCTGCACTTTTTTATTTTTTTCCTCCTCTTCTTCCTTTTTTCGTGTATGTTCTAATAAAATCCGTACTTCAAGTAATTTTCTCGTTTTTATATAAGCTTCTAAAGTTTTAGCACGTAATTCTTGTTCCGCGTCATACCGTTCTTTAGCCTTTTTTTCTTCCTCTTCTGCAAGAATTTGACTCAATTTTACTTCAATTCTATATATCTGCCGGTCTAATAAGGGAATATGATTATCTACATGCTCCTGTATATCTTTCGGTAAATCCATTTTCCCAGTAATTTCATCTAAAAACTCATATCCATAATCGTTTGCTTTAATTTTTATTAGTAATTCATCTAACTCATAATCAATCGCTCTTAGCTCTGGTATTAATGCATTGATATCTTTTATCGGTAAGTTTAAAAATGCACTTAAATGGTCTTTACCATATGAAATCGTCTTACTTGTTTTGGCATGTTGAACCGTAAACATATAGCGTAAAGATATCCCACAAGCACATTTACCTATACGATTTCCCGGTCCAAAATCAACGTAATCCACAATATCCCAATCTAGTATTGCTCTTTCATGTTCTTGTAAATCAATATCTACTGCTCGAATAGCTTGTACCTTTTCCTCATGCATTACGTTTCCGAAAATTGTTTTTCTTCCACGTTTTACACGATTAAGCAAAAAGTCTTTTTGCTCTGGTGTAACAAGCCATAACAGTTCGTCTCTTTCTTCCTGTGATAAAGGTTCATAGGTCATAGCGTCGCATCCTCTACATTCAATCTTTCCCCCATCTTAACATATAGAAAATGAACTAGAAAACACATCAAAAAAGACACTGCATTCCCTCATTACGAAAGATGCAATGCTATTAGATTCCTATATTCTATTTGCTCCTCCAAAAAAAATGTAAATAACAATGAATAGCAACAAAGAGGACTTCTAACGGTTGGAATAATTTTGAAAAAATTATAAAAAATGTTTACAATCAGTTTATTGCTGGTTATAATTACAAAATAAACAAAAAATTCTTAAGGAGGTCGAATAAAATGATCGTTATCGTTAAATTGATGTCAATGGTAGTTACAACTTCAGAAAAAATAACATACACACATTCGACCAGATCGGAATGGATCGCTTAAGTTTTTTGTAAAAAAGCATACCCATACCGTAGGGAGAATTATGCCCTGCGGTATTTTTGTGCCAATTTTCACCGTAGGGGGGCCTCTCTACGGTTTTTTTCATTTCTCAGGGTAATTTTAAGGAGGTGATAATAAATGACATTAAACATTTTTTCTCTCACGATAACTATTACAAAACGTGAGATTTCTATTGAGAAAGCACTTCATAATGAATATGTGGAAAAAATTTTTGAAGAGAATCGAAGAAAAGTAGAAAATTATTTTCGTCAATATTAATTTTGTTAATAAAAAAACATGAAAGGTGGGAATTGATATGATTTATATGAACAGAAGACGTCATGTAGTTTTATGGATGGAGAAAGACACAACCTAGCGAACAGGTAAACTTATTTAAAATGACGATCTAGGCTATTTAATTATAAAATCTAAGAAAAGCAAACCCGTTCTAACCTAGGACGGGTTGCTTCAGAAGATTTTGCATTTTCTTAAGCGATCTATTACCTATATAACTTGTTGTGGTTAAGAAAATGAGGAATTTCTTAATTATATAATTGAATTTGGCAATTCTTAATTGCTTAACTAACTATTTACAACAACTTTTACACATTCTCAGGAATTTCATTATTTACAGTATTCAACTGAGCTACAACAATACTATTAATCGCATTAATGTATGCTAAAGCACTTGCCTTCAATATATCCGTGTCAGCAGCTTTGGCAATATATTTTGTACCATCATGTTCGATTACAATTTTCACTTTTCCTATTGCTTCTTTTCCACGAGAAACGGAACTAATATTATATTCAACAAGTTTTACATCCATATTTGTTATGTTTGCAATCGCTGAATATAATGCATCAATTGGTCCTGAACCGACTGCACTTGATTTCATGATTTCATTACCTTTAAGGATTTCTATACTAGCAGATGGAAATGCTGAGTTACTGATTACTTGCAAATCGCCAAGTGCATAAAATTGATTGCTATAGTTTAGACGATTCGGATTATTTTTCTCCACCTTTTCATAGTAATCTTCCACAATGACATATAAATCATGATCATATACTTCTTTCTTGGCATCTGCTAACTGTAAAAATGTTTCAAAAATTTCTTCGAACTCTTCCTCTGTAAAATCATTAAAGGCAAGTTTTTGTAGTGCATTTTTCACTGCGTGGCGACCTGAGCGGGCTGTTAGCACTAACTCCATATCCTCTAATCCTACATCTTCTGGATGAACAATTTCATACGCATCACGTGATTTTAATAGACCATCTTGGTGGATACCTGATGAATGTGCAAATGCGTTATCACCCGTAATCGCTTTATTTACTTGTACATCTAGCCCCATGAAACTTGAAACAAGACGAGAAGTATTCATTATTTCTCTTGTATTAATATTTGTGGAAACATTATAAATAGAGGAGCGCGTTTTTAATGCCATAACCACTTCTTCTAATGATGCATTTCCTGCACGTTCGCCAATTCCGTTAATTGTACATTCAACCTTATCCGCTCCGTTCTTTATAGCTGCTAACGTATTAGCAGTTGCTAAACCTAAATCATTATGACAATGTACACTTAATATGACACGATCATCTAAGTTTTTCATTCGGTCATTTAATTTATAAATCATCGCACCAAATTCTTCTGGCTCTGCATATCCAACAGTATCAGGTACATTAATCATCGTCGCTCCGGCTTTTATGACTGCCTCAATTGTTTTCCATAAATATTCAAAATCTGAACGTGAAGCATCTTCGGTTGAATACTGTACTTGAGGTAGTAACGTTTTCGCATATTTCACTGCGTCCACACCAATTTGTAAAATTTGATCTTTTGATTTACTAAATTTCTTTTCGACATGGATATCAGATGTCCCCAACACCATATGAATCATTGGATTTTCTGCATATTTCACCGCATGATAAACTGAATCAATATCCGACTTTACTGCCCGCGCTAATGCTGTAATCATAACATCATTTGTGTTACCAACACGCTCAGCAACTGCTTTTACCGCTTCGAAGTCCCCTTTTGATGACGCAGGAAAACCAGCTTCAATTATATCTACGCCAAGCTTTTTTAGTTGTTGGGCAATCTCCACTTTCTCATATAAATTTAATTTTGCACCTGGAACTTGTTCACCATCACGTAACGTTGTATCAAACACTAAAATTTTTCTTGTCATCTTGAAAACTCCCTTCTATTTTTAAAAATAAAAAAACTCGCCCCTATAGAAACATTCTATAGAGACGAGATTACTCGCGGTACCACTCTAATTGACATACTATTACTACTATGCCCACTCTTCAACAGCCATCACTGTCTAGCCCATTAACGGAGGCAACCGACATCCCTTACTTCAATGTTCAGGAAGTAGCTCACGGACGAGTTCAAAATGCATGTCTATCGGTTCACACTAACCACCGACTCTCTGAAAGTACATTGCGATTTCTACTATTTCCGATCAAAGCCTAAATTATGTTGTTTCTGATAATAAATGTAAAAATAATAATTGTCAAGATGTTTTTTCACCTTTTTTATAAATGATATTACTTTAGGATAGAAAGAATTCACATAAATCACAACTTGACGACCTGGTCTGTGTGACTCAGTAGTTAGTCTACTATTCTATATTAGAGTTGCTTCACAATCTAGCGCTATAATTAAGGCAGAATTAATAATTCCTTTATACTTAAAAATTTAGCACAAAAAATCTTCTAATTTCGGCAAAATTTCCAATCGTCACTAGCTACCTAATCGAACATATGTAATAATATTAAAATAGTAAAACTAATTAGAAAAAATAGATTATTCTATCTTTTTTTGATGGAGGGATTGTTTTGTCAACAATTAAAACAGCGATGATTGTCGGTGGCGGCATTGGAGGACTTGTTACAGCACTTAAACTTCACCGCGAAGGCATATCTGTAAAAGTATTTGAAAGTGTAGAAACAATTAAAGCACTGGGAGTCGGCATTAATCTATTACCCCATTCAGTACGCGTGCTAACAGAATTAGGTTTAGCAGAGGAATTAGAACAAACAGGCTTACCGACAGCTGAGTTAATGTATGTGAATAAATTTGGTCAAAAAATTTGGCAAGAAGACCGTGGCAACAACGCTGGTTATAAATGGCCACAATATTCGATTCACCGTGGACGCTTACAAATGCTACTGTTAAAGGCCGTAAAGGATCAATTAGGTGAAGAAGCCGTTTTAACAGGTCACCATTTAACATCCTTTGAAAATGAGGCGAATGGCGTCGCTGCTCATTTTGAAAATAAAAAAACAGGTGAATCACTTGGTACATATCGTGCAGACATTTTGATTGCAGCAGATGGCATTCATTCCGTTGTACGAAAATTCTTCTATCCAAACGAAGGACTACCAAAATATAGCGGACGCATCTTATGGCGTGGGATTACAGAAGCAACACCTTATTTAACAGGTCGCTCAATGATTATGGCTGGTTACCAAGATCAAAAATTTGTTGCCTACCCAATTTGTCCAGATACAGCTGCTAAAGGAAGTTCTTTAGTCAATTGGATCGCCGAATTAAATGTCGATACAATGCCTGATCGCGCCGATTGGAACAAGGAAATCGATAAAGAGAAATTTGCACCTGCCTTTAAAAACTGGGACTTTGGCTGGCTGAATGTACCAAAAATTATTGAAGAAGCAGAGGCTGTTTATGAATTCCCAATGGTTGACCGTGATCCACTGCCACAATGGACATTTGGACGTATCACATTACTAGGTGATGCGGCACACCCTATGTATCCAATCGGTTCAAACGGTGCCTCTCAAGCAATTTTAGATGCGGATGCCCTTGGACAAGTAATTGTGGAACAACAAGATGCGGAAACTACATTAAAAGCATATGAAGCACTACGTCGAGAAGCAACAGCGAACATTGTATTAACGAATCGCCAAAACGGTCCAGAAGCGGTGATGCAGATTGTAGAAGACCGTGCGCCAAACGGCTTTGCAAACTTAGACGATGTAATTTCATACACAGAACTTGAAGAAATTGCAAATCGCTATAAGAAGATTGCTGGTTTTGACCGCGAATCACTAAATGCGAAATAGGAGACCTATCATGATTGAACATATTGTCTTAATCAAATTTTCACCAAATACAACAATCGAACAAAAAGAAGAACTCATTAACAGAACATTAAAATCAAAAGAAATAATTCCAGGTATTCTTGATATCCAACAAGGCATTAATTTTTCAGACAGAAATAAAGGTTACGATATGGGATTAACAGTACGCTTTGAAGACCGCAAGTCTTTAGAAAACTACCTTCCCCATCCTGCCCATCAAGAAATTCTCGTCTATCTAAAAGAAATTGGTGTAGAAGATACGATTATTGTTGATTTTGAAATCAACTAAAATTTTTTACCGTTTACACTTTAGCGCACAAACGCGTTGAAGCGTTTATGTGCTAAAGTACTTTTTAAAATAAGGGGTGTTAATCAATGAGTGTTGTACATGCAAACGAAATGATTGATAGGAGTCGCTTTAGCGCCTTCCATCTTTCCATTATCTCTTGGTGCGTTTTCATAATTCTTATGGATGGATATGATGTAGTCATTTATGGATCAGTTATTCCCTCTTTAATAGAAGAATGGGGGATTTCTACTGTTACAGCGGGAGCCATTGGGAGTTATTCAGCCGCTGGGACAGCAATAGGAGCAATTATTTTTGGATTTTTAGCCGATAAAATCGGAAGAAAAAAAGTTATTATCATATGTACCGTAATGTTTAGTCTCTTCACAGCACTTTCGCCTTTTGCGGGAGGACCTGTACTTTTTGCCATCCTACGCGTTATTGCGGGACTTGGACTAGGAGGCGTTATGCCCAACGTCATTGCACTATCTACAGAGTATGCTCCTAAAAAAATTAGAGGGGCCGTTGTTTCGTTTATTTTCTGTGGCTATTCAATCGGGGCGATTGCAGCCGCTTTATTCAGTAAATCTCTATTACCGACAGTGGGCTGGAAACCAATTTTCTGGATTGCCGCTATTCCACTTTTAGCTCTACCATTTCTAGCAAAACAGCTTCCAGAATCCGCAAACTTCCTTTTAACGAAAGGAAAAGAAGCTGAAGTAATGAAAATCCTTGGGAAACTAGAACCTAAAAAGTTACTTTCTCAAGACGTAGTACTAGCAAAACCAGCAGCAAAAGCACCTGGTTCTCCACTTGTGAAGCTTTTTGAAAATAAACTAGCTATTAGTACGATCATGTTTTGGATTTCTTGTTTCTCTTGTTTCGTCCTTATCTACGCGATGAACGTCTGGTTACCAAAACTAATGGTTGAAGCAGGCTATAGTTTAAGTAATAGTCTATTATTTGTCGTTGCTTTAAATCTAGGGGCTATTGTAGGTACGATTGTATTCGGACGTTTAACGGATAAATTGGGCTTTAAAAAAGTAATGGTACCACTCTATTTCGGAGGGGCACTTGCACTAGCTGCGGTTGGATTAACAAACAACACTGTACTTGCTTATTTATTAATTGGGATTATTGGCGCAGCATCAATTGGTGTTCAAAATATTAGTAACGCCTTTGTATCACAGTTCTATCGACCAGAAGTTCGTTCAACAGGTGTTGGAGCAGCCATGGCATTTGGACGAGTTGGCGGTATTTTCGCACCAACATTTGTGGGAATTCTCTTAACAATGAACCTATCAGCTCAAATGAACTTTACACTTATCGGTACAGCCGCAGTTCTAGGCGGAATCGCTATTCTATTTGTTCAGGAAAAACATGCTTTTTATAGCACAGGTGAGGTTAAGGAAGCAGATCATTCTTCCCAATCATCAATGGCTGAAATTAACCATTCCGTTTAATTACAAGCAAATCATATTACACGAATGGCTATCTGATTTTTTCAGATGGCTTTTTGCTTTTTGCAATAATAACTGTTATTTAATGATGTTCCTAGTACCTTGCGCTTCCTTAGTGGTTGGTTGATGTGTACCAGCATAGTGGACTTTCCTACCTAGAAAGTTGCCATACGTGACACACAAAAAAAGCCTCTCGCTTAAACGAGAGGCTTAAAGTTCTTAGTGAGGCATAAATACTAACTGGATAATGAATAAAATCGCAAAGAAGTAAAGTAATGGGTGAACATCTTTCCCTTCACCTTTTAATAACTTAAATAATGGGTAAGAAATAAACCCGAATGCAATACCAGTTGAAATACTAGATGTTAATGGCATGATTAAAATTACTAAAAATGCTGGGATTGCTTCTTCTACTTTATCCCATTCGATACCGCGAACAGCGCCAATCATTAAACTACCTACGATAATTAATGCAGGTGAAGTAATGGCAGAAACACTTGCTAACGCACCCGCTAATGGTGAAAAGAATGCAGTAATTAAAAATAATACTGCAACTGTTAACGACGTTAGTCCAGTACGTCCACCCATTGCTACGCCAGAAGAAGATTCTACGTATGCTGTTGTCGGGCTTGTACCAAACATTGAACCGATTGTTGTTGCTAACGAGTCACCAAGAAATGCTTGACGTGCTCTTGGTAATTTATCATCTTTTAAAATACCAGCTTGTTTGGCAACACCGACCATTGTACCGGTCGTGTCGAATAATGTAACTAAAATGAACGAGAATACTGTCCCGTATAAGCCGTATTTAATTACATCGCCAAATGCTTCAATTGGATTCCATACTAAAATACCTTCTGGTAATGCTGGCATCGCAACAACACCATCAAATGTTAAGTTACCAGTAAATACAGCGATTATTGCTGTGATAATCATACCCCAGAAAATTGCACCAAATACACGGTACATCATTAAAATAGCAGTAACAAGAACACCTACGATTGTTAACCAAACCATAGGGCTTGATAAGTCACCTAATTTTACTAAGTTTGATTCGTCACCTGTCACTAATCCTGCTGAACGCATACCGATGAAAGCGATGAATAAACCGATACCAGCCGTAATGGCTAATTTTAAGTTATTTGGAATTGCTTTTACGAGCATTTGTCGTAAAGGCGTTAAGCTAATAATGAAGAAAATAATCCCGGCTACGAATACAGCAGAAAATGCTGTCATATAGTCAATTTCACCTTTAGAAGCTTGGACAACCGTGAACGTAAAAAAAGCGTTCAGACCCATTCCAGGAGCCATTGCGATTGGATAATTTGCAAATAGTGCTAACCATAACGTACCAAATACAGCAGCGATAATTGTCGCTGTAAACACTTGTTCACTAGGCACACCAGCAATAGATAGAATCGAAGGGTTAACGATTACAACGTATACCATTGTAAAGAAAGTCGTTAAACCAGCTAAAATTTCAGTTTTTGCAGTAGTATTATTTTCTTTTAGTCGAAACAAAAAGTTCAACCTCCTAAATACGAACATTTAACACAACGAAATTAATAATATTCGGTTACTACTATTAATGCAAGTGTTTTTACGTAAATTTTCGTCTCATACAAAAAGTTGTTATAACAAGAATATTTAGACATTTTGAAATTGAAAGTTAGTAGCCAAGATTATTCCGAATAAACCATTGAGCAACCTTTTATAATTACCTAAGTGACGTTTGATTACATTGTATAAAAGAATGTTATTCCACAATATGACCCTAAAATGAAAAAAGGGACGATCCATATTACAGAATCGCGCCCTATCGTTCAATAAGCATCAGCTTACATAAGCTATGTTTTATGAAAAAATTTTTTTTACAAATCAGGTCCATCTTAGAATCACTCATTGGAATCTTCAGTCTGTTGTACACATGTAAGCTTATTTCGTTATAGATCCTTTATGATATAACCAGCTTAAAGGTAATCCTCTTTTTTTTGCAGCTTCTTCAATAAGCTGCACTTCTTGATACATACTCTTAGAGAGTATGCCCTTTTCTATGTTTATATTTAAGTGATAATAAAAGCCAGCTAATTCTTCTAAGGATAGGTCATAATAGGGATTGTTTTCCATTACCAAGTACTCCGATTGACATTATTGTTTTTAACTATTGTAACATAGTTTTTATCACAGTAATAGATACTTCCCCACTTTAGGTTAAATACGAAGGCTCTTCCTTATTAAAGGATTGCCCCAATTGTTTAAGATTGTTTTTTTGGATCCCCAAATTTTCATTTGGGAACGTTATTTAAGATTATATGTAGGGTTATACAAAGGATTAAAACATTACAATTACGTTGATGAGTAAGAAAAATAAATATAGACAGCCAAATGGTATGATTAATATTAATAAGATGTGTCCTTGGTGATATACTTTTACGTACCGTATTGTGAAGGTTATCAATATTAGTAACAGTAAAAACAAAAAAATAAATGTTGATGTAAGTGAATCCTTAAAGAGTACGGGTGTATTAAATAGAAACTCCGCAGAGAAAGTAAAAATAAATAAACATACTCCTGTTAGTAATAATAAAAAATACTTATCGAAATATTTACTATTCAAATTTTTGTTCACCTCTTATAATTGCCACTCTAATTCAATACTTTCTTGATTCATTATTTAAATACCTTCAAAATAAGGATCAATAACATTTTATAAAAGAATGTCATAGCCCTTTTCATGAAGAAAGACGCTGTTCTATTACAGAAAAGCGCCTGATTGTTGAATAATGAATTTTATATCATACAAGCAATCCAAAAAAGTCTGTTGAAAACACGGAGATTAAAAATATCGATATTACTACTAATTGAATAGTAGAAAAAATATAATCATTTTTGTTATCTGCATACCTCTTTTCCATAATTATTCTAACTATTTCAGATGCAATAATAAAAACAAAAAGAATGAGATGCGTTTCTAAAAACCAAATCTGCTTTAAAGAATCTTGGTTGACATTAGTAAATAAACTAATACTTATAAGGACAATAGAAATAATTCTAATGGTCCTCTCAATTTTTTTGTGTTTATCATTCACATAGTTATAGGAGAACACTCTCTTCTTTTCAACTTTAAGCCATCGTCTAGAAAATTTATTAATTATAAAAAGGAAAATTCCAAAAATAAATAACACTAAAATCCACTTTGCGAAAACATCCCCCACAATAATCACCACCATTAAATAAATCGTCATTTCCCTACTTTTGTATTTGATAATCTAGAATTGAGCCACTTTTAAGGGATTCGATCACATAAAAAATGAGCCACTGATTTCCAATTTCCATAACCTCTTTTATGATAGAAAGTGACCAAACTATCTACATAAAGAGAGGATTACAGAAGGAT
>DATMGC010000076.1:0-68551 GCA_035555915.1 Ureibacillus sp. | reverse complement strand
GAGGTTGTTGTAGCTAATATGATGGTAGCATCCGTTTTATCACATGCACGAAGATCATCATATAATTTCGCACTCATCATTTTTTTATCTCCCTCATTACCGTAAGGGAAGAAATAATCTGACTCCAGGCTTTCAAAGGATAATGGAGCTAGTAGCGCAACCCTATGGCCTTCATTTCTCAACTTACGAATCGCATCATTCACAATACCGAAGTCACTTTCGATTAGGTAGACCGGAGCATTTGGGGCATAATGCGTATACTTCATACCAGGTGCCTTTGGTGTACTATCTAATTTTGCTTGAGCTTTTGTCGGTTGAATGACTTCCCCAATGACTTCCTCTAGCATCTCTTTCGTCACACCACCAGGACGAAGGATGACTGGCGGATTTACCGTTACATCAAGTACCGTCGATTCTATGCCAATACCAGTCGGTCCGCCATCTAATATTAATGGAATTCTTCCTTGTAAATCTTCTTCAACATGAGTGGCTTTTGTTGGACTTGGTTTTCCACTCTGATTTGCACTTGGTGCTGCAACTGGTTTTTTTAATTTTCTTAGTAGTTCCAGTGCTACTTTATGATTAGGCATACGCATCCCAACTGTTGTAAGTCCTGCGGTAACACTTGAGGATAGTATCCCTTTCTTTGCTTTCATAACGAGCGTAATAGGTCCCGGCCAAAAAGCATCCATGAGTTTCAAGGCATTTTCGGGAATATCTTCAATATAATCCGAAACCTCTTCTTTTGTTCCAATATGTACAATTAATGGGTTATCTGATGGACGGCCTTTTGCCTCAAATATCTTCTTTACCGCCACATCATTTGTTGCAACCGCTCCCAGACCATATACTGTTTCAGTTGGAAAGGCAACAATTTCCCCATTATTTAATAACTCTACTGCTTGTGCATAACTTTTCTCATTATTCGAATTATTATCCACAACCAATCGTATTGTTTTCAATAGTTCCCCCTCCTTTTCATAGATTTTATATATTAATGTGAGGAGTATGTGGATAAGTATAGCTAAATGTGCATAACTTTCTGAATATTGTTAATAACTTATGCAAAAAGTTTTTTTATCCATTCCCAAACGATAAATGTTACCTTTGTTTTTTCCTCTTTTTGCACTTCATCTGTTATATCTTTTGCTTCTTGTGTCTCTTTATCCATATCTTTATCAACAGATCGCTCACAAACATTTGAGAAAATTGAGCACCACCAGTTATCTCCACGTCCATTTCCGATTGTTAGAACAAGCGAGTTGTAATGATATTGTGGATAAAATGTAGCTGATGCTAATTTAGGTGGTATTAAGTTTTCCCCAATATTAATTTTCACATCAACATCGCTATAATTTTTTTCCACAAACGTAGCAAGTTCTGCATAAACTTCATCATTATCTAAATTAGCTCGTTCATTGTTTTGAATTTGTGTAAAGAATGGTGTTAAATTTTCAACCATGTCTATTTTTAATTGCTGATCTGCATCTGTATTACTATTTGCCACCACACGGATTTTTAAACTATCATCAACTAAATTACTTCTAGCTTCATAGACTTCATTCACCACATCAGGTAGTAAAATAATAGAACAAACAATCGCAACTGCAAAGGCAACTAATCTTAATAAACTTAATAATGATTGAACCTCTTTTTTATTCTCAACTCTTGTAATCTCGTAATCGTTTAACATATTAAATCCCTCCCTGACATCATAATGGGCAGGAAGAGATTTTTTTATACATTAATTTCACAAAAAACAAAACGATTTTTTTGATTAATATCTTTTACTATTTCAATTTTGCTGTTAGGAAAACTAGATTTAAAGAATTGCGCTACAGCTTCACCTTGTGTATAACCGATTTCAACACCTATTAATGCTTGCTTTTTTACTAGTTTCGGCAATTTCTCAGCTAGTTTCCGATAGAGTATTAGCCCATTCTCTTCAGCAAAAAGTGCCGAGTGTGGCTCATGCTCTAAAACGACCTCTGACATATCTTTTGCTTCATCATAAGCAATATAGGGTGGGTTCGATAGTATAACATCCCATTTTTCATTTTCTAAAGGGTCTGTTAAATCGCCCAATCTAAACTCAATTGAAGCATTTAAATCTTGTGCATTTCGTTGTGCTGTTTGAAGAGCTGCTTGCGAAATATCTGTAGCTACTACTTCAGCTGTCGGCCATTCCTTCTTCATCGTTACAGCAATGGCACCACTACCTGTTCCAATATCTGCAATTTTCAGTTCCGCATGATCACCAAACAGTCTCTTCATTCGATCAATAGCCCCTACAATTAACTCCTCTGTTTCCGGACGAGGTATTAAGACGGATTCATCAACCTGAAACGTTCTTCCAAAAAACTCTTCAACCCCTGTAATATATTGAACAGGGCGACCATTGGCATGTTTTTGGACCATTAGTTGAAATTCTTCCCATTTCGCTTCGTCTATTGCATCGTGCATTCGCATCATTAAACCTGAATAATTTATTTGATAAATATGCTGCATGAGAAGTCTAGCAGCATTATCGTCACGACCTTTTTCAACTAAAAAAGAAGAAGCCCAATTAAGGGCCTCAAAAATTGTATTATGCTTCATCATTTAAGTTCGCAAGTTTCGAAGCTTGCTCTTCTAACATTAACGCTTCGATAATTTCATCTAGCTTACCTTCCATAATGATATCAAGCTTTTGAAGTGTTAAGCCAATACGGTGGTCTGTGACACGATTTTGTGGATAGTTATATGTGCGAATACGTTCAGAACGATCCCCTGTTCCTACTGCAGACTTACGCGTTGCATCAATTTCTTTTTGAGCTTCTTGCAAGTACATATCAGCTACACGAGCACGTAAGATTTTCATCGCTTTCTCACGGTTTTTTATTTGAGAACGCTCATCTTGCATTGATACTACTACACCAGTAGGTAGATGGGTCATACGTACAGCAGACATTGTTGTATTTACGGATTGCCCACCTGCACCTGAAGATGCAAATGTATCAACACGAATATCTTTTTCATGAATTTCCACATCAACCTCTTCCACTTCTGGTAAGCATGCCACTGTTGCAGTTGAAGTATGAATACGACCTTGTGATTCTGTTGCAGGAACACGTTGCACACGGTGTGCACCATTCTCATACTTAAATTTCGAATACGCTCCTTGACCATTAATCATAAAGATTACTTCTTTATAGCCACCCATTGCATTAGGCGTAGCTTCCATAATATCAATTTTCCAGCCTTGCGTTTCAGCATAACGCGTGTACATACGGAATAAATCTCCAGCGAAGATATTCGCTTCATCTCCACCAGCTGCCCCACGAATTTCCATGATAACGTTTTTATCATCATTAGGGTCTTTTGGAATAAGAAGAATTCTTAAGCGCTCTTCTAGCTCAGGAATGCGACTATTTAATTCATTAAATTCTTCTTTTACCATTTCATGCATTTCTGGGTCTTTTTCATTTTCTAGCATTTCTTTTGTATCTGCTAGTTGTTCTTTTACATCCTTATATTCTCGATATACTTCCACCATCTCTTGTATATCTGATTGCTCTTTTGAATATTCGCGAAGCTTTTTACTATCGCTTACGATATCTGGATCGCTTAGTAGTTCATTTAATCTTTCGTAACGGTCCTCTACCGCTTGTAATCGATCAAACATAGGTTCACCTCTAATTATTAATTTCACGTATTTAGCATCTTCCTGTATGGAAAAATGCAAGTTTGAACTATAATCTCAAAATTATATTTCTAATGTAACCATCTAATGATAGAGATTTTGCGTTTGCAATTCCAACACTATCTAAATAATAGATGAACGAACTGTATAATTCCCATCATAAATTATATATGTCAATTGATTAAAAACCAAGTTTTACTTATATTAATGGTCTTTATAATGGTGGATTCCCATGACAATGTCTACAAACAGGATAATATGTATCATTTCCACCAATTTGAATTTGTTCACCTGTATATACGGGTTTATTATTTTCATCTACACGTAAATTCATTGTTGCTTTTTTATGACAGAACCAACAGATGGTTTTCATTTCTTCAATTTTATCTGCATAAATCAGCATATAGCGACTACCCTCAAAAAGTTCATTTTGAAAATCATTTTTCAAACCAAAGCCCATCACTGGTATTTTAAGTTGATCAACAATTTTAGTTAATTGTAATACATGCTCTTTTGATAAAAACTGTACTTCATCAACTAATACACAGTATAGTTTTTGGGGATAGTTATTTACATATTCAAATATATCTGTATCATGAAATACCGGTATTGCTTGGCGCTTAAGTCCAATTCGGCTAGAGACATATCCTACTTCATCTCTAGTATCGATTCCAGAAGTAAATATTAATACTGGCTTATCTTGTTCTTCATAGTTATGTGCAACTTTTAGAATTTCAATAGATTTTCCACTATTCATTGCCCCATGTTTAAAAAATAATTGCGCCATTCCAATAAACCTCTTTCTAAGTTGTTTATTATGTGTACTTAGTCTAACAAACTTAACACAGAAAAACACAACTCGACCATCGTAAGTCGAGTTGAGAATTTTATTATGCGTATATCTAAAATTAATATGATTTCTATCGGAAAAATGCCTAAAGACTATTGTTACAAGGCATTTGTTTGGAAAGTTTTTTACCCTACATAGTATATCGCAAAACAGAACGTTTCTACAATTATTCCATGAAAGTCTGACAATTTGTATGAGTACTTTCAGTAAGCTTTTACTATATAATTCTACACACAAAAAATGCCTGCCAGTGTTAACCGGGCAGGCATTTGGAAATTTCTTACTTGATACCGTATTTTTTGTTGAAACGATCCACACGTCCGTCAGCTGAAGCGAATTTTTGACGTCCAGTATAGAATGGGTGGCATTCGTTACAGAACTCTACAGTAATTTTTTCTTTTACTGAACCTGTTTCGAATGTGTTACCGCAAGAGCATGTTACTGTTGCAGTTTTGTAATCTGGATGAATTCCTTGTTTCATATTCGTTACTCCTCTCGCCCTGAACCATCTGGAACAGAGTTGTTATTCGATACTGTGCCTTACATAACCCGAATATGCCAGTCACATATGCACACGTTTCATACTTAAAAGATTATAGCAAGAAATATATTTGAACGCAATAAAAAAGATAATGGTAATTTTTAAACATTCAATTTAGAAGAAGAAGAGAAAATATTAAATTTCAATAAATTATAGTAACCCTTTTCCTTTAGTTGCCTTTTTCATATCATTATTTAACTTTTCAAAGAACTCTTCATTTGATTTAGACGTACGAAGTTTTTTCAAGAAACGCTCTGCAAAGTCTGGAGCATCTGAAAACGTTTTACGAATAGCCCATAATTTCTCTAATTGTTCTGAAGGAATAAGAAGTTCTTCTTTACGCGTTCCTGAGCGACGAATATCAAGAGCTGGGAATACACGACGTTCTGCTAAGTTACGATCTAAATGGAGTTCTAGGTTCCCTGTCCCTTTGAACTCTTCATAGATTACTTCATCCATACGTGATCCTGTATCTACTAAAGCTGTTGCTAAAATAGTTAAACTACCGCCCTCTTCAATATTACGCGCAGAACCAAAGAAACGTTTTGGTCTATGGAAAGCAGCAGGGTCAATACCACCAGATAATGTTCGTCCACTTGGAGGAATTACTAGGTTATATGCACGTGCTAAACGGGTAATAGAATCCATAAGGATAATCACATCACGCTTATGTTCTACAAGACGACGCGCACGTTCTAATACAAGTTCTGCTACTTTCACATGATTTTCAGGTACTTCATCAAAAGTTGAACTTACAACATCTGCTTTTACCGAACGTTCAATATCTGTTACTTCCTCAGGACGTTCATCAATTAAAAGCACGATTAACTCTGCTTCAGGATAATTCGTTGTAATTGCATTTGCAATCTCTTTTAGAAGTGATGTCTTACCTGCTTTTGGCGGTGCCACAATTAGCCCACGTTGACCAAATCCTACAGGTGCAACTAGGTCCATAATTCGAGTAGACAATTTATTAGGTTCTGTTTCTAATTTAATATGTCTATCTGGGTAAAGTGGTGTTAATGCTGGGAAGTGAACGCGTTCTTTTGCAGTTTCAGGGTCTTCTCCATTAACTGCATCCACTTGTAATAATCCATAATATCGTTCATTTTCCTTTGGAGGACGAACTTTACCAGAAACCTTGTCCCCATTTCGAAGATCGAAACGACGAATTTGAGATGCAGAAATATAAATATCTTCTTTAGAAGGTGAATAGTTAATAGGACGTAAGAAACCAAATCCCTCTTGGTTTACAATTTCAAGTACTCCTTCCATAAAGAAGAAACCTTCTTGTTCGGAACGAGATTTTAAAATTGCAAAGATTAATTCTTTTTTTGTTAATTTACTATAATAAGAAATCTTGTAATCCCGTGCGAGAGAATATAACTCTTTTAAAGTCATATTTTCTAATTGCGATATAGTTAAAGCTGACATAGCATTTCTCCAGTCTTTTTATATTTTCCATCTATTTTTATACTTATAAAGGTATAGCTATAGATTTCTGTATACGAAAAACATCGATAATGCCTCTAGGGCAATTATCGCGTTTTTCGATAGTTTGTAGTTTTAACTGTTGGGTTTTTAAGTAAGAAAGATAAAGTAGGGAGATGCCTGACTTTGGAAGTGGAGAATTAATGTGGATAGTGTGTGGTTATCCATAAGAATATCCGAGTTGTATTATCAGGCATCTATTAGTTTGAAGTAATTTATTTTACATATCTAGGTTTTTTATCAATATTGTGACGACCTTCGATAAAGCGTACAGTACCCGTTTTCGCACGCATTACTAAAGAATTTGTTAAACAGTACGAACCTTTATATTGAACACCTTTCATTAGCTCGCTATCAGTAACAGCTGTAGCAGCAAAGATGGCATCGTCACCTTTTACTAAATCATCTAGGTAGAATATTTGATTTACGTCAATCCCCATTCTCTCACAACGTTGAGCTTGTTCTTCGTCTTCTGGGACTAAACGAGCTTGGAAATCTCCACCCAAGCATTTTAATGCTACTGCAGAAATTACACCTTCAGGAGCTCCACCAGTACCAAACATAATGTCGATACCTGTTTCATCGAATGCAGTAACAATTGCTGCACTTACATCTCCATCTTGAATGAATTTAATACGAGCACCTGCTGCACGAATTTCATCAACAATATGTTGGTGACGAGGGCGATCTAATAAAATTGCCACTACATCAGAAATATCCTTATTTTTTGCTTCCGCTACTGCATGAAGATTTTCTGTCACTGAGGCTGTAATGCTTACTTTACCAGCCGCTTCAGGACCAACTGCTAGTTTTTCCATATACATATCAGGTGCATTTAATAAATTTCCACGATCTGCAATCGCTAGAACCGTCATTGCCCCATTTGTACCTTTTGCAACGATGTTTGTTCCTTCAAGAGGGTCAACTGCAATGTCAACTTGTGGTCCGCCATTACGAAGTCCAAGTTCTTCACCAATATAAAGCATTGGTGCTTCATCCATTTCACCTTCGCCAATAACAACGGTACCATGCATTGGAATTGTATCAAATAATGCGCGCATTGCTGTAGTTGCTGCGTCATCTGCTTCCTCTTTTAACCCGCGTCCCATCCATTTTGCAGAAGCAATCGCTGCTGCTTCAGTGACACGTACAACTTCCATCGTTAAACTACGTTCCATTCTTCATTTGCCTCCCAGATTTACGGCGCTAACCTTGACTGCCGAACATGTTGAATCTATTGTAACACATTTTGTTTGTTCGTTAAGGATGTTTTCATATATAAAGCTATTTCACTTTTTTTATAGGAGATATTGCAATTGTTTCGCGACGGATATCAGCACCGAGTGCACAAAGTTTTTCAATTAATGAACTATATCCACGCTCAATATGATAAATATCTTGTATCTCCGTTTCACCTTCTGCAAGTAACCCAGCTAATACTAGTGCAGCTCCTGCACGTAAATCTGTAGCTGTCACTTTAGACCCGTGAAGCTCAGTTGGTCCTTGTATAATTGCGGAATTACCTTCCACTCTTGCGTTAGCATTCATTCTACGTAACTCATCTATATGTTTAAAACGTGCGGAATAGATAGTATCAGTAACTTTTGAAGCACCAACTGCTTGAGTCATTAAAACAGAAAGAGGTTGTTGTACATCGGTTGGAAATCCTGGATATACAAGTGTTTTAACATCCACCGCTTGAAGAATATCAGAACGTTGAATGAATATACTTTCTTCTCCTTCTTCAACCTTAACTCCCATTTCACGTAATTTTGCAGTTATAGCTTCAAGATGTAATGGAATAATATTATCTACCGTTACCCCGTCACCTATTGCTGCTGCCATAATCATAAAAGTAGCTGCCTCAATTCGGTCAGGAATGATCGTATGCTTTGTACCATGTAATTCTTCTACGCCTTCAATACGTATCACACTGGTACCAGCACCTTTAATATTGGCACCCATATTAGTTAATAATGTAGCTACATCAATAATTTCAGGTTCTTTTGCTGCGTTTTCAATAACAGTTCGACCCTTTGCACGTACTGCTGCAAGCATAATATTAATCGTTGCCCCTACACTCGCGACATCCAAATAGATTTTAGCCCCAATCAACTCTTCAGCACGAAGATAAATGGCACCATGTTCATTCGTTACTTTTGCACCGAGTGCTTCAAAACCTTTAATGTGTTGATCAATCGGACGTGGCCCTAAGAAACAGCCTCCTGGTAATCCGATTACTGCTTTTTTAAACCGACCGAGCATTGCTCCCATTAAATAATAGGACGCTCGTAGTTTCTTCACGTTACCATTTGGTAATGGAATTGCCTGCATCTGAGTAGGATCAATCTGCATCTTTCCATTTTCAAAAGTAACTTCACCACCAATTTCTTCCATCAATGCTTTTAGCGTCCAAGCATCAGAAATTTCAGGTATTCCACCAATAGTAACAGTTGAATTAGCTAAAATAGATGCAGGAATTAATGCAACCGCGCTATTTTTTGCTCCACTTACTTTCACTGTACCTTTCAGACGATTTCCGCCATTAATTTTATAAACATCCATATCCGTTCTCCCTTATGATTTGAAAGTTTCACTTAATATAGTCCAATTTTTTATGCTATCGTTCACTTTCTATCAAATACGTACCAACTTATTGCGTATTCATCAAATACGCAAGGGATTTATAAATAATTAAACTAAACTTCGTAACTTAATAAAAACTTACTACTTCAAATAATTATGAACTTGTGACCATCCACATTTGAAATTGGTGTTACTAAAGCTTTCTTGAGTTCATTTCATGCACATTGTTCAGAACAAAGATGCATGAAATGAAATAAGTACTACAGTTAAATTATTTTGTATTATTATTTAGTATTTACCATTTTTAAAATTTAAAGCTTAAATTTGTAAACAATTCAAACTTTTTTATACTCTCTTTATAATATTTCACTTTTGGATTAAGTTGATTATCCTTAAGCTGTTTATGAATAGAAAAGTTCGAGTATGAATTATTTATTTTTACGTTTTTCCCAATCCGCTAAAAATCCTTCAATACCTTTATCTGTTAGTGGATGATGGAATAATTGTTTTAACACTTTATAAGGTGTTGTTGCAATGTCAGCACCTGCTAGAGCTACATCTGTAATATGTTGAGGGTGACGAATTGAAGCGGCAATAATTTCTGTTTCAATTCCGTGGATAGCAAATAGATCTGAAATTGTTGCAATTAACTCAACACCACTTTGTCCAATATCATCTAAACGCCCTACAAATGGCGATACATACGTAGCACCAGCACGAGCAGCCATTAAAGCTTGATTTGCACTAAAAATAAGCGTTACATTTGTTTTGATTCCTTTTTCAGCAAAGAATTTACATGCTTTTAGGCCTTCTGGAGTCATTGGTAATTTCACTGTAATATTTGGAGCAATTGCAGCTAATTCTAATCCTTCTTTAATCATACCTTCAGCATCTAGCGAAATAACTTCTCCACTTACAGAACCATTAACTAGCTCAGCAATTTCACGTAAGCGGTCATGGAAAGAAACATTCTCTTCTTTTGCAACTAATGATGGGTTCGTAGTAACACCAGATAAGATTCCCCAAGAATATGCTTCTTTAATTTCCTCAAAATTGGCCGTATCAATAAAAAATTTCATTATTATTTCCTCCAGATGTTTTAAGATTTGTCTCATTCAAAAATGAGGAGAAGGCCGATTAAAACAATCAGACACTTCTCCTGCAATCGTTTATTCGTTCAATTATGCTTGGCCTAATTGCGTCCAAATTAGTATGTGGAGTTTTCAGAAAGAAGTCTTAAGAGGTAGCATACTGTACTCGAAAAGACTAACTTCTTATTGTTCATAACTTACTCCATCAAATTCGCCAAGACGTATCTTCAGGTTGCGTTCTAACATAACCATGAAGATAAAATAGAAAAGCAGTTCATCTTCTTATTAAGATTATCGTTAACTTTTTTCTAATTAAAATAAATAATTCTGCTTCCTAATACTCATTACAACTAGGTATGTTGTAAAAAAAATTAAGCTTTTTGTGAGCTTCCAAATACGCGCATTTTACCAATTACTGTTTCTTTAATAGCCTCACGAGCTGGTCCTAAATATTTACGTGGGTCGTACACTTTTTTATCTGCATCGAAAATACCACGAATTACATTTGTTGCAGCAATTTGATTTTCAGTGTTTACATTGATTTTCGCAGTACCTAATGAAACAGCACGTTTAATTTGTTCGTCTGGAATTCCAGTACCACCATGAAGTACTAATGGCATACCTGTTTCTTCACCGATTTGTTTCATTTCATCGAAGCCTAGTTTCGGTTCACCTTTATACGGACCATGTACAGAACCTAATGCAGGTGCTAAACAATCAATATTTGTTGCTTCAACAAGAGCCTTACATTCTGCTGGATCAGCGTACATAATACCACCGATTACACCATCTTCTTCTCCACCAACAGTACCTAATTCTGCCTCTACTGAAACACCTTTTGCATGAGCATAATCAACAACTTCGCTTGTAATTTTCACATTTTCATCAAATGCATGATGAGAAGCGTCAATCATAACTGAAGTAAACCCAGCATCTACTGCTTCTTTACATTTATCAAAACTTGAACCGTGGTCCAAATGAATAGCAACCGGTACAGTAATTTTATAACTTTCCATTAAGCCTTTTACCATATGCACTACTGCGATAAAACCGCCCATGTATTTACCTGCACCTTCAGAAACACCAAGGATTACTGGAGACTTCTCTTCTTCAGCAGCAAGTAAAATCGCTTGAGTAAATTCAAGGTTATTAATGTTGAATTGCCCTACAGCATAACCTTCATTTTTGGCTTTAATTAACATTTCTTTCATTGACACTAATGGCATATAAATAAATCCTCCTCGGACAGCTAGTAAAATAATTATTACGCTAAATATTCCAGATTAATCATAGCAAAAAGGGTAGCATCTCTCAAGTATTGAGATGCTACCCTTTTCTGCCCCCTCGAGCTCGCGAAAGGGGGCAAAATACTCTATTAGGACATAACTAGTTAAGTTGTACCACTTTTAATGTCTCTCAAGTTCTAGTGACGGGATTATTTTCTGCGCCGAAAGCTTGCAAAAGGTGCAAAAATCTTTATTTGAAATGATGATTCTCTCTCAAGTATTGAGATGCACCCCTTTTCTGCCCCCTTGAGCTCGCGAAAGGGGGCAAAATACCCTATTAGGACATAAACGTGTTTTTTGTACCACTTTTAATATCTCTCAAGTTCTAGTGACGGGATTATTTTCTGCGCCGAAAACTTGCGACAGGCGCAAAAATCTTTATTTGAAATGATGAATCTCTCTCAAGTATTGAGATGCACCCCTTTTCTGCCCCCTTGAGCTCGCGAAAGGGAGCAAAGTACTCTATTAGGACATAACTATTAGTTGTACCACTTGCTACTGTATTTTTGTGTATGTTGCTCCTTCCACAAAGCAACTTGTTTTTTAGAACATCCTAATCTATCTAAAAATAGAATAATGCTCACGCTAAGAAGAAAGGTAAATAACTGAATTTAATTGCTTAAAAGTAAATTTACTTCATCTCTAACATCTAAAATATTAAATGGCTTTCTAAAATATTTTGTCATCCCTAGTCGATTTGCTTCCGAAATCATATCTTCACCTTCATATGCCGTCATCATAAAAACGGGCATTTGAAGGTTACTTTCCCGAATGTTCTTTAATATTTCTATGCCATTCATTCCTGGTATTTTCATATCAAGCATAACGCAATCAATCGATTCGTTCTTTACAATATTAAGTGCTTCCACACCGTTTGATGCTTGATAAACTTTATAGCCTTCTCTTGAGAAAACTTCATTCAATAGCAAGCGTATTCCTTTTTGATCATCTACGACTAAAATTTTTTTCACTTTCATTTCCCCTTAACGTGATATTATTGTAGGATGTAATTTGTCCTATAATTAATTCCATACTCTAATATTCTATATAACATACTTTTCGATTGTTTTTTCAAAATCCCTTCAATCTCTTCACAAAAACTTCACATTTTACTTTTTACTAAATAAAAACCTATAATACATTTGAGGTGAAATTATGTCTAAAATACTTTCTACTCAAATGAGTGGATTATTTCAAAGAATTATACAAAGTGAAGAAGAATCAATAGAAGAAACTTCACGTCTATTGGCCCAAGCTAGCATTGGTCAAGGAAATATCTATTTTGCTTGTTTTGATGAATTACAAGCAATCGAACTTAACGCTTTACACGGGAGTGAACCATTTTCGAACCTACATAGTTGGTCACCGACAATTCCTCTTACAGATTCAGATCGTGTTTGCATATTCACAAGCAACAGTAAAAACAATGAAGCTTTAATGTTAGCCAAAAGATTATACGACAATTTTATTCCTTTTTCTGTTGTTTCAAGTGACCCAAAAAGTGACACAAATGAACTGAGTGAACTTGCATACACATATATCTCTATGAAAATCCGCGGTGGTATCTTACCGCATCCAACAAAATTAGGTGAACGTATCGTAATCCCCTATTTAATGGCAGCACTATTTATATATGAAGCCATTAAACTAAATTATGATGAAATGATTTCTGAAGACGAAGAATTATAATTCGTTTTAACCTCTTTTCTACTAGAAAGGAGGTTTTACTTTTTTTTCCTTATTTTCATATTAATATATATGATATAAAATGTTTTGCAACATTTTTCTTATATAATTTTTTCGTAGTAATATTATAATAAATCTATTTAATTAATACCTTTACACTAATAACTCTGTATTTTTTAGTGAATTTTTATTGGAAAATGAAAAAGACTCTTCCTACTCACACTTGAGGTAGGAAGAGTCTTTTTTCCTTTTTACTATCGATTATTGAATGCTGCACCAACAAACTCACGGAATAATGGTTGTGGACGTTGTGGACGAGAAATTAATTCTGGATGGAATTGACATGCCACAAAGAATTTTTTCTCTGGTAATTCAATAATTTCCACTAATTTATTATCAGGGCTTGTACCTGAGAATACTAGGCCTTCTGCTTCCATTGCTTCACGGAATTCATTATTGAATTCATAACGATGGCGATGACGCTCATATACTAATTCATCATTATAAGCATGTGCTGCACGAGAACCTTCTACTAATTTACATGGATATAATCCTAAACGTAATGTTCCACCTAAATCGATATCATCACTTTGATCTGGTAAGAAATCGATGATTGGATATGGTGTTTCTTTATTTAATTCTGTTGAATGTGCTCCAACTAAACCAAGAACGTTACGTGCAAATTCAACTGTTGCTAATTGCATTCCTAAACAAATTCCTAGGAATGGAATATCATTTTCACGCGCATATTTAATTGCAGATATTTTACCTTCAATACCACGATCACCGAAACCACCAGGTACTAAAATACCATCAGCATCTTTTAATAACTCGTGTACATTTTCTTCGTGTACATGTTCTGCATTAATCCAATCCACTTCAATATCAGAATCATAAACATATCCCGCATGTTTTAGAGCTTCAACTACCGAGATGTAAGCATCTTGTAGTTCAACGTATTTACCGACTAAAGCAATACGCGTTTTTTGTGAAAGATTTTTAACTTTCGTTACAAGCTCTTTCCACTCAGTCATATCTGCTTCTGGTGCTTCAATGCCAAAATGTTCAAGAACGATATCATCAAAGTCTTGTGCATGTAAATTTAATGGAATATCATATAACGTTTCTGCATCACGAGATTCAATAATATCACGTGGTTTTACGTCACAGAATAATGCTAATTTCTCTTTCATTTCATCCGATACCGCTTGTTCTGTACGAACAACAATGATATTTGGTTGAATCCCAAGTGAACGTAATTCTTTTACAGAATGTTGAGTTGGTTTAGTTTTCAACTCACCAGCTGCAGCAATGTAAGGGATCAAAGTACAGTGAATGTACATAACATTATGATGTCCTAGGTCCGTTTTCATTTGGCGAATTGCTTCAAGGAATGGTAGTGATTCAATATCCCCTACTGTTCCACCTACTTCAGTAATAACAATATCAGCGCTTGTTTCGCGACCAGCACGTTGAATACGATCTTTTATTTCATTTGTAACATGAGGAATAACTTGCACTGTTTTACCGTTATAGTCACCACGGCGTTCTTTTGCAAGAACTGATTGGTAGACACGACCTGACGTTACTGTTGAATGTTTACCTAAGTTAATATCGATAAAACGTTCATAGTGCCCTAAATCTAAATCTGCCTCTGCACCATCGTCCGTTACGAATACTTCACCATGTTGATAAGGACTCATAGTACCTGGATCAATATTTAAATATGGGTCAAATTTTTGGATTGTCACTTGTAACCCACGATTTTTTAATAGTCTTCCTAAAGATGATGCGACGATTCCTTTTCCAAGTGAAGAAACAACCCCACCTGTTACAAAAATATACTTCGTCATTTGCAAATTCCTCCTCATACCTACAATTACTATTTATAATCAAGAAAGTTTGAAAACTTTATATAAGTCTTTACATAATCATTCATATCCAATTTCAAAATTTAAAATCCTTACTTTTAAATTTTGATTGCGGATTCTAAAGGATTTATGCTTGGATCAATAAAGTTTTCAAACTAATTATTGGAGAGTTTTTACTATTTACTATTGACCTATAAAAAAACAAAAAAACGTTCCTCCTGCATGGTTGCAGGGGGAACGTGATATCGTTCACGGTCATTCTCCATCTCTAATGGAGCCCAAGTAAAAGATTATATTGAACCTTAAAAGAAGTCAAGTGCTTTAATATAGAAAAGCACATTTTCACCTATTCAAACGAAAACGATGTAACTTTAATAAATACATACGAGTATTAGAGAAAAAACCGAAAAAAAGTTCGATAATTATTACTTTGGAAAAAGTATTTTTTGATAACAAATATTCCATCGGCCTTTTCCAATGGAGTAACTATTTTTTGTCCAAACAAAAAAGTGCAGGTACGACACTCCTGCCCTACCTACACTTTTATTAATATGTTTAGAAATTATTTATCTAAATCTTCATCAATATCTTCTTCGTCTTCTTCTGCTTCTTCGTCTTCATCATCAATAATAAAGCCATCTTCTTCTTCGATTAGCTCGTCATCAATGTCAGCATCTACTTCATCAATGCCATCGATTTCTTCTTCAACGAAGTCTATATCTTCATCATCGTCATCGTCATCATCATCATCGATTTCTTCATCGTCAACAAATTCCTCGAAGTCTTCTTCAAAGACTAAGTCATCTTCATCAACAATTAAGTCTTCCTCGTCATCAACAGCAGCTTTCGATTTACGTTTACGAGCTTTAACAGTTGGAGCTGTTTCTTCTTCAATTGTTTCAATTTTATACCATTCACGAAGTCCCCATCCATTTTCATGGTTTAAAAGGAAACGTCCATCGATATTCATATCTGTATAAAATTGTACTAATCTTTCTCTCAATTGCTCTTCAGATAAGCCATTTAAATTACGAATTTCTTGTAGTAAGTCTTGGAATCCAATAGGTGATTTTCTCTCTTCTAGGATTGCATAGGCTAAGTCAATTAACGATTCTTCTGCTAATTGTTCTTTTGTCATTTCACGAATATTCAACTCGTGCACGTCCTTTCTATCAGTACAATAAGTAGTACTATTTTGTTCAAAACACAATTGCTTTAAGTGATACAACTTTTTCTATCACTATCTCTATTATTGTAGTTAACTACATAAGAATACTTTGTATACTGGCAATAGCCCCAATTGTAGCATGTGCCGTACTTTAGATAAGACATCCATACGCCTTATCTGTAAACAAAGATAATACATATCTTAAACATAATATCCATTATATACAAAGTGCTATACACTATGCTAGTTTCATTTAATCTTTTTTATTCTATATATTTCTTTTATCCCTAAATAAAATAAAAAGCCAGATAATATTAATAGTGGAACAGATCCTAATTGCTTATTGTATAAGAAGAAGATAGCAAGAAAACACGCCAAGATAATTATGTACTGAATATATTGTTTCTGCAATTATAATCTTCCCTTCTGTCCCATCTATTATAGCTAAATTCAAATAAATAGTACTAATTTTCGAACCCCTATTTAGAACTATTTATAGAAAATCCTACTAATTATATTATCTCATACCTAGTAAAGAGATTCTTCCTAATGTAACCAATTTTTCAATGTTTTTATTCAATAACTTTCTTACTACAAAAAAAGGAGGATTTAAAAATAGCAAGAGACAAAGTCTAATTTCGACTTTGTCTACACGTATTTTTAAGTATTTCCTGCATAAGAACCAACAACCTAGATTGACTCAAAAACGCTTATATGACAGGTAACGCAGGATGAAAGCAGGTGTTAACATTCTCATCCAAATTGGAACTACATATTTCTTCTGTACTGGCCTCCCACTTCATACAAAGCTTTGGTGATTTGACCTAGACTTGCTACTTTTACAGTTTCCATTAGTTGCTCGAATATATTTCCACCTGAAAGAGCAACTTCCTTCAGTTTGTTTAGGGAAGCTTCACAGTCTGCTTGGTGGTGAGTTTGGAAAGCTTGTAAATTATGAATTTGTAATTCCTTTTCTTGTTTTGATGCACGAGCTATTTCCATACTGTTGATGCTATCAGCTGAAGGTGGATTCGGATTTAAATACGTATTTACCCCAATAATCGGTAATTTCCCTGAATGTTTAAGATGTTCATAATACATGGATTCTTCTTGAATTTTGCCCCGTTGATATTGGGTTTCCATTGCTCCAAGTACGCCACCTCGGTCATTTATTCGCTCAAATTCTTCTAGTACGGCGTTTTCGACTAAATCAGTTAATTCTTCAACGATAAATGACCCTTGTAAAGGATTCTCATTTTTAGATAGGCCATGCTCTTTTGTAATAATCATTTGAATTGCCATCGCCCGTCTCACTGATTCTTCTGTTGGCGTTGTAATTGCTTCATCGTATGCATTTGTATGAAGAGAATTACAATTATCCTGTAGTGCCATTAACGCCTGAAGAGTCGTACGAATATCATTAAAATCAATTTCTTGTGCGTGCAATGAGCGTCCAGATGTTTGTACATGGTACTTTAATTTTTGTGAACGTTCATTCGCATTATATTTATCACGCATGACGATAGACCAAATTCTCCGAGCCACTCGGCCAATTACTGTATACTCTGGATCTAATCCGTTAGAGAAAAAGAACGATAGATTCGGCGCAAAATCATCAATGTTCATGCCTCTACTTAAATAATATTCAACATACGTAAACCCATTTGCTAACGTAAAAGCTAGCTGAGAGATTGGGTTTGCCCCTGCTTCTGCTATATGATAACCAGAAATTGAAACAGAATAGTAATTACGTACTTTGTGATCAATAAAATACGCTTGGATATCTCCCATCATACGGAGGGCAAATTCAGTAGAGAAAATACACGTATTTTGACCTTGATCTTCTTTTAAGATATCAGCTTGAACTGTTCCGCGCACAACTTGTAGCGTCTTTTCTCGAACCTCAGTGAACTCAGCAACAGTTAACTGTCGCCCTAATTCCTCTTCCATTTTCTGAACTTGCTGATCAATTGCCGTATTCATAAACATGGCTAAAATGATTGGTGCAGGACCATTAATCGTCATGGATACCGATGTGGAAGGTGCACATAAATCAAATCCGGCATATAGTTTTTTCATATCATCTAATGTGCATACACTTACACCAGATTCACCAACTTTCCCGAAGATATCTGGTCGGTAATCTGGGTCTTCTCCATATAAAGTAACAGAGTCAAATGCTGTAGATAATCGTTTTGCATCATCATCTTTTGATAAATAATGGAATCGTTTATTCGTACGATCCGGTGTTCCTTCACCGGCAAATTGGCGTTTTGGATCCTCACCTTCACGTTTAAACGGGAAAACACCCGCAGTATAAGGGAATTCTCCAGGAACATTTTCAGCATAAACCCAACGTAAAATTTCACCATAATCTTTAAACTTAGGCAGTATGACTTTCGGAATTTTTGTTCCTGATAAAGAAGTTGTTTTTAATATAGTTCGTATTTCTTTATCTCTTATTTTCGTGACAAATTCATCCCCAGCATAGGATTCTTTAATTTTCTCCCAGTTTTCTATAATACGTTTTGATTCACCTGTTAATTCACCTTTTACACCTTCTACTAAAGACTCTAATGATTTAACTAGTGCATCTTCGGGTGAGGATGTAACCAGTTGCTGAATTGCCCCTTCTAATTGATAGAGTTTCCGCGCAAGTTCAACCTGTTGTGCACTTCTTTTATGATAATCCCGAACCGTATCCACAATTTCTCTCAGATAATAGCGACGATTATTCGGAATAATGACATCCTGTTTTTGTGTCTTCACAAATAGCTCGTAAGAAGTTTTCCAATCAAAATTTAATTTTTCATTAATCTTCGCTACAAGGGCTGCAAATAAGGAGTTCGTACCCTTATCATTGAATTGGCTCGCAATTGTGCCATAGACAGGCATTTTATCTAAATCTTCCGACCACAATTCATGGGAACGTTGATACTGTTTTTGAACTTGACGAAGAGCGTCCTCGGAGCCTTTTCGTTCAAACTTATTAATGACGATTAAATCTGCAAAATCAATCATATCAATTTTCTCTAGCTGTGTAGGCGCACCAAATTCACTCGTCATGACATACATTGAAAGGTCTGTATATTTTGTGATTTCTGCATCCCCTTGGCCAATACCACTCGTTTCTACAATGATGAGGTCATAACCTACTGCCTTCACAATATCAAGCACGTCGCCTATAGATGCAGATAACTCTGTTCGTGAACTACGAGTTGCTAAACTACGCATATACACTCGTTGATCAAAGATTGCATTCATTCGGATTCTATCGCCTAATAGAGCTCCACCCGTTTTTTGTTTGGTCGGGTCTACTGAAATAATCGCAATTTTCTTCTCTGGAAACTCACGTAAGAATCGTCGAATCAATTCATCGGTTAAGGAGGATTTCCCGGCCCCACCAGTTCCAGTGATTCCTAAGACTGGCGTTTTTTTAGATTGTTTCTTTGCCTCTTCAATGAGATGCATTGTTTGCCCGTCCCCACCAATTTCTGCAGCAGTGATTAAATTTGCTAAGATTTCAGGTCGATCTGTAGAAAGCTGATTAAACAAATCCATATAATTTCCTTTTAAAGTTGAGAAATCAGATTGCTTAATTTGTTCATTAATCATCCCTTGTAAGCCTAGCTTCATTCCGTCTTCAGGTGAGAAAATGCCCGAAATTCCATATTCATGAAGCTCTTCTATCTCTTTTGGTAGAATTACTCCCCCACCACCACCGAAGATTTTGATATGGGGAGCACCCTTTTCATGTAATAAGTCATACATATATTTAAAATATTCCATATGTCCGCCTTGATAAGAAGATACCGCTATTGCTTGCGCATCCTCTTGTATCGCGGCATTGACTACTTCTTCTACGGATCGGTTATGACCAAGATGAATAACCTCCACGCCACTTGCTTGTAGCATACGACGCATAATATTAACAGAAACATCATGCCCATCAAATAAGCTCGATGCTGTTACAAAACGCACATGATGCTTTGGTTTGTAGATTCCCTTTTGATCTGTATCTTCAACTTGTTTAACATTTACCATGCATAGTACCCCTTTCATGAACGTCTAATAAGAAAGAATCGTCTTTGAATAAATAAGTCCCATCCCCATTTGAACTTACCATTCAATTGATGCTTATAAAAACACCACTTTGTGCAACGTTCAAACGTATGCTTTTAGTGGTGTTAAGGTGTTACTCATCAAAATGTAAAATGCCAGATAAACAGAGTTTGGTTTGTGAAACGGTGTATTCGCTAATTGAAAAATGCTTATGCAATGCCCATTTTCGGAATGCCCAAGCTTGCCCCTGAACGACAATATGGTTAGCGGCTAAGTAGACTTCCTTCTCTGTAACCTTCAAACTTCCTGATGCAACACATGCTGTTAATATTTTTTCAAAAAGAGCTACCATTTCTAACTCCTTCTGTAAAACATAGCTTTGTGCATTTTTTGGTAAGGTTTTTGTTTCTTGATACATAATTGTAAATTCATCTACCATACTATCAATCAACAAAAAGTATTGTTTGATAGCTTCTTTCAACTCTTCAATCGTTCCATAGCTTGTAGAAATTTGAGATAGTCGATTAATCACTTGGTGATAAATGCTATCACACACTAAATATAGAACATCCTCTTTTGTACGAATATATTCATACAAAGTTCCGATGCTAAATCCAGCAGCCTTTGCTATTTCTCTTGTTGTGGCACGATGAAAACCCTTTTCTTTAAATAGTTTTAACGCTCCCTCAACAATTTGCCTTCTTCGAAATTCAATGAGTCCCTCATCCTTAACAGATGTCTTAACTAAGATTTTCTCATTTGTTTCTGTCATTGGATTATTTAGTAATCATACGAGAGATTACTAGACGCTGAATCTCTTGCGTACCTTCGTAGATTTGTGTAATTTTTGCATCACGCATATAGCGTTCTACTGGATATTCTTTTGTATAACCATAGCCGCCAAATATTTGAACTGCATCGGTTGTAACTGACATCGCTGTATCACCAGCCATCAGTTTTGCCATTGCCGATTCTTTTCCATAAGGAAGATTATTCGATTCTAACCATGCTGCATTGTAAGTTAATAATCTAGAAGCTTCGATTGAAGTCGCCATATCGGCAAGTTTAAAAGCTACTCCTTGGTTGGCAACAATCGGTTTTCCAAATTGAACACGGTTTTTAGCATACTCTACGGCTGCATCCAATGCACCTTGTGCAATACCTACTGCCTGAGCGGCAATTCCATTTCTTCCCCCATCTAAAGTTTTCATCGCAATGATAAAGCCTTCCCCTTCATTACCAAGTAAGTTTTCTTTAGGGACACGACAATTATCAAATATGATTTCAGCTGTTGGCGATGAGCGGATTCCCATTTTCTTTTCTTTCTTCCCAACACCAAATCCTGGGAAACTCGATTCTACAATAAACGCACTTGTACCTTTATGCTTAGAAGTAGGATCCGTTACTGCAAATACAACATAAGTATCTGCCACACCACCATTAGTAATGAAAATTTTAGAGCCGTTTAGGACATACTCATCTCCATCAAGTTTTGCAGTCGTTTTCATACCGCCTGCATCACTTCCTGACCCCGGTTCTGTTAAGCAATAAGCACCAATTTTTTTCCCCTCTGCCATTGGTCGTAGATATTTTTGTTTTTGTTCTTCATTCCCAAATTTAAAAATTGGCCAGCCTGCTAAAGAGGTATGTGCAGATAACGTTACTCCTGTTGAAGCACATACACGAGACAATTCCTCCACTGCAATGGCATAGGCTAAATAATCGAACCCTGCTCCACCGTATTCTTCCGGCCATGGAATTCCCGTTAAGCCTAACTCAGCCATCTTATCCCAAATTCCACGATCGAAGCGTTCTTCTTCATCCCGTTCTCCAGCAGAAGGTGCTACTTCATTTAAAGCGAAGTCACGAATCATTTCGCGTAATTGTTGATGCTCTTCAGACAATTGAAAGTTCATTTTCCCATTCCCCCGTTTTTTAATCTTGTAGTATTGTTTGTGCGTGGAAGTTTTGAACATCATCGGCATATTCTCAACTTCTTAATTGATATTTTTGCTTATCACGATTTTTTGGATTTCACTTGTACCTTCATAGATTTCGGTTACTTTAGCATCCCTGAAATATCTCTCAACTGGATAATCTTTTGTAAAACCATATCCTCCAAACACTTGAATTGCCTCTGTTGCAACCTGAACAGCTGTTTTAGAAGCAAAGACTTTCGCCATTGATGCTTCTTTGCTACATGGTAGACCAAGTGATTGAAGATTAGCTGCTCTAAAGACTAGTAATCTTGCTGCTTCTACAGCAGTAGCCATATCCGCTAACTTAAAACCTATCCCTTGGTTTACTGCGATGGGCTTTCCAAACTGATTTCGTTCTTTCGCATAGTTTATTGCAGCCTCTAATGCGGCTTCTGCAATTCCTAAACCTTGCGCGGATATGCCAATTCGCCCGATATTTAAATTGGCCATCGCAATTTTAAAACCTGTATTTTCATCACCTAATAAATTTTCTGCCGGTACTTTCATATTTTCAAAAGTTAATTGAACCGTTCTTGAGCCATGGAGCCCCATCTTCTTTTCATCTTTTCCTACAATAAATCCTGGTGTATTCTTTTCTACTATAAAAGCAGAAATACCACGAGAACCCCTTGTTGGATTCGTTGAGGCAAATACAATATAGACGTCGGCTTCTCCTCCATTAGTGATAAAAACTTTCGATCCATTTAACACGTAATGGTTTCCTTCTTTTACGGCTTTGGTTTTTAATGCTCCTGCATCTGAACCCGCTTCCGGTTCAGTTAAGCAAAATGCTCCTAAATACTCACCACTTGCTAACTTTGGAACATATCTTTTCTTTTGTTCTTCATTTCCAAAGTATAGAATTGGGTTTGTTCCAACTGAAGTATGCACAGAAAGAATCACTCCAACTACGGCACTAACTTTTGAAAGTTCATTAATAGCTAATATATAAGAAGTAAAGTCCATTCCGGCGCCACCATATTCTTCCGGAACAGTAATCCCCATTAGTCCGAGTTCTCCCATTTTTTTAAGAATCTCGTGAGGAAATATTCCTTGCTCCATTTTCTCTATAAAAGGGGCTATTTCACTTTCGGCAAATTGACGCACCATATCGCGTATCATCATTTGCTCCGCAGTAAATTCAAGATGCATAGAAATCCTCCTTATTCTTCGTAGACATAAAACCCTCGACCAGTTTTTCTCCCTAGCCAACCAGCTGCGACATATTTACGAAGTAGTGGACATGGGCGATACTTACTATCTCCTAACCCATCATGCAAGATTTCCATAATTGATAAACATGTATCTAAACCAATAAAGTCAGCTAGTGTCAGTGGTCCCATTGGATGATTCATGCCAAGCTTCATCACTTCATCAATAGCTTCCTTTGTAGCAACCCCTTCATACAATGCATAAATTGCTTCATTAATCATCGGCAACAAAATACGGTTTGAAATGAAACCTGGATAATCATTGACTTCTACTGGAGTCTTTGATAATTTTCGCGTCATTTCTTCAACAGCCTGATAGACTTCATCAGTAGTTGCAAGTCCACGAATGATTTCAACTAGCTTCATCACCGGCACCGGGTTCATAAAATGCATCCCGATTACCTGTTGTGGTCGCTCTGTTACAGCAGCAATTTCTGTAATTGGTAAAGAAGACGTATTTGTTGCTAAAATGGCATGCTTTGGGGCGATTGCATCTAGTTCTTTAAATATTGATTGTTTAATGTCCATATTCTCTGTAGCTGCTTCAATAACAAGATCTACATCATTGGCATCCTTTAAGTCTAGTGACATAGAGATTCTGTTCAATACAGCTTCTTTTTCTTCTTCTGTTTTTCTTCCTTTTTCCACATCTCTGGATAAGTTTTTTGTAATAACTCCTATCCCACGGTTTAAAAATTCCTGCTTCATATCATTTAGTTTCACATCAAATCCTGCTTGTGCACATACTTGAGCAATCCCTGATCCCATTTGACCAGCACCAACAACCATTACTTTTTGAATCGTCACTACTTCCCATCCCCTATCATTTGATTAACTTTAAGTGTTAATTTTTATGATTTAGTTCATCATCTATTGAACTTACAACTTACTAGCTAGATTACTGCTTAGGTACTTCAATCATGATGGCATCCCCTTGGCCGCCACCTGAACAGATTGCAGCAATCCCTATTCCACCACCACGACGTTTTAATTCATAGGCTAACGTCAAAATAATTCGTGCACCAGAAGCTCCAATCGGATGTCCTAATGCCACTGCCCCTCCATTGACATTTACTTTCTCTGGATCGAGCTTAGCAATCTGATTACTTACTAAGGCAACAGCAGCAAAAGCTTCATTTATTTCAAATAAATCAATTTCTTCTATCGATTTACCAGTCTTCTTTAACAATTCGTTAATGACAAGTCCAGGTGTCTGTGGAAAGTCCTTAGGCTCTACTCCAACCTCAGCATGCCCTAAAATAGTAGCGAGTGGTTGGCGTCCTTCTTTATTTGCTTTTTCTTCGCTCATTAATACTAGGGCACATGCTCCATCATTTACTCCTGGCGCATTCCCTGCAGTAATCGTTCCATCCTTATCAAATGCGGGTTTTAGTTTTGATAACGCTTCCAATGATGTGTTTTTACGAGGGGCTTCATCCTCTAACACAGTTGTTACGTCACCTTTTCTGCCTTTTATCTCAATCGGTATAATTTCTTCAGCAAACTTGCCTTCTTCTATTGCATTTACAGCCAGTAGATGACTTCTAACCGCCCACTCATCCTGTGTTTCTCTAGCAATTTCAAAGGTATTGGCTGTTTCGTTTCCATAGGTACCCATATGCACATGTTTTGGATGGAAAGAACATGATAGACCATCATATACCATGCCATCTACTAAACTTGCATCTCCCATTCGAAGTCCAAAACGGCCTTTTGGTAAATAATAAGGTGCGTTTGACATCGATTCCATTCCACCAGCAACAATCACTTCTTCGTCTCCCAAACGAATTAACTGATCAGCTAAAGTGACACTTCTCATACCTGAAGCACATACTTTATTAATTGTTTCAGTTTTAACAGAATAAGGAATTCCTGCTTTTGTTGCAGCTTGTCGTGAAGGAATTTGCCCCTGACCTGCTTGAAGTACGGTACCTATTATTACTTCATCTATTGATTCTGGAGCGACATTTGCTCTTTGTAATGCAGCTTTAATGGCCTCTCCCCCAAGGTCACTCGCTACTAACGTTGAAAGTGTCCCCCCAAACTTTCCAAACGGTGTTCTTGCTCCCTCTAAAATAACTGTTCTACTCAAAACTTCATCCCCTTTGTTTTATGAGCTCAATGTAAATTGTGTATTTCCCCATCGACTGAACGCTCGCTCAATTCATATTTAATAAAAAAAGGAGTTGATTAGAACTCCCTTTTTGCACTTATCTATATTTTATAGAATATAAAACTGATAATCAATTTTAATTTTTCTGATATTTTTAAAATATTCTACTTAAAGTATAAATACCTTAGAAAATACATGATTTTAATCAAATGCTATTGGCTGGCATTCTACTAACTAAAAAAAATCCTGCAAAGCAGGATTTTTCTCAACATTCAACATTCAATTCTTATTTAAATACGTCTCCACTACGAATGTACTCAATATCTTTTACGTTGGAACGTAAATTTACTATACGTGCCGCTGCAAAGAAGTAATCAGATAAACGATTTAGATATTTTTGGACAATGACTGGTACATCTTCAACTTCATTCATTAACGTAACAACTCGACGTTCTGCTCGGCGTGTTACTGTTCGAGCAATGTGAAGTGTTGCAGCTGCGGGTGTTCCTCCAGGTAGTATAAATCGTTTTAGTGGTGGTGCTTCATCTGATAAAGCATCAATTCGCTTTTCCAACGCCTCAATCGATGTTTCCTGTAATTTATATTTGCGTTCTTTCATTACATTGGCTAAATCTCCACCACAGTCAAATAACTCATGTTGAATTGTTTCAAGGTCTGCTAGAAGGTCTTGGAACACCGCAGGATCTAATTCACTGATAGCCTTTCCTATAAATGAATTCAACTCATCGATTGTACCATATGCCTCTACGCGCAAATCATCCTTACTTACACGTCCACCTATTATGCTTGTTTTCCCTTTATCGCCTGTTTTTGTATAAAGTTTCATATTATATCCCCTTTTCGATAAGTTTGGATTGCTTCTACAGTTGCTTCAAAAACACCTCTTCCAATTACTTGACCTACCTCTGTAATTGGACCACCATATTGCATTAACTTCCCATTTTGCGTGGCAGCGATTAGTAAACTATCTGTCGGTGTACCGGTTGCAATTGTATTTGAGTATAAATCATATATCTTTTCATGCTGAAGTGCCTTTGATTTACTTTCAGTAGCCGTCATCATTGCTTGCACGAAGGCTTCATCCGATAATTTCCCATTAATGATAACCCATGTATTGATTGTGCCAATGTGAAAGAAATTGTCACGTTTATAGCTTTTCGATACGTCAATTGCATTTCCAACTCCTGCTGTAACCACTATGAATACTTTACCAAAGGACGTTTCATAATTCTTCATTACAGCCCTTTTAGAATCTACAGCCGTCATCATACCTACCGTATTAGTAGGTGAAAAACCTTTACTTACAAGATATTGGAGATATTCTTCTTTTACATTATCAATATCATACTCTGGCTTTACGGTTCGATTCATAAAGGTTGTATACCATCCCATTCCTGCATTATGAACAGCAGAGGATAATACCCTTAACGGAAAATGCGATTTAAATTCAACATATTCTTCCTGGATTTTAAAATGATTCGTTGTAATGAGTTTTTCTTCCGTCTGCTCGGGCAGATCAGGTAAAATCGTCATTTGAGGTTTCGGTTGTTCAGGATGTGCTTGAATCGAAATCCTTGTATGATAAACCTCCTTAATTTGCTCCTCTAGTAAGACTTCGTGAGGTGCACCGTAGTTTTTGACTTTTCCACTTTCCAATAAAAGTATCTCATCACAGTATAGTGCGGCTAAGTTGATATCATGAAAAACAGAGACAACGGTTAACTGGTTTTCCGTTACTTCCTTACGAATCATATCTAAAATTTGCCTTTGATGTGCAATGTCTAAATGATTAGTAGGTTCATCTAGCAATAATAAGTTCGAGGCTTGTGCTAAAGCTTGTGCAATAAAGACTCTTTGCTGCTCCCCACCTGATAAATACTCTAGATATTGATTTTCGTACTTTTCAATACCCGTTTGTACCATTGCTTTTTTCACTGCTCTTTCATCTTCATCTCCCCATGTGGAGAAAAAGCCTGATTGATGAGGATAACGACCAATTGCTACCGTATCATAAACCGTACTAGAAAAAGCTGTAGCATGTAATTGAGGTAAAATCGTCATTTTTTTCGCCAAATCACGGGCAGAGTATTTTTTAATATCCACCCCATCAATCGTAATTGTTCCAAAAGTTGGGTTGATAAGTCCACTGATTACTTTTAATAATGTTGATTTACCGCACCCATTTGGCCCAAGTATACCGACCATCTTCCCTTTTGCTACTTGAAATGAAATATTAGATAGTACTGGGGTGGACCCATAACCTCCGGAAATATTTTGAACTTCTAGCATGTTGTCACCCCCTTCTTCTTCGTTGTTTAAAGAAGATATAAGAAAAAACTGGTGCCCCAATAAAGGCTGTAATAACACCAATTGGCAATTCGGCTGGTGCAATTATTGTACGAGAAACAAGATCACATATAATCAAAAGACTTGCGCCGTTTATGAAAGATAATGTTAATAAATGGCGATGATCTGCTCCCCAAAGCATTCGAGTCATATGTGGAACGACTAAGCCAACAAATCCTATTGTTCCGGAAACAGCAACTGCTGCTCCTGTTAACATGGAACCACCAGCTAAAATGGCATACTTTCTTCTTTTCACATTAACACCTAAGGCTTGTGCTCGCTCATCTCCATACATCATTGCATTTAATTCTCGTCGATTCAGCCAAAGGAGAATCACGCCAACTACAACAAAAGGCAAAATCATTTGGATATATGGCCATCCACGCATTGAGACGCTACCAAGTAGCCAACTTGTAATCTCACGAAGCTGTTCGCCCGTAAGTGCAATCATTAACGAGATACAGGATCCTAAAAATGAACTAAAAATTACGCCTGTTAAAATAAGCGTTTCCATTTTCATCGAGCGATCTATTAACCGAGCGAAGGTTAACACGAGAATCATAGCCACTAAAGCCCCTACCATTCCGTAGAGTGGAAGAATATATGACCCTAGGAAAGGAATTGAAAGACTAAAGAAAATTGTCGCTACTGCCCCAACTGACGCACCGGAAGAAACACCGAGTGTGTAAGGATCGGCTAAAGGATTTTTTAGTAATCCTTGAAATGCTGCACCCGCTATTGCTAATGAAGCACCCACTAATCCTGCTAAAATGACACGGGGCATTCGAATCCCCCATAAAATACTATAAGCACTAGGGTTTGTTTCGTTATCCCATAACGTAGAAAATGGTACATCGGCAGATCCAATTGAAACTCCAAGCCATATAGACACTACTAAAATAATTAACGAAGAACTGTATGCCAGTAGCGTTTTCTTTTTCACAGTACTACCTCAAATCTAATGTTGATAGAATGATGTTGTTTAGTAGAAATTGAGTTTAATATGTATTTCATGTTTTCACCTTTGTATTCTGTTAACTTTTATTCAAATTAGTATACAAATAAATTTGTACGATAAGTTTCATCCTCTCCATAAAATAAAAAAGTCTCCCTGACAATAAAGGGAGACTTTAAAGTAATTGTTAGAATTACAAATAGCAGAACTCCCCTTTATCCTCGTAAGGTTTGAATGTTTTCATAAAGGCAGGTCTCCTGGCTTATGTTCATCGTGTTCCCTTCCTTCCCATTACAAACTCTTGTAACAGTGGATTATAGGGCCACTCCCATTTACAGTTGCGGGACAGCGTTGGACTTTCACCAACTTCCCTTTTACTCTTTTTGCAATCATACAAAAAGACCTTTACTTCATATAAAATTGTTTTTATCTATTATACTTTATTTTTTGAATAGAAAGTATACTTTCTTTTATCGGTCCTCTATAACTCATTCTTATACATTTACAAGTGTTTAAGACAGAATTGTGAAGTTTTATTACTTTTGATGAAGCACAAGTTCAGCCAATTTTTTAATTGTTATATCATCCATAGGTGGATTATGTAGACCAGCACGCACATCTCGGTAATAGCGTTGAAGCGGATTTGTACGTTGTAGACTTTTTGCTCCAACTACTCGCATTGCTTTATCTACGACTGTAATCGCAGCGTTCGTCACCACATGTTTTGCAACATTTACTGCATTTATAATCACTAAGCTTTCATCTTCTGTTAATGAGTGCCCTGCTTGTTCTTTATTTTTTAAATCCACATAACTCCTAGCCGCACCATATAAAGAAAACCGTGCTTTTGTTAGTTCTAGTTCGATTTCGCCTAGTAATGATTGAACGTTTGGTAAGGAGGCAATTGTCCCCTGTATACTATTAGGTGAGTGCGTATTAGCGAATTGGATGGCATAATCACTCGCTGCCTGCGCAATGCCTAAATATGTAGCTGGAATCAACAGTAACCATCCATTCAATTTAAAGCCTGTTGTATAATTTGGCACTTCAACTAAATCTGAGTTTTCGAGCTTTACCTCATTTAGTATTAAATCATGACTACCAGTTCCTCTCATGGCGATTACATCCCATGTTTCTTCAATGGAAAGTCCAGGTGTATCCTTATGTATTAAAAAGAAACCGACTTTTTCTTCTTCCTCTACCCAAGCAGAAGTTAAGAAGTAATCTAACTCAGGTGACCCTGTTGTATAGCTTTTTCGTCCATTAATAACCCAGTTGTCACCAATACGTTTTGCAGTCGTTCCTGGACGCCCACCTCGAATTGGACTACCAGTTGCCACTTCACTTACAGCGCGATTAATGATGGCACCTTTTTCTACCTCTTTTGCAAAAGCTGCTAACTTATTGAGTTCCCAATATTTATTTTCATATAGTTCTCCAACTGTTAACACGGTCCAACCTATCGCAAGTGCCGTGCTTCCATCGTAACTTGCAAGTGTTTCTTGCAATAAAATCGCATCATATACGGAAAATCCTTCTCCACCTAAATCTTTCGGTAAAGTAATTTTCGTATAACCTATCTCACGTAGCTTTTGAATATGTTCATGGGGAAAAGCAGATTGCTCATCAATCTGTTGAGCATTCTTCTTAAACTCTCCTTCTATTGATGACAATTTCTCTAACCATTTTCGTTGATCCTCTGTTTTTATAAATAAACTTTTCAAAAGGTTCATCTCCTTAATTCAAACAAATTCCGTTCGACTTCTTATAAAGACATTTTACTTTTTGCCTCTTCCATCCGTCAAATCCTTAGTATATTTATAAGTATTATATATTTAAAAACCTAAAACAGGTAAACAATCTTACCTTAGATAAAAAAATGACCCAATGAACGTTTATACAAACGTCCAGTTGAGTCATTTCAAAATTTGCTATTTAATTTATTGCACAAACAAAATGAGCATCTCGTCCACTCACTCTGAGGTTTACATTTTCTCTGGAGCTGCTACACCAATTAATTTTAATGCGTTCGCTAATGTTACACGAACAGCATTGATTAAAGCTAGACGTGCTTCAGTTAGTTCTTTGTTATCTGGGTTAAGCACTTTTTCCGCATTATAGAAGCTGTGGAAAGCAGCTGCTAACTCTTGAATATAGTTTGCAACGCGGTGAGGTGTACGGTGTTTTGCTGCCTCTGCAACAACTTGAGGGAATGCGCCCACTTTTTTAAGTACATCCTCTTCTTTTTCTGCAGTTAATAGATCTAAATGATCTAATGAAGCCTCGAATCCTTGCTCATTTGCAGAACGAATAATAGAACAAATACGAGCATGTGCATATTGTGCATAATATACAGGGTTTTCATTTGATTGTGATACAGCTAAATCTAAGTCAAAGTCCATATGTGAATCACAAGCAGTTTTTACAAAGTAGTAACGTACTGCATCTAGTCCAACTTCTTCTACTAAATCACGCATAGTTACAGCGTTCCCTGTACGTTTACTCATTTTATATTTTTCGCCGTTTTTATAAAGTTGAACCATTTGAATAACTTCAACTTCTAATTTGTCACGGTCATATCCAAGTGCTTGAATTGCAGCCTTCATACGAGGAATATAGCCATGGTGATCAGCACCCCAAATATTGATTAGTTTTTCAAATCCACGGACAATTTTATCTTCATGGTAAGCAATATCTGGTGTTAAATATGTGAATGAACCATCTGACTTAATTAATACACGGTCTTTGTCATCACCAAATGTAGTTGAACGGAACCAAGTAGCTCCTTCTTCTTCAAATACATGGCCATTTTCTTTTAATTTATTTAAGGCTACTTCAATTTTGTTGTTTTTGTATAGAGATGTCTCAGAATACCAAACGTCAAAATTCACTCGGAAGTTTGCTAGGTCATTTTTCAACTTTTCTAATTCTAGTTTTAAACCATGTTCACGGAAGAATTCGAATCGTTCTTCATCAGACTTTTCAAGGATGGATGCACCAAATTCTTCAGCCAATTTACCAGCAATGCCAATAATATCTTGACCATGGTAACCGTCTTCTGGCATTTCAGCATCCATACCTAACGCTTGTTTATAACGAGCTTCTAATGAATAGGCTAAGTTATTAATTTGATTTCCTGCATCATTAATATAATATTCACGTGATACATCATAGCCAGCAAAGTCTAATACGTTACATAATGAGTCACCAAATGCTGCACCGCGAGCATGTCCTAAGTGAAGGTCACCTGTTGGGTTGGCTGATACGAACTCAACTTGTACTTTTTCATCGTTCCCAGCTGTTGAGCGACCATAGTTTTCACCTTGCTCTTTTACTGCTTTCACTACATCTGCAAGGAATGCTTTACGTACTGTAATATTGATAAAGCCTGGGCCTGCAATATCTAACTTTTCGATTTCAGTACCTTCTGTTTCAAGGTTTTCTAAAATACTTTCTGCAATGACACGTGGTGGTTTTTTTGCTAATTTTGTTAATTGCATTGCTAGGTTTGTAGCAAAGTCACCATTCGCTTTGTCCTTTGGTGTTTCTAAATGGATATTAAATGGTGTACCTGCTTCTACCAAACCTGATTTTTCAACTGCTGCTTGTAGGGCTTCTTTAATGCCCTGTTGCAATTGTTCTACTGCGTTCATATTTGTCCCTCCGAATAGTGAATTTCCAATGTATATTTTCCAACAGATTGACCGTTTATCATGAGATCATACTGGACATTAAAACTTCCATTGATTAGATTATCTTCATTATATTCATGTGCTAACTGATGAGTTTTCGTTTCAATTGGTAAAGTACCATATTGGGTATCATAATGGCCGCTTTCCTCATGACTAGTATTAAATGGTAGTCTCATTTTAATTCCACCACTACGTAAAATAAGGGCTTGCTCATTGCCCAATTTTACTGTCGTCCGAACTTTTTGCTCATTCAGTTCTTCCACATAACGTAGATATGTCTTTCCTGATTTTTTGATAAATAATCCATTTAACCACATTTCATAGTTTTCAGTTTCTCCATCTGCTGGGAGGATGGTAGTATTTAGCTTTATTTTAACGTTAGTTTCAACACTATTCATACTGTGGTCACTCCAGACTATTATTACTATAACCTATATATTATATATTAAAGCCAAATCAAAGTTCAATCATCCGCATAAATCTATTAAGAATTGAAAAAAATCCAAAGGCATCCGCCTCTGGATTAGAATTTTAGATACTTATCTTTTCTCATAATTGATTCAACATTATGTTTATACACATGTTGTTGGTAGTTTACTTCACCCAACCAAGTATCATTTCTCTTAATAGTTTAGACGCTGTGTTCACAGTCATTTCTGAATGGTCGTAAATAGGTGCTACTTCCACTAAGTCAAACCCTACTACATTTACACCGCTACGAGCAATTTCATGAATGGATGCTAATAATTCTTTAGAAGTAATCCCACCGCAGTCAACTGTACCTGTTCCTGGTGCATGAGCTGGATCTAATACGTCAATATCAATTGTTACATAGACATTGCGACCTGCTAATGTTGGTAGCACTTCTTTTAAAGGCTCTAATACCTCAAATGGTGAAATATGCATCCCATTTTCTTTAGCCCACTCAAATTCTTCTTTCAAGCCTGAACGAATTCCAAATGAGTAAACATTTTTCGGTCCAATTTGGTCTGCAATTTTACGTATTGGCGTTGCGTGAGAATATTCTTCCCCTTCATAATCTGTACGTAAATCTGTATGTGCATCAAAATGAATAATGGCTAAATCGTTATATTTTTCATATACAGCTTCCATTACTGGTAGAGAAACTAAATGCTCTCCTCCCATACCAATTGGGACTTTTCCATCTGCTAATACTTTTCTGACGAATTCTTTAATTTCTTTTAATGATTTTCCAGGGTTTCCAAACGGAAGTGGGATATCCCCTGCATCGAAGAATTTCACATCATCTAATTCACGATCTAAATATAGGCTGTATTCCTCCAAACCAATAGATACTTCTCGAATACGAGCAGGACCGAAACGTGAACCTGGACGATAGCTTACTGTCCAGTCCATCGGCATACCATAAAGAACTGCTTTTGATTCTTCATAGTTAGGATGACTTTTAATAAATACATTTCCTGAATAAGTTTCATCAAATCTCAATTTATTTCACCTTCAATTCTTATTTTCAAACCTTCAAAGGAATTTCCCTCGTTGTAGAACTTCATTTTCACCTTAAATATTAGGACACAAATGAAATCAATCGAATTTCACTCTATCATATTTTGTCGACTTTTTGTTCAACCCAAACCCCAATTGAGCATATTTTCGAAAGAACATAATCCCCACTACTAATTACATAGCATAGATAAGGTTATTTGCCTTTAATATGCATGAAATTAGCAATGCATAGGTCTTTTGAAACCTTATTCGACTTTGTTCGTATATGATAATAGAATTCACTTCTTTTGCTCTGTGTAAAATTAAACCTCAAAACCAGACTTCTTTATTGTAATGTTTAAATTTATACAACACTGGAAAAAATTATAGATACTTTTTGACAAGATGCAACAGTTTTTTTATGTATAAATTCGATTAAAGGTTAAATTCCAAGTCCATACTATGGCTAGTATACAAATTTTTGAATTGGGGTGAAATGCGGATGAAAAGAGAAAATTATAGACGTCAAAAAAAGCGAAAAAAATGGTTGAAGTACTCAACTTTTACTGTAGTTGCTGTTCTATTTGCAGTTGTTACAGGAATCGTCGTTTTGCGTGTATATGCTCAAATTGCAGGTGCTCCTCCTTTGACCGTACCAAAAGCATCCGTGTTTTTAGATAGTAATGGAAATCGAATCGGCGACTACTACTCGTCAGAAAGACGTTATTGGGTAGAGTTAGATGAGATTTCACCTTATTTAATAGATGCAACCGTTGCCGTTGAGGATAAAGACTTCTATGAACATAATGGCTTTGATTATTCTCGTATCGCTAGTGCACTTTTAAAAGATTTAAAAACACAAAGTATGGCTGAAGGTGCAAGTACAATTAGCATGCAATTAGCACGAAATCTCTACTTAACATTTGATAAAAATTGGACTAGGAAGATCCAGGAAGCCCTCTATGCCTATCGATTAGAAATTTTTTATGACAAAGATGAAATTTTAGAGGGATATTTAAATTCTGTAAACTATGGACATGGAATGTATGGGATTGAAGCAGCTAGTCGTTATTATTTTGGTAAATCCGCTAGCGAGTTAACTTTAGCTGAATCTGCATTATTAGCAGGTATACCAAAAGGGCCAAGTATTTATTCACCAGTTAATGACTTTGATAAAGCTATGGGTCGACAAGATGTGATTCTAGAATTAATGGACAAGCAAAAATATATTTCGGCTGAGGAAAAAAATCGAGCAGAAACAGAAGATATCGTATTGAAAAACGAACAATGGACAGCTACGAAATCAATTGCTCCTTATTTCTTAGATACTGCCTGGCAGGAAGCTACTCAAATCTTAGAAAAAGAGAATCTCAATATTCGTGAAGGTGGCTGGACGATTAAAACTACATTAAATCAAGCACACCAAAAAGCAGCTGACGAAGCAATTGAAGATAATATGCCCGATAGTGACTTACAAGTTGGCTTTGTTAGTATGGATGTTTCTAGTGGTCAAATTACTGCTCTAGTTGGAGGTCGAAGTTACAAGGATAGTCCTTTTAACCGCGTCACACAAGGTGTGCGGCAACCGGGATCTTCGATTAAGCCCTTCTTATATGCAGCAGCTTTAGAAAATGGCTTTTCACCACTTACTTTTTTAGATGTAGGCGAGACCACTTTTACTTATGATGATGGGCGTGCAACGTACAAACCTCAAAATGTAAATGGTCAATATGCAGACGGACAAATGTCTCTAGCTCAAGCTATTGCTATATCTGATAATATCTATGCAGTTAAAACATTAGAGAAAATCGGATATGATCAGTACAGGGATGTTTTGAAGCGTTTTAATTTAAACTTTTCAAAATCAAATAATCCTTCTGTTGCGCTAGGAACAACAGAAAATTCTCTATACAATTTAACAACCGCTTATAACACGATTGCTAATGGTGGAAAAGAAGCGAAACCAACAACAATACTCGAAATTAAAAATGCTGATGGTGAAGTTGTCTACAAATATAAAAAACCTAAAAGTGAACAAATAATTTCTAAAAAAAATGCCTTTTTATTAACAGATATGATGACAGGTATTTTCGACCCTGTATATAGTGATTATTCACCAGCAACTGGTGTTTCGTTACGCCCACGTATGACACATACGTATGCTGCTAAATCCGGTACTACTGTAAGTGACCAGTGGTTAGTTGGATTTACACCAAGTGTAACTGCAGGCGTTTGGAATGGATATGATCAAGGGAAAACCCTATCCGTTCAGCAAGATATGGCAGCGTCAAAACAAGTTTGGATTGACTTTATGGAGACGATTAATAAAGGAAGACCAAATGAAAGCTTTAAGGCTCCTAAAGGCGTTGAAGGCGTAATGATCGATATTGAAACTGGCAAGCTTGCAACAGATGCTTGTCCTAAACAAAGAATGATTTATCTTAAAAAAGAAGATGTACCAAAAGAGAAATGTTCTACCTTTGAGTTCTTTGATGAGGAATCTTGGAAGGACTTCTTAGACTTATTCCCATTTGAAGCATTCAAAGGCATGTTTAGTAACTAATTAAATCAAAAGCTCTTTCTCGTACGGCTTTCTTAACCGAACGAGAAAGAGCTTTTTATTATTCATTATGTAAAATATGTATAATCAGTTTTTATGGCAAACGAAAGTTGAGATCCATGGGGCATCCGGCTTGGGTTCTTTCAAATGCCACATAAGTCTCAAACATTTCGTAGAGCCATGCGTCCTAGCTTACTATTTAAGCTTAGTTTCAGTGTACTTTTTTTCCAGCTTTGTTTCAAGAATGGATTAATTTGTATATTAAATTGTCACATTTCGTTCATATTAAAAGTTAAATTTACCTTACCTATTGACTAAATATTCTCATTAAATAAATGTTTATCTTAGAACTGATTATTATTTTACAGTTAAATCGTTTCGAAGCTGTTCATCGCTTCTTTCCCACATTTCTAAATTATGAGACTTTAGAAAATCGGCTAACACTTCTTTCGATACATCGTCCATATGATCTACAATTATTTTTCGCTTCATAGATTTGTCCATTTTATTGACGTGATCTGCTAGAATTTTATATCCACGGCGTTTTTCCACATTTACTACCATTTCACAAGCTGTTACCCCAGCAAAATACGGACCATCAGCTTTAAAATCAACTGTTACCCATACTAACCAGTAAGGCTTTCCACCTTCAGAATCTTCTCGATTTGTAGTGAATTTAATACGGCGCTCTACTTCACTCTTTGCATGCATCGCTCCAATATCAATAAAGGCATGTTTTTCTTCTATATCTATAAAAACTGGCGATACATTTTCTAAAGATAATGAACCGATCCCAAAGCCTTTATGGCCATCTGTTGGGTCATTTTTGATAATGGTAAAACCTAATTTTTGTTTTGATTTTTCTTCATTTGCCATATTGTAAATCCCTCCATCTAAGCCTATTATAAAGAATATACACTAATTTTATCCACTAGGGAGGATGTAAAATGCCAATCGTAACTGTTAAAATGCTAGAAGGTCGTACTGATGATCAGAAAAAAGCTTTAGTAGAAAAAGTAACAGAAGCTGTAGTAGAAACAGTGAATGTAACACCTGATGCCGTTACTATCGTTATAGAAGAAATGGCTAAAAATCATTACGCTAAAGCTGGCGTACGTATTTCTGACAAATAAGATTTTCTGTGAAAGAATCTATTTATATTGTCCACGAAATTCGGGCTTATAATGTATAGATTCTTTTTTTACTTCTTATATCCCTATCTATAAATACCAATCTCTTTAGGATAATATACTTTATAGTCTGTTTTTATTTTAGTAGCAATAGTTGCAACAATATGAGATTGATCTGAAAGCTCTCTTAACTCACCTGTTGGCATTTCTAAATAAATCGGACTTTTAGATGAAATACCTGGTCGATACATATCATAAGGCAAGTCTGAGGTCGAATCTGGTTTAATATAATACTCTGGATCCAAACCTATCGATATTACTTGCTCTTTAAGCCATGCATAACGTTCGGGCTCTTCCTCAGGATTTAAATCTACATGCTCAAATAAATCACGATTTACAAAACGTCTGCATAAATCGCTTAAAATAGCATCGTTCTCATCCATCCAGAATTGGAAATACGTAAACATAATACTCTCATCTAAATCCAAATATTGCTTAAGGGAATTGTTATTTTCAAAAAATGGTTTGAAATGTACTGGTTCAAATTTAAATGCATAGCCTTCATCACTTAGACGCTTAGCCCGTTTTAATATATTATTTAGAATCGTCTCTGCACTCCGTGATACAGGATGGAAATAAATTTGTAAATACATTTGATATCGGGACATTATATAATCTTCTACTGCATGCATACCACTCGATTTGATTACAATAATATCCTTCCTTGGGCGCATAACACGTAATATACGTTCCATATCGAAATGGCCATAGCTAACACCGGTATAATAGGCATCGCGCTGTAGATAATCCATTCGATCAGCATCTATTTGACTTGAAATCAAACTCACAACTTGTTGGTTTGTATAGTTTTTATCAATGACCTGTGCAATTCTTTCAGGGAATTCCTTTGATACACGAGACAAAACCTCATGAATTTCTGTATCCCCTAATAACACCTTTCTCGTATATTCTTCATGATTTGTACCGAACACATTTTCAAAAGCGTGTGAGAATGGGCCATGCCCAACATCATGTAACAATGCTGCACATAATGCTAATAGACGTTCACTATGATCCCACTCTGGTCTACCTTGGAAAATGTCGTCCACTATACGGCGAACAATTTCATAGACACCTAGTGAATGATTGAACCGACTATGCTCTGCTCCATGGAATACTAGAAAAGTAGTTCCTAATTGACGAATTCTACGTAACCTTTGGAACTCTTTTGTAGCGATTAAATCCCATATCACTTGATCACGCACATGAACATAGCCATGGACCGGGTCCTTAAACACTTTCTCTTCAATTAACTTAGCACTCTCATAATCTTCCATAGCCCGCACCTCACTCTCTTTATTTCTACCTCTTATTATATGGGAGTTTTCAACGAATTACATCATTCCCCATCTAAATTACTAGATAAATAAAGAAAAATAATACAAATCCACATTAAATTCCGAAATTGTATTGAGCATATGATTTATTGCACATAATTCTATTACAAAGCTTCTGCATTGATTAAATCATTGCAATATTAAACATTCCTATCATAAATGTCACTCTTATTCTAAGTGAGTATACTTGAAGTGGTATTTAAGAATGTAAAATCACAATCTCACAAATTAATATTTTTATATTATACAAAAAAGCTATCTTCTATTTTTATGAAGATAGCTCTAAATTTAGTCAATTATTTTTTTAACTTTGCTATTACTTTTTCCATTAACTCATCTTCAGTTAATGCATTTACTGGTCTTCCATTTACGAAAGTAAATGTTTTTTTACGTCCTGGACCACAATATGAATGACAGCCAATTTCAATCGTTGCATCTGGATCTAATTCTTTTAATTTAGGAATTAACGTTTTTAAATTAACGGCCTGACATTCATCGCAAACTTTAAATTCGTTTGCCATTTTGCCAACAACCCTTTCTATTTATAGTATCTTAACTTTTAACGAAATCTATTTTGCCGGTATACTTTTTAATCTAACAGATATTTTAGCCTATGAAAACAGTAGTCATCAAGTAAAAACAAAATTAATCCGTCAAAGGTCTGATACGCTTTTACTTTTCTATAAAAATCTTTTTTCACTCGCACTTAAAAAAGAACAAAAAAAGACGAATTTACTATAAAGATTGAAAGAACTTGAATAAAATTGGAACTTCTTGGACATGATATGTTTTGAGGAATACAAAACTATGAATTTTACAGGAGGTTAAAAAAATGGTCAAAATTAGACAAGATGCTTGGTTAAAAGAAAATGACGAATTATTAGCAGAAGCAGTTATTCGACATGTGAAAGAAGGAAGTACACAGTTAAATGCCTTTGAGGAAGCAGGTGATGCCTTAAATCGAACAGCTGCAGCTTGTGGTTTCCGCTGGAATGCTGTTGTACGCCGTTTATATGAAAAAGAATTAGCTGAAGCAAAAAAAGAAAGAAAAGAAAGAATGAGAGTACTAGGCATGAATGGTAGGCGCCGTACACAAAGTGTTTACTTATTACCAAATTCTCAACCAACAGAAGAAACTAAATCAATTCCATTATCCGCTCTTAATCTAGACATTGTTATTGCATATTTGCTACGTTTACAACATCAGGGTGGCAACGATATGGAAGCAACAAAATGGCGCCATATTGCTAATACAGCTACGGAAAAAGTAAAAGACTTGGAAAATCAATTGCGACGACTAGAACAAGAGAATAAAGAAATTCGTGAAGACTATGAACAATTTGTTCAAATTATGAATCGTGCTCGTAGATTAGTAACTCTAGATGAAGAGGATAGTCGCGTAGCTCCAGTATTTAAAATGGAGAAAAACGGAAATCTCGTTGCAAACTATTCAACTGGTAGTAGTGAAAAAGAAAACGTGGATGTGCCGCATTAAGCACATTCACGTTTTTCTCTATGCTATTTTATCTATTTAGCATTTTTTTATTACGTTCAAGTACACGTTTTAAGTAGAATGTATAAAGCTCTAACTCTTCTTCATTTAATGGTTGAACCATATATTGATTACTTAATTGGTTTAAAACCGTTTGCAGTCTAAAAACAGTATCATGAACTGTTAGTGTTTTATTCAACAATTCACTTAAGCTTGCCATGACTTCTGGCTCTATTTGAGGATATTTGAACTTGGTTTCTTCCTCTTTTAAGCTGATATCATAAAATTCTTTTACTAACTTTGCACGTTCACTGCCACTACCTTCAATACATAGATAAATTTGAACTGCTACACCTTGTCTTAGTCTTCGCTGTGAAATCCCTGCAAATTTTTTCCCATCTATACTTAAATCATAAGAACCTGGACAATAGGAGCCGACAATTTCATAAGCTTCTATTTTATCGGCAATTTCTGGAAACAACAGCTTGATAAGGTCTACCATTACATCATAACCTTCATCAATGCTAATAGTTCCTTGTTGTTCTGACAAAACGATAGATAGATTTAACACGCCACTATCTAAAACGACAGCTAGTCCGCCAGAATTTCGAACAATGGCTTGATAGTTTCTTTTACTTAATAGTTGAATCCCCTCTTGAACAAATGGTAATCGATGATCTTGGATACCAAGGACAACTGTATTATCATGAACCCATGTTCGAACTGTCGCACTTGATTGTAGTTGACCAACTAATTGGCAAAGTGTGTCATCCATTGCGAATGACTCAAGGGGCGTTTTTGTTTTCATCGTGATGGATTGATCAATAAACCGCCACGTTTCTTGTTGTAATAAAGGATGCATTATGATTACTCCTTCTTATCTATTCATAAATATGTACGTTAAGCATACACGAAAAGCATTTATTCCATCAAATTGATAATAGTTTCTCTTGCAAAATACATTCTCTTTTATTATAGATGTTTTTGAATTAAGTCATATAAAAATGGAATACTTATACGGAATTAATATTTCCATTCTCTTGTCAATTTAGTGAAATTCATCAAACCGTGTCGTTTCTTACAAGGAATTATTTTGATTTTATGCTAAGATACTTGTGAATGATTATCCATTAAGGAGTGTTATCAAAATGAATGAAGCAGCAATTACATTAGATGGCTGGTACTGTTTACATGACTTCAGAGCAATTGACTGGACTTCTTGGAAATTAGTTTCCCAAGAAGAACGTACAAAAGCAATTGACGAATTCGTACAATATTTAGAAAAGCTAAATGAAACACATGTTGCCAAAACAGGTTCTCACGCATTTTATTCGATCATCGGACAAAAAGCAGATTTTATGTTAATGATCCTTCGTGAAACACCAGAAGAATTACAAGAATTAGAAGCAGAATTTAATAAATTGGCGATAGCTGATTTCACGATTCCAACTTATTCATATGTTTCTGTAGTGGAACTATCAAACTACTTAGCAAAAGGATCTGAAGAAGACCCTTATCAAAACCCACATATCCGCGCAAGACTATATCCAGAACTACCTCGCACAAAATATGTTTGCTTCTATCCAATGGACAAACGTCGTGAAGGTAACGATAACTGGTACATGCTTGATATGGATGAACGTCGCGAATTAATGCGTTCACATGGTTTAATCGGTCGTAGCTACGCTGGTAAAGTGAAGCAATACATTACAGGTTCAGTAGGATTAGACGATCATGAATGGGGTGTAACTTTATTCTCAGATGATATGCTTCAATTCAAAAAAATCGTCTATGAAATGCGTTTCGATGAAGTATCCGCACGTTACGGCGAATTCGGTGAATTCTTAGTCGGCAACCTACTAGACAACGAAAAACTTAACACATTCTTAACTGTAAAATAGAATAGAAATGCGAAGGCGGCTCGTCCTGCCCCGACAAGCGTTGGAGGGCTCTGACAAGTGTGCTTGCACACGTGGGAAGAGACCGAAACGACCTCGAGGGGCAAGCCGCCGCAGCTGGACATATAGAAATGCGAAGGCGCCCTGCTTAGCCCCGACAAGCGCTGGAAGGCCCGAATCGAAAGCATCTTTTCAGCTTTCGACCGAGGGACTGAAGCGACCTCGAGGCGTTTAGCCCCGTGTAAGGTACTTTATTAATTGTGACAAAATAACATATTACAAATTGTTAAGAACCAAAGAAGCATTGTTTACCAAATGTCCATTTCATAAGGGATTTATTTCTAGTAAGGTAAATATACTACAAGGAATCGAGATATTTTAACTTTATCAATAGTTAGGTATACAACATACAAAGGGGTGTTGTTTTGTGACAGTTGAACAAAAGGTTAAAGAGTTACACCATTTTATAAATGGGGAATTAGTAGAAGGGACAAGTGGGCGTTATTCAAGCGTATATAATCCATCCACTGGTGAAGTGATAGCCCAGGTTCCTTTAGCAACAAAAGACGAAGTTAAAAATGCTATTGAAGTAGCTCAAAAAGCCTTTACTGCCTGGAAAAATACATCAGCAGGAAAACGTGCAGAAATCGTTATGAATTTCCGTCAGCTTGTTAAGGAGAATGAGGCAGAGCTAATCAATATTATCTGTACGGAAAGTGGTAAAACAAAAGAAGACGCAAAAGGCGAAATCACACGTGGTTTAGAATCTGTTGATCTTGCAATTAATGCACCACATTTATTAAAAGGGGAGTATTCTGTCAATGTTGGTGGAAATATTAATGCCTTTTCAACGAAATCTCCTTTAGGTGTAGTAGCTGCAATTTCACCTTTCAACTTTCCAGTTATGGTTCCCTTTGCTCAAACAAGCATGGCAATTGCAGTAGGAAATTCAGTTATTCTTAAACCTTCAGAAAAAGTACCAATGTCGGCTCTTTTCTATTCTGAGCTATGGAAAAAAGCTGGAGTGCCAGATGGTGTTTGGACAGTCATTAATGGTGACAAAGAAGCTGTGGATGAATTGTTAGCAAACCCTACTATTCAAGCAATCTCCTTTGTAGGTTCGACACCTGTTGCAGAATATATTTATCAAACAGGAACGAACTTTAATAAACGAGTTGCAGCTTTTGGTGGCGGGAAGAACATTATGGTTGTAATGCCTGATGCGGATTTAGAAAAAACTGCAAATGCCTTTATAGGGGCAGCTTATGGAGCAGCTTCTCAACGTTGCATGGCAATTTCGGGTGCGATGATCGTTGGAGAAGAGACAGCAGATAAATTTGGAGCCATATTGAAAGAGAAAATAGAGCAGTTAAAAGTTGGACCTTATACAGATAATGACGTTGATTTTGGACCAGTCATTACAAAGCAATCAAAAGAAATAGTTGAGGGTTATATTAATCGAAGTATAGTCGAGGGTGCAAAGGTTGTTGTGGATGGACGTAATCCTAGTATTTGCGAAACATCCAACGGATTCTATTTAGGACCTACTTTGTTAGATGAAGTGACACCTTCTATGGAAATATACCAACAAGAGGTATTCGGCCCAGCTCGTATATTAGTTCGAGTGAATACATTACAAGAAGCAATTGACTTAATAAACGCTCATGAACTAGGGAATGGAGTTACAATCTTTACGAATAATGGAGCTGTAGCTCGTAAGTTTGAAGAAGAAATAGAAGTTGGCATGGTCGGTGTAAATGTGCCTATACCAATTCCGGTAGGCTATTATAACTTTGGTGGTTGGAAGCGTTCCAAGTTTGGGGAGGGCTTTATGTTTGGACCAGATCAAGCACGGTTCTTTACAAAAGTAAAAACGATTTCAGAAAAATGGCTTAATGTAGAGGACGAAACAACTACATCTTTTGCCTTTCCAAGTAACGAAAAAGCATAGTATATACTGGAGATATCTAATGTTGACTTATCAACATTTAGATATCTTTTTTTTGGTTAATTGATAGAATTATCAGATAGTTGTAGCTAAAGTGTTATAGTTTTATTAAAATATATGTAATTTATAATTTTTTGGTAGAAGGAGGGGGATAATGAACAAGTCATCGTTACAAATTACCGATATTCTAACCAATAAGCACTTCAAGAAGGCAGAGTTAATTGCTGGAACTAATGGCATTCATAATTTAATAAAATGGGTTCATGTCTTAGAGGTATCAAATGCTCAAAAGTTGTTAAAAGGATATGAACTAATTTTAACTACAGGAGTTAGCTTCCGGCAAAGTCCTATTCAATTCCAGCAGTTTGTTCAAGGACTTATTGAAGCGAATTGCTCGGGTCTTTGTATTGAATATGGTGATTATATTCAAACGGTTCCGAAAGAAATCATTGCCCTTGCAAATGAACATCATTTTCCCATAATCGTCTTCCATGAAGAAGTCCGATTTGTAGAAATTACTCAAGATTTACATACCCTCATTATTAATTATCAATATTCTATGATGTCTCAACTAGAAAACTACTCCCAAATTTTAAATAAAGAAACTTTATATACACAAAATGCAGATCAACTACTAAAAACCCTTTATTCTTTTCTACAAACCCAAATTATCTTTGAAGTAGAGGGCCAAGAGCCGATTTTCTATCCTAATATGACAAAAAAGGAAAGAGAACTACTTTTAGTAAAGAAGGCTAGCGTCGATACCAGTTCAGAATTTACAATCTATCCAATCTACTTATTTGAACATAATTATGGCGAAATATCACTCCATAGTGGAAATCGAGAAATAACTGAATTTGAAATGCTGATTTTAGACAGAACCGTCACAGCTTTAGCTCAAGTCCTACTCCGAAATTTATATGTAGAGGAAAAAAAGGGGATGGAGGATGCGAAATGGCTCGAAGAGTGGTTGGAGGGAGTCCACTCCGAAGAAGAAGTGAATCAGTTTATTTTATCCGAATGGCCGAATTATAAATTGAAGGAAAGTACGGTACTTGTAATTTCACTTCCTCGAAATGAAAAAAACATGCAATTAGATGGTACGTATTTTAAACTCTATTGCCATGCTATCTTTGATAAAAAAGGTTTTTATTCCTTTGCTATTCAGAAGAAATATCGCTTAATTTTAATTTTATTGAATCGGCAGGATGGCAACTCCATGAAGGAAAGACTTCGGGAATGCATTCGGAAGTTGGAAAAGTCTGACTTATTGATGGGGCAAGAGTTAGCAGTAGGGAAGTTTGTAAAAAATCTAACGATGATTCAAAAAAGTTACCAAACGGCCTTAGATACTTTATATATATCAAGGAATTTAGAGGACTCTAATCATTTTTATGATGAATTATATGTTTTCCACCTTATTTATAAAATGCAAAAGCACACAAATTTGAATGAAATGATTGATGAATACTTACAACCATTAGTTGAGTTTGATAAAAAGCATGGTGGAGAATTACTTGAAACGTTAGAAGTGTATTTACAATCAAATGGATCAAAAAAAGATACCGCAGAGCGTTTATTTATTGTGAGACAAACGTTGTATCATCGTTTGAGGAAGATTGAAAGCTTAATTGGAAGTGATTTTATGGATGGGAAAAATCGACTTGCTTTAGAGTTCATGCTCTTAGCAAGGAAGTTTACAAAGAATCTGAATGAATAATCAACTACCAAATAATTTTACTTAGTGTACAAAATCAATGGTTTTGTTTTACATTTTGTTACATGCAATGAGGCTCTCTTTTCTTCATAATTATTTGTAAATTAAGCGTTCGGATGGTAAAAAGCGCTTATCTCAAAACGAAGATGGGAGAGTGACTGGGATGTTAGAAACTACTTTTGGAAAAGAGCTATTAGAAAAGGATGAGAAATACGTTTGGCATTCAATGAAGCCCTATAATCCAAATGCAACTCTCGTTATTGAAAAGTCAAAGGGTGCCCACATTTTAGATATTGATGGCAAGGAATATATAGACGCAATGGCGGGTCTGTTTTGTGTCAATGCTGGTTATGGTCGAGAAGAGCTAGCAAAAGCTGCCTATGATCAAATGATTTCTAATGCGTATACACCATTATCCCAAGGGCATGTTCCATCTATAAAACTTGCTGAAAAGTTAAATAATATGCTAGGTGGAGATTACGTCATCTTTTTCTCAAACAGCGGTTCTGAGGCAAATGAAACGGCTTTTAAAATAGCGAGACAATATCATCAACAAAAAGGAAATACTTCTCGATTTAAAATTATCTCTCGCTATCGAGCGTATCATGGAAACACTGGGGCATCGTTAGCGGCAACGGGTCAAGCAGAACGTAAATATCGATATGAACCTTTGTCACCTGGATTTCTCCATGTTGCCCCACCAGATTCCTATCGAAGAAATGAAGATGCCTATTCAGATTATCTTGAAATTCCAAGTGTAAAAGAAGTCGATCAAGTGATGACGTGGGAGTTTAGCGAGACGATAGCAGCTATGATTCTTGAACCTATTATTACAGGTGGAGGTGTACTAATTCCTCCAGCAGGTTATTTAAAAGGAATTGAAGCAGTTTGTAAAAAACATGGGGCGCTAATGATTGTTGATGAAGTCATTTGCGGATTTGGTCGAACTGGCAAACCCTTTGGATTTATGAATTATGGGGTGAAACCAGACATAATTACAATGGCAAAAGGTCTCACAAGTGCGTATCTTCCTTTATCCGCAACAGCTGTAAAACGTGAGATTTACGAAGCATTTATGGCAAGTGGGGAATATGACTATTTCCGACATGTCAACACATTTGGTGGCCATCCTGCAGCATGTGCAGTTGCACTTAAAAACCTTGAAATAATGGAAGAAGAACAGTTATATGAGCGTTCGGCAGTGAAAGGCGAAGAAGTGCTCCATTCATTAAAAGCCCAATTAGACAAAAATCCATTAGTTGGAGATATCCGTGGGAAAGGTTTACTAATTGGAATCGAATTAGTAAAAGATAAAGCAACGAAAGATCCTCTGGAAATCGAACGTGTAAATAAGGTTATTGCAACATGTAAAGAAAAGGGAGTCATTATAGGAAAGAATGGAACAACAGTAGCAGGGTTTAACAATGTATTGCTATTATCGCCACCATTAAATATTGCTGATGAGGATATTGAGATCGTTATTAAGACATTAGTAGAGGCAATTCATCAATTAAATCCATAATAATAAAAGCAGAATGGTAATCCCATTCTGCTTTTATTATTGTGAAGATTGTCGATTATTTCCCGAGAAATGTTTTAATTTGCGAGATGAATGTCGAATTACTAGCAGATAAACTTTAGAAAATTCTAAAATAACGCTACAATATAAAAAGACTAGTGACATAAAATTATCGAGGAGCATCAAAATGACGAAAAAAATCTATGTAATTCATGAGAATGATGATTGGACAATTCATTTAACAAAAAGATTACAGGAATTAAATCTCCCCTATGAAACTTGGCATTTAGATGAGGGCATTGTTCGTTTGAATGAGGCTCCACCAGAAGGTGTATTTTATAATAGAATGAGTGCATCCTCTCATACACGTAATCACCGTTACGCACCTGAATTGACTGGTGCAGTTATTGATTGGTTAGAGTTTTACGACAAGCGTGTCCTAAATGGAAGTAACGCACTTCGCCTAGAACTAAGCAAAGTAAAACAATATACTCAACTTGAAAAGTATGGGATCCGAGTTCCGAAGACAGTTGCAGCGGTTGGAAAAGAACAAGTTATGGAAGCTGCGAAAGCCTTAAATATGGTGCCTTTTATTACGAAGCATAATCGAGCTGGAAAGGGACTTGGCGTTCAATTATTCTACTCTTTAGAAGCACTTCAAGAATATTTAGATAGTCCAGCTTTTGAAGAACCAGTAGATGGAATAACTCTTGTTCAACAATATGTAAAGTCGCCTGAACAGTTTATTACACGTGTTGAATTTGTTGGAGGCGAATATGTTTATTCCGTGAGAGTAGATACTTCAGAAGGCTTTGAGCTTTGTCCGGCAGACGCATGCCAAATCGGTGATCTATTCTGTCCGGTTGGAGAAGATCCAAAAGATCAAATGAAATTTAGAATTGTAGAAAACCCTCGTAAAGAGCTCATTGAAAAATATCAACACTTTTTAAGAGGGAACGGTATTGATGTAGCAGGTATTGAATTTATCGTTGATGGAGATGGAATTGTCTATACATATGATGTCAATACCAATACGAACTATAATTCGGATGCAGAAGAAGAAGCTCAAAAATTCGGTATGCTCGAGCTAGCGAAGTTATTGGGTAAAGAGTTAGAAAACTTGTAAGAATGAATCGTAGAAGACATTACTTTATAGCCGTTATATGGGGCCTTTTAAGTAGTGTCTTTTTCTGTTTAACAGGGATAGAAAATAAGATGTGGAAGTAATTAATAATAATGAATAGGACAAAGCTTTTTGGGGGGGCAAAATATTGGATGTTAAGTTAGTTAAAGCGACGGCAGGAGATGTACTATTGCTTCATGATATTCAAACAAAATCATTCCAACCCTTAATGGATAAATACCTGGATTATCAGACGAATCCCGCAAATGAACCAATTAACCGACTATTCGAGAAAATTCAATATAGTTCATTCTTTAAAATTGTATTTGAAGGAAAAATTGTGGGAGGGATTCGAGTAGTTAAAAAAAGTAACAGCTACTGGATTAGCCCGATATTTATTCTTCCTGAGTATCAAGGGAAGGGAATTGCACAACAAGCAATTCATCTAGTGGAAGCCCTTTTTAAAGACTTACAAACTTGGGAACTACAAACGATCTTAGAGGAAAAAGGTAATTGCTATTTATATGAAAAAATAGGATACAAGCGAACGGATTTTGAGCAGAAGGTAAATGATAAAATGACGCTAATCGGGTATAAAAAATGCATTAGCACTGGGGAAAATAAGTAGTGAAAATTGGACTGAAGTAAGAGAGGTATTTTGGAGGATTAAAAATGACTGTTCTAACAAAATTAGCGTCACAACTTGATCGAAATGACGAAATCCCCAATATTGAATTAGCTCAAGAACTCGTAGAAGCGAATGATATTGAGGGAATTCAAGAAATTATAGAAAACTTAAAGAATAAAAATAAAAACATTCAATCTGATTGTATGAAAGTTGCCTATGAAATTGGAAGATTAAACCCGAATTTAATTAGCGACTATGCAGAAATTTTTATAGAGTTGTTAAAAAGTTCAAACAACCGTTTAGTATGGGGTTCAATGCAAGTCTTGTCAACGATTGCGGAAGTTAATGCAGCTAGTTTAATGGGAAATTTGCATGCCATCAAACTAGCGATTAAAACCGGATCTGTTATTACTATTGATAAAGGAATCCTTACTTTAGCTAAACTAGCTACAGTGAATGAAACGAATAATGAACAAATTATACCCTTTTTAATCGAGCATTTAAAAACATGCCGAACAAAAGAAGTCCCTCAACATGCGGAAAGCACCTTAATTGCTATTACAGATAAAATGAAAGAAGAATTTCTAAATGTACTTATGGAACGTGAACCATACATGACGAAACCTCAACAAAAACGAGTACAAAAAATCTATAAGCAGTTTATTTAATAAACAACTAAGAATTAAAGGAGTCTATTTCAATGAACATTAAACATCAACTGGAACAATACAAACCATATAATGACCAAGAAGCAAAAGATCAAGAAATTATTCTCCGTTATATGGAGACTTTTGATAATTTATTCACTAGAGAAAATGAATTTGCTCACTTTACTGCATCTGCATGGTTGGTGAATAAAGATCGAACAAAGGTGTTAATGGCGTATCATAATATCTATAACTCATGGTCTTGGGTAGGAGGACATGCAGATGGAGATACAGATCTTTTGCATGTGGCATTAAAGGAAGCCCAAGAAGAAACAGGACTGACAAATGTGAAACCAGTCTCTGAGGAAATTTACTCGATTGAAATTTTAGGGGTTCCAGCACATGTGAAAAAAGGTAAACATGTGGCAACTCATGTACACTTAAATGTTACCTATTTAGTAGAAGCAAACGAAAATGATTTAACGCGTGTAAAGTTGGATGAAAATAGTGATATAGGATGGTTTGAACTAGATAAAGCAGTTGAAGCAAGCACTGAACCAGAAATGAAGGTTGTGTATCGTAAATTAAATGATAAGCTTGGAAACTTTTAAATTATTATTAAAAAAGATGATGATAGCAAATATTATCTAGGGTGAAATATTTATTATCAAACTATTAAAAGGAATTACATATTAATGATGTAGTACCTTTTAAGGCTGGATATGTAACTGCTATACAAAAAATTCTTAATGGAATATAAAAGTAGCTTTTAAGTAAAGTGAAGACCAAAATTAAAAATACATCCATTATCTTAATAAAGATTTAATGGATGTAGTTGTATTTTTATATGCAAATAAAATTTTATTGTGAGAACTAATCTGTCTTATTATTAATGCGAAATATCAGAAACGGAGACACCTGTATTTGCCTTTACACGAATCTCTTGATAAATTTCTTGAGATTTTTTCTGTTCAACATTATGTTGTGTAAGAACTGTCCCTAAATAACCAGCAATAAAACCTAAAGGAATTGTAATGATCGCTGGCACAGATAATTTAACTAATGGCTCACCAACGAAAATGGCAGCACCCTCAACTGGACTCCAAATATTTGGACCCATAGCCCCTAAAATTAAACAAGAAACTACTCCAGTTACGATAGCAGCAACAACACCGTTCGAGTTAAAGCGTTTCCAGTATATTGTATACAAAATAACTGGTAAATTCGCTGATGCACCAATACAAAATGCAAAGGATACTAAGAACGATACATTTAAACTTTGTGCAAATAGTGCAAAAATAATTGAGATGATTGCGATCGAAATCGACCCAATACGAGCAGCAATTACTTGTTGCTTTTCTGTTAATTTACCATCCTTAATAATTTCACCATAAATATCATGTGAAATCGCAGAAGCACCGGTTAATACTAAACCTGATACTACCGCAAGAATTGTGGCAAAGGCAACAGCAGCTATAAATGAAAGTAAAATATTCCCCCCTAAATACTCAGCAAGAAGTGGGGCAGCAGTGTTACCTGCAGCATTTTCTAGTTTAATTGCATCGATTCCTACAAAGTGCATAGCTCCGAAGCCTAAGAAAATTGTTAACGAGAAAAATATAGCTGTAATCCAAGTTGTCCAAGAAATAGATGATCTTGCTGTTTTAGCATCTTTAACAGTAAAGAAACGCATTAAAATATGAGGTAATCCAGAAGTCCCCAGTACAAGGGCCATCATCATCGATACTGAATCAATAGAAGATGAATATTTCATTCCTGGATTTAAGAATTTATCACCATGCTCAGCTGAAATCGTATCGAACATATTCATAAAGCTAAACCCAAATTTTGCAAACACTAAAAATGCAAGTAGGGTAGTCCCAAATAACAATAAACCAGCTTTAATTATTTGTACCCAAGATGTTGCTGTCATACCACCAAATAATACATAAGTGGTCATCATAACACCTACAATTAGAACAGCAAGCCAATAGTCAATACCGAATAATAATTTTATAAGTGCACCAGCACCGACTAATTGAGCAATCATATAAAGGATAACAATAATAATCGTTCCAGTTGCAGCCACACCACGAATTCTCTTTTCATTAAATCGAGCAGTTAACATATCTGCTAAAGTGTAGCGACCTAAATTTCTCATAGGTTCCGCAATAATATATAAAAGAACTAAATTTGCAACAACATAACCTACAGAGAAGAAGAATCCATCAAATCCTGTCAACGCAATTGCACCTGAAACCCCTAAAAACGCTGCAGCAGATAAATAATCTCCAGCTATAGCAAAACCATTTTGCCACCCCTTAAGTCCACCACCAGCCGTATAAAAATCACTAGCTGAAGAGGTTTTCTTCGCTGCAATATAAGTAATAATCAGTGTTAAACCAACGATTCCTAAAAAGAATCCTGCAGTCACTAAATTCATGCTGTACCACCACCTTTTTTGTATTCAGCCATTACTTCAGCTGCAATCTTATCAAACTTAGGTGCCATTCTTGTATAAACTATACATAAGGCAATCGTCATTACAAAAAGAGCAGCAGAATATACCCAAACCCCGGTAATATTACCAACCCATTTCTGTTGTAATACAGGTGTGAACGCTAATATCGGTAATAAGATATAAAACGTTAAGAAAACAGCAGTTACACTAAATAAAAACGTATTCTTTTTCTTTACAAATTGATTAAATGATGCCATTTGATCAATAGTTTTGTAATCAATTTGTTCCTTTTCAACCTTATTAAAGGTTGTTTTTATCATTTTTTCCCCTTGATTGTTCAATGTACTTATGTTCGCCATACCATTTCCCCTTTGTGAATTATTATTCTATCTTAAGCGTTTTATTTCTACTTAACCCCCGCTATAAGTTCATATTGTAGAAGAGAGAACCATGTAATTCAATACTATTTTTACAAATTTTACCCTTGACACTAGTTACCTACCGATACGGAAAAGCTTAGAATTATAAAGCTTTAGAGAGAATTTTCCTACATAAATTAGAGATAGAACATATCATAAAAAACTATAGAAGAGGAATAAAAAGACAGAAAATTTGCAAAAAACAGAAAAAACGAAACAACTTTAACAATATAATAAATCGATAAAGTCATATTGTATTAAACAAAGATTAAGAAAAGTTGTTATAGTACAATTAGAAAAAGTAATTTTTTGATATAAAAAAATTTAAAAAATTTTTGATTTTCAATCGCATATTAATGAAAAATCCTGTGAAAAAATGTGTGAAATGATGAATTGATTTGAGAAGGGGAAATATTCCATTGTTTATAATTAGAAGAATCTCAACTTTAACTCTTCAAATTCAACCAAGATGATATTTTAAACTTAAAAATGCAAAAGAAGAATCCATTTTGATCAATCTTTTTTCAAAATGGATTCTTCTTATTAATGCTAGGTCATCTTTTTTATTTGGAATTATTTTTATGGACCTCTTTACAGGGAATGGGTTGTGGAGTAACCTTTTAGATAAAATAACTGAATTAATAGAATTTTTATTCAACTTAACTAAAACATCTTAGTATATTTGGTAATTCTACCGATGATGCTGGATGTTTATTTTTTTATACTTGAAGAGAGGATTATAATCGGAATTTTTAGACTTTAATTAGTTATCAAGGCTGAAACAATTGGAGAAGTGTAATGAAAGTGGGAGGGATTGATATGCAAGAAAATGCGTTTTTTAATCGAACATTGACTTTGCCAGCTAAAGAGAATGGAAAGTTAACTGGAATAACCTTTGCTGTGAAAGATGTGTTTGCAGTAAAGGGACATCGAAATAGTGCTGGAAACCCTACTTGGTATGAAACTCATGAAGAGGCGGAATCAACATCGCCAGTAATTGAAAGATTGCTAGAAAATGGTGCTACTCTATGTGGGATGACTCATACGGATGAGCTGATGTATAGCTTAAATGGAGAAAATATTCATTATGGTACGCCATTAAACCCGGTTAATCCTAATTGTATTCCAGGAGGTTCTTCAAGCGGTTCTGCATCAGCTGTTGCTAATGGATTGGTGGATTTCGCATTAGGAACAGATACAGGTGGTTCAGTGCGTGTTCCTTCCTCCTATTGTGGGTTGTTCGGTATTAGACCAACACATGGAGCAGTTTCCTTAGAAGGAGTCATTCCATTAGCACCAAGCTTTGATACTGTTGGATGGATGGCGAAGGATATAGATTTACTGAATTTGGTTGGTACAGTATTACTACCGGAATTAGCCATAACAGAATTCAATCAGCTTTATGTAGAAGAAACAACTTGGAGTTTCCTAGCCCAAGAAGACCGTGATATTTTAACTGCTACTATCCCCAAACAATTACCAATAGAAAAAGTTAATTTTCAATCATGGGAATTAACCGAGTGGCCTAAAACTTTTAAATACATTCAGGGAGTAGAAGCATGGCAGGCGCATGGGGAATGGATTAAAAAAGAGAAACCTACATTTTCAGAAGCGATAAGCGGTCGATTTGAAGATGCAAGCTCGCTCGATACATCTGGTTACGAAGATGCAAAAAAACAACAAGCCCAAATAACTGAAAAGCTCAATGGATTGTTAAAAGACGATTGTTTGTTAGTCATTCCGACAGCGGCTTCTGTTGCGCCGGAAAAAAATGCATCTCCCCAATCGGTTGAACATATTCGTGCTATGACCATGCAACTAACATGTATTGCGGGGATTGCTGGTTTGCCTCAAGTAACGGTTCCGCTTTATAGAAAAGATGGCATGACACTGGGGCTTTCCTTTATTGCTAATAAGTATCAAGATCTTTCATTACTTAACTTTGTAAAACAGAACTTTGGGGAGGAATAGCCATGAAACTAGCAACCATCAACTATGAAAATAGTGAACAACCAGTAATACTTAGAGAAAACGGGGCAGTTCTTATAAAAAGTATAAATGAGTATGCAAGTGTGGAGCTACCATGTACTAGTTTTGAATTATTGGAACTAAGTGCCGTGAATGAATTAAAGCGAGTTATTTCTAATATGACAGAGTCAGACTGGAGAATAATCCCGTCAATTTCTCAAGGAGAGTTGCAGTTCGTAGCCCCATATCGGAGTCCACATCATATTTTTGGAGTAGGTATGAATTATGTGGAGAAAGCAGTTGATTTAGAGGCTATCCAAATTAAGGATGCACCGGTTATTTTTATGAAACCGACATCCAGTTTAATTGGAATGAATGAATTCATTGAGCTTCCTGAGTTTTCGAAGGTTGTCACAGCAGAAGGAGAACTTTGCTTAATCATAGGGAAAGAATGTCATAAAGTGAGTCCGGAAGAAGCCATGGATTATGTTAGTGGTTATACAACTTCTTTAGACATGACAGCTAAAGATATTCATGCGCAAAATCCAAGGTTTGTCCAGATTTCTAAAGTATTTAAATCCTTTTTTAGTTTTGGACCGGAAATCCAACTTCTCGATGGAAATGAAACCTTACATGAGTTAGTTGTAAAAAGTGTACAAAATGGTGAAGTGCGTGCCGACAACACGGTAAGCAATATGATGTATTCACCGGCATTTATCTTATCGTACATATCACAGTTTGTTACGTTAATGCCAGGAGATCTAATCATGACGGGTACTCCAGGCTCATTTGAATTAAAAAATGGAGATAACGCGAGCTGTCATATTACTGGTTTGCTTGCTTTAGAAAATCAAGTTATTTAGGGGATGAAAAGGGGGCGTTTGGAATGGTAAAGCAGTATCGAGCAACAACGATGTCAACTAAGGGGATGGTGACTACTCCACATTACTTAGCATCCCAAGCAGCACTATCTATCTTGCAAAAGGGAGGCAATGCTATTGAAGCTGCCATTGCAGCTGCGTCTACAATCGGCGTAGTATACCCTCATATGAACGGCATCGGAGGAGATAATTTTTGGCTTGTCTATAATGCAAAGTCAAAGGAACTGAAAGCCATTAATTCAAGTGGGCGTTCTGGGGAAAAGGCTACAATCGAATTTTATCAATCAAAAGGATTTAAAAAAATTCCTTCGAGAGGTGCACTTTCGGCTAACACTGTTCCAGGAGCAGTAGCTGGTTGGGGAGAGGCGTATAAATATGCTCAAACGGATATGGAAGGGTCATTACCTTGGGAGAGTTTACTAGAATCAGCCATTCGATACGCAGAAGAAGGATTCCCAGTTACACCGAGTCAGGAGCATTGGACGACGGTTAATCTTGATGAAACGGATACAGAATTTCGAGCTTTACAACGATATAACGAATTTACAAAGGTCTTCTTAAAGGATGGTAAGCCCTATAAAGCGGGAGATATTATGAAACAAGAAGATTTAGCACAAACATTAAAAAAGATTGCTATAAATGGTGCGGAGTATTTCTATAATAGTGAGTTAACTAGTAAAATTATAGAAGACTTACAAAATTATGGTGGTATACTGACATTAGAAGATTTTAAGCAGCATACTAGTGATTGGGTTGAACCGATATCTGTAAAATACCGTGATTTTACAGCATACAACTTACCCCCAAATACGCAAGGTATGGCTTCATTATCCATTTTAAATATATTAAATCATCTTGATCTAGAACAAATCGATGAGGGTTCTTCCACTTATTATCACGTACTCGTGGAAGCCATAAAATATGCATTTGTAGATCGTGACCGATATTTAACAGACCCTACATTTGTTCAAATTCCATTAGGTGAATTATTAAGTGAAAAGCATGGATTGGAGATTGCTGAAAAAATAAAAGAGCATTATCTTGCTAAAGAGTTACAGCCCTTAGATGCTAAAGGGGATACAGTCTGGTTTGGTGTAGTTGATGAATACGGAAATGCAGTTTCGTTTATTCAAAGCATTTATCATGAATTCGGATCTGGTTTTATTCCTAAAGGTACTGGAATTTTACTTCAGAATCGGGGTAGTTTTTTCTCACTTGATAGTGGTCATGTGAATGCACTTGCCCCACGAAAGCGAACTTTTCATACGTTGAATCCTGCCATGTTACTGAAGGATGGGAAACCAGCTTTAGTTTATGGAACAATGGGAGGAGAAGGGCAGCCACAAACGCAGGCGGCACTTGTCACACGAATTATTGATTATGGCATGTCAGTTCAGGAAGCAATTGAAGCACCGAGATGGTTATATGGTCGTACTTGGGGAGCTTCTTCTAATAGCTTAAAAGTAGAAAATCGAATTGTTGAAGACATTCGTACAGAGCTAGTAAAGTTAGGTCATGAGATAGAAGTATTAGATGATTTTACGGATACGATGGGTCATGCAGGAGCAATATTTATTGACGATAAAACAAATGTGAAATATGGCGGTGCGGATCCAAGAGGAGATGGTATGGCAATTGGTTACTAAGAAAATATCAATACCGTTTGAACAGAAAGGGTTAATTCATAAGCAAAAGGATATATTCATCGCTTTCTTTCGTTCGGGAATATTAGGGTTTGGTGGTGGTCCATCAACCATTCCACTAGTAAAAAAAGAGGTAGTGGATATCTTCAAAATGATGAATGATGAAGAATTTTCGGATGTGCTTTCAATCGGCAATACACTTCCTGGACCTATTGCAACAAAGATGGCGGGGTATATTGGCTATCGAGTTGGTGGTTGGTTAGGTTTGATAAACGCACTAATCGCGACTGTGTTACCAACTGTGGTGATGATGATTATTCTTCTCGCATCATTAAACGAATTTAAGGATTTTGATTTTGTAAAAGGAATGACAAACGGGGTTGTACCAATTGTGGCCGTGATGCTCGGGGTATTAACCTGGGATTTTTTAAAGAAATCAAAAAAAATATTAGGGTGGAAAATTGGTTCAATCATATTAATTGCTTCCTTTGTGGCAATGATTTTATTAGGTATCCATCCTGGAATTGTCATTGCAGTACTATTGGTGCTTGCGCTATCCCTTCCGATTAAGAAGAAGGAGGAGAAAGAGTAATGGTCTATTTTCAAATTTTCCTAGCCTTCTTCTATCCTGGTATTCTCGGATATGGCGGAGGGCCGGCCTCTATCCCACTAATTGAGCATGAAGTAGTAGATAAATATGATTGGATGACAACGAGCGAATTTAGTGAAGTGTTAGCGTTGGGCAATGCATTACCTGGACCTATTGCAACAAAAATGGCAGGTTTTATTGGATATGAGGTAGCGGGTATACCAGGAGCGTTGGTTGCACTATTGGCAACAGTTGGACCTTCGTTAGTGCTAATGCTAATCTTATTAAATATTTTATATCGCTATCGTAACTCACCTCGTGTAAAGCGCTTATCCAACTTCGTACTGCCAGCAATTGCGATACTGTTAGCTGACATGACATTTGACTTTTTCAACACCTCTTATAATGCAATTGGCTTGATCACAACGGTGTTATTGATCGTAGGAGCTTACTTTGCACTAGAAAAGTATAAACTCCATCCGGCTTTTGTGATTATGGCTGGGCTTGTAATAGGAGGTTTCTTCCTATAGGTAATCTAAGTAAGGTCGTTAACTTGTTCTTCAAAGGGGGAATGGGTTAACGGCTTTTTGGTTTAAAGAAAATGTTTGAGAGCAAATAAAATGAAGTAAACTTGCTGGATTGAACTGCGTTAGAAAAAAATTCATATAAAAACTCGAGCAACAACAGGGGAGTTACTCGAGTCAATTCTATTAAACATCTAGGAGTCATTTTGTAGGAATCTTAGGGTTACCTGTGAATTCAATTACGTCGTATTCAAAGTAATTTTTTAGGATTAAAGGTTTATCGTCTTGGAAGAGTTCATCAGCGATTGCAGTGACAAGCTTTGGAACAGCATAACGAATTCCGGATAAGGCGGATGCTGAAACCCCGCAGCTAATTAGTGCTGAGTAATTAAATGCAAACAATCCGTATAATGCATTCTTTCCTTCATCGCAGTTAGATATAAATGAAAATCCTTTAGATAAATAAGGGTGTGCATCAATTAATGGGTTTGCAATATCGGCACTCGGAGTATATACATCATGCCATCGTGTGATATATTGCTCCACTAGTTTTAATTCTGGGCGTAAAGCAGGATCTGTAACTAACCCAGTACTAATGATTAAGTAATCAAAGGTAAAAGTATCATGTGGTGTGCGAACTACAGCACCATCTTCTGATTCGTTAACCTCTAGCCATGGGGAATCTAGATGTACATAAAAGCCATCCCATGCATTGGCACGATTGAAAGTATCGTTTGTTGGTGGTTGATTGAATTTGAAAAAGTGTAACATAGCAGCATACTTTTCATCATCACTTAAAGAATGGTAACGCTCAATAATTCCTGATTGCTCTAAGATTCTCATAGGATTGATACGGACCATCTCTTTACGTCGTATAAAGGTATGTGCTTCTTTTACTCCCATGGCAAGTGCAAAATTCGCATTATCAAATGCAGATGCTCCACCACCTAGAATGGCGATTCTTTTGCCCTTTAAAGATTCAAAATCAATGGTTGCAGATGTATGAGCATAACGGGATTTTGATAAGTTATTTTTAATAAAATCCGGGACATGCCATTCTCCACCACCTTGAATACCTGTTGCTAAGACGACTTTACGGGCAAGAATGGATTTTGATTTTGCTCCATTTCCGGTTAGATGAAGGCGGTGTAAGTTATCGTTTAATGGTTCTATTAAGTCAACCTTTACTTCATTTTGTACCGGTAATTCAAGGATATCTCGATACCATTTTAAATAGTTCATCCATTCATTACGCGGGATTTTATCGAGTTGGTCCCAAGACTCTTGACCATGTTGGGCAATCCACCAAGATTGAAAAGTGAGAGAAGGGATTCCTAAATCAATGGATGGTAAATGTTTTGGTGTACGAAGTGTAACCATACGGGCATAAGTAATCCAAGGCCCTTCGATACCAGCAGGATTTTCATCTAAAACGGTAATGTTTGTAATTCGTTCACGTTTTAAACCAAATGCAGTACTTAATCCGCTTTGACCGCCGCCTATAATTACAACATCAAAAACATGACCCTCAGGATGTGAAACAGGTTTGACCCACTCAACTCCTGCAACTGGATGGGCAATATAGGATAGATCTTTTTTTACTTGATCATTTAACGCTTCTAAACTCATTTAAAATCCCCCTTATTTTATATGTAAGATTTCTGACCCTTTATTGAGATAGATGTATGCTGTTATTTCGAAATACTTGGTGTTACTCGATGAATCAAGGGTTAAAAGTAAGGTACTAACAATTTTGAAATGGCCTCAAAAGAGGAGGGAATTCCAATATTGTTAGCTTCCTCGGTAAACTTGGTATCCCCATGGAGTAACCAATAACGGGACGTGATAGTGAGAAGCAGATTCAATCATATTAAATCGAACCGGTACAGTTGTTAAAAAATTTGGAGTAGGAAGGTCTACATTTTTCTCTTTATAGTAATCTGCAACGTGAAAGACAAGTTCATAGGTTCCTTGTTTCCAAGCTTCATTCGTAAGGATTTGCTCGTCGCAACGTCCATCTATATTGGTTCTAACGGTTTTTATAAGTTGTTTAGGTTGAGTGTCTTGTTCGAAATAGACATCGATTTTTACATTTTGTGCTGGCGTCCCATGATGAAGATCTAAAACATGAGTTGATAATGAGGGCATATCTAACTCCTCCTAATTTAATATGAATTAGCGAATAATTTTACTGCAAGAGGACTTTTAAGAAATCTAATATTACTAGTTAGTTAAAGACTCTATAATTGCATTAAATCGTATTTTGGCAATTTTATAGATTTCATCTAGTGCGGTTTCAAATTCCACTTCACGAGTATTATTTAATCGTTCTTTCATAGCAACAAGAATATCGCTCTTATCTTTTCCGGCTACCGCAATAATGAAGGGGAAATTGAATTTTTCCATATAAGATTGATTTAAAGTTGAGAAAACCTCAAATTCCTCTGGGGATAAGTTATCCAAGCCTGCTCCACTTTGTTCACGAACCGATGCTTTACTCATTTTAATGCGTTTTCCAAGCTCTGGATGTTCTTTAATTAAAGCGAGTTGCTGATTGTAACTCGCTTCTTCCACAATTTCCTTCATGACTTCAAATGCATCATTTACAGTTTTAAATGGCTTCTTAGATAATGCTTTTTCCGCAATCCAAGGGGAGTGCTCAAAAATACCACCAAAAGTCTGTATGAATTGATCATGACTAAAGCTGTTTAGCGTTTCAGGTAAAGAAGTGGCTTCCATCTTTAGTTACCTCCTTGAGAGACAAGGGATGTCTCTGTTACTTTAAGTTTTTCATTGTTAGATTTCTTTATAGATAAAACTAGATTTAAGAAAATGGCTGTTAAACTTCCTGTGATTAACCCGTCTCCAACAAGCATTTTTAATGATGCTGGTAGGCTAGAGAATAGCTCTGGTACAACAGTTGCACCTAAACCAAGGGAGATAGAACAAGCAATAACTAGTAAATTGTTTTGATTTGTAAAATCAACTGTACTAAGCATTTTGATACCAGAAGAAACGATCATTCCAAACATTACAACTGTTGCTCCTCCCAAAACAGCCGTAGGAATTAGTGTTGCTAAAGCCGCAATTTTAGGGATTAAACCAAGACCAACTAATATGATTCCTGCTGCTACGGTTACATTTTTAGATTTCACTCCAGACATTTGAACAAGTCCAACATTTTGGGCAAATGTGTTATAAGGGAAGGCATTGAAAATACCACCTAATAGAAAAGCGATTCCTTCTGCGCGGTAACCTCTTTCCATATCTTTAGGAGAAAGCTTTTGTTTTGTTATATCGCTTAATGCTAAAAAGGCACCAGTTGATTCAATCATTACAACAAGTCCGACGATGATCATTGTAATAATTGGTCCAATTTCAAAAGTAGGGGTTCCAAAAAAGAATGGAGTAGGTAAGTGGAACCACGAAGCGTTCCCAACTGTTGAAAAGTCTATAGGGTTAATCAAGCTATAAGCGACTGTACCAACAATAATTCCAATGAGTACAGCTAAGGATTTCACATAGCCTTTTCCAAAATACTGAACTAGTAAAATAACAAATAAAGTACCAATTGAAAAAATTAAGTTTTCTGATGAACCGAAGTTAGGGCTACTAGCACCACCAGCCATATTTTTAACTCCAGTAGGTATAAGGGATAAACCGATAATCGTTACAACTGTTCCTGTAACGACTGGAGGAAATAGCTTTAGAATTTTACTAAAGTATTTTGCAAAAACAATGATGAACAATCCAGTTACAATAATTGCTCCATAAATAGCTGTCATGCCGTAATTTGTTCCGATAGCAATCATAGGTGTTACGGCAACAAAGGACGATCCAAGTACAACTGGAAGTCCAATTCCGAAAAAGCGATTTTTCCACATCTGTAATAAAGTTGCGATTCCGCAAGTGAGTAAATCGATGGACATTAAGTAAGCGAGTTGTGTGGGACTTAATCCAATTGCGCCACCAACAAGAATAGGTACTAACATTGCTCCTGCATACATAGCTAAAACATGCTGTAATCCAAGTGAGGCTGCTTTTGATTTGCTAATTTGATCAATCATTTTTTTCCCTCCAAATTCATCTGTAATGTTTTCTTACTACTGATGTGATTATTTATTACATAATAAAAAATATTCAGTTAATTGTCTTTGGATGAATTGGCTAATTAGCTTATAAAGTTTTAGCTAAAGTAACTGAATGGATCAAATTGACTCTTAAGCAAGTTGTTCGATTAATAAATGGTTTCTGATTCTAAGTGCTAATCTGAGTTGAAGGGTTACTTCTGGGTCTTTTAAGTCTTTTTGTAATAATGTGCTGCATTTCTCTATGCGGTAAATAACAGTATTTCGGTGAACGTAAAGGCGTTTTGCTGTCTCGGAAATTTGACAATGACATTCCAGATATTCATTTAAAGTTTCAAATAATATCTTTTGTTCTTCCCCTGGGAGTGAGGAAAAGGCTTTGAAAACCATTCGATGATAATTCGTTAAATCTGTTTGTGGAATCATCTGAAGAAGTTCGTTGATTTCCTTTTTCTTATAGAAGGAAACTAATTTTCTTCTATTGCGTATAGTTAGGACCGTACTTTGCGCCTCTTTATATGCTCGTTGAATCTCAGAAAAATTGTGTGTTTGATTACTTACGCCAAAATTCATATGCAAGTCAAAATATTGGTGGATGGAGGCTTCTAATTCTGTAAGCAACTCTGTTAAAAACAATGTGTAATCCGAATTTGTATCATGTAATTCGTATAATAGAACCAATTCATTATTTGACGTAAAAGTGTGTATTGGAATACGACTAGATTGAAGGGCCTCCTCACAAAATTTGTGGATTTGTTCAATAACAAAGTTTGGTTGATATGTGTAGGAATTTGTTTTTGTTAATACATGCCCAATAATACATAAATACACTTGTTGGTAGGGTAATGAAAGTTCCTGAGCCATTGCTTTTAACGTAACTGGTGATTGTCCCTCGTTTTCTATTAAATCTCGGAAATGTTGATTGCGAATATTACGTTTTTGTTGTTGAAGAGCTTGTTCCTGCATAATGGCAAAGGATAAAACGTTAATCGCTTGCTCAATGGTTAAACGTGAAATGATATCTTGTTCATCAATGGAACCTTTAATCATTAGGTAACAATTTTTTTCTGTATTAATATTAATTGGATATAAAGAAATTGTTTGACGATTAGCTACAATAGAAAAAGTCCAGGCTTTGTTCGATGAATTGTGACGGATGTTGTTTCTCATCATCTTTTGAATGGAAGTTAGTTCGGGTACATGGAGTTGAGCAGAATACATCGGACGTAAAAATGGGCTAATTAATTGAACTTCTTTTCCTATAAATGAAGCTAATTGTCGGACAAGTCTTGGGATTCCTTGGCCATTTAAAATAAGTAGCGTAAATTGGCGATGAATATCCATCGCGTGTGATAACAATGAAGCCTCGCTTTGTAAAATCTTTTCGGTCATTAAAAAATTGATTTGTCCTAAAGATAGATGCTCTGGTAACTCAATGAAGGGTAAATTTAATTGATCTGCTAGTTGTAAAATATCTTGAGGGATTTCGTGTAAAAAACGATTCTTTTTAATGCCAATGCCAGCACAACCTTTTAAAGCCATCTCGCGTATAAGTTCCTGGAAATAAGAATGGTTATTTTGCAAGTGGTAGGCCGTTGTAATAACCAGTTCATTTTCGCGTAAGTACGGAATGATATCTGGAGCATCCATCATTGTAATGGAGCTGATTTCTCGGTTTTTACTCTTCTCCCCAGCGACCAATGTAATGGGAGCCAATTCTTTTTGAGAAAGCATTTGTAGAATGTTCACAATAGTACCCTCCTTTTTCGTTATATGTTACAAAATCTAACATAAATTCATAGAAAATGAAAGTATGTTATAAAAAGTTACATAAAATAAATATAAATTATGCCTTTTTGTTCACATTAACCAAATTTGAGTTTTTTTTTAACAAATCTGCTGATGAAGTGCATTACTTACTTTCTTATACTTATAAAAAGTTGAATATTCGGATATTTAAAGACTGGAATAACTGTATTTTAGGGAAGGTGGGGTGTCATATGAGCGAGATCCAAGTGGCAAAAACTCAAGTAAGCGAAATTCAAGGATTGGTAGATTGGCTTGCATCCTTCGGCATGGCAAAAGAAGGTGGAGTCACGAGATTACTATATTCGGAGGAGTGGGTACAGGCACAGGCTGCATTGAAACAAAAAATGGAAGATACCGGATTTAGTACGTACTTTGACCAAGTAGGTAACTTATTTGGACGAATAGAAGGAACATCTGAAAAGAAACAGGTTATTCTTACCGGGTCGCACGTCGATACAGTTGTTCATGGAGGAAAATATGATGGTGCTTACGGTATTTTAGCAAGCTTTCTTGCTGTTAAAAGATTAATAGAATTATATGGAAAGCCAAAGAAAACAATTGAAGTGGTCTCTCTTTGTGAGGAGGAGGGAAGTCGATTTCCTCTAACTTATTGGGGTTCAAAAAATGTGATGGGCGATTACTCTCAAATGTCTGTAAAAGATATGAAAGATAAAACAGGGATTCCGTTTAGTGAAGCAATGACTGAAGCGGGTTTTCCATTTAATGAATATAAGACGAGAAAAAGAGAGGATATTCACCATTTTGTAGAAATTCATATCGAGCAAGGGTCTATTTTAGAAAAAGGGCAGTCAGATATCGGGTTGGTTACTCATATCGTAGGTCAAAAACGATTTACGATTACAGTAAATGGAGAAAGCAATCATGCAGGAACTACTCCTATGATGGAAAGAAAAGATGCTCTTGTTTGTGCAGCGAATGTGATTAGTGAATTAACGGCTATAGCAAAAACTAATTATCCTCAATTGCGCATCACGACAGGGCAAATCCTTGTAAAACCCAATGTACCTAATGTCATCGCGGGAAATGTAAGTTTTACTTTAGATATTCGTCACCATGAATCAGACATACTTGAAGCATTTTGCCATCAAGCAATACAGCTTTTACATCAAATAGCTGATAGAAGTGCAGTATCGATTGACATTCATAAGTGGACAGATATTAGACCCGTATCTTTAGATACCAAGTTACATGATGAAATGAAAAATAATCTTACAAAAAAAGGATTTAAATATACAACTATAGTAAGTGGGGCTGGTCATGATGCACAAGTATTTGGTCAATACATCCCAACGACTATGCTTTTTGTGCCGAGTAAAGACGGCATTAGTCATTCACCACTCGAATATACAGATAGCGCCAAATTAGAAATTGGTGTCTCTGTTTTAATGGATTATCTATACAAACTAGCATATTAAGGAGTGAAATGTTATGAACTTTAAACAATTACAAACACCTACAAGAACCATAATGACGCCAGGTCCAGTGGAGGTAGATCCTCGAGTTTTACAGGCGATGAGTACTCCAATTTTAGGACAATTCGACCCAGCTTTCACACATATTATGAATGAAGTAATGGAAATGCTTAGAGGTTTATTTCAAACGAAAAATAAATGGGCATTTCCAATTGATGGTACTTCCCGTTCGGGAAATGAAGCACTACTTGCAAGTGTAATTGAACCGGGAGACAAGGTGTTAGTACCGATTTTTGGACGTTTTGGTCATTTACTTGTGGAGATTTGCGAACGCTATGGTGCAGAAGTGTACACTTTAGAAACCGAGTGGGGTAGTGTATTTGATCAACAAGAAATAATAAACAAAATGAAAGAGGTACAACCGAAAATTGTGGCAGTAGTTCATGGTGAAACTTCGACTGGTTGTATGCAACCATTAAATATTTTAGGAAAAGCGTGTCGTGAACAAGATGTATTACTCATTGTAGATGCTGTCGCTTCAATCGGTGGAGTTAATATTCCTGTGGATGAATGGTGCATTGATGGAATTATTGGTGGGACGCAGAAGTGTTTATCGATTCCAGCTGGGATGGCACCTATAACGTACAATGATCGTATTGAAGCTGTCATTCAAGGTCGTAAAAAAATTGAATACGGTATTGCAACTGAAGAGGAGTTTGAGCAAAAACGGACGAATATGATTCGTAGTAATTATTTTGATCTAGCCATGATTCAAGATTATTGGGGTCCTCGTCGTCTAAATCATCACACTGAAGCTACGTCAATGATTTACGCTTTACGAGAAGGATTACGACTTGTACTTGAAGAAGGATTAGAACAACGATTTGCCCGCCACAATTACCATGAAGTTGCACTTGTAAAAGGAATAGAAGCAATGGGACTTACGATTTTTGGGAATCCATCTTGTAAATTAACATCTGTAACTTGTATTGAGATTCCAGATGGTGTTGATGGTGAAAAAGTTCGTCAAATCATGTTAGAGCAATTTGGTGTAGAAATCGCTTCTTCCTTTGGTCCGCTTCAAGGGAAGATTTGGCGTATCGGAACAATGGGTTATAGTTGTCGAAAGGACAATATCTTAAAGGTATTACAAGCATTAGAGGCTGCCTTAATTCGTAATGGATTTGAACCAAATCGAGGAGAAGGAGTACAGGCGGCGCTAGATTACTATGGCGCACCTTCATATATTTCAGTAGAGGAGGTATAAAAGGATGTATGATCTCATCTTAAAAGGGGGAACAGTTGTTGAACCACATAAAGTTACTCACAGTGATATTGCTGTGAAAGATGGGAAAATTGTTCAAATTGCCCCCGAAATTGTAAATCAGGATAGTCCAACAGTGGAGCTTAAGGGGAAAATCGTATTACCTGGAGCTATCGATGCTCACGTACACTTTAATGAACCTGGTAATGTGGATTGGGAAGGAATAGAAACCGGGTCAAGAATGCTTGCTGCAGGTGGAGCAACATTGTATTTTGATATGCCACTAAATAGTAATCCTCCAACAATTGACGTGCCTTCTCTTAAATTGAAAGAACAGTTATCTAAGGAAAAGTCGGTTATCGATTATCGTTTTTGGGGCGGTCTTGTACCGCAAAATATTAGTGAGTTAGAAAGATTAGCAGAATGTAATGTAATTGGTTTTAAAGCCTTCATCTCAAATTCTGGATTTGAACCATTTAGTTCTGTGGATAACTTGGCATTGCTTAATGGAATGAAGGAAATAAGTCGTCTAGGGAAGATTCTATCTTTGCATGCAGAAAGCGATGAAATGACACGACTATTAGCCAATGAAAAGATTGCAAGCGGAAAGCTAGAACCGAAGGATTATTGTGAATCCCGTCCGATTATTGCAGAGGTTGAAGCTGTTCAAAGAGCACTTGCCTATGCTGAAATCACTGGTTGTGCTCTACATTTTGTCCATATAAGTAGCCCAGAAGCTGTTCAAGTTATTCATGAAGCGAAAAGGCACGGTATCGATGTGACGCTTGAGACTTGTGCACATTATTTATTGTTTAATGATGAAGCTTTTGAGGAACATGGTGTTTACGCGAAATGTGCACCGCCATTAAGAGCACCAAGAGTTCAAAGGGAATTGATAGAACTTGTTGCAGAAGGGAAGATAGACTTTATTACATCAGATCATTCTCCATGTTCTCCGGAGTTGAAGGACTTATCCAAACGTAATTTCTTTGAAGCTTGGGGAGGTATAAATGGAGGACAGTTTACGCTGTTATCGGTTTTACAAGTGGCGAAAGAAAAGGGCTTACCTCTAACGAAGGTTGCCAAACTTACTGCTGAAGCACCCGCTGTTCGCTTTGGAATTGAAGGCCAAGGTCGTATAGAAGTGGGGTATGACGCAAATTTTGCTATTGTAGAAGAAGTGCCATTTGTAGTAACAAAGGAAACAATGTACGCAAAACATAAGCACTCTCTATATGAAAATCATGAATTCCCGTATACAATCTTTGCTACATATTATAAAGGGAAAATGATTTTTACGAGCACTGAAGATTTATTA
>DATMGC010000075.1:0-4979 GCA_035555915.1 Ureibacillus sp. | reverse complement strand
GTTTCTAAAAGCCATTCGGAAGAACTTTCTTCCGGTTCACTTAAGCGTAAAGCAACTTTAATGTCACCAACGGAGCGATCTTTATTTAATGGCCATCCTCCATTTTTAAAGAAAGGCAATAAAGTTGGTAAATCACTTGGTGCTAAACTAGCAAAAGCTAATTTTTGATAAGCTGCTGTTGAAAGTAGAGTCTCAATTTCCTTTAATGATATATCCTTATCACCAATAATTTTTCGAACAAACTCGTCCTGTGTAAAGCTGTCCGGTAGTTGGAAGGCAAATTTAAATTCACCTGTGTCGGTTTCTTCCGTTACTACATAATCCCACAAAACACTATTATTCCACAGAAGCTGAATGGCTTTCATTGTAGCTAAAAGTTTATCAGATTGAATATCAACACCCATTAGATGTATAAATGGATGTTGATATATTGGTGATAACAAATCGACTAATTCCACTGTAGTTAATCGAAGCTCAGTGTCGGTTACATTAGCATTTAATCCGTAGAAATTTGGTTCATAACGAAAAAATAACTGTCTTGTCCAATGAATGGGGGACAGAGGTGTTTGATCTTCGTTATATGCTGTTACAGAAAAGAAAGCTGGCTGCAGTTCTTCTATAGATAATCGTATCGTTTTCGTAAAAGGAGTTAGTTGAATTTCTGTCATACCAGTAAATTTCCTTTCTCAAGTTCTTCTTGTAGAGCTCGTAGCCGTTTATATTGTTCACGAACCGTTTGGATATAATCAGTCCAAAAGTTAGTCTTCCCACTTTTCTTTGAAGCAGACTTCATCATTTTCCAAATCCGAACGGCTTGTTTATAGTTCATTCTTGATTTTTGATTTACTTCCTCAAGTGCATAGTAATGATAAAGAGGCAAAGTCACTTCAGGTGCTTCTTCTAAAACTTCCTTCAAACCACTTGTTTCTAAGTATGCAATAGAAGAAGGATATAACTGATGAAGGGCAGCCCATTCTTCATAACGTTTTTCCTTTAATAAATAGTGAGAGTAGGGCTGAACTCCATAAACTCCAAATGCGGAATAGAGCATTAACTCTTCATTTTCAGACAACGATATATTGTCATATAAAAGATGAATTCTTCTTACATACAGTTGGCGCTGAGACGGCTTCAGATTACTATTTATATATTCATTTAATAGTGGGAGCATAGCTTTTAAAATTAATTCTGTCGCCAACTCATCTTGACGTGAGTTTGAAAATTTAGCAAGTCCAAAGTAGACATTCATTTGCTCTGCAGAAATGCTCTCTATATTTTTCTTTAAGGCATCATAGTCTTTCAATAAAATATAAAAGACATTATATACAGATAAGAGAGGCACTTCCTCATTGATTTCTCCAGTACTATGATAGCCTTCAAGAACAGCTAATTCTTCTTCAGCGCGTTTCTTTTCAATAAATACTGTATCCCAGAATAATAAATAAATGTTTAATCTTCTCCCTATATAATGATGTCTTTCAAGTAAAAGTTCCCTTACTAAAACTTGTAGTGCATCAAAAAAGGGGTCGGTTGCAAATAGACGTGACTTCCCAGATAAATCATGAATGACTTCCTGAATGATTTCAAATCGACGATCAAATAAATATTCAAAGTAATCAGTTGTTAAAGTAGTTTGCGTCTCATTTAAATGTTTCCAAATTTTATTTAAAATCCCAATCTCCATAAATAGCTTATAAATTGGTTGCCATTCTCTTTCAAAAGGCTGATGTTTATTTAGTTTAGTGTGTGCATTTTCAAAAATACTTGAAACAAGGTATTGTTCGATAGGTCGTCCCTCGGGTAATAAATGTGTCATAACCTCGTCCACCATGGCAAGCCAATTTTCAGGAGTACGATTTGAAGCTAACATATGTAAATTAACCCTTTTTTTCGTTCGCCATTTCGCAGCCCAATCTTGAACAGAGTCGATGTATTGGTATAAGGACAGGATGACACTCACTTTATGACGACACCATTCTTCCTGAGGACATTCACAGATTATTTCATTTGTACGAAAGTTTACACTTACTTGTGTGATGCGTACATCCTGTACAGACGCATAAAGTGTATTTGAAAAAGGCACATAGCGTTCAAAGTTTACGGATTTATTTCGTACGGCAAAGAGCGCGCGGCGGATAAGTTCCTCATCTTCAGTAACAGATGGATGTAACGTTCGCTCAATAATTTCTAGTTGATCTCGAATGAATGAAGTTTGTTCCAATGCAAGTGTTGAAATCGATATACCCATAGTAGTACGCTCCTTAGAAATACAAGATTTTACACAGAATGTCTAAAATCTGTGTGATTTCTTATGACTTAATGTAATGATTTTATTTCAGTCTAAAAAAAGTCTGTCCTTCCATTATAACTTGAAAACATGGGAATGATAAGTGAAACGGAAAGTAAATGGAAATCAAAATCTTAATTTATTGGTTTGAAATGTGAAAATAAAGGTATTTGTATGTAATACAGGGGTTAAATAAATGAAAAATAATTATAAATCCATTTGATTTACAAATATCGATAAAATTAGAAAGAATACGCTAGTTTGAAAAGTGAAAAGTATGGTGAAAATAGCATTAACGAGATCTTTAATTCGTATGATGGAGTATGGAAGTGTTTACCTAAAGAAGTGAACTGTCCAGAGAGTACATATGAATCCGGATTCAGTTATTATTGGTAAATGAAATCGCTTTCATTTACTGGGTGATGGGTATATGTTAAAATTAGGTTAATCAGAAAACTTCCAAGTAGGAGGGGATAGTATGATTCAAGTACAGTTTATGAAACCTTTTTATACGAAAGTAAATGGAAAGACGCTGCGCTTAGTATTTGCTTATCAATATTTCTCGATTGTTAAGGATGATGAGTTGTATCATTTTGTTCCTGTTGAAGGCAAAGAAATGATTGTTGACTTAGAAACAAAGCAAATTGAAAATCTTTCAGAGATTTTTGTGTTCCAACGTGGAAATCGTTTTATTCGTTTACCTTTATACCAGCTACTCCTAATTTCAAATGTGCATGATCATTTAACTCCTATATTGGATCAAGCGACAACACTAGATGAAAAAGTAAGTGTCGTTCCAAAAGAGGAAATCGAATCAGAAATGCAAAAATTGATTCGTGAACTCGAAAAACAAAATTTAGAACGATTAATCGACCAAGCATTAGAAGAACGTGATGAAAAACGCTTCTTAGAATTAACGGCAAAACAAGAAAAATTAGATGAAAATAAATAAAGATTCTCCATAGGATCGAGCAACGAAATAACAGGGCACCTTTAATTGTAAAAAATCAAAGGTGCTTTTTTGTTATCAGAAAATAAAACATTGTGAAAATAAATGTTTGTACAAAACCATTCTAATATGTGAATCAATCTGCTACGTTAAGAAAAAACGGAGTGTGATTACTTGATACTAAAACCATTTGAACCATCAACTCTATCGCGTGGCCAAATTGCCCTAAAAAATCGTCTACCTGAACATCATGCAAAATATCATGTGATTTTAGATGATCTACGACGCCAGGAAGCAGGCGATAAGGGAGAGGGGCAGGTTATGAAATTACTTTCATCTAATGCACTTCCAGAAAATACTGCTATTCTCCACAATATCTCGCTGGATGCTCATTTTCAAACTCAAATTGATATTCTTATCCTAGGGTCAAGTTGGTGTCTAATTTTAGAAGTGAAAAATATAAAAGGAGTACTTTACTTTACAGCTAATCCAAGACAGATGGTTCGATTACTTGAGGATGGGAGAGAAGAAAAATTAGGAAGTCCCGAGTCACAAATAGAATACTACAGTATGGGTTTGCGCTCTCTGTTAAACGAAATGAACCTACCAACGATCCCGATTTACGGTGCTGTAGTATTTGCTTTTCAAAATTCGCTTGTTAAAAGTCCTCCTACTAAGACGAAAGCGTTAATTGGGCGAGAACTTATAAGTTATATTTGGTCACTTCCCAACAATGAACAACTCATAGATCCGATAAAAGTTGGGTCTCAAATTCTGAAACACGTAAAACCTATATCCCCATTTCCCCTATGTAATCGCTACGGAATCGATTCAATGCACCTGATTTCTGGAGTCGAATGTCCTTCATGTGGAACTTTCCCTATGCACAAAACGTTAAGAACATGGTACTGTCCTAAATGTGAGCAAACGAATATGGCAGCACATCAACATGCATTAAACGATTACTACATGCTAATCAACAATACTATCTCTATAAATGAAGCAATAAAATTTCTTCATTTAAGAAATCGATATGAAGCCTATAGAATATTAAAATCAACTTGTGCTAAACAACTAGGTAACTCAAGAAGTAGTCGATATGAGATTAAGTAGGAGAATCACTCGGGTATGTGTACAAAAATATAGATAAAAGCATACAAACTGAGTTTAGTGCACCTAATCTTGGGTAAAAGCACGAAAACAGAGTTATGCGCACACAAACCTGTTTATTTGCTCCGAAAATTGATTATACGCTCTAAAGCAGTCGGTAAATGCACAAATAGAAAACTATACGCACCAATAAAGTGGTAAACGCACGAAACGAGTTTAGTGCACGAAAACTAGGGTATACGCACATAAATAGGACCTTGCACACCTAATCATAGTGTTAACGCACACAAATCGGATTATATGCTCGCAATCTTGAGTTTACGCACCAAAGCAGAGAGTAAGTGCACGCAACAACATATCAACAACTACACATAAAAACTAAGTAACAAAACAAAATTACATGAAATATAAATTTAATTTCACAAACTATAATATAAAGTTGTATACTATTATGCGGGATAAGATAGCTTTTGCTCATAGATAGTAATTGCGTCTATAATATAAAATTAAGGGATTTTCGAAAGAAGCCATTTATAAAGCTTTAGAATGAGAATAAATCCAACTTTCAGGGGCATTTTAAAATAAAATGACTGAATGATATCGTATATACACTCGTTCTCGAAATTGAAAGGA
>DATMGC010000074.1:0-22037 GCA_035555915.1 Ureibacillus sp. | reverse complement strand
GTGGGAGTTTTTAGAAATGGTATTTGAAATGGCAGTTGAAAAATATCCAGAACATTTCGAACTTATTAAAAACGGCGATGAATGGACATTTAAAAATAATATCCTAAAAGAAGAGCAAACATTTACTTTCGGTGATCCATCTACATTACCGTATGAGCCATATGATTTTGCTGGTCGTCATTTCCACCAAGATTTTGTCTTAATGGTTAACCGTGAAGATAATTTCTACTTAGAAATTGGACAAGTTTCTTATGCGGCACTATTCTCTGCACACTGGAATAAAGGGATGTCATTTGATGAAATCCACGGACCAGTACCATTTGTATCACGTAATGGGGATCACTTAGTAGATCGCATTCGTAAATTCTTATTAGGAATTAACCCAGGGGAGCCTTGGACACGAATTAACTGGAACTTAATGGCCAACCGTTGGGATGTTAACTATGAAACGATGGATGTTTGGGAACCACAACGAAGCCTAATCACAGCTGAAAATGCAGGTAAATTAGTACGCCTACGTGTTGAAGAACAAAAATTCTATCGCATGTCACGCAGTAATGCTATTTTATTCGTTTTAAATACACAATTCTTACCTTTAGAAGATTTACAACTTCGTCAAGAATGGTTTGATACTACTTATAGCGTCCTGCAAGATATTCCTGAAGCAATGGCAGAATACAAAGGAATTGCTCCATATTTACCGGCATCGGTTGAGTATTTACGTCGCGTTGACGAAGAGTTAAAGAAAAAAGCTCTACAAACACAGGAGGGATAAGTTGTATGTATAATAGCCCGGTATTATTTTTTGAATCCGTTACATTAACAGAAAAGTTATCGCCTAAAACTCATTTCGTAAAGGCTGCAATTATTTGTGATGAGGCATACAAAGAAGAAGCCAATCAATTACAGGCTCAACTCTACGATACGCCATCGGCTACATTACTATTTAAAAACACAGATCAGGTTCGTGATTTTATCGTAGAACAAAAAATGGGCACTTGTTTTTATATCGTAGCGAATTGGGATGACGCCGTGAAAATTTTCTCAACAGCCGTTGAAGAAGGGGCGTCTGAAGAAGAATTACAAATAAAAATTATCGGCGAAAAGCGTAAATATATTTACTGTATGAAATGCTTCACGCCTAGCGAAATTGACCCACAAGCTGCGCAAGTACAATGCGGTTGTGGTGCACACTTAAATGTTGGACCTTTTTATTCAAAAGTACGAAAAGGGTATATTGGTTATCCATTTGTACCAGAAGCAGAAGGAGTGATGTAAATGAGAATCGCTGGCAATATTCCTGTGAAAATTGATCGTATTGTACAAGAGACGTCTACAATTAAACGTTTCCGATTTGTACCAACTGAAGATGAAAAGCTACCTATGTTTACAGGTGGTGCTCACTTAAAAACGTATGTATCCGATGGGGAAACGGTATATGAACGTGAATATTCATTAATTAGCGATCCTCGTAATCGTGAATATTATGAAATTGCAATTAGTAAAGATTCGAACTCACGTGGAGGCTCAAAGTTTTGGCATGAACAGATGAATGTAGGGGATGAACTTGAAATTTCATTCCCACGCAATTACTTTGCATTAAATATACATGCAAAACATCATGTGTTTTATGCTTCTGGGATTGGGATCACACCATTCCTATCGATGCTACAAGACATACAATTTGATCAAACAGTGGAGCTACATTATGCAGCTCGTACACCCGAAGAATGTGCGTTCTATGAAGAACTTAAAGAAAAGTACGGAGACATTACAACATTCCACTTTTCACGTACAGAAGAACCAAACCGTTTAACAACAGATTTAATGAAGGAACACCGCATCGGTTCCCATGTGTATTTCTGCGGACCTGTTGGTATGGTTGAGGAATTCCGTGATGCAGCCTTCTCTTACGGTTATCCAGAACGCGCTGTTCATTATGAATTATTCTCAAGTGGCTTAGATAACTCTAATTTAGAACCGTTCGTTGTATCCCTAACGGAAAGTGGGAAACAAATTCAAGTATCTGAACAAGAGTCATTACTAGATGCACTTCTTCGTGAAGGTATCAATGCACCATATGCATGTAAAATCGGTGGATGTGGTAGTTGTGAAATCGAGGTTGTAGATGGTGATGTGGAACACCGAGATCACTTCTTATCTGAAGACAATAAAAAGCAACGAAGCACAATTTTAACATGTTGCTCACGTGCAAAATCTTCTAATTTAACTATTAAACTATAAGGCGGGATGATAGATGACAACATCAACAGTAACTGACGTACTATACTTAAAAAGTTATATCAATGGTGAGTGGGTTGAAGCAGAAAATACAGTAAAGGTTATTAACCCAGCAAACCAGGAAGTAATCGCGACAGCACCTCGTATGTCAAAAGAACAAACAGAACAAGCAATCAAAGCTGCACGTGTAGCTTTTGATGAGGGCGAGTGGAAAAATACAACAGCAAAAGAACGAGCAGATATTTTAAATGCGATTGCAAATAAACTAGAAGAGCGTATTGAAGAGTTTGCTACTTTAGAAACACAAGACAATGGTAAATTATATGCAGAGGCAGAAGCAGATGTACAAGATGCAGTTGCGTGCTTCCGTTATTATGCAGGGATTATTTTACACCCAGACGGTGAAACATACCACGTGCCTGACAATAATGTACAAGCAATGGTAGTAAAAGAGCCAGTTGGAGTTGCAGGATTAATCGTACCTTGGAACTTCCCATTACTTATGAGTGTATGGAAAATTGCTCCAGCTTTAGCAGCAGGGAATACAATTGTTTACAAGCCAGCTGAAGTTACTCCTGTAACAGCATTCAAGTTATTTGAAATCATCCATGAATTAAACTTACCAAAAGGCGTTGTCAATATGGTATTTGGTCAAGGTTCAATCATTGGTCAAACGATTTCTGAAAGCAATGATGTAGACATGGTTTCCTTCACAGGTAGTACAGATGTAGGGCGCGGCATTATGCGTGCAGCTGCTGGAAACTTAAAGAAAATTTCATTAGAACTAGGTGGGAAATCTCCAAATATCGTATTTGCAGATGCAGACTTAGAAGTAGCAGTTGACTATGGTTTATTTGGTATCTTCTTAGGAGCAGGTCAAGTATGTTCATCAGGTAGCCGTATTTTAGTACAAGATACAATTTATGATGAATACGTAAAACGTTATGTTGAACGTGCAGAAAAAATTAAAGTAGGTCCTGGTTTAGATCCAGAAACGAATATGGGTGCGATTGTGAGTGAAGCACAAATGAACTCAATTTTAGGCTATATCGAAAAAGGTAAAGCTGAAGGGGCAACATTAAAAACAGGTGGCTACCGTGTAACAGAAAATGGCTTAGATAAAGGTTTCTTTATCGCACCAACTGTATTTACGGATGTAACACCGGATATGACAATCGTGCGTGAAGAAATTTTTGGTCCAGTTGTAACGATTCAAAAGTTCTCAACTGAAGAAGAAGCTGTTCGTTTAGCTAATGACACAGATTTCGGTTTAGCTGGTGGTGTCTTCTCAAATGACGGCGGGAAAGCATTACGTGTTATTAAACAAGTACGTGCCGGAATCACTTGGGTAAATGACTATCACCCAACGTATGTAGAAGCTCCATGGGGTGGCTACAAACAATCGGGAATTGGTCGTAGTCTAGGAAAATATAGCTTAGAAGAATTCCAAGAAGTAAAACAAATCAATATTCGCTTAAATGTTGAACCAGTAGGCTGGTTCCCACTATAAATCATGAAGTAAGTTAAACATGATTCCTTATTATATAGATGATCTATCTATATAATAAGGATATTTTTTATATAGCAGAGGAGACAAACAAAATGACGAAACAAGTACGTGTACGCTATGCGCCAAGTCCTACTGGCTTTTTACATATTGGAGGAGCTCGAACAGCGTTATTTAATTACTTATACGCAAAACATAATAACGGTACATTTATTGTACGTATAGAAGATACAGATATCGAACGGAATGTTGAGGGCGGTGAAGCCTCACAATTAGATAATTTACGTTGGCTTGGTATTGTGCCTGAAGAATCCGTTGATATTGGTGGCCCATATGCACCGTACCGACAAATGGAGCGCCTATCGATTTACAAAGAACGAGCTGAGAAACTCTTAGAAAATGGAACAGTCTATAAATGTTTTTGTTCAGCAGAACGTCTTCAGCAATCCCGGGAAGAGCAAAAAGCAGCTGGGGTAGCAGCACCTCACTATGATGGTACTTGTAGAACATTAACACAACAGCAAATCGAGGAAAAAGAGGCTGCAGGTGAAGCTTATACGCTTCGTATGCGTGTACCGGAAGGAACAACCTATCGATTCGATGATTTAGTCCGCGGTAATGTTGCATTTGAATCGAAAGACATTGGTGACTGGGTCATTATGAAAACAAATGGAATTCCGACATATAATTACGCAGTTGCGTTAGATGATTATGATATGGAAATTTCCCATGTATTTCGTGGGGAAGAGCATTTATCGAATACACCTAAGCAATTAATGGTGTTTGAGGCATTCGGATGGGCACCACCACAATATGGACATATGACATTGATCGTTAATGAGCAACGTAAAAAACTCTCTAAGAGGGATGAAACGATTGTTCAGTTCGTATCGCAATACCGTGAATTAGGCTTTTTACCAGAAGCGATGTTTAATTTCTTTGCATTATTAGGTTGGTCTCCAGAGGGGGAGCAAGAGTTAATATCAAAAGAACAATTAATTGAACAATTTGATGTTCAGCGCCTTTCAAAATCGGTATCGATGTTTGATCAGAAAAAACTGATGTGGATGAACAATCAATATATTAAGCGTTTATCGCCAGAGGCATTAGTAGAGTTAGTATTACCACATCTACAAAAGTCAGATGTTTTCCCTATTCAGCCGACTGAAGAGCAACTACAATGGCTGAAGGAGCTTGCACTACTCTATCAAGAACAATTAACATACGGCGCGGAAATTGTTGCGCTAACAAAGCATTACTTTGAAGAGCAAGTGGTATATGAAGAAGAGGCTCAAGAATGGCTAGCAGCAAGTGAAACTAGTGTAATTGCTGAAGGCTTAACAACAGCGCTACAAGAAGTGACGCCATCAAGTAATGAAGAGTGGAAGCAACTCATTAAAGGAATACAAAAGCAAACAGGGCTAAAAGGAAAGGCTTTATTTATGCCAATCCGTATTCTATTAACAGGCCAAACTCATGGCCCAGAACTACCCCTTGTGCTACAACTTCTAGGGAAAGATATTTTACTTAAGCGATTAGCTCAATTTAACAAAGTAACTATTTAATAGGAAGAAACTAATATAAGATTGAAGCGGTTTCGGTCTTTTCAAGGACATTCTGAATTTAGCAATCAATCTAGTTGTTCTCCGTGGAGCCGTGCACGCGTAAATTGTCCACCGCAACGTAGAACAACGGTACCATAGTGGCCAAAAAGGGATTCACGATATAAAAATCGTGAATCCCTTTTTACATACTAATGTAATAGAACCTTTTTTAATCGTTCAACAGCGCTTGGAATATCTTCAGGTGCAATATTGGCAAACCCAATAATAATCGAACGATTCTTCTTGATAAGTGGAAGCGTATTTAGAGAAAATCGCTTTAATGTATAGAGTTCTAGTTTATGTAAAACAGCTTGTTCTTCTATTGTGGTATAACTTTTTTCTGTAAGCACTTCTACTAAAAAGTGCAATCCTGCTGGTATGTCATGGATGATGATTGATTCCCCTAATTGTTCTTGGAGCTGCTGAATGAGCAGAGTGCGTATCGTTTCATAATGCTTTGTCATTTTACGAACATGTTTTTCAAGAAGCCCGCTATCGATGAATTCTTGTAATGTATAAAGGCTCAGTATATTGGCAGGTTGAATTTCCAAAGCAAAATGTTCTTTGTACAATGATAACCATTTAGGTGGGAGTACCATATAGCTGATACGAATACCTGGTAAGAGCGTTTTTGAAAAGGTCCCCATATAAATGACTTTCTGATTAAAGTCTAAACTTTGTAACGCAGGTATGTTATCTGTTTGATATTTATATTCACTATCATAATCATCCTCAATAATATAACGATCCTCTGACGCGGCCGCCCAGTTTAATAACTCAATTCGTCTTGAAATTGGCATTATGATTCCTGTTGGAAACTGATGTGAAGGTGTTGTAATAACGATATTCGCATCGGTTTTTGTTAAATATTCTACATCGATTCCGTTGATATCCAGTTGGACTAAATGTGTATTGATCTTAAACCGTTTTAACAAATGATGATAGCGTGCATAGCCTGGATTTTCCGTCGCAAATGTACTCTCTCGTTGTAGATAAATAAGTCGTTCTAATAAACCTTGACTCGTTCCATGCAAGACAATTTGCTCTGGCTCACATGTAATACCTCGTGTTCGGTAAAGCATTTCTGCGATACTTTGACGCAATATGTAAGGACCCTGTGAATGGGGCATCTCTCCGATTGAAGAAATATATGTATCATATATTTTCGCCTGGCACGACAACCATTTTTTAAATGGAAACAGTTGTGGGTTTGTGTTCATATGTGACAATGACAACCACCCTTTGCGTGTCTCAGTTTTTTCTTTTAAATCTGGTGGGAAAGGTTCATGCGTGTTACCTGCTAGTGTAAATTCTTGAATTTCCTCTACATAATAGCCAACACGTTCCACTGTATAGATATAACCTTCTTCCATTAACTGCTCATAGGCAGTTTTAACAGAGTTAATACTGACATTTAAAATTTCAGCTAGCTCACGTTTTGATGGGAGCTTACTATGTGCACGTAGTTCGTTTTGTAAAATTTGTTTTCGTAACTGACTATAAATTTGTTGGTAAATAAAACGATGATCAGATGTAAAATCGATGCGAATCATATAAAACCCCCAATAAAAAACTGTATATTCTGACTGTATTATATAAGAAACGATGAATTTTGAAAACTGGTACCTTTTTTTATAAAAGTTGGACCTTTTTTTGTGAACCAAAAAACTAGATACTAATTACAACAAATACAACTTTTGTAAAGGGGAAGTTCAAAATGATTAAAGAAAATACAGCAGTAGAAATTGTAAACAAACGAAATGAGTTCGTAGTACAAGGTGTAAGTAATGGCTGTTTAGCTCTAGCAAGAGAAGCAAAAGGCTCTACAATTATCGATACTGAAGGTAATGATTGGATCGATTTCGCAGCAGCAATCGGTACTTTAAATGTTGGTCATAGCCACCCTAAAGTAGTTGCAGCAGTACAAGCTCAAGTAGAAAAGTTTTTACACCCTGGCTTTAACGTAATTATGTATGAATCTTATATTAAACTAGCAGAAAAATTAGCAGAAATTACACCAGGAACACACGAAAAACAAGTTATCTTATTAAACTCTGGTGCAGAAGCAGTAGAAAATGCAGTGAAAATTGCACGTAAATATACAAAGAAACAAGGGATTGTCGCATTTACAAATGGTTATCATGGACGTACAAACTTAACAATGGGAATGACTTCAAAAGTAAAACCTTACAAATATGAGTTTGGTCCATTCTCTCCAGAAATTTATAAAGCGCCATTCCCATATTTATACCGTAAACCAGAAGGGTTAACAGATGAGCAATATGTAGATTTCATTATTGAACAATTCTATGACTTCTTCGTATCAACAGTGGCACCAGAAATGGTTGCTTGTGTAGTAATGGAACCAGTACAAGGTGAAGGTGGATTCATCGTACCTCCGAAAAAATTCGTTCAAGCTGTTGCGAACTTCTGTAAAGAAAATAATATTGTCTTTATCGCAGATGAAATCCAAACTGGTTTTGCACGTACAGGTACTTTATTTGCAATCGAGCAATTTGATGTAGTACCAGATTTAATGACAGTATCTAAATCTTTAGCAGCTGGTTTACCTTTAAGTGGTGTAGTTGGCCGTAAAGACATTATGGAAGTTTCTGCTCCAGGTGAATTAGGTGGTACTTATTCTGGTAGTCCAGTTGCTTGTGAAGCAGCATTAGCGGTTATCGATATTATCGAAGAAGAAAAATTATGTGCAGCATCAGAAGAAATTGGTGCTAAGTTAGAAGCACATTTAGAAACTTATAAAGCGAAATATAGCTTTGTTGGCGACATCCGTCGTTTAGGTTCAATGGTTGCTGTTGAGTTAGTTGGCGACAATAAGGTGCCAAATAAAGAAGCAGCTTATGCAATTTCGAAATATGCAAATGCGAATGGTTTATTATTACTAACAGCGGGTATTAAAGGAAATGTAATTCGTTTCTTAACTCCATTAGTAATTACAGATGAAGAATTAGCAAAAGGATTAGCGATATTAGACGATGCATTTGCAAACTATGGGGGGAAATAATCGATGACTCAACTTGTTCACGTAAACAACCCAGCAAATGGGGAGTTAATCCATACGCTTCAATATGATACGGAAGAAGCAATCATTAATAAAATTGAAGCCGCTGCCGATGCCTTTACTTCATGGAAGCAACGTAGTGCCCATGAACGCGCACAGTTATTAAATAGCTGGGCTAAAGTTATTCGTGAAAATCGTCAAGAAATTGGTGAGTTAATCACACTTGAAAATGGGAAGCCATTACCTGAAGCTTTAGGTGAAGTAGATTACGCAGTTAGCTATATCGATTGGTATGCAGAAGAAGCAAAACGTATTTATGGTCGTACAGTACCTGCACATGTGCCAAATAAGCGTATTACTGTAACAAAAGAGCCGATTGGTTTAGTAGCAGCCATTACACCATGGAATTTCCCAGCAGCCATGATGACACGTAAAGCTGCACCTGCATTAGCAGCAGGCTGTACATTTATCGTAAAACCAGCGGAAGAAACACCGTTGACAACGATTCGCCTAATTGAATTAGCGCATAGCGTGGGCATTCCAGAAGATGCATTACAATATGTGTTAAATGATGGACCAAAAGTAGGTGAGATTTTTACATCACATAAAGCAATACGTAAAATCACTTTCACAGGTTCTACACCAGTTGGAAAATTGCTGATGCAACAAAGTGCACAAACTGTAAAACATGTAACAATGGAGTTAGGTGGACACGCACCAATTATCGTTGCGAAAGACGCCAATTTAAGCGTAGCTGTTGAGCAAACAGTTGCAGCTAAATTCCGTAATGCAGGTCAAACTTGTGTATCACCAAACCGTCTAATTGTACATGAAGAAATCGCAGAGCAATTTACAAAACTTTTAATTGAAAAAGTAAAGACATTAAAAGTAGGGAATGGCTTTGAATCAGGCGTGAATGTTGGACCAGTCATCAACAAAAAAGGCTTTTTAAAGATTAAAGAGCAAATTGAAGATGCGGTAAACCGTGGCGCAACAATAGCTTGTGGTAATGGCTATGATACAAATGATGAAAAAGGATATTACTTTGTGTTACCTACAGTAATCACAGACGTACCATCAGATGCTAAAATTATGCATGAAGAAACATTTGGACCTGTTATTCCTGTTGTAACGTTCTCAACATTAGAAGAAGCAGTATCAATTGCCAATGATTCACCTTATGGACTAGCTGCATACTTCTTTACTGAAAATTATAAAGATGGTTTATATATAAGTGAAAACTTACATTATGGAATCATCGGTTGGAATGATGGCGCGCCATCTGGAGCACATATTCCATTTGGTGGCATGAAAGATTCTGGTGTTGGCCGCGAAGGTGGCTCTGAAGGAATCGAGCCATACTTAGAAACTAAGTATTTATCCGTAGGTATTTAAAACCGACACCCTAAATTAACTGTTATGAAACCCTCTTATGTTAACTAATATATTGAAATAATTAAAGAACACCTCACGTTGATGTACAGGTTAACCCCTTTAAGCAACGTGAAGGTGTTTTTCTATGGAACTAGGGTTTGTTTAAAGTACTAGTTTTGGAAATGAAGTCGTAGCATCTCATGCATTTGATCTTTATGTTCCTTAAATTGTTTCACTCGATGACCATTCCCTCCCGAAGGATGTGGAAATCCTGCAAGAATAGCATTAGAATCCAGTAGTTCGTTGTCTACTAGGTAATTCAATGCATTTGAAACATTAACGCCCAATGGGATAATGAGCGGGTTGTCTAATTGACTCATTTCTGTAGCAAAGCAGTTGGTTACATATTTTTTTAATAGTTCCGTTTTTAATAGAATAGGTGTTGAACCATTGTAATTCTTTCCGTTATAAAAGACTGGATACTTGATAATCGAAGTTGTATGTACTAATTGACTAGCTTCATTGAAAAGATCCATTGTCGAGGATAGACCTAAGAATTCATGTAGTCCAAGCTCATCTAACATCTGAACAAGATTTTTTCTCATTGACCCTTCAAAACTAGATTGCTTTTTAACATGATGCAGAAGTTCATTATCATTCACTAGTTGATTTTTAGCATCTAATACAGTTGAAAAGGACCTTTCCATTTGATGGTACCCTGGAGTAATTCCGACAATAACAACCTTAGCTTGGTTATTTACATGTTCAAAAGGTGCGTAATATAATTGAACCTTTTTCTTTTCATCACATTCTAATAAAAATTGTTCACTTAGAAGCGTTTCCTTAGATATAGAAGGTAAAGATTGAATCAAGTGTTTATATTGGTCGAATTTAGAATCGTTTGCGATGGCCATTGGAGCACTCCTTATTGGTAATTACTACTTAATAACTCTGTAGTTTCAGTATATCAGAATAGGAAAAGGATCTACTTATGATAGACTTAATTGTATATAATGAGATTGATTATAGATGATTTGAAAAATCATAATGGAAAACTAACGACTGTTCAATAGCAAACTTCTTTTCTTTATATTTGGTATTTAAATAATATATTGACAACTTATAACACAAAAGTTATAGTATTAACGACGATGATAATCATTATCAATTGAAAACTATTTGAGAGAGGAATTTACATATGAATGCCAAAAAATATTATTCATTCCTAACATTGTTATTGATCTCTGTTCTTTCTCTTGCACTTGTCGGATGTTCTGACAAAGAGGCTGATACAGATAGTAAAGAAGCAGCGGATTCAACAGATTCAGAAGAAACAGCTGGGGAATATCCAATCGTTATTAAACATGCTTTTGGTGAAACAACTATTGAAGAAAAACCTGAACGTGTAGCGACAATCGCATGGTCAAACCAAGATGTTGCACTTGCTTTAGGCGTTGTGCCAGTTGGTTTCTCTGCAGCAAACTACGGTGTTCAAGATGATAGTGGTTTACTACCTTGGACTGCTGAAGCGTTAAAAGAACTTGGTGAAGAAAATCCAAACGTATTCCAAGATACTGATGGTTTAGATTTTGAAGCAATTGCTGATTCAAATCCAGATGTCATTCTTGCAGCATACTCAGGTATTACACAAGAAGATTATGACACTTTAAGTGAAATTGCACCTGTTGTTGCTTATCAAGATATTCCATGGGTAACTTCATGGCGTGATCAAGTTAAGTACAACTCAATGGGGATGGGCTTAGAAAAAGAAGGTCAACAATTAATTGCTGATACTGAAAAATTAATTGCTGATAAAGCAAATGAGCACCCTGAACTTAAAGGGATAAAAGCTACTTTTGGTATGTTTAATGTAACGGACTTATCGAAATTCTACATTTACACACCAGCAGATCCACGTGGTGAATTCCTTGAAGAACTTGGAATGGAATATCCAGAAGGTATTAAAGCTCAAATTACTGATGATAGTAGTTTCTATTTAGAGTTAAGTGCTGAAAATGCAGATGCTCTAAATGATACTGAAATGTTTGTTGTTTATGGGGATGACAATACATTAGCTGCACTTCAAGCTGATCCAATCCTTGGTAAAGTTCCAGCAATTGAAAACGGTAATGTTGTTGTAATTGAAGATAATACACCACTAGCAGCAGCCGGTACACCAAGCCCATTATCAATTAAATATACAATTGATGACTACTTATCACTACTTTCAGATGTAGCGAAAAATGTGAAGTAATATGAATAATTCATCCGTTTCAGAAAAAAAGCAGTTTCATATTCCACGTAATTTTATGATCGTTTTGGTACTCTTAATAATCTTACTGTGTGTATGTATTTTAGCTTCGCTTGCATTTGGTTCTCGGATGATTGGTTTTGGGGATCTTCTGGATGGTTTGTTCCATCCAGAAGTTCAATCCCATGAAGCCAATGTCGTTCGACAAAGAATTGTTCGAACAGTTTTTAGTTTAATGTGCGGAGCAGCGTTAGGAGTTTCAGGTGCGTTGATGCAATCTGTTACGAGAAACCCAATTGCCGATCCAAGTATATTAGGTGTCAATACAGGGGCATCTCTTTTTGTCGTTTGTGGGATTGCCTTTTTACATATAAGTTCATCTACTCAATATATTTGGTTAGCTATAGCGGGTGCAATGATAACCGCTATTTTTGTATTTGGAATCGGTTCGATGGGAAGCGGAGGAGCAACACCTTTAAAGCTTGTTTTAGCAGGGGCTGCGACAAGTGCAATCCTATCATCACTCGTCACAGCAGTAATGATACCTCGTTCAAACGTAATGGACCAATTTAGATTTTGGCAAGTGGGTAGTGTGGGAGCAGGAAATTGGGATTCGATTTCGCTATTTGTTCCTTTCCTTATAATAGGAATACTCATTGCAATTTTCACCGGTCCTGGACTAAATGCGCTAGCTCTAGGTGATGAAGTTGCTACGGGATTAGGCGTTCGTACTGGGACAATACGACTTATTGCAACACTTGGTGGTGTCCTTTTATGTGGCGCTGCAACAGCGTTAGCGGGTCCAATTGGCTTTATCGGCCTTATTGCTACACATGTGATTCGCTTATTGATTGGCTCCGATTTACGATTTATCATTCCAATGTCAGCTCTTGCAGGTGCAATTATTTTAACGATTTCCGATGTATGTGGAAGACTTTTAGGTAGTCCAAGTGAGCTTGAGGTTGGTATTGTGACGGCGTTTATTGGCGCTCCAATCTTAATCTTAATTACTATGAAAGCGAAAATGCGTGCCTTATGATGAATGTAACGATTAATAATATTATGGATTCTAGGCTAAAGAGACGACGTCGTTTTATCATTATGACGTCAGTTCTTTTCATTATTTCAATAGCCCTTTGTTGTGCGATGCTTATGCTAGGAAACACGATTTATCCTGTAAAAGATGTTGTTGGCGTTTTACTGGGTGAAGAAGTAAAAGGTGCATCTTTTTCAGTGGGAAGAATACGCTTACCAAGAATGATTGCCGGTGTATTTGCTGGTTTTGCCTTTGGTGTTGGAGGATATATCTTCCAAACAATGCTTCGAAATCCCCTTGCCAATCCAAATGTAATAGGGATCACAACGGGTTCAAGTGCAGCTGCGGTTTTTTGTATCCTTGTATTACATGCAAGTAATAGTGTTGTCTCGATTGCTTCAGTTATTGGTGGACTTGTAACGGTAATCGTGATTTACTTCTTGTCAAAAGGGAGTTCTTTTTCAATTGGCCGTATCGTGTTAATTGGTATTGGAATTCAGGCAATGTTAAACGCTTTGATTAATTATTTAATGTTAATTGGTGGGGAACATGACCTTCCGAATGCCATGAGATGGCTAAGTGGAAGCTTAAATAATGCGAAGATGGAAAATCTTACACCGATTGTCCTTACCGTTATCATCATTACTCCAATTATCTTGCTTTATGGGAAGCAACTCGAAATGTTAGAACTAGGGGAACAAGCGGCCACTTCACTTGGCGTCGACACGAACAAGACAAGGCTGATCCTTATTATTAGTTCAGTCCTTATTATTGCGGTAGCGACTGCGACAACAGGTCCAATAGCCTTCGTTGCATTCCTTTCTGGACCAATTGCCAAAAAGTTAGTGGGGGTTGGGTTTTCAAATATCCTTCCAGCTGGGCTAATTGGGGTTATACTAGTATTAGCAGCGGACCTTATCGGACAATTTGCCTTTGTTGCGAGGTACCCAGTTGGGGTAATTACCGGGATACTTGGTGCACCTTACCTGATTTACTTATTAATTCGGATCAATCGAAAGGGAGATTTATAATGAAGCCAACACACACGTTTCAAGCTGAACATGTCACTGCTGGATATGACAATAAAATGATTCTACAAGATGTCAGTATTGCCATACCTAGTAATAAAATCAGTATTATCATAGGTGCAAATGGATGTGGTAAATCCACGCTACTTAAAACGATGGCGAGATTAATAAAACCTACTTCTGGTCAAGTTACATTAGATGGTAAGCCCATTCATAAAATCCCACCCAAACAATTAGCTAGGGTATTAGGGCTTTTACCACAATCACCGATAGTACCTGAAGGCATCACAGTGGCGGATTTAGTTGGGCGAGGCAGATTTCCACATCGTACCTTACTTAAAGGTTGGTCGAAGAAAGACTATGAAGCAGTTGCCGAAGCAATGGAAATCATGAATATTACCGAATTTGCTGATCGAAATATCGATGAACTTTCAGGTGGTCAAAGACAGCGTGTTTGGATTGCGATGGCACTTGCACAGCAAACCGATATTCTATTTTTAGATGAGCCTACAACTTTCTTGGATATTACTTATCAAGTGGAAATCCTTGATTTGCTAACAGACCTCAATCAAAAATATGGAACAACAATCGTCATGGTATTGCATGATATTAACTTATCGGCACGTTATGCAGACCATATTTTTGCCCTTCATAAAGGTCAGCTTGTAGCAGAAGGAGCACCTTCAGAAGTAATTACAAGTAATTTGATCAAGGACATCTTTGATCTCGACAGTATGGTTATTCAAGATCCTGTATCGGAATCACCGAACGTTGTACCAATTGGACGCCACCATAATAACAATGTGGCTTACGCTTATAAATAAAGCTCCCAAGTGAATAATCTAATAAGTTTGGTATGAACCCTTGTTGAAGCAAGGGTTTTTTATTTGAAATTAGATAAGTGACTGACAAATTAAAAAATAACAAACTAGTTAAGCTATATTCCTTAAAAGTTGGAATATGGCTTTTTATTTTAGTATAGAAGATGAAAGGATTTAAGCCATTTTGAAAGGATATTACTTCGTAAAGCTCCTAACAACTCAAAATACATTCTATTAATAATTTTTAAAAAATTATTGCAATAAAGTTAATAAGAATTTAAAATAATACTTAGTTGGTCACCATTAGTGTTCGTTGTTCTCTTATTGTGGAATGGTTAGTGTTAAACTTTTTACTGCTATAGCAAAACTAATAACAATAAAGATTTATTAAAACACTTGTAATAATCTGGGGAGGAATAAAAACATGGGAAAAGTGAATGTTAGTGAGTTTATCGATAACCAAAAATTTAAGCGTTTTCATTTAGTTTTATTACTTGCATGCTTTTTTATCATTGTAGTGGATGGTTATGACATGTTTATGCTTGGTGCCATTTTGCCAACGTTAATGGAAGAGTGGGGAATGGACGCCGTAACAGGTGGACAATTAGGAAGCTATGCACTGTTTGGCATGATGGTTGGTGCGCTTGTTTTCGGTCCTTTAGCTGACCGTTTTGGACGGAAAAACGTCATTCTAATTTGTACAATCTTATTTTCATTGTTTACTTTTGTTTCCGGATTTGCTAACGGACCAGGTACTTTTGGGATTATGCGTTTTATTGCTGGGATTGGTCTTGGAGGGGTAATGCCTAACTTAATAGCCATCGTAACAGAATATGCACCTGCTAAATTACGTAGTACGTTAGTTGCTGTGATGTTTAGTGGTCATGCCTTTGGTGGAATTGTTGCTTCAGTCGGTACTTTAGCAATTATGCCCAACTTTGGATGGCGTGGAGTGGTATTTGTTGCTTGCCTTCCTTTACTATTAATGCCTGTTCTTTATAAACTGATGCCTGAATCTTATAGCTATTATATAAAAATAAATAAAAAAGAAAAATTGGTCCGTACGCTAAATCGAATCGATACTGCTACTCAATTTAATGTATCGGATGACCTAGTAATGCATGTATCAGATGATACAGATTCTTCGATGAAGAAATTGTTTTCTGAAAAACGTGCTTTTAGTACAGTGATGTTCTGGATTGCTGCTTTTATGTGTTTATTAGTAATGTACGGTTTAAGTACATGGTTACCAAAAATCATGCAAAGCGCGGGATATCCAATTGGATCAAGTTTAGTATTCTTAATTGTTTTAAACTTAGGTGGTGTAACAGGAGCTATCTTTGCTGGAAAACTTTGTGATAAATTCGGTTCTCGTCGAGTGTTGTTAACATTCTTCTTATTAGGATTTATTTCTTTAACAGCTCTAAGCTTTAGTCCAAACCAGGTATTGCTTTATATCATGATTTTTATTGCGGGTGCTACGACAACTGGAACTCAAATTAATACTAATTCATATGTATCACAATATTATCCATCTGGTATCCGTTCAACAGGTGTTGGTTGGGAATTGGGTATCGGTAGAATTGGAGGTATGCTTGGACCGACTATAGGTGGGTTCCTATTAGCTTCTAACTTACCAGTTCATTTCAATTTCTTAGCATTTGCCATTCCTTGTTTAGTTGCAGGTTTAGCAATCTTACTAGTACAGGAGAAATATGGTCATATGGTAGCTCATGAAGAACAAGAAAATATTGAAGCTCAGCATGTAACAACTTATTAATCTATTATTTGAAGCAGTAATTTCCCACCCTCTTTCTATTTGTAAGTAGGTAAATAGCTGCCAAATAGATGAAATGAATTAATATAGTGAGAAAAATAGACGAAAAAATACGATTATGCGAATTCTGCATAATCGTATTTATATTTAAAATATTATCTATTTCATAATTTATTATTTTAACTTATTACTTACGTGGGGTATTAAAATAATGATTATTATGTGTATTAAAAGCTTGGGAAATTGTAGTTGAATATATATAGTGACGTTTGATACTACTGGTTGGTAGCCCATTGAAATACAAATATAATTTACTTAAGTATAGTTGAAAGTTATTGAAAGTATTGCGCATTTTATTTTCCTAATAAGCAAAAATTAGCCATAACTCCGAAATAAACAGAGTTATGGCTATTATTATTTTTTTAGATTAGAATGGGAATGGGCGTTCTTGTTCTTGTACTGATACCCATTTTGTTTCAGTGAATTCATCAATAATCCATGGGTTACCGTAGCGACCAACACCACTTGCTTTTACTCCGCCGAATGGAACGTTTGCGAAGTCATTTACAGTTTGGTCATTAACATGTGTCATCCCAGCTTCTACAAGAGTAGCAAGTTCTTCACCACGAACAAGATCTGTTGTGAAGATAGATGAACTTAAACCGTATTCTGAGTCGTTAGCTAATTCAATAGCTTGTTCATCAGAAGAAGCTTTGATAAGTAGGGCAATTGGTGCGAATAACTCGTTTTGAGCAACTTCGCTTGCATTGTCCACATTACCGAATACGTACGGTGTGATAACATTGCCTACTTTTTGACCTTCTAATAATAAATCAGCACCAGATGCTTTTAATTTTTCAATATTTTTTAACGCTTTGTCGATTTGTACTTGGTTGATAAGTGGCCCAACAATTGTAGTTGGATCTTGTGGGTTACCAAATGGTAAAGTGCTAGCATGTTCTACGAATTTTTTCGCAAACTCATCATATACGTCTTCGTGAATGATGATTCGGTTAATCGCCATACAAATTTGTCCTGAATGTAGGAATTTACCGAAAACTGCAGCTTTTACAGCTTGGCCTACATCTGCGTCTTTTAACACGATGAACGGACTGTTTCCACCAAGTTCTAATGCTACACGTTTAAATGCACCACCAGCAATGCGTCCGATATGACGACCAACTGCAGTTGAACCAGTAAAGCTGATTAATTTTACTTCAGGGTGTTCTAACATTGTATCCCCGATTTCTTCAATGTCCGTTAACAAGGAGTTAAATACCCCTGCAGGAACACCTGCTGCTTCTAGTGCTTTTGCAATAACAGAACCAGAAGAAAGACCAGCTTGAATATCTGGTTTATGCACAATTGTATTTCCTAAAGCTAGCGCTGGTGCGATAGAACGAATTGATAAATATAAAGGGAAGTTGAATGGAGCAATTGTTGAAACTACTCCTAATGGGAAACGATAAACATGGTTTGTTTTATCTGGCATTACAGGATCAACAGTTTTTACTTTTCCTAATGAATCTACAAGTTTAATAGTTTCTTGTAATAAGCCAACTGTTAATTGAAGTTCTACTTGGCTTTTTAGAATGCTACTGCCAGTTTCTAAAACTAATGTATTTACAATCTCATCTTGATGCTCTTGTAAGTATTGAGCAAAGTTATTTAATACATCCTTACGTAATTGAGCATTTTCTGCCCATTCTTTTTTCGCCGCTTTTGCTGCTTGGTATGCCTCTTCTAACTGTGCTTTTGATGCAATGGCAATCGATGCAACAGTAGAGTTATCAAAAGGATTTAAGTCATTATAAGTTCGGCTAGTATCCCCTTCAACCCATTTCCCATTGATGAAACTTTGTGTAATTGCTAAGAAATTTACTACCTCTTTAGTTGAACTTGTATTGGCTTGTGTCATTTTTTTCTCCCCTTTGTTTGAATTTCAATCTAGTGCAAGATTCATAGCTTTCTAATTCACATTTAGTACTAAAGTTTACAGAAAACTGAGAATATTTATACACCACAAGTTAAATATAATCATAATTTTGGAAAAAAAGAAATAATTTTTACTAATTTTTGAGAAAAAAATTTAAAAATATTATGTCTAAATGAGTATAAACATACATATTATGAGCATTTTTAAGGTTTTCAGTATATTGCTATAAGATTTGGTACAAATAATGATAGGAATGGAAAGAAGCAATAAATTCCGTAAGAAACTTACTATTTCTCAGTAACTAATTTATTTGCTTTATCTTCATGCTCTTTATATGTGTTGACCAAAAAGTTAATAAACATGCTAATCGTTGTATCGATAAATGCTTTTTTTTGATAGACCACTCCTACTGTTTTTCGTGGAACCGGCCCAATAATTGGGATCGGACGGATAGTTGGATCATTCATTCCAGCTAAATAAGATTTAGGTAATATTGTACCGATTTCATTTTTACTTACCATTTGTTGAAGAGCTCCGAGATTCGTGAGTTCAATTTTAGGTTGCAGTTCAAAATCTAAAACTTTGCAGCTTTCATCAATTAACTTACGAATGAGATATTTTTTCGGCATGAGAGTTAACGGGACATTTTGTAATTCCTCAAGCTCAATCGATGAAAGGTTTGCTAAAGGGTGATTCGCTGATACAACAAAAAGTAATTCTTCAGTAAATAATGGTGTACTATCCAAATGATCATTTAAGTCGTCTATGAAGATGATTCCTAAGTCTACTCGATTATGAAGGATCTCTTCCTTCGTTTCTTCTGTTGTTAATTCTTTAATCGATAGATTAATTTTCGGATATTGTTGATTAAAAGAAATAATCGAAGAGGTTAGTAGATGACTCCCCGAACATCCAATGATAAGCTCTCCTCGTTGTAATCCACGAATTTCATTAATCTTGATTTGTGCTTGCTCTAGTTCAAAGAAAGCCTTTTCAGCATGCTCCAGCAAACATTCTCCCGCATGAGTGATATATACCTTTTTCCCAACACGTTCAAATAAAGGTGTTCCAACCTGGCTTTCTAATAACTTTATTTGGTGGCTTAAGGTTGGTTGACTAATTCTTAATTTCTCTGCTGCTTTCGTGAAATGTAATGTTTCACAAACAGTCATGAAATACTCTAAAAGTCGAAACTCCATATTTTCACCTCTTCATCCATAGATGGTATCTATTAAAATCATAAGAATTATTGTATTGATGGCTATTTTTGCCTCAGATATACTTATACTATAATTTTCGTAATTATACAATTATTTAAAAAATTTAGTATTTTGCTACTTTGAGAGGGGATAGATTGATGAAAGTTCAAGAAAAAAACGTCGTTTTAGAAAATGAAGAAATCCTACTTAGTAAATATACAGGTGCAAGTGCGTTAATGGATGCTTTAGAAGAAGCGGGAGTTTCTTGTATTTTCGCTAACTTAGGAAGTGACCATCCCGCTATAATCGAAAGTTGGGCTCAAGCCTCTATTGAAAATAAAAAAATTCCAGATATTATCGTTTGTCCGCATGAATTTGTAGCGATTAGTGCTGCTCATGGATATGCGCAAGTAAGCGGAAAGCCACAAGCAGTATTCGTACATGTTGAATGTGGTACACAAAATTTAGGTGGAGGAGTTCATAACGCTGCAGTAGGAAAAGTTCCAGTTTTAATTTTTGCAGGGGCATCTCCTTTTACACAAGAAGGAGAGTTAACAGGAAGTCGTAATGAATTTATTCACTGGTTACAAGATGTTTCTGATCAACGTGGAATTGTAAGGGAATACATGAAGTATGACAATGAACTTCGTACAGGAAAGAATATAAAACAAATTGTTCATCGAGCATTACAGATTTCACAAAGCGAACCTAAAGGGCCAGTTTACTTAATGGCTGCTCGAGAAGTATTGGAAGAAGAGGTTGCACCAGTATCAATTGATGTAAACAAATGGGGAGCAATTTCTCAAACTGCTGTACACCCACACAAAGTTGCAGAAATTGGAAGCGCTCTCCTAGAGGCGAAAAAACCATTAATCGTTACTTCTTATTTAGGTCGTAATACTGAGGCAGTGGGCGAGTTAGTAAAGTTAGCAGAAAAATTAGCCATCCCGGTACTTGAAGCTGCTCCAAACTATATGAATTTCCCGGCTGATCATAAGTTACATGTTGGCTACCAATGGAATACTCCTTCTCAGAATGAAATGTTAGCAGAAGCAGATGTAATTTTAATTCTAGATAGCGATGTTCCATGGATTCCGATGATCAACAAACCATCAGAATCAAGCAAGCTTTACTATATCGATGAGGATCCTTTAAAAGAGAGAATTCCACTTTGGTACATTCCATCTGAAAGTTTCATTAAAGCGGATTCATTAACTGCTCTTCAACAATTAAATGAATGGCTAGAAGAAGCAAAGATTGACGAGAAGCTTGTGAAAGCACGCTCTAAAGTTATTTCACAAGTGCATCGTGCGCAAAGAAAAGAATGGAAAGCACAAGAAGCTTTATTAGATGAAGATACAATTACTCCGGCATATTTAATTTCTAGTTTAAGAGAAGTAATTGATGACAATACGATTGTATTAAATGAGGCAATTACAAATTATGAAAACGTATGCAAACATTTAGGTCGTAATATACCAGGTTCTTACTTAGGAAGTGGAGCAAGTTCGTTAGGATGGAACGGTGGAGCAGCAATTGGTGCGAAACTAGCGGCACCTGACAAAACGATTATTAGTCTTACAGGTGACGGAACATATATGTTCAGTAATCCAACACCAGTTCACTGGGTATCGAATAAGTATAATGCACCGTTTTTAACAATTATCTTTAACAATAAAGGTTGGGGTGCTCCAAGAATGTCTACACTTGGTGTTCATCCGAACGGTCTTGCAAATCAAACAGATCAATTCTGGGTGAATTTTGACCCAACAGCACAATACGCAAAAGTTGCTGAAGCTGCTGGTGGTGCATTCGCAAGAAAAGTAGAAAAACCATCTGAATTAAAAGAAGCATTAAAGCAAGGACTTGAAATTGTAAAGAGCGGTAAATCGGTTGTATTAGATGTTTGTGTACCACAAGTATCCCAACAAGAGATATAAGGGCATTATAAAATCTCTTTATCGATAGGTTATAAAATTTTTATTTTTCATACTCAAAGGTTTAACTTAATGTTATTTACAAAGATGATAGAAAATTTGGAAATTTGTACAACAAAAGGGATGTAGGGGGAATAAAAAATGACAGGAATTCTTTCAGGATTAAAGGTTTTAGATTTAACTCAAAATATCGCTGGACCAGTGTCTACACAATTATTAGGTGATTTAGGAGCTACAGTAATTAAAGTAGAGAAACCTGGCGATGGAGATGATACAAGAAATTGGGGAAATGTTAGTACAACAG
>DATMGC010000073.1:0-29769 GCA_035555915.1 Ureibacillus sp. | reverse complement strand
TTCCGCGGGCACGGCCTGACACGAACGTCTCAGGCGGCGTGCTGTTCCCGCAGGAGTCGACCCTCCATTCCAATCAATTTTCAAAGTTCAATTTTTTATTATTACATTTTGGGTATTTCTTTAAGTTTTTCACTTATGGCCCAGCCTCCTTCTTTTTGATCTAATCCATCGCTCACTCTTTCCCTCATGATTATTTTACGAACAAACAACGTTCATTCTTTATTTTAACAATCCTCCATTAAGCAGTAATATAAACTTCTCGTATATGTATTTGATTAAAATTAGAATCTGGAATTTAATGTGTCTTTATGTAAATGTTTAAGTATTTTTATTTAGAATAAATCAGCTTGTCCGGAGCAAATTAGTATCTAGGAGGTGAATTAATGGGTAATAAAAACAGTAAAGAAACGATGAATGCGAGAACCCACAATCCTTTCGAAACCTATGCACATTTGCATAGAAATACAACAAGTCATCAGGATAACCCTGAAGATAACACTGCTGAGATAGCAGAAGAATTTGATTCAAAAGTGAAAAATAAAAACAACGCAACAAATCATGATAAAAATATGCAATCAAATAAACGATAAATTAAAAACTTAAATAAATCGGAGGAATTAACAATGAGCAAAAAAAATAAAGCACAAAAGAATAATAATGATCAAAATAACCAAAAAAGAAATCAACAAAACAATAACAACGCAGAGATTGCTCAAGAGTTAGATATTCAAGAAATTCAAAACAACAATAAAAAGGAAAAAAAGAAACGCAATAAATAATTGACCTACAAATAGATGCACTTAGAGTATTAACTAATACTTAGAGTGCATTTATTTGCCTTTATTCCTCATCTTTTAAAATCTCCTTTAGAACTCTCTCTCTATTTTCTAAAAAGTATCTTGTGATTTGATAATGACTTGTTTCTTCATATTTAACCTCTTGTATGCATTGTTCATCAAAAGAATAAATTGTAGCATTAGGATAGCCCAAAAGAATTGGTGAATGAGTAGCAATAATAAATTGACTCTCCCCTTCTTGAACTAACTCATGTAAAATCCGTAGAAATGCAAGCTGCCTTTGCGGTGATAAAGCAGCTTCGGGCTCATCTAATAAATAAATGGCATTTCCATTAAAACGATTAGAAAATAATGACATAAATGACTCACCATGCGATTGCTCATGTAATGAGCTCCCACCATAAGCATTGTATGCTCTATAGTCCCCAACTCTCATCTCATCAATATGAGAAGCAAAATTATAAAAAGATTCGGCACGAAGAAAAAAACCATTTGTCACTTTAGGCCACCATGAAAGTCTCAAATAGTCACCTAGTGCAGATTCAGAACGATGTACATCATAAAAGTTGTTTCTTCCCCCACCTGCAGTATTAAATTCACATTTATCAGCAATTGCTTCTAACAATGTTGATTTTCCCGAACCATTTTCACCCACAAAAAAAGTAACTGGGTTTTGTATTTCTATCTGATCAAGTGTTTTAATTGTAGGTATCGAAAACGGATAGTGTTCATATGTAGGAATTAATTCCCGTTGAAGTTCAATTCTTTTTAAAGACATCTATATCCCCTGCCTCACTGAGTGGCGTATTCTTTTAAATACGTGCTCATAATAATCAGTTCACCTTTTTTCCCCTTTCTCCGTTCTCCTTCATCGACGTAACCACATTTCTTATATAAACTTTGAGCAATTTCATTTTGAACGTTAACCCCTAAGACAATTTCATTTATGTCAGTAAAATGTTGTCTTACAAAAGCCGGTAATAAGTTTAAGGATTGTTTCGCATAACCTCTTCCCAAAAATCTAATATCAGTTGAAAAAGTCCTTAATAGAATAGCATTGGGGTTAGATGAATAGGGTTTTACACCTTCCGCTATATGTAGATTAAAAAAGGTAACAAGTTTTCCTTCTTCCATTACCAATATGGCATATCGATCTGGATCCTCGTTTACAAGCTCAATACTTTCCAATGGTGAACCAGTAAATCTTAACTGCTCTTCAGTAATTTGATACTGCATGATTAACTCTTGGTATTTTTCATCATAAAAGCATAGCTCCATCATACTCACCTCAAAATAATATAACAGTATTGATTGAAAACTGTATCGTGTAAACTTTCTCCCTTTCCATTATTCGTTAACCTCGCTTTAATTTCCTTTTCGAAACGCATAAGAAAAAGCGCCTTTTTACAAAAGCGCTTTTTAATACAAGTATTAGTGAATATCTCTTTTCTTAAAGTTCCCGCCTTTAACTTCTGCTACATCATAAACAGTTACAAAAGCACCAGGATCAATTTCTTTGATAATTTCTTTTATCTTACTTTCTTCTAAACGGTTGATAACACAAGTAATTTCCTTGAACAATTCATGTGAATAACCACCGTACGCATCTTTATACGTTGCACTACGACCTAATCGATCTCGAATCGTTTCTACCATTACTTCAGGTTCAGCAGTAATAATTTTGAATGTTTTAGAACCACTTAAACCTTCTTCTACGATATGAATAACCTTAGAAGCTATAAAGTATGCGATCCCTGAAAGAATAGCGCCTTGCAAACCGAACACTGTTGAAACAATAATGAAAACAAATAAGTTTAAAAAGAGAATTAAGTCACTCGTTCCGAAAGGTAACTTTTTAGATAGTAGTACTGCTAACATATCTATACCATCTAACGCACCACCAAAACGTAATGCTAAACCCATACCAAACCCAAGGATAATCCCACCAACAACTGTAACTAAAAGAGTATCTCCCTCAATAATAGCCGGAGTATGATGCATTAACACCGTACCTACTGCTAATGATGCAATCCCTACAACTGAATATATGGCAAAACTTTTCCCTATTTGCTTGTAACCTAACCAAACAAAAGGAACGTTAATAATAGCAATCAAAACCCCTAAAGGTAAATCAAACAATTCCGAACCTACGATACTTAAACCAGTTACCCCACCATCAGACACGTTATTTGGAATTAATACAGCTTCTAATCCGTAGGCCGCAATTAATCCTCCAAGGATAATCATAATTGATTTGGTTAACATTTTTGCTAAATTTGGCTTACGATTCTTTCCTTTGCTCATCTCTTCTCCCCGCTTCGTTCTTCCTTTTTAATTATGTATAATTTCATTTCCTACTTAATTATATAATAGCTTGTCCTATAAACAAAACACATAGCCTAGGAATTTTGATACAGAATGAATTATTCAAAGATGAAAATAAAGCTTTATCTTTTTCATCAATTCAATGTTATATGAAAAAATACTACCGTAACAGCAACCTGTTAATATACGAAATGCACCCAAAATGAGGACATTCGGAGTGCATTTTTATAAATTTAAATCGGGGCTATTGGCCAAAATTGAATAACTCTCTTTTTTGCATAATGCAAAATTGGTTTTTCAGTTTCTGATATTATATTGAGGCTAGAGAGCAAAGTATTTTCATAAAAATCAGCTTCAGCCTTTTCTAAATTCCATGGTTCATGCAGAATATCCGCACGATAAATTACACCTTTTTTATTGACTGTATAGAGGCAATACCTTTCTACTAACCATTCTTCCATTGACCCTTTTTCCGTAGGTTGAGCTGCTGAGAGAGACTTATAATTGCATAGCAATTGTATCCCTGACTTTTTCTCACTCTCGAAAACAATCACATCATTTGGTCGTCTATAATTTATCTTCATATAAGAATATGGCAAACGGAAAAAGCATTTTGCTGCATAGGAGGCTATATAGTTTGCTGCTATTAACTTAAAAAAGTAAACTCCAGGCTTTCCATTTACATTAACGTAAGTTCGGATATTGAAGCCTGGATAAGTAGCCAAGCCTGGAACTGGAGGTAATCCCCTCAAATGCATAGAGCTTGTTAAGTATGGCACAATTGTAATCCAACCAGTGTCATTAAACGTATCTAATGTCAACTCTCGAGGGACCAATTTTTCCAGTACCTTACGTTGTATAGGATAATGTGCAAATAAAACATCATTCCATGTCTGCTTCATTATCCAAGGCAAGTCAATTGTTTGCTTTCGCTTCTGTTTTAGACTACCCACTTCAGTATTAGTTTGCTCTTTCATTTTGTTCGAGTTACCTCCTTTAGTTCAACTCACTACTTCTAGTATGAACTAAACTCCTGGAACCCAACCCGGTCTACCTAGTATATTTTTCCATAGTGGATCTGGGATGGCTAACTCTTCTTGTTTCTCTTTATCAAGCATTGTTACGATCTCATCTTCTTTTCCTTCTGCAATCTTTTGTACCCAATCAGGATCAATCAGTAATTCACGGCCAAGAGCTAATAAAGGAATTCCTGTTTCGAAAGCTTCTCGTGCATCTTCAGCACTGTAGATAGAACCTACCCCAATAAGCGGAACACGGTTATTAATTTTCTCTAATAAATACTCAATACGTGTTTTTGACGTATCTTCAACACCTCTTCTAGCTGTTGAGAAGAATTCAGCCAAGGAGACATGTAAATAATCCAACCCTCTATCAGCTAATACGTCTACTAGTGCTAATGTATCTGCCATCGTAATGCCCTTCTCTTCAGGCTCTTCTGGTGAGAATCGATGTCCGATAATAAATGATGGATCGCCATACTTTTCAACAATACTTTTTACCTTATCAACTACTGCTAATGGGAAGGCCATTCGTTTTTCTAAAGTTCCTCCATAGCGGTCTTCACGTCTATTCGAATGTGCTGAGAAAAATTGCTGAATTAGATAGCCATTTGCCCCGTGAATTTCAACACCATCATAACCTGCTTCTATTGCACGACGAGTTGCTTCCCCATATGCGTCCACTATTTCTTCTACTTCAGCTTCTGTTAAAGGTCTTGGTGTTTTACCCTTCATTCCATTTTGTTCTGCTGGTATATCACTAGCACTTACAATTTCACCATTTGGAACTAATTCAGGAGGTGACATTTTCCCCCCGTGATAGATTTGTAAAATTGCTTTTGCCCCTTGTTCTTTTATAGCAGATGCTACACGCTTTAAGTCAGGAATAAAATCATCACTATAAGATGCGAACTGCCCGTGGAAACCTTGTCCATTAGGAGTCACATGCGTACAAGCCGTAATGACCATACTTACTCCTTTTGAACGACGTGAGTAATATTTAATCTCTGCATCTGTCACGGTACCATCTACATTGGACGACCAGTGCGTCATTGGAGCCATAACAATACGATTCTTTAGTTCGATCCCATTAGGTAATACATAAGATGTAAATAAATCTTTATATTTTTCGTTCATTTTTCTTTCCTCCTCAAATCGATTTACAAAAATCTTTCAAATTAAAACTAAACTTTAGTTCCTATATTTAGTTACCAAATAAAAGACCCTCTTTATATACTAAACATACAAATCCAGTTTTATTAAATGATATGCTTTTTAAATGAACTACTTATTTAGTTTTAAACGAAGATGTACTAGAGGAATTGCCTTATTGTCGAGGCGCAAATAGCATTATGGACACTCCAACTAAACAAATAATTGCTCCCATCCAATCATATAGGTCCGGTGTTTTCTTATCGATTCCCCATCCCCATAAAACTGAGAGAATAATAAATACGCCTCCATACGCTGCATAAACCCGTCCGAATGACATAAAGTTTTGAAATGTAGCGATTACACCATATAAGACTAATGCAATTCCTCCACCAATTCCCCAATACAACGGCTTTCCTTCTCTTAACCACAACCAAATTAAATAGCCACCGCCAATCTCGGCAATTCCTGCCAGAATAAATAATGCAAATGTATAGATCACAAAATCACTTCCTCCATAAAATACCCTTACCACAAAATTATAACTTAGACTTCTCTTATACGAATATCGTGATTAACCTTATTCCTTACCCTGCCGTTATTCCAATAGGTATTCTATCCTTGAATTACCAGGCATTTGAGAGCACTTTCTATATTATTATTAGAAGGTGGAGGTGGACAAAGTGATATATACATACCCTGTTATTTTCGCAGTAGAAAATGAACAAACAGAGGATGGCGATTTCCCGGTTTATATTAGAATACCTGACTTGATAGATGCAGGGTTTTCATTTGCTTCATCCGCTGGGCATACCGAGGATGATATCTTAACGATCGCCAGTGATTGTATGAAAATGGCGATTGTAGATGGTCTTCGACGTGACTTACAACTGCCAATAGCATCGAAGCTTCGAGACATCGATTTAAAAAAACATCTTCGTCGATATGACGAGGAACAAATAGAAATAAGAAGTATTGCCGTAGAATGGATTAAGGCTGAGGTGTAACTCTCAGCTTTTTTGTTAGGAATTTTCCATCCTCAATTAGAAGATGAAGGACATGGTTTCACTATGAAATGAAACAAAACAAAATCATTGATTCTTTATTCCGCTTATATATTAAATTAATCCATTGAAATAAGTATTAGAGCCCCTTATTTAGAGAGTTAATCTACAATAAGGGGCTTCTATATACGCTTAAAAGGTTAATTACAGTTTACGTTGTTTAACCATCTTTATTTTTATTTAATCGCCATCCAAATGGTCCATCTATCCTTCTCTATTATTTCCTTCTCATTTGTCATTGATTGATCAATATATGTTATTAATCTTTCTAATTCTTGATTATCCAATTCGTGTAAAATACTTCTTCCAGTTCTTTTTCTTAAGTCCTCAAGTAATTGTTTTTTATGATTGTATACTCTACGAACTTCCCAAAGCTTTACTTCTTTAACCTCTTTAAAGCCCGCTTTTTCGAATCCCTCAATTACCTTTTGGCTATCATGTCTACGATTCTTTTCTTTAAAAATTAATTTTGGAAAGAGTTCAAAAAAGTACCCCCGTATATGGCTTTTATCCCCTTTCAGTAAACAATCCTCAGGAGTTCGATCTTGAATAATTAAGTAACCATTATCCTTCAATATCCTATATGATTCTTTAAAACAAGAAGCTAAATCGTCTATATGATGAATTAATGCTCTTTCTAAAATTAAGTCATAACAATTACTTTTCAACCCTGTTGCTAGTGCATTTCCTTGCTTAAAACTAATGTTATTATAGTCTTTACAGTTTTCTCTTGCCCCTTCAAGTATTGCTTCTGAGAAATCTAATCCTGTAACATTATTTACCCCTAAATCTGAAAGTGCTTTACAGTAGATTCCTCCACCACAACCAATGTCTAAAGCGTCCGAAATCGCATCAATTGGTACAATTTTTTTTAATACCTCATTCCAAGAACTGTCAGCGTGTCTAGTCGTATACGAATTTTTATTCTCTTTACTATGAAAATCAATTCCCACTTAACATCCCTCGCTTCATTTCTCCGCTTTTTTATTATTTTATAACAAGATACATTTAGGTAAAATTTAACAAATATTATTATTCAACATTAATATTACTTATACCGTAATTATTGACCAAAATCCCTTAAACCTTTTAACAACAAGTTTGTAGGTTTATCTAAAACATCTCCATTTACTATTTTCTTCTTTGTCTGTTTTAACGTCGCTACAATAAGAAAACTAACAATAACGAGTAAAAGCCAGGAACTAACTTTCCCCAAGTGAACGAGGCTCCATGTATGAGTTTGGTTAGGGTATTGCCAGGCGCCGAAAAAAGTTGCGATATTTTCAGCTATCCATATAAAAAATCCTATGAGTACAAAAGAAAGTGCGATTGGCATACGATAACGCTTGCCATTCACCTCATAAGTAACCCACGAGTTCCAAAATACTAAAATTACTAAACCCGATAACCACCAACGAATATCAAGCCAAAAATGATGCGTGAAAAAATTTAAATAAATGGCAAAAGCCAAAGAAACCACTATGAAAAAAGGTGGCCATTTAACTAATGCAACGTTCATCCTTCTCCATGCTTGGCAAAGATAACTTGCTACACTTGCGTACATGAATCCACTATACAAAGGCACCCCTAGAAGTTTAGAGTAACCCTCCTCTGGATATGACCAGGAGCCCATATGGACCTTGAATAACTCTAGCCCAAGTCCAATAAGATGGAATAGTGTAATAACCTTTAATTCATCTTTTGTTTCAAGTCCCGAATATACCATCCACCATTGCATGAATAAGCAGATAATAAGCAACCAGTCATACCGCGGTAGCATGGGAAGAGACATAATTTGTGTAATCGCTAAAGAAGCAAAAATAACGACTGGAAATACACAGGATAAAGCTTGAATCCAACCAAAGTATACAAGCTGTTTTATTTTGCTCATAAATAATCCTCCGATATTTTTAATAATTATAAAGTCTAATCCACATTTTATTGTTTTGCGATATTTTATTATTGAATAATATGACTTTATTATTGTTAGAAAGGTTTCAACAAAATTCTTCCTAGTCATTCCAGATAAATTCGCAATTTTAGAAATACAATAAAACGTATTTTATTAACGTTTTTTCTACTACAATAAATAGAAACCTTCATAGAGTAAGGTTCAAAGGAGGTAATCATTATGAATAAACCCGCGCATTTAATGGGTGGTTTAACAGCAGGTATAGCAGCGTCTAAATACATAGCTCCAACCATTTCAGAAAATGGAATATTAGTAGGTATAGTTGGAATGGGAGCAGTTCTCTGTGGGGCAATTTTGGGTTCCCTTCTGCCAGATATCGATCATCGTCATAGTTATATCGGTAGAAAGCTCAAGCTAGCTTCTTTCATCATTAGTAAAACATTGGGGCATCGAAGTGTCGTACATGCTCCGATAGTCATCTTTGCTTTTTCAGCAATACTTTACATCTTTTCAAATGGATTAACAGGAACACTCAAAGTACTATCAAATTCTTTTGTTATTGGATTAAGTTTTGGAATGTGGAGTCATCTATTATTAGATATGATGACGAGAAGAGGAATCCCCTTCCTTTATCCTTTCAGTAAGAAGAGTTTTCGAATAGCAAACTTTAGAGGTGGTGGTATTGGCGATACAATTGCTTCAACAGGTTGTATTGTTTTAATTGTTCTAATGTTACTAGATTTCCTTAAATCCAGCTTATAACAAAAACACTCAGAGTCTTCTTATATATCACAAGACTTGAGTGTTTTACTTTATTATTCAAATATTGATATTCCTCATTTACATAAGAAAGTAAAATTGAAAGTAAAGCACAGATTTATCTTTTATGAGATGGATGACAGAAGCATTCTAATAGATGGTCATTCACCATTCCAACCGCTTGCATATACGAATACATAATTGTACTTCCCACAAATTTAAAGCCGTCTTTTTTTAGCTTTTTGCTCATCGCATCACTAATTTCAGTCGTTACGGGAACGTCCTTAATAGACTTCCATTCATTTATGATCGGTTGATGATTCACAAATCCCCATATGTAGTTAGAAAAGGAACCATACTCTTTTTGAATGCGTAAAAAGTTTTGTGCATTAGTGACAACACTTTGTATTTTTAGTTTATTCCGTACGATACCTGGATTTTCTTTTAAGGCTAACAGTTTTTCTTCTGTATATTGAACGATTTTTTCCGCGTCGAACTGATCAAAAGCTTCTCTGTAATTTTCTCTTTTTTGCAATATCGTCCACCAGCTTAAACCAGCTTGTGCCCCTTCTAAACAAAGCATTTCAAACAGTTTTTGATTATCATAAACAGGCACTCCCCATTCTTTATCATGATACTCTATATATAATGGCTCTTTTGTTACCCAATCACATCTAATCATTTATAAACTCCCATCCACTTTTTATTTATCCTCTTAGTGTACAACAACTATTTCAGAATTTAGAAATTCTCAGCCTTTTCATATTTGAAACGAATTAGTAGATTTATAACGGAAAATTCTGTATATTTCAATTGAAGATACTTTAAGGGGGTAATAAAATGAGTGAACTTATAAAAAAACAATATAATGTAACAAGACAAAGAATATCTAGCACATTAGAAGGTCTATCATCAGAACTACTCGACATTGTTCCAGAAGGCTTTAATAATAACATCCACTGGCAAGTTGGACACATTTTAGTAACAGGAGAACTTTTTATGTTCAATGGTCAAAATAATCTCCCAGTCGAATATGCCCAATACTTTAAATCAGGTTCAAAACCAGCTGATTGGAATAAAGACGTCCCTTCAGTTGAAACTATTCTTGAACGATTAGATGAACAACTAAACCGTATTAATTTACTTCCTGAAGAGGCATTTACTTTAGAATTACAACAGCCATTCATTGGAAATAAAACAACTGGCGAACTAGCAGCATTTGGGGCTTTTCATGAGGCCCTACATTTAGGACAAATTCAAACATTGAAAAGACTAATTGAATCATCTCAAACTACACAAGTAAAATAACATCAAGTAAAAATAACCGCCTTTTGCTTAAAATTGCACTAGGCGGTTATTTATTCTTCTTTATTATCCATCACAGGAACACTTATGCTATCCCATTCACAGTTCCTAATTCGACTGGATAATCTCCTCAACTTTTTCCATAACTTGTTTTGCTGTTAAATTAAAACTGATGGCTAACTCCTCAGAAAATAAAGCCGTTACTTGTTCAAGTATCTGTGAATCCTGAGCTGGTAAAGTTTTATCCTCATTTTCTAATTCATACTTTTTTCTCATGATTGTATTTATCATCTGAGCAATCTGTATATGATCCTTTGAATCAATTACTTTTTGATAATGTTGCGTACGTTCGTTCATACGGCTATACCAAACGTCCGGTGGATTTTTAAACGTCTCTAGAATAACCTCTGCTGCTTCTTTCGAAGTAATGGCTGTAATTTTAGAATCCTTTGTTTCTACAGGATGATATAACTTCACTGATGCATCATGATAGGAATACAGGATATAGTACTTTTTTTGTTTTCCGGAAAAAGTTAATTCCTTTATATCTTGGATTACACATACACCATGTACACCATAAAAGACTTTATCTCCAATTAAAAACATTGTTTATCCCCCTTATAATAACCATTTTTTCGTAAGCAGCTACAATTGGTCATAATATAAAGAGCGTATGTGATATCCATCATATACGCTCTTTTGATCAAAAATACCCTATTAAACCCATAGTCTATTTTGTCTTCAACGAGATACTAAAGACTTCCTACTATCTTATGCTCGGACTGTATGTTTCATGCCGAAGCTTGTACTAGCAATCCTAAAATCACTTACCATGTTGACGTAGGCCATTAAAAAAAGAATCCAGAGGGTAGCCTCTAGATTCTTTTTATATGGTTAAGTTTAAAAGTTAATAATGGTGCAGTAACTTTATAAACTAGTTTAGTCGATAGGGCATAGACAATTAGGAATGCTAAAACAAATAAGACGATATAGTTTCCAGTGTCTTCAACCCACTCGTATATTTGAGTCTCTTTAAACGCTCTAATAATAAATAAGTGTAATAGATACACGCATAAAGTTTTACCGCCAATATTCGTAAACCAATATTGCTTTTTAGGTACAAGCGATAAAAATATATACGTTGCTACAAACATAAGTACATATACTAATAATCTACTTATCATTCCTGATTCGATAATAACATAATGTATATCCTCATATGGAATTCTACCTAAGAGCCATTCTTTCCATCGTACATCCCCATATTGATAAACAACTAATACGATACCTATACCTAATATACTTGCTACAAGCATATTCCACTTATTTTTCATCTTCACAAAATTTTCGCGATTCAAGTGATAGCCCAATAAAAAGAATGGGAAGAAGAAAAATGTTCTAGCTAAAGATAAACACTCATTAACTTCACTAAAATATCCAACGGTTAATGATAGAATAATTGATACTAATACCATCATTTTATGTCGACTAAATGCCCATAGCATAAATTTCCATATTGCCATACTCAATAAAAACCATAATGCATAACGTGGCTCTAGTAAATCGAAAGTAACATTGTCATCAAATACATTCTTATAATAAAATGTATAGATTATTTGAAACACTAAATATGGAAATAGCAATGTCTTTGCTATCTTTTTTAAATCTTTTACACCTTTAATCGTTCTAGAAAAATGCCCCGAGATTAAAATAAACGCAGGCATATGAAAGAAATAAATTACTATATATAAAGTATCTATATAATGGTTTTCATTCAGATAACCAGACATTAAATGTCCTAATACAACTAAGTAAATTAAAATTGCTTTTGCGTTATCAAAATATGCACTTCTATTCATGATATCTTCCTTTCAAATAACTATTGTAACATAGAAATTCTGAAATTCTTGATTCCATTTTTTTCTTCTACAATCAGTTCTATTTTTATCTTTTCCCTCACCTTATCCTTTATTTTATATAACTTCCCAATTTCTCAAAGAGTAAATCCCCAATTAACCCAATGTATAATACCCTATTTTCATACAGTAATAAACATTAATTTTAATATAATAATTAATTGTATTTTCATACTTTTTAGTAATATAAGTTACAAAAAATCCTTATTTAATCTAGCCGCTTTTACGTGGACGAACTAGTCCAAAAAAAGGTTGCATTGCTTTTACTATTGAATACTAAAAGTAGCTTGTAAAAATAATTTTTCAAATAAAAAAGCAATCTCCTTATCTCGAGAGATTGCCATAAGTATTTACTAGACTAATGGTGATGCTGATGATGATCCATTTCTGCTTTATTTGTTTCAGTTTCAACTGACCCAATCAGCGAAGATGCGACTAATATGAGAACTGCCACAGTAGCTAAAAGGGATAGTCGTTTTGGAATGACGCTCCATAGATTAGCATGTTCTTTCGTATCCCATAAACCAACGGCGATTAGCACACTGAGGATATAGATAACGGTAAAGAACAGTATACTTAGGGATCCATAACTTGTTGTCATTAAACTTAGCATTGCGCCCATCATAGCCCCCATAAATAACATACTCAAGCTTTCTACAAAAATCTTGATAGGTAGTTTATATGTCATAAAAGCAACTAATCCAAAGCTTATGCAAATGGAGACGATTGTGGAAAGAACCATATCTGGTATCCATATCGCCGTTAAGATCCCTACAAGAGTACTTTTTGTCATTGTGACTAACATAGCTAAACAGCTATTTAAATGATTCGCTTTAAATTGTTTTCTGAATATAGAACCACTTAGTAAAGTGAAGATTATAATTATGCAAGTACTTACTATTGCAAGCATAGGTGTCCCTCCAAATTCATCATTTAATCATCTAGTCGCTTCGAAATAACATCAATCCAATTTATCAAACATTCTAGTTCCTTTGGATATAGTTCAATACCTTGTGTAAGTGGAGGAAATATTAAAACATTATAGCTTCCTGGAAGAATTGCAATTTTAAAAGTACGCTTCGGATTTTCTTCAATCAAAGTTAGACTGTCTAAATCAATCTCAGACCAATTCCAACAAAAGTGTTGATTAGCGAATTTTAGTAATGAACTTTCCCTTTTCGCGGTCCACTTTTGCCGATGAAAGATATAGCGTACTTCCTGTTTTTCAATTGTTGCAGTTTGTACTTCCTTCTCAATTTTAACCGTTAATTGATAGGCTTTTGAAAGTAATGTTTTGTTCTTTTGGTATCCAATTGAGCAAATTGCGTTGTTATGGTGAAACGAATACATGAACTCTTTTTTTTCATTCATTGTGTATGGAAGTTGGTGAATCAATTTTTCTAAAAATTGCTCTACTTTCGCCTCTCCAAGGACTTTAACCATTCACATCACCACTTTTCAATTACTTCCATAGTTGGTGTGAATTCAGGGGAATCCTCCTCTTCTGTACCTTCCTTGTCCCCCTTCAGTTCTTCTAATGTGATTGGTGAAAACATAGGCAACTTTTTATACTTCAACCACACAAAGGCATATGTGCAAATAAGAAGCATCATCCCTCCAGAAATTCCATATATCTTTAATTTAGCAGACCAATCCGGTGTAATCGTCACAATCATATAGACACACGCGGCAATGCCAATGATTTGTAAAATTGGACTAAAAGGCGCTTTAAAAGGTCTAGTAATCTCTGGATATCGTTTACGCAAAATTAATACATCAATTTGAGCTACGATATAAGAGATAAACCACGTTACACTAGCAGCTGATAGTAGTATCATAATGACATTAATATTTGTTTCTAAAACAAATAAAGGGAGTGTAAATAATAAAAAGACAAATACTATTCCAAATACAGGTGTACGGAATTTAGGATGGATATACTTAAATGCTTTAGGTAATAACCCTTTACGGGCTAGCCCATAAAACATACGTGGGACAGCAGCAAAATTCGCATTAATCGTGCTAGTAGCTGCTAATACTGTTAGTGCAGCCATTAGTATTCCACCAATATCTCCAAACATTGCTGCAGCACCAGCAATTTGAGGTATATCTGAAGTTGCAAGACTCGTTAAGTCTAAATGTCTTGTGATTGCAGAACCGAACAACATATCTACGATAAAAATTGTGATGATGCCGAATATCATTGCTTTTGGAATTGTCTTTTCAGGTTTCTTCACTTCGTTCCCCATTGGAATAACGAACTCAATTCCTATGAATAACCATAATCCTAAAGCGACAGCTTGCATTACTGTAGACCATCCAAACGGATTAAATTCTGGCACTGTTGAGGAAGCAATTGTAAATACGTCACCTAAACCGAATATTCCCATAATAGCGGTGGACAGCATTAAGAACAGTACAATTCCAAGTTGAACAGATCCGAAAATTTCAACACCTAATACATTAATGATCAAGAAAGCGACTAAAATGGCAACAGCAATAAACAATGTATTTACACCTGGGAAAATGTACTCGACTGCCATACTTGCAGTCATTGTTTCCAATGGACCAATTGTAGCAGCTAGAACCAAATAACCTGCTAATAGCGTAACAATAGACATGAACCTTCCCATCGATACAAGCGTATAATCCCCTATCATTCCGGGACCAGGCATAATGGAAGAAAGCTCGGCATAAGACAAGGCAATAATAATACTAATAATCATTGCAAGAAATGCAGCAACAATAAATGCAGGACCAATTGAACCAAAACCATTTCCAAGGGATACCATTGTAGATCCAGCAACAACTAACCCCGTTGCTGTTGCATATGCTTGCCAAAAACCTAACCTTCTTTTTAATTCAACCATTTTTAATCTCCTCCTTTTCCACTTCTTTATTAACGAGATCTATTCAATCACAAACAGACGATTTTTCTTATATTAAAAGCAGAAACGCTAATTAGTAGCCGTTTCTGCATCTTCTCTTAGTGACAGCTTGGTTTTGATTGTGTATTCGATACACTACAAGCATTTTTCTTTGGTGGGCGTGGTACATCTAGAGCTGGATTACGATCAAAGAAGCCAACTGGTTTTAAATGGAAGTTGATGTAGGCAGTTGGCATTACTGGCCAATCTTCCGGACGAGTGATATGGTGGTGCCCCATCGTATACCAAACAACGATATCTTCATCATCGATTGGACGATCTTGTTCGATATATTTCGTTAAACCGTCCCCACCTTTATGTTGATTTGGATATTTACCTGTTGCATACATTTCATTTTCATCAAATTGAGTTACATGTAAATGGTTTTTGATAAATCCTGCTCGTTTAATTACGCTTGAACTATCATGAGCAAATGGTAAGCAGTTTTCCCCTGGCATAATTTTGTAGCCTACTGGTTGACCTACAAAATTTAATGAATTTTTATTTACGATTTTCCAAGTACGTTGTGTTTTCATATCTAAAATTCGAGCAGCTTCTTTTTCTGTTTTAAATGTACGCGATACAGGATAAAAGGCATTTGAATATGGATTTTCTGGCCCTTCTGGTTCAGCATACGCTTCTGTTTCAACAACTGAATTTTTCACTCCATCTAGCATTGTATCTAGTCGGAAGTTGAAGAAATGTTGATGATGAACAGCATTTAGTCCTGGTGCAATTTCAGAACCATACTTTGACTTTCCTGTTTCATCAAATGTTCCTGTGTTTAACATCCCTGTAAGTTTTACTTCTACCTCAATTGTTCCATCTTGGAAAAAGCTCCAATAGAAGCCGTAGTCATAGTTTCCAACTGTACAGAAGAATGAGATTACTAGTTTCCGAGAACGTCGAACTTCCATATGTTCAGTACGCCAATCCGTATGTTTCCAACCAATTCCATAATCTTCTTCGTGTAAACAGATTGCATTTTTTATCGTACGTGGTTTACCTGTACTATCACCTAATACTGCATCAAAGTAATGGATATGACCTAAACAATCACACCCTAATTCTAGAGAGTTTGCTAATTGTCCCATACCATATTCACCTGCATCGAAGGCATTTTGTGAATTATGGGCAAAGGTAGCATCAGCATATGGTACAACCATCTCTGATAAAGCACCGCGGTATAATATTGGTCGCTCTACCCCTTTATCGTTATACGTTATTGTATAAAGCACTAAGCCCTCACGAGGTGTAAAGCCATAACGGAAGCTCCACTTTTGCCATTTGATCAAATTCCCCTCAACTGTGAAACTCGGTCCTTCAGGCTGAATAATTTCTAATGGTTTTAAATCTTGTCGGAATTCGATAGAGTCACTTGTTTCAGGATAGTAGTTTCCATCATGTGTTGGCATTTCGCGTACACCATAATCCTCTACTCTATCAACTTCCATTTTATTTAAATCTACATAAACTACAATTCCTGTTAATGGATACGCATATCCGTTATCATCTTCAAATTTCTTTTCCCAGCAAATAGCACGAGCTATTCGTTTCCCTTCATTTTCAGGAATATTAAAATACCCTGCAGACCATGGATCAACCATGATTAGATTAGAGTCTTCAATTCCTCGTTTTTTAAGTGCCGCTTTAAAATCAGGATGATTTTTTACAAGGTTTTCACATTCTAAGAATTCCTCAGGCATAATAGAAGGCTGTACATCTGGAATTTCTTCAAATCGAACAACAGAAGATGTTGTTAATGAAACGACAGCCTCATAAGTTGTTGGAACAGAATTATCTAGAAGAACAAAGAAAACTTCGCGGTCAAACGCATCTCCCTCTTTAAAGTTCAACACAACCTCTTTTTTTGGCTCCTTTAGAGCAACTGTAGGGAAACGTACTTGATTATGAATATTCTTTTCAGCTTTCAAAATTTCAACCGCTTTTTTAATTTCCTCCTCAGTTAATGGAGCTAATGGATGGGCCACCTTTGTCAGACTTTCTTCAATTTTCACCATATGTAACATCTCCTTTCATCTAATTGAATTATAAGATGACAGATTATTTAAAACATTGTAAAAAACGGAAATACATGTTATATTTTCTTACAATTAAGAATTATGTAAAATATTTAACAATCATATAAGAGGTGAAATTATGAATCTTATAAAAGTTTTCCATCCAATTCAACCGGAATGGAATGAGTTAAATGTAGCATCATTACAGATTACACAAACATCACCTCATTTCCAGAGTTCAATTGCATATGTATATCTGTTAAAAACACTTGAGGATGATAATGGTAAGAAAGCGCTCCTCCCAGGTATACCTGATGGATGTATTGATCTAATTTTTAATTTAGATGGAGATTATTTCGACTGTCTTCTCGTGCCAAGTCCCAAAAAGCGTAAATTAATAACCTTCAACCCAAGTTCTACTTATCTAGGCATTCGTCTCTTTCCACTCCAAGATTTATTTACCTTCCAAGTTTCTTTAAAAGAGATCAATAGCGAAGACGCACTTCCATTGTTTGAAGTAGCAGCATACTTACTTCCCTTCTATGAAAGATTACTTCTAACCAAAACCTTCGAGGAACACTTACAACTTCTTGAGTCATTCCTTTCAACTTGTTCCATACAAACACATAACTATTGTCCAACAATCTTAACAAGCTGTATCAAGAAAATAATTCATCACCACGGTAATTTACAAGTCAAAGATTTAGAGCGATTTAGCGGTTATTCCGAGCGTTACTTACGTATGCTGTTCCAAAACGAACTTGGTATTGCTCCTAAGACATTTCTCCAGCAGATTAATTTTCAATATATTGTTAGCGATATTGTAAAAGGTGAGTTTCTAATTGAAAATCAACTCAATGAGAATCGGTATTATGATACATCTCATTTCTATAAAACTTTTAAAAAGTTTACCAATATGACACCTGTTGAATATCAAAAAATCCTCCTAAAAAATTGACGTTTCCATATGTAATTTTCAACTCGAAAAGAAGTTATCCAGAAAACATTTCAGACTGAAATAAAAACACAAATGTTGATTTAGTCAACATTTGTGTTTTTAAGATTTTACTATTCTTCTGTATGACCGCATATGGTAAGGCTCAAATACCTTACCTTTTATATGATATCCATCCATACCTTCATTGCTGTTCCTAACAAAAGAAAGGCTAGTATGTTTTCTAATACTTTTGTGTTTAGCTTTGTACTTACCTTTGCCCCTATTGGAGCAGCAATTATTCCTGCTAGTATAATGATAATTGCAGGTAGATATTCTACTTGTCCAGTTGCTATTTTACCTATGGAACCTGCAATGGCTGAAATGAACGTAATTGCTAAACTTGAGGCAATAGCCATCCTTGTAGGAATGTGGAGAACTACTAACATAATAGGGATAAGCAAGAATCCCCCACCTGCCCCAACTATTCCAGAACCACCCCCTACAATAAAGGCTAGAATGGCTGCTAGAGGTTTATTAAATGTTACTTGCTTTATATGAGATTCATCGATTTGCTTTTTAGGTACAAACATCATTATGGCAGCAATTAAAGCCAATATTCCATATACGATATTTACCTGTATTTCTGTCAACATATCTGACTCAAAGCTTCCGATTAAAGAACCTATCAGTACAGAACTTCCCATGACGAGGATTAAAGATTTATTTATATAACCTGCTTTACGATAGCCTAGCACACCTGCTATGGAAACAAATAGCACATCCAACGCGCTAATTCCTGATACCTGATGAGAAGTAAAGGCTTGAAATCCAAATAGTGGCGGGATCATTAGAATCATCGGGAATTTAACAATAGCCCCGCCAATACCTAACATTCCGGATATAAATGACCCAATCAACCCTATACTAAAAAGGAGCACCACATAATAAAACTCCATGTTGTTCCCTTCTTTCTGATGTAAATCTAGATGCTTTCTTATCCTACTAAAGAAAGGGGCCTATTAGCAACTCTATTCGTTTTAAATTAACTTTTAACTATACTAGCAATAAAAAAAGACTGTTTTAAAAACTAAAACAGTCTCATCACTCTATCTATTCTTATCAATCACAGCCATCGTACAACGAGATATACAAATTAAACGCTCATCTTCGTCTACTATCTTGATATCCCAAACCATTGTTTTACGTCCTTTATGTAAAGGGGTAGCAATAGCTGTAACAACACCATCTTTTTTACTACGAATATGGTTTGCATTAATCTCTAATCCTACTGGATTATACTTTGTTAAGTCCACGTTAATCGCAGTAGCAACACTTGCTGCCGTTTCTGCTAACGCAACAGAAGCTCCCCCATGTAGAATCCCTGCAGGTTGTCTTGTTTTCGGTCCAACAGGCATCTTCATAACAACACGGTCTGGTGATAACTCAACGTATTCAATTTCCAGCGCTTCGATTAAGGTATTTACAGCATTGGATTGCATTCGTTTAACAAAAGCACTCTCGTCCTTGACACCGAATAACTCTAATACCTCTTGAGAAACAATCACTTTATAACCTCCTTATAATTTAACTAGTATTCTTCCTCTTGCTTGGCCCTTCAGCAATGTGGATAGTACTTCTGGAAGCTCTGTTAAAGTTACTTCTTTTTGAATAACTTGTTCTAAGTTAGCGAGTTTATAATCTGTTGCTAATCGATTCCATACCTTTAAACGAGTTTCCATATCACAGTATACGGAATCAATACCGAGTAAATTCACACCTCTAAGAATAAATGGGAAGACTGTAGTTGGTACGCTCGTCCCTGCAGTTAATCCACTTACTGCTACAGAACCACCATATTGAATTTGGCTGAGTAAGGATGCAAGTGGCTCCCCTCCAACTGGATCAATCGCAGCCGCCCACTTTTGTTTACCTAGAGCTCGTATTTTCCCATCATAAACCTCTTCACGGGGAACGATAGAAGTTGCACCTAGTTGCTTTAAGTATGCTACTTCTGATTCCTTCCCTGTGCTTGCTTCTACTTCAAAGCCTAATTTTGCGAGAATCGATACTGCAAAGCTTCCAACTCCCCCAGTTGCTCCTGTCACTAGAACTTTTCCTTTTTCGGGTGCTATCCCATTTTCCTCTAGACGCAATACAGATAAGGCAGCTGTAAATCCAGCAGTTCCAATCGTCATAGCTTCTTTTAACGTTAGGCCTTTCGGTAATGGTACAATCCAATTCGCAGGAATACGTGCATATTCACTATATCCTCCAAAATGCGAAACACCAATTTCATAACTTGTGGCAATGACTTCATCGCCTTCTTTGAAACGTGGGTCTTCCGATGAAACAACCACTCCTGCTAAGTCAATTCCCGGTACAAAAGGATAATTTTTGACGATGTTACCATTTGGGATAGAAGCTAAGCTATCTTTATAATTCACACCTGAATATTGAACTTTAATTAACACTTCACCTTTTGGTAAATCTTGAAGCGTTAATTGTTGAACATCAACAGAAAACTGTTCCTCTTTTTTATTTACAATTAAAGCATTAAACGATTGCATAACATACACCCTTTCATACAAATTACTACTCTATTGTATCTCTTCTTTAACACTTCCACAAAAAAAGCGTTCTTCCTTCTATGCATGGTACGTGAATTTCTCGAAAAGTCATCCCTTTCTACTTTCACCCATTATATCTGCTCAATCCATTCTATTAAACTCGCATACTTTAACAAGAGTTACTAGATTGGAGGTGAAAATGGTGAAGAAATTTGCAAAAATATTTATAGCCATTCTATTTTTCGGCACCCTAGCATTGACAAATAGTGCATTCGCTGTTGAACCCGAGAGCTCATCTGAGTATAAAGGAATAGATGTTAGTAGGTATCAGGAGAATATCGATTTCGATGCATTAGCGAACACGGGGATACAAGTTGTGATAATAAAATCTAGTGAAGGTGTCGACTATACCGACACTAACTTTGAGGTGAATTATGAAGGCGCAAAGGCAGCAGGTTTAAAGGTTGGTTTTTATCACTTTTTAACTGCTACAACTGTTGAACAGGCTCGTGAAGAGGCAAACTTTTTCGCATCCATAATTAACGGCAAAGAAATAGAAGTAAAGCCAGTATTGGACTTTGAACAACTAGACGGACTATCTACTGAAGATTCCAACGCGATCGCCTTAACTTTTGCTGAAGAAGTAGAAAATCTCACTGGGTATCCTGTGATGGTATATAGTAATGCAGAAAATGCTACAAATGTTTTCGGAGAATCATTAACGAAGTACTCATTATGGCTAGCACAATATGATGGGAACGAACCATCCAATGATGTCATTTGGGAGACTTGGGCTGGCTGGCAATATACAGATACAGGCTCTGTAGATGGTGTGAACGGAGATGTTGATTTAAATCTATTTAACGATGGTATCTTTATAGAGAAGTCATCAAATGAAGAACAACCTGAACAACCCTCTACGCCAGAATCAGGTAGTGATCTGACAACGTATATTGTAAAATCTGGGGACACCCTTTCAAGTATTGCAACTATGCATCAAACATCTGTGTCAACTCTTCTTGCAAATAACACTATTTCAAATCCAGATTATATTCATCCTGGAGATGAGTTAACAATTTCCCCTTCAGCTTACTATTTAATAAAATCAGGAGATACACTCTGGTCGCTTTCGAAATATTTTGGTACAACAGTAAAAGCCCTTGCATCAGAAAACAATATTGAAAATCCAGATTTAATTTACGCCGGTAATACTTTACGTATTCCTCAATAGTGCCTTAAATTGATTAAGTGGAGAACAACCAATTACTAGTTGCACTCCACTTATTTTTTATTTAATTAAATGATAGGATAATATTGCACATAAAGTGGATGTATATAATGAGGTGGCCTTGGCCCAACTTTTGGAACAATAATACTCATAGATTGGTACTTCATTACCTCTTTTTCCTCTGACTGATTCATTAATAAATATTTTATTTGTGGATTGTAATAATAGCGCATCATTCATAACCTCCTAAATAATACAAATTCTTCTCTATGTTATTCATGCTTTTTAATTTGTGCCCGTAATATCAAGAAGCATTCTCATCTTTGACTTTGCATATGGTAATCAATATATCCTATTTTGGAGGTTGGTAAGGTGACTAAAGAACAGAACAATCAAGGTTACCCGATGTACCCAAATTACGGAAAGATTACGCAATATGAGGAAGTTGCATTAACTGTACCTGAGCAACGTCAATATCGCCAGCCAGGACTTGAAAGCCTTATGGTACCTCAACCAATTATTGAAAATCCTAATTATAAAGGTAGCGACAAATTAACTGGTAAAGTTGCGCTTATTACTGGTGGTGATAGTGGAATGGGTGCGGCTGCGGCTATTGCCTTTGCAAAAGAAGGTGCGGATGTTGCCATTGCTTATTTGGATGAACATGAAGATGCCACTCGTACAAAAAAGCGGATAGAAGAAATAGGACAGCGCTGTATACTATTACCTGGAGATTTAAAGGAAAAGCAACAATGTATTCATATCGTTGAAAAGACAGTGGAAGTTTTCGGGAAGCTCGATGTTTTATGTAATCATGTCGGAGTCCAATTTCAACAGTTAGATCTCATAGATATTACGGATGAACAATTCGATACCACATTTAAAGTAAATATTTATTCTCACTTTTACACAACCCGCGCAGCACTAAAATACTTAAAAGCAGGTAGTTCAATTATTAATACAGCCTCCGTCGTTGCCTTTGATGGGAATGATCAGTTAATGGACTATACCGCAACAAAAGGAGCCAACATCGGATTTACACGAGCATTGGCAAAGAATTTAGTAAAGAAAGGAATACGTGTTAACGCGATTGCACCAGGCCGTATTTGGACACCACTTATTCCCTCTAGCTTCTCAGCTGACCAAGTCCCTCTTGCTGGAAACCCAATGGATCGTCAAGGTCAACCATTTGAAGTAGCACCAACCTTTGTGTACCTAGCTTCAGACGATTCCCGCTTTGTAACAGGTCAAACCCTTCATGTGAATGGCGGACAAATTTTTGGATAATCAATTTCGCTCTGCAAGTGAAACAATCTTGTAGAGCTTTTTTATTTTAATTTTTAGTTGTAAATAAAACAGTCCAGCCTCCCTACATTGTATAAATACATTCCTTATAGGGTAGCCTTTTAAAGGAAAATTAGGAGGTGCTTTTGAACATGTTCGAAAAAAAATTAGCACTACATGAAACGATGGAATTTCATGAAGTCATTAACTTTATGACGACAAGTTTACTTAAATCCAAACTAAGTCAAGGTGTTGTGTTTGATGATGATTTAAGAGCTTTGCTGGACAAAAATGTAAAACTATCTACACCTGCTCTATCTGCCATGATAAAACTCTATTCTAAATCAGAATTAGAATATTAGGAGGACACTTGTATGGAAGACTATTTAGATCCGATTAACTCCGTTGGCATGCCAGAATTAACAGATTCCGGCGTTGCGCTCGAGTTTTTATTAACAACAAAAACAGGCATTCGAAACCTTTCAATAGCTTTAACCGAAACCGCTTCCCCTGCTCTTCAAAAGATTTTGAAAACCCAATTGGACGTCATGTACGACTTGTATCATGACATTACTGAGCTAATGATGAAAAAGGAATGGCTCAAGCCTTATGACTTAGAGAAGCAAAAAGAACTGGATATTAAATCGGCTGAAAATGCGGTGGATATAGCGAAATTGGATTTATTCCCAAAAAGTATGAATCGAAAAGGAATGTTCCCAACCCCACCGAAAAACTAATGAGAATGAGGGATTTTTTTAATGAAAGCTGTCACTTTTCAAGGTATCAAAAATGTTGAAGTCAAAGAAGTCAAAGCGCCTAAAATAAAAAAAGCAGATGACATTATTATTCGTTTAACCACAACAGCGATTTGTGGTTCAGATCTACACCTCCTTCATGGAATGATTCCGAACATTGGACAAGACTATGTTATTGGACATGAACCTATGGGGATTGTGGAAGAAGTCGGAAAAGGTGTTACAAAAGTTAAGAAAGGCGATCGCGTAGTCATCCCCTTCAATATTGCCTGCGGGGAATGTTGGTATTGTAATCACGATTTAGAAAGTCAGTGCGATAATTCCAACGACAATGGTGAAATGGGTGCTTACTTTGGATACTCTGACACAGCTGGTGGATTTCCAGGCGGACAAGCAGAGTATATGCGCGTTCCTTATGGTAATTTCCTTCCATTCAAAATCCCAGAAAAATCCGAAGTACCTGATGAAAGTCTAGTTCTCCTAGCAGATGCAGCAACAACAGCTTTCTGGAGTGTAGATAATGCGGGTGTTAAAAAAGGTGATACTGTTGTGATTCTTGGCTGTGGTCCTGTTGGTTTGTTAGCACAAAAATTTGCTTGGTTAAAAGGAGCCGAAAGAGTTATTGCAGTGGATTATGTGGGCTATCGCTTAAAGCATGCAAAGAAAACCAATAACGTAGAAATCGTCAATTTCGAGGATCACGAAAATTGTGGAGAATACTTAAAAGAGATGACCAAAGGTGGTGCTGATGTCGTCATTGATTGTGTTGGAATGAGTGGCAAAATGTCACCTTTAGAGTTCCTTGCTAGTGGTCTAAAGCTACAAGGTGGAGCTATGGGTGCTATTGTGACAGCTAGTCAGGCTGTAAGAAAAGGTGGCACAATCCAAATAACTGGTGTTTATGGAGGACGATACAACGCCTTCCCTCTTGGAGACATCTTCCAACGAAATGTGGCAATCCGTACTGGACAAGCACCCGTCGTTCACATTATGCCACATGTCTATAATTTAATTGAAGAAGGCAAAGTAAATGCTGGTGATATCATTACCCATGTCCTCCCTCTAGAAAAAGCAAAACACGGCTATCAAGTATTTGATACGAAACAAGAAGATTGCATAAAGGTTGTTCTTAAACCTTAAAACAACATATATGATTGGTGATGAAGTTGAGTAAAGAATTAATTTAATTATGGACATGCCTAATGTTAAATACCACCATTTCAATCACTTATATCACTTCCTACCAATAATATTGCATTGAGCATATAACCTAAAGTCGATATGATAAACGTAAGTTAATACTTTATCGACTATTAACTTAGCCAATACACCTTATATGAGTTTATTTGCCCCAATCATTTAGATTGGGGATTTTTTTCATACGGCATTTCTTTTGCGATTCACCTTCTACCTTCATAGAGAAGCGATAGTTTCGACTATTTCTTGCGGTGTATGCACCATATACTTCGGCTTTTCCTTCTCAATCAATTCCATTCCATCTAATCCCCAACTCACCCACATGAAAGGTATCCCTACTGTATTGCAGGCAATAATATCCCGTACCTCATCCCCAACATAGAGAACATCTTTACCTTGTAATTGTTGTTTTTTCAAAAATTTCTTCAAAACTGTATCCTTACCAAATAATCTACTAGATGTAAGTACTTCATTCACGGAATCGATTCCTTCTTGTTTCAGGACCAGTTCAATATTTTCTTTTGCATTCGATGAAAGAATAGCAATTTTATAACCCTTCTGAGAGATGCTATCGAGCATTGCTTTGATCCCGTCAAATACCTCTACTTCATGGATATGTGTTTTAAAGTAGCTATACATCTTCGGTAAAATAATCGGCAGTTTATGCATAGGGAAATGGAATAGTTTCGCTCTTTGATGTAAATTTAAATTCCTTGTAGTAACGATGTCTTCACTTTTCACACGATCATATTTATAGGTATCCGCGTAAGTATTCCAAGCCTTCATAAAAACAGATTTTGAATCTGCTAATGTTCCATCAAAATCAAAAATAATATACTTCATCGTACGCATCCTCATTTCATTTACTACATATCCTTATCTTAAGTGATTGGCTCTACTATTAGCAAAAAATTTCAAGTTATCTTATCATCAATGGTATTTTTTCTAATCCAAATATAAATTCGATTTAACGCCCTATCAAAATTTTCATCACCTACTTCTAGTAAATTAAACTCAATGAGGCCTTCCTACTTCCTCAAGAACTCATCCTTTGAACGTAATCCTAAAATTTAGACTTACAATACTAAAATGAGGACTTTACGGAAATACTCCTCATAATTACGTGTAAATCAAAAAACCTAAAAAATGAAAGAAAATGAGTGAATGCAATGAAAACCGATGAGAAAATTTATGATGTAACCATTATAGGCGGTGGCCCGGTAGGACTATTTTCTGCATTCTATGCAGGTATGCGAAATTTATCTGTCAAAATAATTGAAAGCTTGCCTCAGTTAGGTGGTCGTCTGTCAGTTATTTACCCAGAAAAATTTATTTATGATGTGGCAGGTTATCCTAAAATTCGTGCGAAAGACTTGATTGCAAATTTATTAGAACAAATGAAAATTTTCAAACAAACGATCGTATTAAATCAAACCATTCAAAGTTATGAAGAACTAGACGATGGTGTTTTAAAAATAACAACCGATAAAGAAATACATCTGACAAAAACTATTATTATTTCTGCGGGTTTAGGTGCCTTCCAGCCAAGAAAACTGGGTATCGATAACGCTTCAAGCTTTGAAGGAAAAACACTTCATTATTTTATTGATGATATAAGTGTGTTCAAGGAAAAAAGGGTTATTGTACTTGGTGGAGGCGATTCAGCGGTCGATTGGGCATTAATGTTAGAGCAAATTGCAAAAAGTGTTACGATTATCCATCGTAGAGATAGATTTACAGCACATGAGTATAGTGTAGAGCAATTGAAGAAATCGACGGTCGACATAAAGACTCCCCTTGTACCTACTGAAATGGAAGGTACGGATGGAGTGATACAAAAGATTACTTTTAAAAATGCGGAATCTGGAGAATTTGAATCTTATGAGGCTGATGAAGTGGTAGTAAACTATGGGTTTACATCATCCTTAGGGGCTTTAAATAATTGGGGCTTAGACATGAATAAGATATCAATTAAAGTAAGTTCTAAAATGGAAACAAATATTCAGGGAATTTATGCCGTTGGCGATGTTTGTGATTACGAAGGAAAAGTAAAGTTGATCACAACCGGATTTGGAGAAGCAACGATTGCTATTAATGCGGTCAAACACTACATCGATCCCACTACAAAAGCACATGTACCACATAGCTCAGACATGTTTAATGGTAAATAAAAGGAACTGCCACAAATGGCAGTTCCAATTTTTATTCGTCTTTATTATTTTCTTTTATTTTTTCTATTCCTTCATCAAAGTCATGTGAGAATTCTGTTCGTAAATTTCCGAAATGAATATACTTTTTCTTTCCACTAACTTTTTCCATTACATTATCTCTGTAGTATCTATGGAAATAAAGCTCTCCTACTGCCACGAAAAGTGCCGATAAAAAGGCTGCAGAAAATACGGCAATTCCCGGTATAAATAAAACAGAACCAATTGCCCATACACCTAAAAGGACGAGAACAAAATCTCCAGCACCTGCAATAAAGTTTCCAACTCTCGGTAATAAGAAGACGTCTCCTATAAATCCAACTACCGTTATAATGACACCAATAAGAAGTATGCTTCCAATCGATGCATCAAAAAATAACCCTAAAACGAGCCAAAGAAATACAAGCGTCATCACAAGCTTAATAAAAAATGCTTTTGTATAGTGCATGTTTATCTCTTCCTTTCTTTAGTCTTAGGATAAAGATTTTCGGACTTCTTATACCAACTAAGAAATGAAAGAAATAAATACCTCTATACACAATTATTTTTACTACGGTTCCTTAAAGTTCTATTTACTTTTTCTCTCTTCTTTGACCGATAAGTTTTGCGGACTTGTTCCATACTCTAGACGGATGGTTTTTCTTGCTTCTACCGGCGTTCTTGCGATTATTTGCTTAACTTGTTTTTCACCATCTATTTCAAATTCAACCACAAAGCATTTCGCTCCACATCTCATTTAATATTATCTCCTTCAAAGAAGCAGCTCTTCCACAAGAAAGAGCTATTGATGACACACTAGAAGTTTTTAGTGCTACTACGATTGGTATGTCACCTGAATTCTTTCTTTATAATTGGGGACCTGCTTGCATTTTTACTTCCTCAAAAGGCTGAACAATGACAAAGCCATCCCCTTCAAATCTCATTTGAATGGACTCACCGCTTCCTCTCCCTACAAAAGTTTTGAGTGAAATGTCCGTTTGAAATTCTGGTTGAAGATTTCCCGACCATGCAACCGTGGCATTTGGATCTGTAATTACTGGATTTCCAGGGGTTACACGTAATGTAAGTGGTTCATAATGCGTTGTAATGGCAATCATTCCCGTACCTTCACAGCGAACATTGAACAAACCACCTGCCATCATCCCCGCAACTTTTTTCATGAGCTTAATATTATGTTTAATTGATGTCTCAAATGCTAAAAGGTCATTTCCATTTACATGAATGGCCTCATTTTGTAAATTTAAAATGATAATTTTCTTTCCACTATCCGCTAAGTACAACTTTCCTTTGCCTTTTGCTTTCATAAGGGTAGCACCTTCACCAGTAAACGCTTTTTTGAACATATGGCCGATGCCATTTTCTAATATACCTTCACGTTCAAACTTTATATGCCCATTATAAGAAATCATCGCACCGGACTTTGCCCAAACAAGTCCATCAAGATTGACCTCTAAAATTCTTGGTGTTTCTAACTCAAAAAAGCCTTCTCCCTTATCAACTTGTTCTGTACTCTTAATAAATTCATTAATTGAATATCTAGTCACCCTCATCATCCCCTTTTTTCATATACGTCTTTACATTTCCAATAGTTTCCTAAAATTACATTATCATTGAACACTAAAGGGATTTTATTATAGAGCTCATCATTATATTCCACACTTCATTATTTTCGAGAAGTATAATATTTTTTAACCGGCTTAAATGTCACTCCTCGCATTATGCTACTAATAAATATGTATATGGAACCCCGACTGTAGTGTCTCATAGCATTGTGGTTATCTTACAACCACATCTACATGAAAGATAAATAAATTACAATAGATCAAACTCTTCCTTATCTAACACCCAATTAATCATTGTTTGTGTTAGTTCAACTCTTTTCATACCTAGCTTTTCTAATACACGAATAGATCCGTAATTCTCTTTAAGTGTTTCCGCTTTTATTTTCTCAACTTCCGATGTTTGGAAAGCCCAACGTAATAATTCTCAAACTGCTTCTGTTGCAAAGCCTTGATTCCATGTTTCTGCCAGGAAACCATATCCTACTTCAACTGTTTGAGTCTTATCAGGCTTTCCTTTAAATCCGATATCTCCGATAACCTTATCATCTGATTTACGAACTACTATCCAAGATCCCCAATACAGTTGTGTAGAATCTTTAGACAATGAATCTAAATAATGTATAATATGGGGTCCCAAATTATAGCCCTGATTAATAGCAATTTGTACGGTTTCTTTCGTACAAGGTATTATCTGTAATCTATTGGTTTCAAGTTTCACTTATTTATCTCCTTTTAAGCTATACAGCAGATTCTAAATTAGATATACCTCAAATATCAGTCGGTATAACCCTCTACTTTATGAATAACTTCAACAAAAAAAGCCTATATCCTGCTT
>DATMGC010000072.1:0-7568 GCA_035555915.1 Ureibacillus sp. | reverse complement strand
CGCGCAAGTCATACCGGTAATTTGTAGACTCGCTTCTTTTGTTTGCTTTGCCATATTTGTCATAATAGAATTACACCTCTATTAAAATATACCTCATATGGGTATATGAAATTTGTAAAAGAAAGTGTTATTGATAGATGATTACCATCTATTCATAACACTTAAGTTAATAATTTACAATTATGGAGACTTTAAAAATATAGCCTCCTTGTGGGAAGTGAAAGTTCTTCTTAATACATCAAGTTATTCAACGTCATATCCTTGATCGTCGATTGCTTCTTTAATTTGATCAACTGTTACTTGTTGTTGATTGAATTCAACATTTACTTTACCTGCCTGTAAGTCTACAGCAACTTTTTCAATACCCTTTAATGCACCTACGCTACCTTCTACTGCTTTCACACAATGACCACATGACATACCTTTTACGTTTAATGTTACGTTTTCCATATTTGATTTCTCCTTTTATGCTTTTATACTATATAGGGGTATATTTTAATTAAAAAAAATAATAAATAATACTCTGCCTAATCAAATTCTTGCTTAACTTTTAAATCTCTCTATTTACGCATTAACTTTTGAATGGTTACGAGTAATTCATCAAGTACTTCTTCATCACCTTCAGATAGACGGTCCACCACGCATCCTTTTAAGTGTCCTTGTATAAGAACTTTGGCTACGCTGTTTAATGCGGATTGAGTGGCAGCTAATTGTGTAATGATATCATCACAATATACATCTTTTTCAATCATGCCTTTTATTCCACGAATTTGACCTTCAATTCGATTCAGTCGATTTGTTAAATCTTTTTTTATTGGTTCTGGATGATGACTTTTTCTACAATGCGCTTGAGATTCTGTTGTTTCTTGAATTTCATTCTCCAGTTTCATCAACCTCCACTTCTTATACACAGTATATGGTACCCTCAAGGGGTATGTCAATGCGTTTGAAATAATATTTTTTGCTGCTCAAATTAATATATACTTTCTTCAATTTAATTATGTAGTGACGATTATTGTCTTGGTGCTAAAAGCATTACCCCTACTCCAACTAAACAGATTGCGGCGCCAAGCCAATCATATAAATCAGGCGTTTTTTTATCGATCCCCCAGCCCCATAAAACTGACAGGACAATAAAGACTCCTCCATAGGCAGCGTATACTCGGCCAAAGGATGGGAATGACTGGAAGGTTGCGATGACTCCATACAATACTAAAGCAATTCCTCCAATAAGCCCCCAAACTACTGGCCGATCTTCTCTTAGCCACTGCCATATAAGATAACCCCCACCAATTTCAGCTAACCCCGCTAGCACAAATAAAATTGTTGCTTTTAACAAAAGATCTACCTCATTTCAGCTTTGCGCAAATCCCCCACGCTTAGAAGGAGAGAGTTATACAAAGCTTTATATTAAGTTTAATTGTAACAAGGATTTAGTAGAATAAGCCATTTTTCAATTAAATGGTGGAAGTTGAATGGCACTTCCCCTTTTAGAGGCGATGCTAACAGATTCGCGGGATTGAACTTTTCATTCATTTACATCTTCCCTTTTTGTAAAACGTGCTAATAATTTTAATGAAACAATGTACATCATCAATAGAATGATTAAACTAGATGCCCCAGCAATTGCAAAATGAGTATTGATCATTTTCACCATTTGATGAATAGAACTCGTTCCTAGAAACATGGCCACATAGCCTGATATTGTTTCATCAACTTCATATGGGTGCACACTCACTAGATACGGGGAGGTTTTCCAATCAGAAATCAGCATTTGATCTTTTTCTTCTTTTATTTCTTTTACTAATGGAAGGTTGTTTTCGAGTAATTTAATGTTTTCTGAACTACGAATGATTTCTCCTGTCTGATCCGTGATGATGATATCCCGGTCCTTTTCCTCTTCCATCAGAACAATATGCCGGATTGTTTGAGGGGAATAATTTTCGACAAGCACATCTCGATGATTTGCACCATATTCTAATAAACGTGAATACTCTTCTTCTATCATGAGGTTCATGGTTATCTGGTATAAATAGAAAATTAAACATAACTCTGAAATGAAAACAACAACAAAAAAGCTTGTCGCTACTTTTGTTGGATATCTGCTCACTAAAACTCACTCCTATCTTTTCTAGTAATAACCAATCTCTAGAAAAAATATGGAGATAAAAAATTTTGCCTCCTCTTTTTTTCTTATCAAACAAGAAAGCTAATTATCATTTGTAAAAGTTATGTAAAAGGACAACTAATCCTGATATAAAAAACATATTTTGACTATTACATAGTATGGAGTTATATTTTTACCTAAGGAAACTCTTTGTCAGAACAGAAAATTGCGTAGTAAAAATGGGGTGTTTATATGATTGATTTTATTTTAGGACTTGATCCAATTTTCCAAGTAATCATTGCAACGTTATTTACTTGGGGTATGACAGCACTCGGAGCAGCCTTAGTATTCACAACAAAAACGTTTAATCAAAAGTTTTTAGATGGCATGCTAGGGTTTGCGGGAGGAGTTATGATTGCTGCTAGTTTCTGGTCCCTACTTTCTCCTGCCCTAGAAATGGCTGAAACTCGAAGTCTTCCGGCTTGGCTTCCAGTCTCAATTGGATTCCTTCTTGGAGGAGCATTTATTGCTTCAATCGATAAATTGTTACCCCATCTACATCCAAATGCACCAATGTCACAGGCAGAAGGAATTCGTCCAAAACGAAGAAAAAGAAGTACACTCTTAGTTCTTGCGATTACACTACACAATATTCCTGAAGGCTTAGCAATTGGTGTTTCATTTGGAGCGGTTGCGATGGGTTCCCCTTCCGCATCATTAGCAGGCGCACTTGCATTGGCAATCGGAATTGGAATACAAAATATCCCAGAAGGTGCAGCTGTTTCTATGCCGCTTCTTCGAGATGGGTATACCCGTAGAAAGAGCTTTATGTTTGGTCAATTCTCCGGTATGGTCGAACCAATTTCAGCAGTCATTGGATTTCTTGCGGTTTCCTTTATTGAACCAATCTTACCTTTGGCGCTAGCGTTCGCAGCCGGTGCAATGATTTTTGTAGTAACTGAAGAAGTTATTCCAAGTTCTCAAGAAGAAGGAAATAAAGATCTTGCCGTTATGAGCTTAATGATTGGTTTTACGATTATGATGATTTTAGACGTAGCTTTAGGATAAATAAAAAAAGAACTTCGGGTGCGAAGTTCTTTTTCATGTTTAAAGAGTCATTTTTCGATTTTTAAAGAAAAATGGTACATACATAAGAAACCAGACAAAGGCAATCAATCCCGCAAAGCCAAGTAAATATCCTGGATTCCCTAGCCACTGTTCAAAATTAACAAGTGGTGAACCAGGAGATGGAGCGTTAAGAAACATAAAATTCACAGAAAATAGCTTATTGAAAATATAAATAGGAGTCGCAAGCGCTATTAAAAAAAGTGAGACTTTCGGCAACTGGCGATAATTCGGTTTTATACGCCCACAGAAGAGTAAGCAAAGAGGATATATGATTAACATGGCATGGTAAATAAAACTGTGATTATGAAGGTAAGAAAATGTAGGTAATGTCGTCCAGTTTGGAAACAACAATGCTGCAAGTGCACCAGGAAGAACGAGTGAATATAACAGTTCTGAATTGAGTGTTGAAGGTTTAAATGCATTTAAGAGAATTATTAACATGGAGAAACTACATAAATGCAAGGGCAAATCTTTTATGCTAAACGTATCCATTACAATTAGGAGATAAATATTCTTTGTTATTTCTAAACCAATTAATGTAATAGCAAATACTTTATTCATTTCTATTAACCTTTCATTCGTTGTCCGAAGATAACATGAGGCCGTTATGAACGTAATAATCCCAATTCCGACGATCCATCCAAGATGAACAGTATCGTACAAATGAAATCCGATTTCCCCCACCCCCTCATCCATATTATACAAACACCTATCCAAATTAGTTCCCTGCCACTAAAAATACTTACTGGTGTCAGGAATAATGGGTATAAGGGTTTTAAATTGTAAATAATTTATTATCTTTGTTAAAAGTAAAAAAAATCTCCTTTTCCCACTACTCTTGTGATAATATAGTTTTTATTTTCAAATCCTTTATTGTTCTGTTTTTGACTATATTGATCACATGTAAAATCAAGGAGAGCATTTAAAACTACCGAGTTTGAGTACTCGGATTTTTTGTGTTTAATATTGGAGCTTATCTTATTGTTGAAAGCCTAGTATAGAAGAGTTGGAGAAATTTGTTATAGAAGAAAGCGGGAGTAACATGAGCGAAGCAATTCAAAATCCTAAAGATCGGTTAAGTTTGTTTCATTTAACTTGGCCAATCTTTTTAGAGATTTTCTTATTTATGTTGATGGGTCTTGCCGATACATTCATGTTAAGTGCCGTATCGGATGACGCTGTGTCAGGTGTTGGTACTGCCAACCAATACGTTCATATCGCCATTTTAATTTTAGAAGTTGTTGGGAATGGCGCTGCAATTGTGGTATCCCAATATCTCGGGTCTAGACGATACTTGGAGGCAACTAAAATTTCAGCATTAGCCGTGTCCTTAAACTTATGTGTCGGTTTACTAATGTCGGTTGTGTTTCTTGTCTTTTCGAACCAACTCATGGTAATGATGAATTTACAAGGTGACGTACTTACATATGCGCAAGGCTACTTAATTATTGTTGGTGGAGGGATTTTCCTTCAAGCAGTGATTAATTCTTTAGCTGCGGTTATCCGTGTACATGGACTTACAAAGCAAACGATGTATGTTTCCCTTGGGATGAACATTATTCACGTTGTTGGAAACTATGTATTAATTTTTGGACACTTCGGTGCACCTGAGTTGGGTGTTCAAGGTGCCGCGATTTCATCAGTTGTAAGCCGATTAATTGCGGTATTTGTGTTCTTCTGGCTCTATTATCAAGCGCTAGAGATAAAAGTAAAAATGAACGATTTCTTAACATTATCAAAAGAATATGTTCGGAAAATTTTATACATCGGTCTACCGAGTGCCCTTGAGCAAATTCTATATCAAGTGTGTCAGATCGTGTTCTTATATTACGTAACATATCTTGGTTCAGAAGCACTTGCTGCTAGACAGTATGCAAATAATATTTCTATGTTTACGTATCTCTTTGCAATGGCAATTGGGATGGGTACTTCCATTATTGTCGGCCGTTATGTTGGAGCCGGTGAAAAAGATGCCGCATACAAACAACTATGGCTTAGTGTAAAAATCGCGATTATTGCAACACTTGTGATGGTAGCGATTGTCATCGTGTTCCGTGTACCTTTAATGGACCTGTTTACTAATAGTCCAGAAGTAATTAAAATCGGTGCTTCTGTTCTGTTACTAAGTATTTTTCTTGAGACAGGACGTACCATTAACATTACAATTATCAATACATTGCGTGCTGCTGGGGATGCTCGATTCCCTGTAAAAATAGGATTTTTATCGATGGTATGTATGAGCTTACCACTTGGGTATTTATTGGTGTTCGTCTTTGATTTAGGATTAGTCGGGGTTTGGCTAGCGATTTCTGCAGATGAGTGGACACGTGCAATTATTGTATTGTTTAGATGGAAGAGTCGAAAATGGGAACGTTTTGCACTTGTGACACCTGAAAAGGAAAAAGAGTCAACTGAGGCTACAATATAAAAATTTAGAGCGCTAATTGTGCGCTCTTTTTTCATAGTAAACATACTAACATTAGTAGCACAAACCGAGGCCATGGTTTGTGCTACTATTTTTTATAGTAGAAGTGAAGGAAAGTCGACCAGCCTCTGGGATCATTTTGAATCCGTATTAAAAACCGGCTAACTTCATACCCTTATGTGAATCAGTTTAGTATGTTGGGTCCAAGAGATCGTGTATAAGAAAGTGGAATCGATAAGGCACTGTGAAGACTTCTATGATTGGCTAAAAAGGAGGATATGTATGAAACATGTCATTGCATTAGATGTCAGTAAAGGAAAAAGTACAATGGTCATTTACGATCGCTATTGTCGCTGTGAATTTGAAGGTGAATTACATCATACACGTGTAGATTTTGACCGATTACATGAACGTATCGAAGAAATCATCAAGCTAGATGGACAAGCACCGGAAATTGTTTTTGAAGCAACGGGTGTCTATTCAAAACCTGTCGAAGCGTTTTTCAAAGATTATGGATATACATACAGCCGCATGAATCCACTTGAAGCGAATTTACAGATGGCGAAGATGCGACGACATAAAACGGATATGAGTGATGCTCATGAGCTTGCGAAAACGCATTTTAAAATGGAACGTGAATCTACATATATACAAGAAGAGTACTACGAACAGATGCGTGCACTGACAAGATATTACGATGAAATCGATGAAGAAATGATTTTACTAAAAAGTCGAATGCATTCGATTTTACAGATGAGTTTTCCAGAATTAGAAAAGTTACTGACACCGAATTCAGCACTGTTTTTAAACATCGTGCAACTCTACCCTCATCCAGCACTTGTATTAGCCCATTCGAAAACAATTATTAAAAATCGATTAAAGGCAAATACGCAAAAAAATCTATCTTTAGATCGTGCAGAGAAAAAAGCAATCACGTTATTAGAAACAGCTGAAAATAGTTATCCGGCGATTAAGGCGACAGATGTTCGATGTGATCAAGTACGAGATTACGCAGCTCGAATCTCAGCTTTAAAAGAAAAGAAGGAAGCACTGATAAAATTGATGGCAGAATTATCGAAAGAACGTAAAGAGTATCTCGTATTACGCTCGATTCCTGGGATTGGCGATTCAACTGCTTGTAGAATCATTGGTGAAATGGGTGATATTCGTCGCTTTAAAAATGCGAAACAATTAAATGCGTATGTAGGAATAGATATTATGCGTTATCAATCGGGGAATACCCAGTACCGTGACCGTATCAATAAACGAGGGAATAAACATCTGCGGAAAATTTTATATTTTACGATACAAGCGATGCTTATGTTAAAACAAAAACATAATCATTTTGTGGATTATTATTATAAATTAAAAACGCAACCTCAGAGAAAGCCTCATAAGGTTGCGATTATCGCATGTATCAATAAGTTTCTGAAAGTGACGTTTCAGTTACTGACACATGGCATTCTTTACGATTATGAAACAGCCACAAACTAAATATAATCGAATACATTTACTATAGCATAAATGACCTTTCGAAAAAATGAAAAAACGTTAGGTCTTTTTGGTATGCGAAAATTTAGTTGTAGTTGGGAGGGGTACCCCTCCCAACTACAACTAAATCATAAAACATAAAAGAATTTAAATAAATATACTTGACTAATCGTAAGAAAAGAGGCTGGGACAAATCCAAAAAACATCAGTTTTCTCTAAAAGAAAATGATGTTTTTTTGCTGTTAATTCTAATAATGAATCCTATTAAGTAACCGGTGAGAGCGGACTAAGCACACAAGCCGCAAAGCCACGTGGTACGTGTCTTTACGACTTGTCTCTGTGCTTTGTGTAAGGTCCGCTCACATAAAATTTGTCCTTCTAAACTTTCCGGAAACTGGCGCGGCTTACAGTGGTAGG
>DATMGC010000071.1:0-51035 GCA_035555915.1 Ureibacillus sp. | reverse complement strand
TTCGAGGTGGAAGTGTGGTGACACATGGAGCTGACGAATACTAATCGATCGAGGACTTAACCAAATCTTGAAAAAGCAATCAATGTCTTTATCCAGTTTTGAAAGAACAAACTTTCAATTAAATAGTCTAGTGATGATGGCTAAGAGGTCACACCCGTTCCCATACCGAACACTGAAGTTAAGCTCTTTAGCGCCGATGGTAGTTGGGGGCTTCCCCCTGTGAGAGTAGGACGTCGCTAGGCAAACGAAAACCACTGAGAACTCAGTGGTTTTTTTATGCATAAAAATGCCTCTATAACTTAAAAACTAGTATATTATGCACATTTTGATATTGATGATGTGTTATCAACAAGCTACATATCCTCTTTACTTTCACATTTGTTTCTTAAGCGCTTATAATAGTAAAGGTAAAATGAACGGAGTGAGAAAATGAAAAGGGAAAGACCGATTGTTTCGGCCTTGCAACGATTTGTGGAATCAGAGCCGTTAAGTTGGCATGTTCCAGGGCATAAGAATGGTATGTTATCGAACTTACCAAGTCCAATCAAAGAAGCACTTACATATGATTTGACCGAACTAACAGGCTTGGATGATTATCACCATCCTGAAGAGGCAATTGCACAGGCTGAAATACTTTTAGCTAGGGCATATCAAGCGCAGAAAAGTTTTTTCTTAGTGAATGGATCAACAGTTGGAAATCTCGCTATGATTTATGCAACTTGTAAGCGCAATGAAAAAGTAATCGTACAAAGAAATGCACATAAATCCATTTTTCATGCATTAGAGTTAGTTGGAGCTAAGGCGATATTTGTTTCTCCTAACTGGGATGAGAATACATCTTCTGCAGGAGCTGTTTCTAATACAACTTTACTTGAAGCATTAAAGCTTCATACAGATGCAAAAGCTGTTATTTTAACCTATCCTACCTACTATGGCGTCACTGGCAAAGATTTGGAGCAGCAAATCAAAATGTGTCATGAATTAAAAATTCCAGTACTGGTTGATGAGGCGCATGGAACTCACTTTATGGCAAGTGAATTATATCCACCATCTTCATTACAATTAGGAGCTGATGTGGTTGTACAATCTGCACATAAAACACTTCCAGCTATGACTATGGCGTCGTTTTTGCATGTGAACTCAAATTTGATTAAAGCAGATAAAATTGATCATTATTTAAGAATACTTCAATCTAGTAGTCCTTCTTATTTGCTTCTTGCTTCTCTGGATGATGCAAGAGACTATGTAGAAAGTTATTTAGAAAGTGATGCAGTTTATTTCCATGAAAAGCGAGGTCAATGGATAGAGGCGCTACGTTCAATTGAGACGTTACAGGTTATTGAGGTTGATGACCCACTAAAGTTAATATTACGCTTACCTGGGTATACGGGGTTTCAGCTAAAAGAGGTACTTGAACAACAAGGAATATATGTGGAACTTGCAGATCCGTATCAAGTATTATTTATATTGCCTTTATTAAAACTTAGACAAACCTATCCATTTGCTGAAGCTCGAAGACGTATAAAAGAGGCCGTTTATAAACTCAAAAAAGATGGGGCAAAACCTATTCAGATGCTTTCTCCACATAATGAACAGATTTATGTTTCAATGCCGGAATATTCATATGATGAATTAGAGCAACATGATAAAGAATGGATTCCTTATATGCGTGCAATTGGTAGGGTTTCCGCATGTATGATTATTCCATATCCACCAGGGATTCCACTATTTTTACCTGGTGAAAAAATTACAGTGGCGAAATTAAGTCAACTAGAGGAGTTACTTGCAGCGGGTGCTGCCTTCCAAGGGAAACATCGCTTAGATGAAAAACTCATTTACGTCATAAAGTAACAGTCGGAGGAATATACAAATGAAAAGCAATTTATTTATTACATTCGAAGGTCCTGAAGGCGCAGGGAAAACGACAATTTTAAGTCAAATTACAAAAAGACTACAGGAACAAAATATTGAAGTGTTAGCCACTCGAGAACCAGGTGGAATTGAAATTGCAGAAAAAATAAGAGAAGTAATATTAAATCCTGCCAACACAGTTATGGTCGAAAGAACAGAAGCATTGTTATATGCTGCTGCTAGAAGTCAGCATTTTTTTGAAAAAGTAGAGCCTGCTCTAACTCAAGGAAAGCTTGTTCTATGCGATCGATTTATTGATTCTTCATTAGCATACCAAGGCTATGCCCGAGGAATTGGAATCGATGAAGTACTATCGATTAATGAATTTGCGATCGGAAATAAGATGCCTGACCTTACCATATTATTTGATTTGAATCCTGCTGTCGGACTAGCTCGAATTCATGCACACAATGGCCGTGAGTTGAATAGACTTGATGTTGAGAGCTTATCATTTCATGAAAAGGTTCGAGAAGGTTATCATGAAGTAGTTAAACGTTACCCTAATAGAATAAAAATAGTGAATGCTGATCAGCCTGTGGAAAAAGTAGTAGAAGAAGTATGGAATTTGATAACTTTTTCACTAGATGAAAAGTAAATGATGTAGGGTAGTATGTATGATATAATATAAACACCAATTCAATATATGGGAGTGAGTGCGGATGAAGTTAGTTGTTGCAGTCGTTCAGGACCAAGATAGTAATCGTTTGTCTAGCGCGTTAACTAAAAATAATTTTCGTGCAACCAAATTAGCAAGTACTGGTGGTTTTTTACGTTCAGGAAACACAACCTTTCTTGTTGGTACGGAGGACGCTTTAATACCTAAATTGCTTGATATTATTCGAGATAATTGTCGTTCTCGTGAACAAATGGTGTCACCTGTGTCTCCTTTAGGAGGAAATGCAGACTCTTATATTCCGTATCCCATTGAAGTTGAAGTTGGGGGAGCTACAGTTTTTGTACTGCCTATTGAACAGTTCCACCATTTCTAACCTTATTATAGTAGAAAATTTTAATAGTCATTTGTAGAATGATTATAGAATTTATATTATAGAAACTTCTTAAAGAAAATAAGGTTTAGCCATGGCAGATGCTCAGATTATAAAACTCTAGACATCTATGCTATTTGGTTTTGTAATCGGGTGGAGGAGAATGGCAGTTGAAGATTAATCAAGATATACGTGTAGGTTTAAAAACAAACCATCATGATATAAAGAACCAAACTCAAACAGGGAACCGCTTTAGTGAAGTACTTGTGAAACAAGGTTCAAAATTAAAAACAGAGCAGTTAACAAGATTAATGGGCGATATTTCTGCAGCAGGTGATCGTGTAGCGAGGTCTCGAAGCTTGCGTGAATTGACTCGCTTTAAAATGCTAATCAAGCGTTTCTTACAAGAGGCTGTCGAATATGGTCTTGATACGAAACAATCCCATACATGGAATCGTTTTGGTGAAGGGCGTCGCCTAAAAGTTGTTGAAACGATTGATGAGAGATTAGTTGAACTAGCAGAAGAGATATTAAATGAAGAAAAAAGTAATATCGATTTGCTAGATAAAATTGGCGAAATAAAAGGATTGTTAATTAATTTATATATGTAAAACCCGTGTCTATTTACTTTCCTGTATAGGACACGGGGTTTTTTCTAAAATCAGTTAAAGAGGAAGATTTAACTTTATTTTCATAAATGTTACGTTTAGAGAAAAAGGTGAACAAAGTGGTAGGAAATGTGGATGAGCTAAAGGTATTACAACCTGTAGTAATGAAGCAGTTACAAACGATTTTTGAAAAGAATAGAGCTGGTCATGCGTACATATTTGACGGTGAAAAAGGTACGGGAAAAAAGGAAATTACAATGTTCTTCATAAAACTACTTCTATGTCTTAACCCGTCGAAAAATGTTCCATGTGAAACATGTCGAAATTGTAAACGTATTGAGACTGGAAATCACCCGAATGTAAAGCAGATTGAACCCGACGGACAATTTATAAAAATCGACCAAATTAGAGACCTTATTTCTGGAATGACGAAAACAAGCATGGAAGAGGGGCGAAAAATATATGTCCTTCATCATGCAGATCGAATGAATAATTCTTCCGCAAATACATTATTAAAGTTTTTAGAAGAACCAGAGGGTACTGTAACAGCGATTTTATTAACGGAAAGTTATCAGTCTATCTTACCTACCATCCAATCACGTTGCCAACATATAAAGTTTGCTACGATTCCAAGGAATATATTATTAAAACAACTTCAGGAAAATGGTGTCACTTTCTCGATGGCATCTACTGTAAGCATGTTAACGAATAATTTAGATACGGCAATTTCATTAGCAAGTGATGAGCAGTTTGCACATGCAAGAAAAACAGTGTTAAAATTAGTAGAGACAGTTAGAAAAAATGTACATGAGGCATTATTAATGGTATATGAAGACTGGCTAGTTTCTTTTAAGGATAAAGAAGAGATAGAAAGAGCCTTAGATTTACTACTTTTCGCATATCGTGATATTGTAGCTATAAAGGCGAATCCGCAAAGCGCTTGTACATATCCAGACATGCTACAAAGTTGGAAGGAAATCGCTTTACACACTACGTATGATCGATTGTCGAATCAGTTGCAAGCAATTTTACAAGCTAGACAAAATCTGCAACGTAATATGAATCGATCGCTTTTGATGGAGCAGTTAATGCTTAATCTGCAGGAGGGGTATACATTTGTATAATGTAGTAGGAGTCCGTTTTAAAAAGGCGGGTAAAATATATTATTTTGACCCCGGTGATTTTCTACTGGAAAAAGGGCAGTATGTCATAGTAGAAACAGCAAGAGGGGTCGAATATGGAAAGATAGTCGTTCCAATGAAGCAAGTAGGGGAGAATGATGTTGTTTTACCACTAAAACAAGTTTTGCGCCCTGCGGATGAACGAGATCGGATCCAAGTTGATGAAAATAGGCAGGAATCACAACGAGCTTTTGAATTAGCGAACACTAAAATTAGTGAACATAAATTAGAAATGAAGCTTGTTGATGTAGAATATACATTTGATCGAAATAAAATCATTTTTTATTTCACAGCAGAAGGAAGAGTTGACTTTAGAGAATTAGTTAAAGACTTAGCTTCCATTTTCCGTACTCGTATTGAATTACGTCAAATTGGTGTAAGAGATGAAGCAAAGCTTCTAGGTGGTATAGGTCCGTGTGGTAGAATGTTATGTTGTTCGACATTTTTAGGAGATTTTGACCCAGTTTCGATAAAAATGGCGAAGGACCAAAATCTTTCTTTAAATCCAACCAAAATCTCAGGACTTTGTGGCCGTCTCATGTGTTGTCTAAAGTATGAAAATGACGATTATGAAAATGCCAAAGAAGGAATGCCTGACATCGGTGACTTAACAATGACGCCTGATGGAAAAGGAAAAGTAATTGGTATTAATGTGCTAGAACGTTTAATTCAAGTCTTCTTAGAAGAGCAGTTACGTACGGTTGAATATACATTAGAAGAAATTATTGAATGTGAGAAGAATTTGATATAGATAAACAATGGGGTGGCTATCTAGTGAAGGATCGCAATTTCTTAGATACAGTTATGGAATTCGAAACACAGCTCGAATCGCTACAGCAACAATATAATGACTTGAAAAAATTTGTTGCACATATGGTGGAAGAACATCAAGCAATTCAAACGGAAAACCTTCACCTACGTAGACGTCTAGAGGAGCTTTTATCTACAGATTCTACAGATGAGAGTAGTAATGAAGAAAAAGTAAGCTTATTAGATATAGGAGAAGGGTATGATAATTTAGCGCGTCTATACCAAGAAGGGTTCCATGTTTGCCATGTACATTTTGGCGGTTCACGGAAAGGTGAAGATTGTTTATTTTGCCTATCGTTTTTAAATAAACAAAATGCATAAATTATCTATTAGATAAAAGGCTGATACCACTAAAGAGTGGTTTTCAGTCTTTTCTTTTGGGTTAGTTTTTTTAAATTATTCTTTTTTGGTAGTACAATAATATAAGAAATCAAAGTTGTAATGTATGTTTAATGTAAGAATTATGTTTCTTACAGTTGTATTAATGAGGAGGATATTTATGGAACAATGGTTAAAAGAGGATGAACGGCTTGATTATTTGTTAGCTGAAGATTTAAGGATTATTCAAAGTCCATCCGTCTTCTCTTTTTCATTAGATGCAGTACTATTATCGAGATTTGCCAGTATCCCTAAGAATAAAGGGAAAATTGTCGACCTTTGTTCTGGAAATGGCGTTATCCCATTGTTTCTAAGCGCGCGCACAAATGCTGATATTATTGGTGTTGAATTACAAGAAAGACTATTTGATATGGCAGAACGAAGTGTGAGATATAATGGACTAGAAAATCAAATAAGCATGATACAAGGGGATGTAAAGGAAATTCCTCCTCAGCTAGGCATTGAAAAATATGACGTAGTGACATGCAATCCACCATATTTCTTAGCACACGAATTAAGCGATAAAAACGTTAGTGAACATTATGCAATTGCTCGTCATGAGTTACATCTAACATTGGATGAAGCAGTTGAGTCTGCAAGTAGGTTATTAAAACAAGGTGGAAAAGCCGCCTTTGTTCATCGACCGGGGAGACTACTAGATATTATTACAGCGATGAGAGCAAATCGTCTTGAACCAAAACGAATTCGATTTGTTTATCCTAAATTCGGTAAGGAAGCTAACACATTATTAATAGAAGGAATAAAGGATGGGAAGCCTGATTTAAAGGTATTACCTCCTTTATACGTATATACAGAGAACAATGAATATACGGAAGAAGTGAGTGAAATTCTTTATGGAGACAAAAAATAATCATTTCTTTTATGTACTCGAGTGTGTGGATCAATCCCTTTATGCTGGTTATACCAATAACTTAGAAAAAAGGGTAGCAACACATAATGCTGGTAAGGGAGCAAAATACACAAAAGCACATCGACCAGTAAAATGCGTCTATTTTGAAATCTTTGAAACAAAGCAAGAAGCAATGCGGGCAGAATATGCGTTTAAACAATTAAAACGAACTGAAAAATTAAAGTATATTGAAGGGGAGAAGGCATGAAGTCACAAAAAAGCAGTCAGCATGAACAGGGAAGCTGTTTATATTTAGTAGCCACACCAATCGGAAACTTAGAAGACATGACAGTGCGTGCATTACGAATTTTAAAAGAGGTAGATGTAATCGCAGCTGAGGATACACGAAATACAAAAAAGTTATGTAATTATTTCGAAATTCAAACACCACTTATAAGTTATCATGAACATAATTTAGAACAGGGTGGAGAGAAACTCTTAGGGTACTTAAGAGAAGGGAAATCGGTTGCTCTAGTGAGTGATGCTGGATTACCTTGTATCTCAGATCCGGGAGCAGATATTGTTGTAAAAGCGATTGAGGAAGAGTTTGCAGTTGTTCCCGTACCTGGTGCCAATGCAGCCTTAACAGCGTTAATTGCCTCAGGTATTACACCGCAACCCTTTTATTTCTTTGGTTTTTTAAATCGCCATAAAAAAGAGCGAAGATTACAGCTAGAGAAATTAGCAAAACGAGAAGAAACAATGATTTTTTATGAGGCACCACATCGATTAAAAGAGACTCTAAAGGATTTAGAACTGATTTTAGGAAATCGTAAAATCGTATTAGCTCGTGAATTAACAAAGAAATTTGAAGAATTTTTGCGCGGAACGATATCAGAAGCTCTCATCTGGATGGAAGATAATGAAATTCGGGGCGAGTTTTGTGTTATTTTAGAAGGAAATCCAAACGGCGAATTGCAAGAAGAAGAGGCTTATTGGACAAACCTATCCATAGTAGAACATGTAGAACTCTTAATAAATGAAAGTAATATGAATTCAAAAGATGCTATAAAAGAAGTAGCAAAATTACGAGGAATCGCGAAGAGAGAGGTTTATCAACAATATCACGTATAACACTGTATTGTTGAGAGTTATTTAAGGCATTACTTTAGAAAGTAATGCCTTTTTCATGAGATGGAAAGGTGTAATAAAAAACGATTTTCACTCCGAAAGCGAAAATCGTGGTATTTATCTTCAAAAAATTATTTTGCAAAATGTTGTTGAATTTCTTTAACTAAAAGTTCCGCACCTTCTGGACTTAAAATTAATTTTCCTCCAGCAAGTCGGAAATTTTGATCTGAAACTTCTCCAGTCACAGCACAAGTCATGTTAGGCATGTATTTTTTTAGAATGATTTTATCGTCATCAACGTAAATTTCAAGTGCATCTTTTTCTGCAATCCCTAATGTACGTCGAAGTTCAATAGGAATAACTACACGTCCTAATTCATCGACTTTACGAACGATACCTGTTGATTTCATGACAATATTTCCTCCTGTAATTTGTATGATATATTTATTTATTCGATTCGTCAAAATTCGACATATTTTACTGTCTGACTAGAATCATACCAAGTAATACCATAAACGTCAATTATTTAGTATTAAATGATTAGAAATTGATGTGAACAGGTTGTGAACACTCTTATAGATAAATGAGCTTTTACGTCTTTAAATAGCATTTATTGGAGATTATTATTATAAAAAGAAATATTTAGTTGGAAAGTTTCAGTAAATTTACACCATTTTCTATTATATTTTTTGACATATCCATGTAATAATATTCTTTCATTGAAACAATTTTCTTACTTCGATAAAATAAACATTATACAGTTGACAATGGAGGCCGTAATACGTGAAGGAAAAGAACACATTTTATATAACAACCCCTATTTATTACCCTAGTGGTAAGTTTCATATCGGTACCGCTTACACTACAGTTGCATCCGATACTATTTCACGTTACAAACGATTAAGAGGTTATGATGTCCGCTTTTTAACAGGAATGGACGAGCATGGACAAAAAATTCAGGAAAAAGCTAAAGAAGCTAACAAAGATCCTCAAGATTATGTAAATGAAATAGCAGAAAGTGCAAAGAAGCTTTGGGCATTAATGGATATTTCCTATGATGACTTTATCCAAACTACACAAGAACGCCATACAAAAAGTGTAGAAAAGATTTTCCAAAAATTCTTAGACAATGGTGATATTTATAAAGGTGAGTACGAAGGATGGTACTGTACACCTTGTGAATCGTTCTATACGGAGACACAATTAGTAGATGGAAATTGTCCAGACTGTGGACGCTCTGTTCATAAAGTAAAAGAGGAATCGTATTTCTTCAATATGAAGAAATACTCTGAGCGCCTACTTCAGTATTATGAAGAAAATGTCGAATTCATCGAACCTGAATCACGTAAAAACGAAATGATTAATAACTTTATTAAACCAGGATTAGAAGATCTATCTGTTTCACGTACTTCTTTTGACTGGGGAATTAAAGTGCCTGGTGATCCAAGACATGTTATTTATGTATGGGTAGATGCACTAACAAACTATATTACATCTCTTGGGTATGGTTCAGATAATGAAGAATTATTTAATAAATATTGGCCTGCTGATGTCCATGTTGTAGGGAAAGATATCGTTCGTTTCCATACAATTTACTGGCCAATATTCTTAATGGCTTTAGATTTACCGTTACCGAAAAAAGTATTTGCCCATGGCTTTATTATGATGAAAGATGGGAAAATGTCGAAGTCAAAAGGGAATGTTGTGTATCCAGAAATGTTAATTGAGCGTTATGGATTAGATGCAACACGTTATTTCCTTCTTCGTGAATTACCATTTGGAGCTGATGGTGTATTTTCACCTGAATCCTTTGTTGAACGAACTAATTTTGATTTAGCTAATGATTTAGGAAACTTATTAAATCGTACCGTTTCCATGATGAATAAGTATTTCGATGGAATTATTCCAACAGAAAACTTAATTGAAACAGAGTTTGATGCAGCCTTAAAAGTACAAGCAAAAGAAACGCGACTAATCTATGAAAAAAATATGGAAAGTATGCAATTTAGTGTTGTATTAGCTGACGTTTGGTCTCTTGTTTCTCGCACGAATAAATACATTGATGAGACACAACCATGGGTCCTAGCAAAGGATAAAGAAAACGAAGGAAAGTTAGCTTCTGTTATGTACAATTTAGCAGAAAGTCTTCGTCATATTGCAGTAATGTTACAGCCATTTATGACATCGACACCAAAGCAAATTGTCGAACAATTAGGATTAAGCTCAACTTATCTGTCTTGGGAAACAATTGAAACATTCGGAAATACTATTCCAGCAAACACTAAAGTAGTTGAAAAAGGAATTCCAATTTTTCCACGTTTAGATGTTGAAGTGGAAGTTGCATACATTCGGGAACAAATGAGAGCTTCTGTAAAAACACCTCAAGAAGATTTAGAAAAAGTTGAAGAAAAGGTAAATGAGGAACCAGAAATCTCAATTGATGACTTTATGAAGATTGACTTACGGGTGGCAACTGTAACTGCTTGTGAACCAATACCAAAAGCTGATAAATTATTAAAACTACAAGTTGATCTTGGGTACGAGCAACGCCAAGTTGTATCAGGTATTGCACAATACTATAAACCAGAAGAGTTAGTGGGACAAAAAGTGATTGTTGTAGCTAACTTAAAACCTGTAAAACTTCGTGGCGAACTTTCTCAAGGTATGATTTTAGCTGGGTCGCATGAGGGTACTTTAAAGCTTGCAACAGTTGATCCAAAACTTCAAAACGGTGCGAAAGTAAAATAATTACTTCATAATTAAAAAGCCTGTTGGACAAACTTTGTTCAACAGGCTTTTCACTCGGAGTCCTTCGACCTTAAAAACTATATCTTAATAATAAATGTATATAAATAATTTGTCGATATAGGGAATATTTACTAAACAGAGGATAAATATGTATGATTTATGACACATTCCATCCCCTCTGTAATATTTCTGTAATTTGATTGTCAACTAAGAAATGTTTATATCCAATACAATAGGTGAGGAGAAAAGAAAATGTTTATAGATACACATGTCCATTTAAATGCTGATCAATATGATGAGGATTTACAACAAGTAATCGAGAGAGCAAAAGCAGCGAAAGTTGAAAAAATAGTTGTAGTTGGCTTTGATCGAAAAACAATCGAGAGAGCAATGAAACTAGCAGAGGATTATAATTTCATTTACGCGGTAATTGGTTGGCATCCTGTTGATGCAATTGATTGTACACCGCAAGATTTAGAGTGGATAGAACAACTAGCTGCTCACCCCAAAGTAGTCGGTATTGGTGAAACAGGTTTGGATTACTACTGGGATAAATCACCGAAAGAAATTCAACAAGATTTATTTCGGAAACAAATTCATCTAGCACAAAAGTTAAAACTACCCATTATTATTCACAATCGCGAAGCAACTGGTGATGTGGTTAAAATTTTACGTGAAGAAAATGCTGCATCGGTTGGTGGTGTAATGCATTGCTTCAGTGGAAGTGTTGAAACTGCTCGTGAATGTATCGATATGAACTTCATGATAAGTTTAGGTGGTCCTGTTACATTTAAAAATGCTCGAATGCCAAAAGAGGTAGCTAAGGAAATTCCTTTAGAGTATTTAATGATTGAAACAGATGCCCCTTATTTAGCACCGCATCCTTATAGAGGAAAACGTAATGAACCTTCATATGTACCATTAGTTGCAGAAGAAATTGCTCGTCAAAAGGAGCTTTCAATTGACGAAGTTGCAAATGCAACAAGCTCTAATGCTATTAAATTTTTTAATCTCGATGAATAGATTTCCTAAACGTCTCCAATACTGCGTTTAGGAAGACTACGTTTTAAGTGGACTAATTTGTTAGAAAAGTAGAATTGGTTGACAGCTATAAAAGTAGTCCGTATAATCCAACGAGTGCTAAGGAGGCGTTTTTTCATGTCTAAAATTTCCATGAAAAACTTGTTCCGAGGATCATTGAGGCGTAAGCAAACAGTAGTAGGTGTTATATCACTTATTCTGTTTGTCTCGGTAATATCTTTCGTAGTTTTTCAAGTCACCAAAGATTCGGTGATTGTAAATACGAATGGTAAAGAAGAAGAAATATTAACTCACGCAAATACAGTAAGCGACCTTCTAAAAGAAGAAGGTATCGTAATCTCTCAATATGATAAAGTATCACCCTCACTGAATACAAAAATCGTTGATGGTTTAACGATTGATTGGGAACAAGCAAGAGAAGTAACTATTTCAGTTGACGGAAGTCAGTCAAAGGTTTGGACAACTGAAAGTAAAGTGAAGAACATTTTGGAAGAAGCAAATATCGAAGTAACAGAGCATGATAATTTATCAATTGCTTTGGACGAAGAAGTAGGCGAGACTAACCAAATTGATATTCAAAAAGCGTTTCAGGTAACGCTTGTCGATGGTTTAGAAGAAAGACAAGTTTGGTCCACTTCGACTACGGTCGCTAACTTTTTAAAACAACAGGGAATTCAGCTAAATGAGTTTGATCGTGTTGAAAATAATCTGGAGAATGTTGTTGCACCAGAAGATAAAATCACAGTTGTTCGTGTAGAAAAGGTTACCGATGTAGTGGAAGAATCGATTGATTTTGCAGTAGAAACGAAATCAGACTCTTCATTGCTAAAAGGGAAAGAAAAAGTGGTAGCGCAAGGCGAGAAAGGGAAAGTTGCTCGTACTTACGAAATTACGAAAGAAAACGGTAATGTAATAGAAAAAGAGATTAAATCTGAAGAAGTGATTAAAGAGCCAACTACAAAAGTAGTTGCCGTGGGTACAAAAGTTGTAACGGCTGCTGTGTCTCGTGGAAATAACAGCTCATCATCATCTTCTAGTAAAGAATTTTATGTAACGGCAACGGCATACACGGCTAGTTGTTCAGGCTGTTCAGGTGTAACAGCAACGGGCTTAACTTTAAAAGACGGTATGAAGGTAATTGCAGTAGATCCAAGTGTTATTCCATTAGGAACTAAAGTTTGGGTTGAAGGTTACGGAAATGCGATTGCTGCGGATAAAGGTAGTGCGATTAAAGGAAATAAAATCGACGTATTTATAGGTTCTCAACAACAAGCTGATAGCTGGGGCCGTAAAAAAGTGCGTGTAAAAGTTTTAAATTAAATCTAGTAACCTAAAAAAAGTTTAGCATTTTTCCAAAATAGAAGCCTTCCTGTTCACTGACAGGGAGGCTTTTTTATATCTATTTGATAAGTTAGGTGGGTATTTATTTTCCGATATTGAGGAGATTTTGTATGTTCAACTTATTTTTGAGTAGAAGTTTAAAAGAGGGGACTAGATTTACTTAGATACATTCACAAAGTACCACTTGTGAAAGTCCCACAATCTCCCTCATAAAAAATAAAATTAGAACTCAATTATATTTAATAATCTAACATAACACTTCTTAGAATGAACGAAAACGACGTCCAATTGCTTTTCGTGTTATTATAGTCAGAGATTGTTTTAGAAGAGGGGTATATTTTTGAATATACAAGAAATCATTGTTGTAGAAGGAAAAGATGATACAACTGCGATTAAAAGAGCGGTAAATGCAGATACAATAGAAACAAATGGTTCTGCTATTTCCGAGGAAACAATTCGACGTATTGCACATGCACAATCAAAACGTGGTGTTATTGTTTTTACCGATCCAGATTATCCTGGTCGTCGTATACGCGCCATTATTGAACAGCATGTTCCTGGTGTAAAACATGCGTTTTTGGCAAAGGAAAAAACAATTGCAAAAAACGGAAAAGGGCTTGGGATTGAGCATGCACGTGATGAGGATATTCGTGAGGCATTACGGTATGTGTACACACCGAACCCAGAATTTAAAACGGAAATAGAAATTACTATGGATGATTTGCTACTAGCTCGTTTGATTGGACATCCACAGTCTAAACAACGTCGTAATCGATTAGGAGAGATTCTAAATATTGGTATGACAAATGGTAAACAATTGCATAAACGGCTGGCAATGTTTCAGATTACTGCTGAGCAATTTGGTCAAGCAGTAGCTCAACTAGATCAGGAGGATCAAAATGAATAAAGATATAGCAACACCAATACGGACAAAAGAAATCTTAAATAAATATGGGTTTTCATTTAAAAAAAGTTTAGGGCAAAACTTTTTAGTCGATCCTAATATTCTACGTAATATCGTAGGTCACGCAAATCTAACTAAGGATAGCGGTGCTATTGAAGTAGGACCAGGAATTGGCGCACTAACAGAGCATCTTGCTCGTGCGGCTAAAAAGGTTGTGTCATTTGAAATTGACCAACGTCTCTTACCTGTGTTAGAAGATACATTAAGTCCATATGATAATGTGAAAATTATACATTCTGATATATTAAAAGCAGATGTAGAAAAAGTAATAAATGAGGAAATGTTAGGTATAGAAGATATAATGGTTGTGGCAAACTTACCTTATTACGTAACTACACCAATTTTATTGAAATTATTAAATGACCGCCTGCCAATTCGGGGGTTTGTAGTCATGATGCAAAAAGAAGTAGCGGACCGTATTACTGCAAAACCTGGTACGAAGGAATACGGATCATTATCAATCGCTATTCAATATTATGTTACAGCTGAGGTGGCGATGGTTGTTCCAAAATCAGTATTTATGCCACAACCGAACGTTGACTCCGCGGTAATTCGTCTAATTAAGCATAATGAACCGCCTGTGAAAGTGATTGATGAGGATTTCCTATTTGAAGTCACAAGAGCATCTTTTGCACAGCGTAGAAAAACGATATTAAACAATCTCCAATCGGGACTGAAGGCTGGAAAAGAAAAGAAACAACTGATTTTAGATGCACTTGAAAAAGCGAATGTTGAACCAACAAGAAGAGGGGAAACATTATCCATACAAGAGTTCGGTAAATTGGCTGATGCACTTTATCCTAACTTTTGCAACGTACAATAATCTAAAAGTGGTTGTATAATCTATAATATTTTTTATTTTTTTATATAAATTATATTGACAAGAATATTTGTCTGCTGATAAAATATTATAATTTGTTGACAAAAACCGAAAAATAGGCTAAAATATTGTGTAGTGAGGTGTATGCGAAATGCCAAAAACGTTAGCTGACATTAAGAAGTCTCTAGATTGTAATTTGGGTAAACGTTTGCGTCTAAAAGCAAACGGAGGTCGCAAGAAAACGGTTGAGTGTGACGGAGTACTAAGTGACACATATCATGCAGTATTTGTTGTTGAACTCGATCAAGAAGATAATACGTGTAAACGTGTTTCTTATAGCTACACAGATATTTTAACAGAAGCTGTTGAAATTACTTTTTTAGATGATGTACAGGTTGCTATTGCCAAATAGTTTTATTTGTCTTATTAAAACACTCGACTATTCGAGTGTTTTTTATTTTCTTTTGCACATACTATTCTTGTCAACCTACTTATTCCTAAGGAGGCAAAACTGCATGGCCAGAAGAAAAGGTATCATGTCGAGTCGTCTAAAAGAAGAGATTGCCAAGGAACTCGGATTTTATGATGTAGTCGAACGTGAAGGCTGGGGTGGAATTAAGTCACGTGATGCAGGTAACATGGTAAAGCGAGCAATTGAAATGGCCGAACAGGGTCTAGCACAGCAAAACCAAAACAATATGAATAAGTAGTAGTTGACAGTTTGCCAATAGCTCCCTAATGGGAGTCTATTGGCTTTTGCATTATTCAAACAAATTTTGTTTACAACTATAGCTCTATCTTAATGATTGATGCTCGCGACACTTTTATGTACGATATGGTAAAATATATGGAAGTATTAAAGCTAACTAAAGGCGAAACAAAAGATTTGGATGGCAATCTGAGGAGGACATATATGCTTTATGTAAAAGCCCCTGCGAAAATAAATTTAACATTAGATGTTTTATATAAACGCCCTGATAACTTCCATGAAGTGGAAATGATTATGACAACTGTAGATCTAGCTGATAGAATCGGACTAGAATCTCGTCATGATGGGTTAATCAAGATCCTTTCTACAAATGGCTTTATACCGGACGATAGTCGAAACTTAGCTTATCAAGCAGCCCAGCTTATTAAAGATACATATGGTGTAGCAGAAGGTGTAACCATTTCGATTGAAAAAGAGGTTCCTATTGCTGCTGGTCTTGCAGGCGGTAGTAGTGATGCTGCTGCTACGTTAAAAGGTTTAAATGAACTATGGAACTTAAACCTATCTATCGATACTTTAGCTGAACTAGGTGCAAAAATTGGATCAGATGTTTCGTTTTGTGTTTATGGTGGAACTGCACTTGCAACTGGTAGAGGCGAGAAAATTCAAAAGTTACCTGCACCTCCGACGTGCTGGGTTGTCCTAGCCAAGCCTAAAATTGGGGTATCCACTGCTCAAGTATATGGTGGGTTAAATCTTGAAGGAATCGAACACCCCAACACTAAACAGATGATTAAAGCAATCGAAACAAACAATTACGATTTAATGTGTAACTCACTTGGTAATGTCTTAGAGTCTGTTACTTTTCAATTACATCCAGAAGTTGTCATGATTAAAGAACAAATGAAACGCTTTGGAGCAGATGCAGTATTGATGAGTGGAAGCGGTCCAACTGTATTTGGTTTAGTTGATAATGAATCGAGACTTGGACGGGTATACAATGGTTTAAGAGGATTTTGTGATGAGGTATTTGCTGTACGTTTATTAGGTGAAAGGAATTCACTTGATTAGAGGCGTATATTTATGGTACTTTTTCTATAAAATATTCGTGTTTATATTCAGTTCGTAAAAATAATAGAACTGTCTACTCTGAAATATGGGTAGACTATTTTACATGTGTAGGAATGGAGCGGATTTCATGAAATGGAAGCGAAGCGAACGCCTTGTTGATATGACGTATTATTTACTTGAGCATCCACATCAGCTGATTCCGCTTACCTTTTTTTCAGAAACATATCAATCTGCCAAATCATCTATTAGTGAAGATTTATCGATTGTCAAAGAAACGTTTGAAGAAAAAGGAATCGGATTATTGATGACAGTGCCTGGAGCGGCAGGCGGAGTAAAATATATACCGAAGATGACTGAAAGTGAAGTACGAGAAATCATCCAGATTTTAATTACAGAGCTAAGTCAATCTGATCGTTTATTGCCAGGCGGCTATTTATTTATGACGGATTTACTAGGAAATCCGGAACTGATGAATCGAGTTGGAAAAGTGTTTGCCAGCGTTTATGCTGATCAACAAATAGATGTCATTATGACAGTTGCGACGAAAGGGATTTCAATTGCCCACTCAATTGCGAGACATTTAAATGTCCCTGTAGTTGTAGTACGTCGTGATAGTAAAGTAACAGAAGGTTCAACTGTAAGTATCAATTATGTATCCGGGTCATCCCGCCGCATTCAAACAATGGTACTTTCGAAGCGTAGCATGAAGGGTGGTCAACGCGTACTCATCACAGATGATTTTATGAAAGTTGGTGGTACGATGAATGGGATGAAAAATCTATTAGAGGAATTCGATTGTGAACTTGCGGGAATGGCTGTTCTAGTTGAAGCTGAACATGCAGATGAGACTCTAGTAGACGATTACTATTCTTTAGTTAAACTACATGCTGTAAACGAAAAAGATCGTACCATTGCTTTAAGCGAAGGTAATTATTTATTAAAGGAGAGAAAGTAAAATGAAAACAGTATCTACAACAAATGCACCAGCAGCAATTGGACCATATGCACAAGGTATCGTGGTAAATGGTATCTTTTATAGTTCAGGACAAATTCCTTTATCTGCCTCAGGCGAGTTAGTAGAAGGAGACATCGTAGCTCAAACAAATCAAGTATTCGAAAATTTAAAAGCCGTATTAGAAGAAGCAGGCAGTTCACTAGATAAAGTTGTAAAAACAACAGTATTCTTAGGTGATATGAATGACTTCGGAGCAATGAATGAAACTTATGCTAAGCATTTTGGTGATCATAAACCAGCACGCTCAGCTGTAGAAGTTGCTAGATTACCAAAAGATGTAAAAGTAGAAATCGAAGTAATCGCGGTAGTTGAATAAAAATAGAAATTGGTGAGGGTAAAATTACCTTCACCATTTTTTTGTGAAAAATATTTATAAAAATATTTATAATTTTTTAAATTTTTGTATAATAAGAGAAGGAATTATAAAATTTTTATAGAATTATATTTTTTAAAGGCACCATAGAAGAGAGGAGTGAAATAATGGAAGTAACTGATGTAAGATTAAGACGTGTTCAAACTGATGGACGTATGCGAGCAATTGCTTCAATCACACTGGATGACGAGTTCGTCGTACATGATATTCGAGTAATTGATGGTAACAATGGTTTATTTGTTGCAATGCCTAGCAAACGTACACCAGACGGAGAGTTCCGTGATATTGCACACCCTATTAACTCTGACACACGAAATAAACTTCAAGAAGTAGTATTAGCTGCATATCATGCATCTAATGAAGAAGAAGTATTACAACTTGAAGAAGCAAATGCATAGTTTAAAAACAATAAGAGCTACTCAAAGATTTGAGTAGACTCTATTTTTTTTGCCTAAAGACATATTAGAATAATTTAACAATATAGATGTCATGGATTTGTCAAGTCTGGAAGCCTTGAAAATCAGTTGAATTTGCTATATAGTCATTAAGAGAAATAATTTGAATAAAATTGGAGGACTTAGAATGACGAACATTTATGCAGTCATTTTGGCTGCTGGTCAAGGAACTCGCATGAAGTCCAAATTATATAAGGTGCTCCATCCAGTATGTGGAAAGCCAATGGTAGAACATGTAGTGGAAAACATTCAAACATTGAATGTTAACCGCATTGTAACTGTTGTTGGGCATGGAGCTGAAAAAGTTAAAGAACAGCTTGGTGATAAAAGCGAGTATGTACTTCAAGAACAACAACTTGGAACTGCACATGCAGTAATTCAAGCGGAAAACATCTTGAGTACTTTAGAGGGTACGACATTAGTTGTTTGTGGTGATACTCCATTAATTCAACCCGAGACAATGAAAGCGCTTTTTGAACATCATAATAATCAAAAAGCTAAAGCAACTATCTTAACAGCTGTTGCTGATAATCCTACAGGTTACGGTCGTATCATCCGTGATACAAATGGTCAGGTTGCTCAAATTGTTGAGCAAAAGGATGCTACACCAGAACAACAACAAGTTACTGAGATTAATACAGGCACATATTGCTTTGATAACAAGGCTTTATTTGATGCATTAAAATTAGTTAATAACGAAAATGCACAAGGTGAATACTATTTACCGGATGTGATTGAAATATTACAAAAACAAGGTGAAATCGTTTCAGCTTATACATGTGATAATTTTGATGAGACATTAGGCGTTAACGATCGTGTAGCATTAGCGCAAGCTGAAGAATTAATGCGTGCTCGTATTAATGAAAAACATATGCGTAATGGTGTAACAATCATTAATCCGTTGTCTACTCACATTAGTGTAGATGCTCAAATTGGCCGTGATACGGTTATTAAACCTGGTACCATTATTGAAGGTAATACAATAATTGGTGAGGATTGTATTATAGGACCAAATTCTAACATTGTAAATAGTAGAATTGGTGACCGTACAACTGTAAAGAATTCTGTAGTAACAGATAGTTCTGTTGGAGAAGATACTGCGGTTGGTCCATTTGCCCATTTACGTCCAGAATCACAACTTGGAAATCATGTGAAAGTTGGTAACTTCGTTGAAGTGAAGAAAAGCACTTTAGGAAATGATACAAAAGTTTCGCACTTAAGTTATATCGGTGATGCTGAAGTTGGATCCAACGTAAATATCGGCTGCGGCTCTATTACAGTTAATTACGACGGTAAAAACAAATTTAAAACAATTATTGAAGATGATGTTTTTGTAGGATGTAACTCAAATTTAGTTGCACCAGTTAAATTAGGTGCTGGATCGTTTATAGCAGCTGGCTCAACGATCACAAAAGAAGTACCTCAAGATGCATTAGGAATTGCACGTGCAAGACAAGAAAACAAACTAGATTACGCGAAGAAGTTAAAATAAATTTGTAAAACTATTAGGAGGCCATCATGCCGTATCAATATGCTGACACAAAATTAAAAATCTTTTCTTTGAATTCTAACTATCCATTAGCACAAGAAATCGCTGAACAAATGGGTGTAGAACTTGGTAAATCATCTGTAAAGCACTTTAGTGATGGTGAAGTTCAAATTAGTATTGAAGAAAGTATTCGTGGTTGTGACGTATTTATCGTACAATCAACTTCTGCTCCAGTTAACGAGCACTTAATGGAGCTATTAATTATGATTGATGCTGTAAAACGTGCATCTGCTCGCACTATTAACGTTGTAATGCCGTACTACGGTTATGCTCGTCAAGATAGAAAAGCGAAAGCACGTGAGCCAATTACAGCAAAATTAGTTGCAAACTTATTAGAAACTGCTGGTGCTAACCGAGTAATTGTATTAGACTTACATGCTCCACAGATCCAAGGTTTCTTCGATATCTTAATTGACCATCTACAAGCGGTTCCAATTTTATCTGCTTACTTTAAATCTAAAGATTTAAATCCAGACGATTTAGTCATTGTATCTCCAGACCATGGTGGGGTTACACGTGCACGTAAAATGGCTGAACGCTTAAAAGCGCCAATTGCCATTATTGACAAACGTCGTCCAAAACCAAATGTGGCAGAAGTAATGAATATCGTTGGTAATATTGAAGGAAAAACTTGTATCTTAATCGATGATATTATTGATACTGCAGGTACTATTACAATTGGTGCAAATGCATTGATTGAAGCAGGTGCGAAGGAAGTTTATGCTTGTTGTTCACATCCAGTATTATCAGGACCAGCAATTGAGCGTATTGAAAACTCAGCTATCAAAGAATTAATAGTTACAAATACAATTCAACTTTCTGAAGAGCAAATGTCTCCGAAAGTAAAACAACTTTCAGTAGCTAATTTAATGGCAGAAGCAATTTCTCGTGTATACGAAAATAAATCAGTAAGTACTTTATTTGATTAATATAATCTAGTTAAAAAGACAAGGCGAATGCCTTGTCTTTTATTTTTTTCTAGTAAATATATATATAAATAGTTTATAGATAATCTTGTGAAATTGTCATTTTTTCCTACATACTCTCAAATTTATGTGTTTGAAAAGTTTAGGATTTTAAAAATAAAGGAATACTTAAACTGGACATAACTTTGAGAGGGGTTTATATATGGATATTATTTTAGAAGCAAAACCTAGAGTAAAAGGCGCTCGATCTACGTTATCAAAACTTCGGAATGCAGGACAGCTACCTGCTGTGATTTATGGCTATAATGTAGAAAATAAACCAGTTACATTAGATTATAAAGAGATAGCAAAAGCTGTTCAAAAGTATGGACGTACAAGTGTATTTAAAATCAACCTAGAAGGTCAGCAAATTAGCGCGGTCCTAACGGATATACAGAGATGTGCACTAAAAGGTAACGTGAAGCATGTCGATTTACTCTCTATTAATATGGCTGAAGAATTAGAAGTGGATGTACCAATCACAGTAATCGGAGAGGCATCAGGAGTAAAAGAAGGTGGCGTGCTTATGCAGCCAATACGTGAAATTAAAATTAAAGTAAAACCAGCAAGTATCCCTGAGTCGATAGAAGTTGATGTATCAAATGTTGGAATGAATGAATCCATTTCTATCGCAGAGATAAGAAGTACCGTTCCATTTGAAATACTAAATGCAGATGAAGATACGGTTATAGCAGTAACACCACCGGTTGTTGTAAATGATGAGACAGCAGGACAAGGCGATGATGAAAATCAAGATATTAAAGCCACAGAAGCCCCTGAATCACAAAGCTAACTTTTAAAATGTATGAGTTTATGCTCATACATTTTTTATTTACATAAAAGACTAAAAATTGTCTATACCATACAGGAGTCTTAAAAATATTTACTAAATAAAAGGGAAATCTATGTAAATGAAGTATACATATGTAGACGAGTTTTTTTTCTTTCAACAAAGCCTATGTTAAAATATTAACGATTAGTAAAAAAAGGATGAGGTTCATGAAATTAATAATTGGATTAGGCAATCCAGGCAAACAATACGAACATACACGTCATAACATTGGCTTTGAATGTATCGACGCAATCGCTAAAAAATGGGACGCACCATTAAACCAAATGAAGTTCAACGGAATGTATGCAACTGTTCACCGACCTGAAGGTAAAGTAATTTTATTAAAGCCTTTAACATATATGAATTTGTCTGGTGAATCTGTACGCCCGATCATGGATTATTTTGATATCGATATTGAGGATATTATTGTCATATACGATGATTTAGATTTAGAAACAGGGAAACTACGATTACGTCAAAAGGGAAGTGCTGGAGGTCATAATGGCATTAAATCAATCATTCAGCATTTAGGAACCCAAGAATTCAATCGTATTCGAGTTGGTATAAGTCGACCACCTGCAGGGATGAAGGTTGCAGATTATGTGTTAGCACGATTTACAAAAGATGATGATGTAGCAATAGAAAGAGCAATAGAAAAAACGGTTTCAGCGGTTGAAGCATCTTTATCCAAGAAGTTCTTAGATGTAATGTCCGAATTTAACACTACTCAACAATAATGTTACTTCGATAAATTGGCTAAAAATTATAACGATAGGCGTTAAGTTTTGAACGATGACATATATTGTATCAGTATTCTATTTGGCAACTAAATATTAAGTGTACAAAGTTCGATGGTGATGAAAGAACGATAATCGGAATTACGAACAAGCATTTATGAATGCATAAATAGGCAAAATTAGGTCAATACTTTGAGTATTAAAAAGTAATCTCATTACATACTCAAGGGGAGGACGATTATAATGCCTGTTCGATATCGTTGCCGACATTGTGAAACAGAAATTGGCACATTACCATTTGATGCTGATGATACAATTCGTAAATTGCATTTGTTTGAAGTAGGAGAAGTTGACGATTATATTGAGAAAAATGAACACGGTGATACAACAGTACATTGTATTTGTGAACATTGTGAAGACTCATTAAGACAATTTCCTGATTACTATGCACTTAAAAAGTGGTTGCAATAAAATAATAGAAACTCTATAAATGTGCAACAACAGCTTCACGGCTATAGTGCGAAAGAGTGGGCGACATAAGAAAGGTCTCCCGCTTTTTCCACTTTGTTTCTATGAAAAAATAAATTAAACTCATATAAATTATTATTACATAAATAGGAATAATGGAAGGGGGTTTATGTATGAATGTTTTTCATCAACTATTCTCTCAAGATAAACATATAAACACATTCATCGAACAAATTGGTGACAATAATTATGATTCACAACTCATTACAGGTTTAACAGGTGGTGCTCGGCCTGTTTTTATTCAAACAATATTTGAGAATATAAAAAAGCCTCTTTATATACTGTCACCGAATCTTCTGCAAGCCCAAAAATTAGTAGATGATTTATCTTCACTAATTGGCGAAGAGTATGTTCATTATTATCCAGCAGACGAGTTTATAGCTGCTGATATGACAATTGCCTCGCCAGAGTTAAAAGCAGCTCGAATTGCGACTCTGGATCATTTAGTGAAAAAAGAATCTGCTATTTATGTCATTCCTATAGCAGGTATGCGAAAAATAATGACACCGCCTGAGCAGTGGAAAGGCTATTCTTTAAACGCAACAGTAGGAAATGATATTGAAATAGAAGAATGGTTACTTCACTTAGTAACGATGGGATATACAAGAAATCAGATGGTGACAACACCAGGTGAGTTTGCGTTACGTGGGGGTATTTTTGATATTTACCCACCTTATGCAGAGTCACCTATTCGTATTGAGCTTTTTGACACACAAATTGATTCGATTCGTACATTTTCAGCTGATGATCAACGTTCCATTGCAAAGATGGAAACTGTCGAAATCTTACCGGCTTCTGAAATATTATTGACGAAGGAACAACGTGCTCAATTAGCTGAAAGACTTGAAAATGCCCTAGCTAAAAGTTTAAAAAAGATTAAAAAGCAAGAAACGCAAGAAGTGCTTTATCAAAATATTCAACATGATATTGAATTATTAAAACAAGGTAGCATTCCTGACCATGTCACGAGTTATGGTTCACTCTTATATGAGGATCTAGCCTATTTAGGCGATTATTTCGCTATAGATGGAATTGTATTATTTGATGAGCTGGGGCGAATCCAGGAGGTTATGGATGCATGGGAGAGAGAGGAAGAGGAATGGTTTGTTTCATTAATAGAAGAAGGAAAAATTGTTCATGATGTAAAGCCGTCCTTCTCATTTAAAGAAATCAATTCCATGATAGAGCAACAAAAGCTCTATTTTGCTCTATTTACTAGAACTTTTTCTGGTATTCAATTTAAAAAGACAACCAACTTTTCGTGTAAACCAATGCAACAATTTCATAGTCAAATTTCTCTTTTGCAAAATGAAATTGAGCGATGGATGCATGAAAAATTCACTGTCCTCTTTGTTGCCGATGGAAAAGAAAGAGTCAAAAAACTACAAAATACGTTAGATGAATATGGTATCCATAGTTTACTAGGGAACCCTACAGAAGCTGGAATCTATATTGTAGATGGCCAACTAACATCAGGCTTTGAATTACCTCTACAACAAATTGCTGTTGTGACAGAAGATGAACTATTTAAGCAGCAACCAAAAAGAAAAACACGTCGGCCGCAAAAAATGTCCAATGCGGAACGAATTAAGAGTTATACAGAAATTAATCCTGGTGATTATGTTGTTCATGTACATCATGGGATAGGTAAATATATCGGGATTGAAACACTGGAAGTAAACGGAACACATAAAGATTATCTTCATATTAAATACCGTGCTGATGATAAATTATTTGTTCCAGTAGAGCAGATTGATTTAATTCAAAAATATGTTGCCTCAGAAGGAAAAGAACCGAAGCTTCATAAATTGGGTGGAGCTGAATGGAAAAAAGCAAAAGCAAAAGTTTCCTCAGCGATTAATGATATTGCAGATGACTTAATCAAACTGTATGCAAAACGGGAGGCAGAAAAAGGTTATGCCTTTTCACCTGATACAGACGACCAACGTGCGTTTGAAAGCGCATTCCCATATGAAGAAACTGAAGATCAGCTCCGTTCTATCATAGAAGTAAAACGTGATATGGAACGGGAACGCCCGATGGACCGACTTGTATGTGGAGATGTAGGATATGGGAAAACAGAGGTTGCAATCCGAGCAGCCTTTAAAGCAATTATGGATGGAAAACAAGTAGCCTTTCTTGTACCAACCACAATATTAGCTCAACAGCACTTTGAAACAATTCAAGAACGCTTTGAAGGATATCCTATTAATGTAGGTTTATTAAGTCGTTTCCGTACAAGAAAGCAACAAACAGAAACAATCAAAGGCTTAAAAGAAGGAACTGTGGATATTGTTATTGGTACGCACCGAATTTTATCGAAGGACTTAGTATTTCGAGATTTAGGCTTACTTATTGTTGATGAGGAGCAACGTTTTGGTGTAACACATAAAGAGAAAATTAAACAATTAAAAACAAATGTGGATGTATTAACTTTAACCGCTACGCCAATTCCTCGTACGTTGCATATGTCGATGGTTGGAGTTAGGGATTTATCGGTTATTGAGACGCCACCACAAAATCGATTCCCTGTACAAACTTATGTGATGGAATATAGTGGGGCACTTGTCCGAGAAGCAATTGAGAGAGAAATGGCCAGAGGTGGGCAAACATTTTATCTATACAATCGAGTTGAAGATATGACAAGAAAAGTTGAGGAAATTCAAATGCTTGTCCCAGATGCTCGTGTGGGATATGCACATGGGAAAATGACTGAATCACAATTAGAATCAATCATTTTGAACTTCTTAGATGGAGAATATGATGTTCTTGTTACGACAACAATTATTGAAACAGGTGTAGATATTCCAAATGTAAATACATTAATTGTCCATGATGCAGATCGTATGGGATTATCACAACTGTATCAGCTACGGGGTCGTGTTGGACGCTCTAACCGTATTGCGTATGCCTACTTCATGTATCAAAGAGACAAGGTATTAACAGATGTAGCAGAACAACGACTTCAAACAATTAAAGAATTTACAGAGCTCGGTTCTGGATTCAAGATTGCGATGCGAGATTTATCGATTCGTGGTGCGGGTAACTTACTAGGTGCCCAACAACATGGCTTTATTGACTCGGTCGGATTTGACTTATACTCACAAATGCTTGAAGAGGCAATTGAAGAACGTAGAACTGGTGTCGTAAAAGAGGAAAAACTGGATGTGGAAATTATACTGCAAACAGATGCGTATATTCCAGATGCGTATATTCCAGATGGTTATCAAAAAATCCAAATGTATAAGCGCATAAGATCTATGGAACGTGTCGAAGACTTCAATGAAATTTGGGATGAATTAGTAGATCGTTTTGGCGATGTTCCAGTTGAAACAGAAAAGTTGCTACGGATTGCTCGAATTAAAGTTTGGGCACTCGAGGCCGGCATAACTGCAATAAAAGAAAAGCAAAAAGTCATCTCCATTTATTTATCAGAAGAAGGAACAGCTAATGTTGATGGTAGTATTATTGTGTCAGATTCTATGAAATTTGATCGTGCAGTTGGATTTGGCATGGAGGGAGCAAAATTAACGTTAACCATAGATGAGAAGAAGTGTGGAAAATTCCCCCCATTTGAAGTGTTAGAACAACTAGTGGAAATTGTAGTTAAAGCGAAAAAGGAATAAATAAAATGTACCTATGAAAACTTCAAATAAATTTTAGTATAATGATTTTGCATTTTGTTGCCCGACTTTAGAATTTAAACCTCTTCATACACTTTTTGCATACATTGACCAATTCTTATCCATACTATCAATGTGAATGAAAAATTGATTCTGAAAGAGAGGCAGCAAAGATGAAAGCAACAGGAATTGTACGTCGCATCGACGACTTAGGTCGCGTTGTTATTCCAAAGGAAATTCGTAGAACGATGCGCATTCGTGAAGGAGATCCATTAGAGATTTATACGGATCGCGAAGGTGAAGTTATCTTGAAAAAATATTCACCAATAAATGATTTAAGTGAATTTGCAAAAGAATATGTGGAATCTTTATATGAAACTGTTGGTACGCCAGCACTAATTAGTGACCGAGATGAAATGATTGCTATTGCTGGTCTATCAAAAAAGGAATATACAAATCGTCGATTATCTGTATTCGCTGAGGATTTTATGAAGCAACGCTCTGTTGCTTTAGAAAAGAATGAATCAACAATTGAGCTTGTACCAGGTCAATTCGAGCAAGTGAAATCTTATTGTGTAGCACCAATTATTTCGAATGGTGATGCGATTGGTGCGGTATATTTAATTTCAAAGGTTCACGTTATTAGTGAGGTTGAATCTAAAGCAGCTGAAACAGCGGCAAATTTCTTAGCGAAACAAATGGAAAACTAATTTGTCGAAAAACGTCTCTAATTGAAGGGGCGTTTTTTGTTTGTAAAACGTTCTTATTTTCGGAACATGATTTGGTAGTTTACAAAATCTTACTTTAAATCTGCTAGAGTTCCTGATAGATTGACCTGCTAAAATGAAAGGCTATGTATCCATCAGTGATAACAACTGTTTGGTGCTTTAAAAGTTTAGATACATAATTCTTACATTAGGTTTATTTCGAAGTCGAGCCAATCTTTTAATTCATGTTATACTATTGGCATTGTTACGGAGGATAGGATGAAAATGGAAAAGAATTTCGGAATGAAAGAATACATGAAAGGAGCTTTACTTTTAACGGTCGCTGCTTTGATTGTGAAAGTATTAAGCGCGGTATATCGAGTACCCTTTCAAAACTTAGTAGGCGATCAGGGTTTTTATATATATCAACAAGTATATCCCTTTATATCATTCTTTATTGTCTGGACGTCAGGCGGTTTTGCAGTAGCCATCTCTAAAATGCTAGCTGATGTACAAATAGAAGTAGACGCGGAGCAAAAAAAGTCTGTAATTTCTCGAACAGTATTTCAATATCTAACATTATTATCATTGTTCTTCTTTTGCATACTGTTTTTTGGAGCCAATCTTTTAGCTCAATTAATGGGAGATGAACATTTAGCGCTTCTTTTAAGAACAGGGTCCTTTGTAACCCTCTTTATGCCGATATTGGGGTTAATGAAAGGTAGTTTCCAGGCAAAAGCTGAGATGAAACCGATAGCTTACGCCCAAGTGGTAGAGCAATTTATACGTGTTAGTATTATATTACTGGGCGCAATCTTTGTGATGACAACATCAAAGTCACTATATTCAGCGGGAAATGCAGCAATCGTTGGTACCGTAGTAGGCGAAATAACAGGAGTTATTTTACTGCTATATTTCTCAAAAAAAATGAAGGTCATTCCAAGAAAAGTGGAAAATAAAATTCCAAAATGGCCAATCCTAAAAGAAGTTACCATATTAAGTCTAAGTGTAAGTATGAGTAGCTTATTATTGTTATGCTTTCAATTAATTGATTCATTTACCGTATTTTCACTTTTACTCGAAAACAACATTTTGGAAAAAGAAGCAATGGAAATGAAAGGTATTTACGATAGAGGTCAACCACTCGTACAATTAGGAGTTATTATCGCATCTTCACTTTCTCTAGCCATTGTGCCTTTAATAGCGTATCAATCAAAGAAAAAGGGCGGACGTGGAGCAACCCCATTTATCCAATTAACTTATCGAGTATCACTGTTATTAGGTGTTGCGGCGTCATTTGGACTAGTAGTCGTGATGCCCTATGTGAATAAAATGCTGTTTGAAACAAATAGTCTATCAGCAGTCTTAATGGTTTACGTGTTACAGATTATACCGTTATCCATTATATTGACGTTTACGGCGATACTTCAAGGAATGAACAAATTAAAAGTACCGGCATTGATATTAATCTTTGCAATCATCTTAAAATACTTTGGCAATCGATTATTTATACCAAAGGAAGACGTATTAGGAGCAGCAATAGCAAGTAATATAGGTTTATTTATATGTGCAGGGTTATTGATGATTTATTTAAAAAAGTTAATAAAAGTAAAATTAGCAAAACGAGATTTCTACATAAAATTGGTTCTTGCTAGTGGAAGTATGATTTTGACGGTTTATGTCATAAACAGTATTATCCAATTAATGACGAGTTCACTAACTGGACGAATTGGTGCAGTGCTAGTGGGTGGTTGTCTAATAGCAATCGGCGGATTTGTTTACTTAACCATTGTAGCCAAATCAAGAATGCTAGCAGAGAAAGAATGGTTTTTAATCCCTTTTGGGCGTAGAATGGCGGCGTTCCAGCTATTTTTAAATAAAAAGAAGTAGGTGAATATATATGCACAAATTAACAGTTATTGGCCTTGGAGCTGCAGAACTTAGTCAGTTGCAGGTAGGAGTGTATAAGAAATTAAAATCAGCGAAGAAAATTTATGTTCGTACAATGGATCATCCTGTTATCCGTGAATTACAAGAAGAAGGAATAGAGTTCGAAAGCTTTGATGCAGTCTATGAAAAACATGGGACATTTCAACCGGTTTATCAAGAAATAACAGAGAAGTTAATTGAAGCTGTTCAACATGAACCGATTATGTATGCCGTTCCTGGTCACCCATTAGTAGCAGAACAAACTGTTCAATTATTAATTGAGGCCGAAAGATTAGGGGGAATCAATTTAAGCATTGAAGGCGGACAAAGCTTTTTAGATCCGATCTTCGGGGCACTTAAGATTGATCCGATAGAGGGATTCCAATTATTAGACGGAACTAGTTTTTCAATACATGATGTCAATATGCGCGGACACTTACTTATTGCACAGGTTTATGATTCCTTTAGTGCATCGGAAGTAAAACTTTCCTTAATGGAAAAATATAGAGACGATTACCCAGTTACAATTGTAACTGCTGCAGGCTCGTCATTAGAAAAATTAACGACTGTTCCATTATATGAATTAGATCAATCGGTTGAAATTAATAATTTAACAACAATCTATGTTCCTCCTATAGAAAATGATTTAGATGCACTACGGGATTGGACAACATTTAGAAGAATTATTGCGACGTTGCGCGGTCCGAATGGCTGCCCGTGGGATCAAAAGCAAACCCATGAAAGTTTAAAAAAATATATGTTGGAAGAAGTTCATGAGTTTTTAGCAGCAATTGATGACGAAGATGATTTTGGAATGGTAGAAGAACTTGGAGATGTATTATTACAAGTATTCTTACATGCTCAAATAGGCGAAGATAATGGCTATTTCAACCTAGAAGAAGTGCTATCATCCATTAGCGAAAAAATGATACGCCGACATCCCCATGTGTTTGGTGAGGTTTCTGTAGAAGATGCAGATGAAGTAGTTGCTAATTGGGAAGCAATCAAAAAGCAAGAAAAAGGTGAGCAAACCGGCTCCATATTAAAAGGAGAATACCGTGCATCTTCTTCTCTTCAAACTTCTTATAATTACCAAAAAAAGTGCGCCTCAGTGGGCTTTGATTGGCCAAATGAAGAAGGGGCATGGGAAAAGTTTTTAGAAGAATGGAAAGAGTTTAAAGAGGAAGTAATAAAGGGGACTCCTGCGTCTCGTTTAGATGAGTTTGGGGATGTTCTATTTACACTTGTCAATATTGCGAGATTCTATAAAATATCTCCAGAGGAAGCCTTGGTTCATGCAAATGAAAAATTTGCTCGTAGATTCCATTATGTAGAGCAAAAAGTAATAGAAAGTGGACTTCCGTTTAGTGATTTCACATTAGAGCAATTAGATGCATTTTGGAATGAAGCAAAAGTATTAGAAAAAGGAGAGAACTAGTAGATGCGAATAGATAAATTTTTAAAAGTTTCACGTTTAATAAAAAGACGTACGCTAGCAAAAGAAGTAGCTGATCAAGGAAGAATCACAATCAATGGGAAAGTAGCAAAGGCCGGCTCTGCTGTTAAAGTAGGAGATGAGCTTGCAATTCGTTTTGGACAAAAAATTGTCACTGCCCGAGTAGAAGATTTACGAGAAAACGTACGAAAAGAAGAAGCAATGAAGATGTTTACAATTTTAAAAGAAGAAAAGCTTGATAAAATTGAACCTCAATTTATTGATGACGAAGATTAGAGAATAGAAATTCTTAATTGAATTTATTTATGAGAATAAAAAATATTAAATTTCTAGAGCATGATAACAAAATTGTTGTCATGCTTCTTTTAGTTTCAGCATAAAGTGAACAGAACAAACACAAACAAGCGAAGGAGGAACGATATGACGCTACATCAAGAAAGTAATCGTTACACTATGACATCTGGTGACCATCTTGTGACTGTGCGCAATCGAAAAAGAATGGACATGACTTCTGTAAAGGAAATTGAGCGTTTTGATCAAGAGGAGTTTTACATTCGAACAGCTCAAGGTTATTTACTAATCCGTGGTGAGGAATTACGTATTGTCCATTTAGACGTCGATAAAGGGTTGTTAACATTAGAAGGAAATGTAAAATTAGTACAATACGATGATGAAGATTCAGGGTTATCAAAAGGCTTCCTCCATAAATTATTTGGATGACCATAAATGAACAGGTTGTAAGTATACTGATAATGGCGCTTAGTGGATTATTGATTGGTGCAATTATTGATTGTACCCGCTTTTCACTAGGCGCTTTAAGTCAAAAATCAATCTTAAGAAGAATGGGATATGGAGTAGAGCTAATTGTATGGGCACTTTTGGGTGCCCTCACATTTTATATTTTATTTACTATTAAGGGTGGAGAATGGCGTTTAGTTGACCCATTAGCTCAAATTTTGGGTATCTTTTTATATGAATCTGTATTTCAACCATACTTCCGTTTTGTTGGACGAGTATTTATTTTCCTTATCATTAAGCCGATTATTGCCATTATTAAGCTTATCATTTCAATTATTATAGGCGCTATTAGACTGGTTCTTCGTATTACTTTACTACTATTACTACCCTTTTACAAAATCTATAATAAGTTCCTTAGAAAACATTTTCGTAAGTTTTATACCAAAATTAGAAGGAGTTTCTTTAAAAAAAGTTGAAATAGAAGTATAATAGAATGTACACATTTTGGAGGTGACGGATATGTCAAAGCGTCAAAAACAACAATTTAATAATGTTCGAACGCTTGAAAATGACTATGTCCGATCAACCGAAACATATGCACAGTATACAAAAAAACAAAAAGTGCGTACTCGAAGAAGAGTACTAGTTTTCGGTTTGCTTGCATCAATTATTCTAATCTTTCTAGTAAGTACATCTATTACGCAAAATAAACGATTAGCTGAAAAGCAAGAGTATAAAAAAGAAGTAATGGCACAACTAGAAGATGCAAAAGATCAACAACATATGTTAAGTTTGCAGATAAAAAAACTTGAAGATGATGACTATATAGCGAAATTAGCGCGTAAAGAATATTTTTTATCTGATGATGGAGAAATTATTTTTACCATCCCAGATGATGAAGAAAATGATAAAAAGTCCAGTAAAAATAACAATTAATGGTATTTTGAAATTGTAACTAAATACACTTTTTTATTAAAAATTGTATTTTTCATGCAATAGAAAAAGAGTTGTCTTGTTGACACTCTTTTTTTGTTGGATATAATAAAAGATAAACGTGGAACAAATAATACACGTTATACTAAATTTGACTACTGGCTTTTATAAGCCGCTTAAATTTTAAGGAGGAGCATTTTTTTTATGTCAATTGAAGTAGGCAGCAAAGTACAAGGTAAAGTAACAGGAATCACAAATTTTGGAGCATTCGTTGAGCTGCCAGATGGCAAAACGGGCCTAGTTCACATTAGTGAAGTAGCAGACAACTATGTCAAAGACATCAATGAACATCTTAAAGTGGGAGATGTTGTTGAAGTAAAGGTGATGAATGTTGAAGCGGATGGTAAAATCGGTTTATCAATCCGTAAGGCAAAACCTCAACCAGAAAGAACTGAACGTCCTGAACGTCCTCATCGTCCACGTCGCGATAATAACCGTTCAAATGATCGTAATGGTCAACCAAAAGAAAACTTTGAACAAAAAATGGCACGATTCCTAAAAGATAGTGACGAACGTCTTGCAACTTTAAAACGTGCAACTGAGTCAAAACGCGGTGGCCGTGGAGCTAGAAGAGGGTAGTTTGCTGTCTGTTTAAAGCGTAGAAAAAGTGTACTATAGATAAAAGACTGTTTGTGAATGTTATTCACAAACAGTCTTTTTTGGTATTTCACCTAAAAGGATGTTAGTAAGCAACATCTATAGTGAGTTCAAAATTTAGGTAGACAATTCATCAAAAAAATCTAATAAAAAATTCTTGTTGGCCTAAAGTATTTCTCATCTAGAGCACTTAAGTCATATATTTTAACATATAAAGAGTTAAATAATTGAATATCCATACAACAAACCAATTTTAGCGGTATAGTTATAAAAATTATTTTTATCTCTCTTTTTCGCTTAAATGGTATTTAAATATGCTAAAAAGTCCGATTCCACAAAGGATTAAGCCTGCTATTAACATAATAAGTTGGACTACAGCATGTATTGTTAAAATGATACCTAAAACGACTAAAATCGAGCCGATTGAACATAAAAAAGCAAGTAAGCTAAAGTTATTTAACATGAATTGTCCTCCGAATCATCTACTACAAAATTTATCTATTATCAGTTTATCCTTCAAAACAGTCGAAATAAAGTAGATAACCTTATCCTTCCTAAGTTCTCACACAACTATGTATATTGTTGTCTTATCCATTTTTTAGTCGAAAGATTTTAACTCTATTATTTCACTACTAGACAAATTTTACGCAATCTCTTTTATATAATAGTCGCTAACACTATCAATATAAGGAGTTGTAAAAAATGGCAAATATTGAAATGGTCAATGAAAAGACGTCGGGGCTCACTTTCTTTAAAAGCTTCTCTCTTAAGAAAGCTAGTTTCATGATTCACATTTTCTTTTTATTGTTGGCGTTGTTTCTTTCAAGAGCGGTAATGTTTGAAGCGGCCGTTCCGTTTTTATTACCTCTTTGGGCAATTGTCAAACAAAGATACGAGAATGAGAAGTGGTTTGTAATCATTGGAGGTTTAATAGGCGCATGTACTTTAAGTCTTGGACAAGGACTTATTTTAGGCTTACAGCTAGTCTTATATGAATTAGTTACCAGATTTAAATATTGGAAGCTTCCGTTAGGTATTTCTGTTAGTTTAGCAATCTTTTTCGGCCAATTTATATGGCAGGGGATTGCACATGGTGGAATACCACCATTAATCGTACAGTTGTATATTTATTATGAAGTGATTCTAGCGTTTTTGATGACAATTTTTGTGAATCTCTTTTTAGTTCAGCCTCATCGATTTTGGACTGCTGGTTGGAGCTATGAAAGGGTAGGAGCGGGACTAGTCATTTTAGCAATGGTGTTAACGGGTGTTCAATCGGTAGTAGTATCGTACTTTGGCTTGTATCCGTTTCTATTGCATATAGCGATTTGTATTGCAGCCATTACAGGTGGAGTTCCTATCGCTGCCATGATTGCAACGATTGTAGGGGCCTTAGTAGGTGTAGCGAAATTATCATTTACAGGAATGATTTCTGTTTATGCAATGACAGGCGTTGTAGCTGGATTATTTAGTAAGATAGGACGATTTGGGGTTGTCATCGGAAGTATTGCACCAAGTGTATTCTTTTTCTTTTACGATGCAACCCTTCCCCTGGATAGTGTGTATTTTGTGTCAATTGCTATTGCAGGAATCGTTTTCTTTGCTTTACCTAAAAGTATGTTTACATTTCTCCATGATGTAATTCATCCAAAACGAGATGAAGTTTTACTTCAAAGACAGCAATGGTTGACAGAAAATACAACAGAAAAGCTAGAGTCCTTTCAGAACTTTGTTTTATTTATGAAAGAGTTAGTGTTCGATCGATTTACTTCTACAGAATCTGTTGATGAGGAAAGGAAGGTTGAACCTTGTGCAACATGTTTAAGTTGCTTTCGTTATGACAGCTGTTGGGGGGCCAGAAATACGATGGAGCCGATTATTGAAGATTGGTTTTTAGCAAGAGCTGGCATTAAGGAGTCGGAACAAATTAGAGCAGAGAAAAGAATAAAAGCACAGTGTGTAAAATCAACAAGACTGTTAGAGGAACTAGATCATCAACTTTATACAGATAAAATGAATGGTCAATTCTATCATGGGAAAAAAATGATAGCGCTTCAGCTTCGCGATTTAAGTAATCATTTAAACAAATTAATGGAGGATATGAAAGATGAAACCCTCTCTTTTAGAACGATAGAGGAGGAGTTAGAACAACAGTTCAAAAGGGCTCAAGTACAATGCTTCCAAATTGATGTATTAAATAATACAATTGGTGAACGTATCGTTATTTGTTCCTTTGCACAAAAAAATCGCACTCATGAAGACCAGTATATGCTTTGTGAACGAATTGTTTTACCTATCTTATATGATGTCTTTTCTGAACCGTTTCAAGTAGAAAAAATCTCAGACCAAAAAACGCCATTTGCTCATGTGCAAATCCGTTTTCGCTCAGCAGTTCGTTATGAAATAGAGTATGATATATATAGTAGAGCCAAAAATTCCGCCTGGGTTTCAGGAGATACACATGCAATTTTCCATATACATCCTGGTCTTGTTGCGGTTATGTTATCAGATGGTATGGGACAAAGTAGAGAAGCGCAGCGAGAAAGTCGGCGATTAGTACGTTTAATGCGAGAATGTTTAAGCTACAATATGAATCCGGAAACAGCTATGCATACCCTACACTATGTTATGTCTTTAAATCGAGAAGTAGACATGTATGCAACGATTGATTTTGCTTTAGTGGACTTGCAAAAAGGTTCTCTTTGGTCATGGAAGGCTGGAAGTATGTCTACTTATATCTTACGTGGGGAAAGACTGTTGAAAGTAGATGGTGCAGCTGCTCCAGTAGGTTTCATGCCAGTATTTTCTATTGAGACAGAGAAGGTGAACTTATTAGCAGATGATTTTGTAGTGATGGTATCAGATGGTGTATTCTCAAGTGAATTTGATTGGGAAGAACAAGAAAGATATTTAGTAAAATTATTAAAAGCAAGAATTCAAAACGATTTGCCAATTGAAGTGATATTATATGATGTAATGGAACAATTTGGGGAAGTTTACCCTGTTGATGATGATTGTACAGTCATTATATTTACAGTTAATCATGTTGTTCCAAAATGGGCTGTATTTAGTCCTATAAGTAAAGAAATTTCCTAGAAGATATTTTGTATAGAATTAACCTGAGGTGAGAAGATGTGTCATTTGAATTAAAAGTACAACAATATATATCTGAACAACAACTAATAGAAAAAGGCGACCGTCTTCTCATTGCTTGTTCTGGTGGAATCGATTCTATGGGATTAGTACACTTTTTTAAGAAGTTCCAACATATTTTTGAAATCAGATTATTTGTTGTCCATGTAGACCATATGTTAAGAGGAGAAACCTCTTTTGAAGATCGAAAATTTGTAGAACAGTTTTGTCATCAAAATCATATTCCGGTCTTCAGTACTTCAATCCCTATACCTCAACTACTTCAGGAAGAGGGAGGAAACTCACAGGCCCTTTGTAGAAGAGAACGTTATGCATACTTTGCAGAACAAATGGAACAAAATCACATTAATAAATTGGTGACTGCCCACCATGCAGATGACCAACTGGAATCCGTTTTAATGGCTTTAACAAAAGCTGGATCCGTTAGTGGAATGAAGGGGATGTATTCAAAACGTAATTTTTCTATTGGTTCAATCATTCGTCCATTTTTAACGGTTACAAAAGAAGAAATTAGGGAATATTTAGAAGAAAACGGTGGCTTATATCGAGAAGATGCAAGTAATGCAAAAGATGATTACACAAGAAATCGGTTCCGCCATCATATTGTGCCGCTATTAAAAAGCGAAAATCCAAAAGTTTCCTCCAATGCGGTACATTTTACTGAAAGCTTACAGCAGGATGATGAGTTGTTAAGAGCTTTAGCATTAGAGCGTTTTCCCCGTATTGTTCAAGAAAATGGAAAGCAGGCATTTAGTCTCAAAATTGCTGATTTTCAAAAAGAACCAGTTGCTTTACAAAGGAGAATCATTTTAATACTATTAAACTATCTTTACAATAGTTCTAAATTTAACCAGAGTTATACACTCATTTCTTCAATATTAAGTTTATGTGCGTCTGTCCATGGAAGTGCAAGTCTTCACTTACCAGAACAGTTTATAGCAAAAAGGACTTACGATGAAGTGGAGTTTGTGAATTTAATGGACTTGACACAAGAAGATCTTCCCCATCAAATGGTGGTAATGGAAGGATGGACGCAACTGCAAAATGGCATTCGATTATACATAGGAGAAGCCTCAGATGTAGTACATGCGGAAGAAAAGGATCTAAGTACGTATTACTTTAATTCAAATCAGGTTACTACGCCGCTTACTATACGAACTAGAGCAAAAGGTGATCGTATAGCATTAAAAGGTATGAAGGATGCAAAACGATTGTCGAGGCTGTTTATTGATGAAAAAGTTCCGTTAGAACAGCGAGAACGATGGCCGATACTAGTTGATTCTGAAAATGAAGTATTAGCTGTCATAGGATTGCGGGTGAATAATAAGCTTTCAACCATTCAAAGAAACAGTGATAATATGGTTCTAATAATTACAGGTGTAAATAGTAACGTTTCTTCGATAAAATAAGGTATTATTAGTGTTAAGTTATGTAATAATTAGCATGTCTTGAATAAGAGTTCGCTTTTTCATCTTATGTTAGGCTAAAAACTTTATATTTTTCATATAAAATATAATAAAAACGATTAAAGTATTAATCATTTGAACACATTTTTAAGGGTATTGACCTTAATATATTAAGGTTTTTTAAATTCAAGGAGGAACCATCATGATTCAAAATGATATTGAAAAAATTCTATTAACAGAAGAACAAATCCAGGAAAGAATTGCAGAACTAGGCGCTCAATTAACAGAAGAGTATAAAGATCAGTTCCCACTAGCAATTGGTGTTTTAAAAGGTGCTATCCCTTTTATGACCGACTTAATGAAGAATTTTGAATCATATATTGAAATTGATTTTATGGATGTATCGAGCTATGGAAACGCAACGGTATCTTCAGGTGAAGTAAAAATCCTAAAAGACCTAAATACAAGTGTAGAGGGTCGTGATGTCATCATTATCGAAGATATCATTGATAGCGGTTTAACATTAAGTTATTTAGTAGACTTATTCAAATATCGTAAAGCAAAAACAATTAAAATTGTCACACTTTTAGATAAACCATCTGGCCGTAAAGTAGATTTAGAAGCAGATGTTGTTGGTTTTGAAGTACCAGACGGATTTGTAGTTGGTTATGGATTAGATTACGCAGAAAAATATCGTAACTTACCATACATTGGTATCTTAAAAAGAGAAGTATACTCCTTCTAAAATTTCAATTTGTGTACATTTTTGAACAAAAATTGTAAATTGTGAAAATTACCGGTGCTTTTCGTTTTATGAAAAAATAATGGTATGTTAAGATTTTCTTATAGTTTTTCTGTTATGTTGTGAGGAGGCTGGGGATGAATCGAATATTTCGATACACCATATTTTACTTATTAATTTTTCTCGTGATAATCGGGATTTTTGGAACTTTTAATGGAGGAAATAATCCGACAGAAGAGTTAACGTATCATGAGTTTTTAGAGGCATTAGATTCAGGTACAATCGAATATGCAAATATTCAACCTGATGCAGGAGTACTTGTAGTAGAAGGGGCACTACAAGGGTATGAAGAAGGTCAAACCTTTGTTGTAAACCTCCCAGATGATAACCAAGCTTTAATGACTAAGATTAATGAAACAGTGGCAAATAATCCAGATATTAAATTTATGAAAGCCCCTGAAACGAGTGGGTGGGTTCAATTCTTTACTGGTATTATCCCGTTCATTATTATTATCATTTTATTCTTCTTCCTATTGAGTCAATCTCAAGGTGGCGGTAATAAAGTGATGAACTTCGGTAAAAGTAAAGCAAAGTTATACGATTCAGAAAAGAAAAAGGTTCGATTTACCGATGTTGCTGGTGCAGACGAAGAAAAGGCTGAACTAGTAGAGGTAGTAGATTTCCTAAAAGATCATCGTAAATTTACCGAAATGGGTGCACGTATTCCAAAAGGTATTTTACTAGTAGGTCCTCCTGGAACAGGTAAAACATTACTTGCTCGTGCTGTTGCTGGTGAGGCTGGCGTACCATTCTTCTCGATTTCAGGTTCTGACTTCGTTGAGATGTTCGTTGGTGTTGGTGCAAGTCGTGTTCGTGACTTATTTGAAAATGCAAAGAAAAATGCACCATGTATTATCTTTATCGATGAGATCGATGCAGTTGGTCGTCAACGTGGAGCTGGACTTGGTGGAGGTCACGATGAACGTGAACAAACGCTAAACCAATTGCTTGTTGAAATGGATGGTTTCGGAGTGAATGAAGGAATTATCATTATCGCTGCGACAAACCGCCCAGATATTCTAGATAAAGCATTATTACGTCCTGGTCGTTTTGACCGTCAAATTACAGTTGGTCATCCAGATGTAAAAGGTCGTACAGCCATCTTAAGAGTACATGCTCGAAACAAACCTTTATCTAAAGAAGTTGATTTCGAAGCAGTTGCACAACGTACACCAGGTTTTTCTGGTGCGGATTTAGAAAACTTACTGAACGAAGCTGCTTTAGTTGCTACTCGTAAAGGTAAAAAGACCATTGATATGGTTGATATTGATGAAGCATCAGACCGAGTTATTGCAGGTCCTGCAAAAACAAGTCGTGCTTATACAGCAAAAGAAAAGAAATTGGTTGCTTACCATGAAGCTGGTCACGTAGTTATCGGCTTATCATTGGATTCAGCTGAAAAAGTGCATAAAGTGACAATCGTACCTCGCGGCCAAGCTGGAGGATACGCGATTATGCTTCCTAAGGAAGAGCGTTTCTTCTCTACTAAAGAAGAATTGTTAGATCGCATAGCTGGGTTGTTAGGTGGTCGTGCATCAGAAGAAATCGTATTAGGCGAAGTATCTACGGGTGCTCATAATGACTTCCAAAAAGTTACTAACATTGCTCGTAAGATGGTCACTGAATTCGGGATGAGTAGTAACCTTGGTCAACTACAATTTGGTTCTGCTCAGGGCGGTAATCCATTCCTAGGAAGAGATTTCAACTCCGATCAAAACTATTCAGAGGCAATCGCTTACGAGATTGATAAAGAAATGCGAGATATTGTAAATGCACAATATGATCGTACACTTAAAATCTTAACTGAAAAACGTGATTTATTAGATTTAATTGCGAATACATTAATGGAACACGAAACATTAAATGCAGAGCAAATCGAACATTTACGTGATTTTGGTAAGCTTCCTGATGTAAAAGAAGAACCTGAATTCTTGAAAGTTAGTGATGTTCAAGAAAAGAAAGATACTAAAACTGAATCAACACAAGTAAGTATCGAAAAAACTGGTTCTACATTTATTAATCAAGAAGTTTCAGGTCAATCGAAAAGCCCTACTGTTGATGATTTACCGAATGAAAGTAAAGATTCAACTGAACAATCTAATGGGTTTAGAGAAGATCGTGAAAAATAATTAGCAAATAAAAGAATTTGACTGAATGAGTTTGCCATAGGCAATGCTCATTCAGTTTTTTTGTTGTTAAAAATGAAATTTACATTAAGCGCAAAACTAGAGGAGAAGGAAGGGTTCTATGAAAGAAAAGTTGATGAGAAATACACTTATCACATCAATCAATAATAAATTAAGGAAGTTCCTCCATTCAGTTGCTATAATTGTTATAACTGTGTAATGAAACTTATAATGTGGTATCATTTTTAAAAATTGGACTAAAAATAGGTGTGATTAAATGATTCTTGTATTAAATGCAGGCAATTCAAATATTGCCTTGGGAATATACGAGCAAAATAAATTGAAGCATCATTGGCGCATGGAAACTAATCGACATAAAACAGAAGATGAGTATGCAATGCTAGTAAAAGCATTTTTTTCACATGTTGAACTGTCATTTGAAAAAATCAAAGGGATTATTATTTCTTCAGTTGTACCACCCATCATGTATGTATTAGAAGAAATGTGCCGGAAATATTTTCATATTAAACCACTAGTGGTAGGTCCGGGCGTTAAAAATGGATTGAATATTAAGTATGAAAATCCTCGTGAAGTAGGTGCTGATCGTATAGTAAATGCTGTTGCTGCAATTGAGGAATATGGTGGTAAAAGTCCACTCATCGTCATTGATTTTGGGACGGCTATTACCTATTGCTATATTAACGAAAAAGGGGATTACCTGGGGGGAGCAATTGCACCGGGGATTGCAATTTCCACAGAGGCACTTTACACAAAAGCTTCAAAATTACCTCGCATTGAAATATCTCGTCCTGCAAGTGTTATAGGAAAAAACACCATCTCAGCAATGCAGGCCGGTATCATATTTGGTTTTGTAGGACAGGTCGAAGGAATTGTGGGGCGTATGAAAGAAAAGAGTAAGGTAGAACCACTCGTAGTAGCAACAGGAAGTTTAGCAAAAGTTATTGCTAGTGAAACGACATCGATTGATATTGTGGATGACTTTTTAACGTTAAAAGGTCTTCATGTCATTTATAAAAGAAATCAATAGGAAGTGAGGGACAGCTATATGAGTGACTACTTAATTCGCGCATTAGGGTTTAATGGAAAAGTTCGCGCGTTTGCAGTAAGAACTACGGAGACGGTAGGGGAATTACAAAGGAGACATCAAACATGGCCAACTGCTACGGCTGCAATTGGTCGGTCTATCACGGCTACTGTTATGATGGGTGCAATGTTAAAAGGTGAAGATAACCTGACAGTAAAAATTGAAGGAAACGGTCCTATTGGTCCAATGATTATTGATGCGAATGCAAAAGGAGAGGTACGTGGGTTTGTAACAAATCCACAAGTACATTTTGATCTAAATAGTGTAGGAAAATTAGATGTTCGTCGTGCAGTAGGAACGGAAGGGACACTTACCGTTGTGAAGGACTTAGGATTACGGGATATGTTTTCGGGCCAAACTCCGATTGTTTCGGGGGAAATTGCTGAGGACTTTACTTATTACTTTGCTGTGTCTGAGCAAGTTCCATCCTCTGTAGGATTAGGGGTACTTGTGAATCCGGATAATACTGTATTAGCAGCAGGTGGGTTTATCATCCAAATACTCCCTGGTTGTGATGAAGAGACTATTTCTAAAATTGAAAAATGTTTAGAAGGAATAGAACCAGTATCAAAAATGATTGAAAGAGGATTAACTCCGGAACAAATTTTAGAAGTAGCTTTAGGTGAAAATAATGTTCAAGTACTTAGTAATCTTCCAGTTAAGTTTCAATGTCGATGTTCAAAAGAGCGTTTTGGTGCAGCGATTATGAGTTTAGGTGCTCAAGAAATTCAAGAAATGATTGATGAAGATGGTGGAGCAGAAGCAGAATGTCACTTCTGTCTAGAAAAATATCATTACGACAAAAAAGAACTTAAAGGTTATATCGATGAAATCAAGAAACAATAATTATACAAATCAAACACCAAACCAAAAACCTCTTTCACAACGAAGACTAAAAACAAAACCAACTTTAACATTATTAGTAATTTTATTAATCGGAAATATTCTATGGTTTATTTCTTGGATGATTCCTGACGCAAAACAACAAGATGGCGAAGACGAAATTGTCGCTACTATTGATGAAAAAGAGATTACACGCCAGGATTGGATGGCCGCTATGGAAAGTCGGTACGGAAAAGAGACTCTCCAAACTTTAGTTAATGAAGCGGTTATGGAAAAAGCAGCAAAAGAATATGATATTGAGGTATCTGATGAGGAGATTGATTTAGAAATTGCCCTCATGCGTTCTGCACAAGACAAAACAGATACGACTATTCAAGAACTAAATGATGAAGAGTTAAACCAGAAAGTTCGTGCACAACTCATTCTTGAAAAAGTTTTAACAAAAGATGTTGTAATAGATGCTCAACAAATTGCGGATTACTATGAGGACAATCAATCACTTTATAATATCCCTACTACTTATCGGACCAGTATCATTATAGTGGAGTCTGAGAAGGATGCGAAAAGTGTGAAAAAGGAACTGAAAGAAGGTTCAGACTTCACAGTTTTAGCCAGAGAGCGATCTCTTGACGCAACTTCGGCGAGTTTAGGTGGAGATATTGGATTTATTACAAAATCTCAAAAAAACATAGATACAAGTATTCCAAAAGCAGTCCTGAATCTAAAAGCCGATGATATAAGTGATCCATTTGTTATGAATGACGGACGTTACGGGATTGTGTATGTGAAAGAAGTTAATAAAGGCAAATCATTTACTTACGAAGAGGTTAAGGGACAAATTGAACGAGTTTTATCTTTAGAACAACTTCCAACCTCAATAACTCCAGAAGCATTTTGGAAAGAATTTAATGCAACATGGTTTTATGGAGAGTCCTAATAAATTTAGTAAAATATTCTTATAATTTAATTCATTTCTGTTGACATAAAGTATCGTAAATTGTTAATATACTAAATAGATAAAACCTATAAATATAGTAGGCATTAAGGAGAGGGATGACGAATATGAGTAAATTAGCAAACTCAGTAGCAGAATTAGTAGGCCATACACCAATCGTAAAATTAAACCATGCAACAGGTGAAAATGAAGGAAATGTTTACGTAAAATTAGAGTTCTTTAACCCAGGTAGCTCTGTAAAAGACCGTATCGCTTTAGCAATGATTGAAGCAGCAGAAAAAGATGGTGTATTAAAACCAGGTGGCACAATTATTGAACCAACTTCTGGTAACACTGGTATTGGTCTAGCAATGGTTGCAGCTGCAAAAGGTTACCGTGCAATCTTAGTAATGCCAGAAACAATGAGTATTGAACGTCGTAAATTACTTCGTGCTTATGGAGCAGAGTTAGTATTAACACCTGGTCCAGAAGGTATGAAAGGTGCTATTGCAAAAGCAGAAAGCTTAGCTCAAGAAAATGGTTACTTCTTACCTCAACAATTCGAAAACCCAGCAAATGCTGAAGTTCACCGTTTAACAACTGGTCCTGAAATCGTAGAAGCATTTGAAGGTTTAAAATTAGATGCTTTTGTAGCAGGTATCGGAACTGGTGGTACAATCACTGGTGCAGGTGAAGTATTAAAAGAGAAATACCCTGAAATCGAAATTATTGCGGTTGAACCTAAAGATTCTCCAGTTCTTTCAGGTGGTAACCCAGGTTCTCACAAAATCCAAGGTATCGGTGCTGGATTTGTACCAAAAGTATTAAACACAGAGTTATACACTTCAATCTTCCCAGTAGAAAACGAAACTGCTTTTGAAGTAGCTCGTAAAACTGGTCGTGAAGAAGGTATCCTAGTAGGTATCTCTTCTGGTGCTGCAATTCATGCGGCAATCGAAACAGCTAAACGTTTAGGAAAAGGTTCAAATGTATTAGCAATTGTTCCTTCAAACGGTGAGCGTTACCTATCTACAGCTCTTTACAACTTTGAAGACTAATCAAAGATGAATTAAAAATTTCGGGCGTTACCTCTAGGGGTAATGCCTTTTTTTTGCCAAGTTTTAGTTCAATAATAAGGGGAGAGATATTGTAAATTCGGAAGAACTAATTAACGATGCCTCATTACAAATGGAAGTGGAGTAAGTACTATTGTAACTCTACAACTGTTCTTAAGTGAATCTAGTGCATTTTCATAGGTTACTTTCTTGTGTGAGGAGGAAGTCTTTATTTTTTATAAACAATGCCAGTGATACACCAAACGCAAAATTAAAAACTTTAAGCTTTTCAAAATAATATATAATTAGTTAATGTTAAAATTATAAGATGGGTTATTTTAATTGAATTCAATTCCTGGGAAATAATTAGATATCGCATTATTTCCTGAATATACTGAAAATTAAATAATGTTTAGAAAGAGGTTAAAAAGTGCTTTCAAAATATCCAACACCGTTAATTCTTAATAATATTGAACTTGATTATAAAAAAGAAACATTTGTCATGGGCATATTAAATGTAACCCCTGATTCTTTTTCTGACGGAGGACAATTTAATTCCTTAGAAAGAGCAATCCAACATGCAAAAGAAATGGTTGCCAATGGAGCTAAAATTATCGATGTAGGGGGAGAATCAACCCGCCCAGGTTATACAAGAATTTCAGATGAAGAGGAAATTGCAAGAGTTATTCCTGTGATTAAAGCTCTGCTAAAAGAAGTGCCGGCTATTATCTCAATTGATACGTATAAGTCAGCAGTTGCGAGAGCAGCGGTTGAGGCAGGTGCTCATATGATTAATGATATTTGGGGCGCGAAAGCTGATCCTGAAATTGCGAAAGTTGCAGCTGAGTTAAATGTTCCGATTATACTGATGCACAATCGCCAAGATGAAGCTTATAAAAATTATTTCGAGAATTATATGGATGACCTCCAAGAGAGTATTGATATCGTGAAAAAAGCAGGAGTACCTGATGAACATATTATTTTAGATCCAGGTATCGGTTTTGTTAAAAATCTACAACAAAGCATTGAAACGATGCAGAGATTAGAAGAGCTGGTGGCTATTGGATACCCTGTGTTGCTTGCAACTTCCCGTAAACGTATGATAGGAACGATTCTTAATCTCCCGCTTGAAGAACGGGTTGAAGGTACTGCTGCAACTTGTGCATATGGTGTCATGAAAGGGTGTCATATTGTACGAGTTCACGATGTGAAGGAAGTTGCACGTACCGTTAAAATGATTGACGCTTTAATGGGGAAATTTATCATAAACGAAGAGTTGCCATCAAGGCACTAATGCATAAGGAGAACAATCAATGGATTATATACATGTAAGAGATATGCAGTTTTTTGGATATCATGGTGTGCTACCAGAAGAAAATAGACTTGGGCAAAGATTTAGGGCATCGGTTTCTTTAGCTGTTGATATACAGAAAGCTGGTCAAACAGACGATCTAATGGATACGGTTAGCTATGTAGGTGTCTATGATATATGTAAAGAGGTATTAGAAGGACGTCCTTTTAAATTGATTGAGGCAGTTGCTGAAACTATTGCAACTAAAATACTAACAAGTTATGAAGGTCAAGTATACGGATGTAAAGTTGAAGTAATCAAACCAGATCCACCAATCCCAGGGCACTATAAAGAGGTAGCTGTCGAGATTGTTAGAGGTCGATTTTATGAATAAAGTATATTTATCATTAGGAACTAATATTGGGGATAGAGAGCAAAATTTAAAAACAGCGGTACAACATCTGCGAGAAAAAGAGAATGTGAGTGTCATAGATATCTCCTCTATTTATGAAACAGCTCCTGTTGGCTATGTCGATCAGCCGTCGTTCTTGAATATCGTCCTTTATATTGAAACATCATACTCAGCTTTAGATATGTTAAAAGTTTGCCAATCTGTTGAGAATGCCTTAGGACGTGTACGTGAAATAAGATGGGGTCCTCGCATTATCGACCTTGACATTTTACTATTTAATAACGACAATATTGAAGTTGAGAACTTAATCGTTCCTCATCCTCGAATGTATGAGAGAGCTTTTGTTTTAGTACCTCTATTAGAAATTGCTCAAGGTAATGAAACACCCCATCTCCAAATGGCTAAATCGAGCTTGGAAAGTATGGATCTTACTTCAGAAGGCATTACAAAATGGAAATCAATCGACAATGTTATGGAGTTTTAGCATGAACCATAGATACATTGAAGAGTGGTAATAGTTTTAATTAGTTTTTGATTTAAGCATATATAACAATACAAAATATTATCTGTATATATAAAAATGATTAATATGGGGAGATTCGACTTTCCATAGGAGGAGAATGTAGTGACTACACAAAACAAACCATTTCAAATCGGTAATATCGTCATGGATAACCGTGTCGTACTTGCACCGATGGCTGGAGTATGTAATTCGGCTTTCCGTTTAACGGTAAAGGAATTCGGTGCTGGATTAGTATACGCAGAGATGATTAGTGATAAAGGATTAGTAATGCGTAACAAAAAAACATTGGATATGCTTTATATCGACGAGAGAGAAAATCCTCTTTCTTTACAAATCTTTGGTGGAGATAAAGAAACCTTAGTAGAGGCTGCACAATATGTTGATAAAAATACGAATGCCGATATTATTGATATCAACATGGGATGCCCAGTAAATAAAATTATTAAATGTGAAGCTGGAGCGAAGTGGCTTCTTGATCCAAATAAAATTTACGAAATGGTTTCTGCTGTAGTAGATGCTGTTGATAAACCGGTTAGTGTAAAAATGCGTATCGGTTGGGATGATGAGCACATCTTTGCTGTTGAAAATGCCAAAGCTGCAGAAAGTGCTGGAGCATCTGCAATTGCTATGCATGGACGTACTCGTGTACAAATGTACGAAGGGAAAGCAAATTGGGAAATACTTAAAGAAGTTAAGAAACATATTAGCATTCCTTTCATTGGTAATGGTGATGTCGAAACTCCTCAAGATGCTAAGCGTATGTTAGAGGAGACAGGCGTAGATGCGGTAATGATTGGACGAGCTGCATTAGGAAACCCTTGGATGATTTATCGTACGGTAAAATACCTTGAAACTGGTGAGTTGAAGCCTGAACCTTCAGTAGCTGAAAAAATGGATGTATGTTTACTTCACTTTGAACGATTAATGCAACTTAAAGGGGAAAGTGTAGCTGTTCGTGAAATGCGTAAACACGCTTCATGGTACTTAAAAGGAATCCGTGGTAACGGGAAAATTCGTAATGCCATTAATCAAATGGAAACAGCCGCTGAATTGCGAGCTGTATTAGGTAGTGTGGTTTCTGAATTAGCAGAGAGCGAAGAGTTAAAAGAAGAAGCTATATAATACAAAGAGCATCCTTGTATCAAGTTGTTGATCCAAGGATGCTCTTTTTGTTCTTATCTTGCTAAATCTTCTTTTGTTGGCCCCATGACACCCGGTACATGTAGGCCTGCTTGACGAAGTAAAACTTGCATTTGAGCGCGATGATGTGTTTGGTGGTCAACCATTAAACGGAGTATTGAGCCAATAGGAGTGAGTTGTCCATGACTATTCACCTCAGTTAGAAGCTTCTCGTCTGATAGATGTTCTTGTGCTACTTTACTAACATTTTCTCTTACAGCTTCATATGTCTCAATAATTTCGCTGATTGTTGCTGGCGTACTTTTAGGATTTAATTCTACATCAAGGGAAAGCCCCGCTTGTCCCATAAAATAATCTGGTGCAGTAGTTAAATGCCAGCTAAGTGATTCTAATGAACTGTGACCTTCTACAATAGCTACATGTTTTTTCTCATCTGTTATAGATTTAAAAATAGCTAATGTCCCCTTAGAGTTTTTATCCCATTCTTGAATGAAGTCATTTAAATTTCGGTACATATCCATCTCTCCTCTCTATTTAATGTGGAAATTTTAGCATACTTTTACTTCGAGAAAGGAATAAATAACCTTGGGAATAAAATTGAAATGCTTTTTATCCATCGCACGTAAGAAAAGGTGAATAAATTTCAGAAAAGTGAAACTTTTTAGATTACAAACAAATTAATTCGAAAGAGGTGAATAGAGTGAGGAAATTGTGTACAATAGGTACATTATGGATTAAATGAACGCTATTGGTGGAATACAAATCTTTACGGTTTAGGTAACTGATTTGTAGCGGGATTTAAACTACTTCTAGATTAGATAGAAGTTAATAAATGATTATTTGGATTAGTAGTAGGTCAAGATTCTCATAAGTAAGCTAAGCGCTGCTAGGTCGGAGAAAGTATTCCGCGACTGACTGTTAGATAAGGCTGGTCTCTACTAAAATGCATAAACATAAGGAGTGATACACGTGTCAAACATTGAAGAATTAAACGACCAACTTTTGGTGAGACGCCAAAAGATGACAAATATTCGTGAGAACGGTATAGACCCATTTGGTAGCCGTTTCGAACGTACACACTTATCAAACAAAGTGGTTGAACAGTTTGAACAATTCTCGAAAGAAGAATTAGAAGAAAACTTACGTGAAGTTGTGATTGCTGGACGTATTATGACTAAGCGCGGTAAAGGAAAAGCAGGCTTTGCTCATATTCAAGATTTAGCGGGACAAATTCAGATTTATGTTCGTAAAGATCATGTTGGTGAAGAACAATATGAATTATTTAAACAAGCAGACTTAGGTGATATCGTAGGGATCCGCGGAAATGTATTCCGTACGCAAGTAGGCGAACTATCTGTAAAAGCAGAAGAGTTTACTTTCCTTTCAAAATCTTTACGTCCTATGCCTGAGAAGTTCCATGGTTTACAAGACGTTGAACAACGCTATCGTCAACGTTATTTAGATTTGATGACAAACGGGGAAAGTAAAGAAACATTTATTACTCGTTCAAAAATTATCCGTGCAATCCGTACGTATTTAGATGGACAAGGCTTCCTGGAAGTAGAAACACCATTATTACACACAATTGCTGGTGGTGCAGCTGCTCGTCCATTTATTACACATCACAATGCCTTAGACATGGACTTATATCTTCGCATTGCGATTGAATTGCATTTAAAACGTCTAATTGTTGGTGGACTTGAAAAGGTTTATGAAATCGGCCGTGTATTCCGTAACGAAGGTGTCTCAACACGTCATAACCCTGAGTTTACGTTATTAGAATTATATGAAGCTTACGCAGATTATAAAGATGTTATGGCACTTACAGAAAATCTAATTTCTCATGTGGCAAAAGAAGTTTTAGGCACAACTGATGTTCAATATGGGGAAGATATCATCAACCTTGCTCCAGGTTGGAAACGACTACACATGGTAGATGCAGTTAAGGAAGCAACAGGTGTTGACTTCTGGAAGCCAATGACAAAAGAAGAAGCGCAATCTCTTGCAAAAGAACATGGTGTAGAAATTAAAGAAGTACATGAAGTTGGACATATTATTAATGAATTCTTCGAACAAAAAGTAGAAGAAACTTTAGTTCAACCTACATTCATCTACGGACATCCAGTGGAAATTTCTCCTTTAGCGAAGAAAAACCCTGAAGATGAACGCTTCACAGATCGTTTCGAGCTATTTATCGTACGCCGTGAACATGCAAATGCATTTACAGAATTAAACGATCCAATCGATCAAAGAGAACGTTTTGAGGCTCAAATTGCTGAAAAAGAAGCAGGTAATGATGAAGCACATGAAATGGATAATGACTTCATTGAAGCATTAGAATACGGTATGCCTCCAACTGGTGGTTTAGGTATCGGTATTGACCGCCTAATTATGCTTTTAACAAATGCACAATCTATCCGTGACGTTTTACTTTTCCCAACTATGCGTCATCGTGACTAACTAAAAAGAAAATAAAAGTGAGGGTCGAGTACTTAGAAATAGTACTTCGACTCTTTTTATTTGATATTCCCTTGCTTTAAAACGAAGTAATAGAAACAGAGTATTGTTTACAAATGAAAGTGAAGTTGAATAGTTATGTAAGAAATAACAGATGTAAGTTGTAGTGTCAGTTACAATAGAAGGAGAAAATTTTATTTGAGGTATATTAGTTAATATTAATCGTTAATAATAGCTATACTTTACATGTAATCTTCTTATAGAATATATCAAGTTAGCTTTTTAGAAAAAATACTTGCATATGGCTTCAAAAGATGTTAAATTATTTAAGTCGCTAAAATGCGACGAGTTATTTTTAACTACTCTCAATTAACTGATTGACAGTTGATTGCAAAAGTGATATACTTTAAAAGTTGTTGTTTCAACAACTAAAATACCTCTTTAATAAAGTGTTGACAACCATGTTGTTAACAAGTATAATATAAGAGTTGTCACTTAAATAGTGAAAATGAAATGAACCTTGAAAACTGAACAACAAAACGTTAATGAAATAAAAGTTTCTTCTATTAATTTAGAGAAACAAAATTTTGGACATCAAAATTGATGCCAGCAAAAATTTGAGCTAATCAAATTTTCTCTTTTATGGAGAGTTTGATCCTGGCTCAGGACGAACGCTGGCGGCGTGCCTAATACATGCAAGTCGAGCGAATTGATGAGAAGCTTGCTTCTCTGATGTTAGCGG
>DATMGC010000070.1:0-4128 GCA_035555915.1 Ureibacillus sp. | reverse complement strand
ATTAAAGTTAACCTTGTGTAAGGCTTGTAATATCACAATTATTTATTGAAAACTTTTTGAAAAAGTCTAAAGCCTTTTGAGTTACTACCAACTCTCCTTTTGAAGATAGGCAAAAATGGTGTCCTGACCAGTTATTGTAGTTCTCTCCCTCTACTTCAACTGTTCCAAGCGGAATAAATCTCGTAAAAGAAGGGATTTCTTTATTTGGATACAGTTCCATAAATACATCGGACATAGATATCAGACATTTTTCTAATTTATAGTCATTAAATTCACTCTTTTTCAATTCTTCTTCAAGATAGATTGATACTATAAAAGCAGGTGTTGACTCTAAAAGGTCATCTCCTAGCCACCCCTCAAACTCATAATGCAAGAACTTTATTTTACCTGAGATACCCTCTTTTTTAACATTTTCTTCTGTTCCGTAAATTGTTTGTTCACCATGACCACCAGACACCTCGGGTTCTAAAAAATATAATATCATTAGTTATCGTCCTTCCTATATATACTCACCTTTGAACTGGTGGATTAAAGTTTTCTCCATATTTTTTATCTAACTCGATCATATAATTTATTATTTCCTCTTTGGTAGGGTTTGGGTGATTTCTATAGAATCTGTTCCAATCTTTTCTGATTTTAGATAAGTGAAGATCACTGTTAATTTCTTTGGGTATTCCTCTAAGATTTTCTAGAGCATGGATTTCCTCGAGTGAAAAAAGTTCAGGGTATTTTTTTAGAACTTGTTGCTCAATAGCATGATGAACTACAACACTTCCTTCAAGTTCAGGGTATTCATCAAAAAATGTTTTTCTATAGTTCTTAACATCTTTAATTGCACCCTTAGTACTAACTCCCCCAACTTTTTCAATCCTCATAGTAATCTCATTCGGATTCATAACGTTGGATACTATCGGCTTTACCCCATCTGCCCCCGCAAATGCAAGATTCATATTCTGATTACCGAGTAGAACCTGCATGCCACCTCTTACTTCACCATAGACATACCGCGCACTAGCTTTCGTATTTGTCGCTAGCTTATGTAACTGGTTAAGTGTTTCCTCTTTTACTAGTTTACCATTTTTCACTAGAGATGGCACGAATGGTGAAGCGACTAAAGAGGCTCCTAGGATACTATTAAATAAACTAGATTGTCTTTGAACATCCGTTAGTTCATTCCCAAACATATCTTTTCCTGTGATATATTCACTAAGTCCGTTTGCGGATGCGAGACCATAAATCCCTAGTTCTGCTTTTTGGAGGTTTGAGAACGTGCTAGTTGTTTTGTAAACACTTAGTGCTTGTTCGGCGGTGTTCATTCCTTTTGCGGTTTTGTAGATTGCACTTCCACCTTTGAAGAGTCTACCTCCCCAGCCGACAATTGGTATGAATCCTGCAGTGGCCATGGCGCCAGCGGCTACTCGTTGGCCGTCTGTTAGTTCTTCGCCGGTAACAGGGTCAACACCATCTTTTGCACGGAGAAAATCGTAATACCCTGTTGCTTCTCCCGTGAACGTTTTGACAGTATCCCATGCTTTTTCATAGATCGGACGGTTTTCTAGTTCTTCTGCTTTTTTTAACTCTTCTCTAATTTTTTCCTGCTCTTCTTTAAATGAGAGGTAGTCATCGGAGTATTGCTGGACCTCATCTGTCAGTTGATAGGCTTCACTTGCTTTGTATGCTTGCGCATCAAAGTTTATTGGAGAAATTGTGTTGCCTTGTGCTGTTGCTTCTAACAGTTGTTGAAAAAGTGCTCCAATATGGAATTCTGCATTTTCTGACAACTTGTATTCCTCAAGTAATTGCTGGTCCAATGCATCAACATCTTTGATGGTGTTTTCTCTCTTTTTCTTTGCATCGTCCATTGCTGTATTGAAATCATCAGCTGAAAATGCTTTGAGATTAACAATATCGTCAATTCCATCAATAATTTTCTGTAGATCTTCCCGTTGGCTCTCGACCATTGCGATATGGTTCGAAGCATGGATAGATAGATCAGTTTCCAGAAAGTTGACGTCTACCACTGTTCCTCCCGATAAATCAATATCCGCTATAGCTCCTGATACACCATTTAGAAAAGCAATTTGCATGTCAACAAGACGCAGCAGGCCATCTGCTACATCTATTTGCGCCTGATAAAACCCTTTTATTGCGTCCGCCCCTTTACCTTGCAGGGCATCATCCAACTGAGTAATATCTGTAAATTCCTTTTTTAATGTGTCAATTTTATCGCGAAAATCTGTGTACACTTTCGCTCTATCTTCCATTGATTCTATTAATGTTTTTGTCTCTAATACTTTCAAATCGCCATCAGCCCTCACTTCCTGGTTTTTTATGTATAATCATGGCTAGTGAGTTAGTATTGTTTTTATATTTGCCTTTGATCAAAATGTCACACTTATTACATATAACATATTTATCCATTTTAGTGGATCATTTCATATAAATGTAAATGAAATCAAAACTATTTACTTACGCAGGGTAATGGTAAACAGGACATAAATCACAGGTGAAACTTAATAAAACAGAGAATAAAGTACTACAAGATGATTCGTCTTTTATTAACTTTTCCAGACAAATAGAAAAAGGTATGGAATTATCCCTCATACCTTTTCAATGATAAACTTTGCTTAATATTGTGTGAGTGTATGTAACGCTCTTTTAATTTTAAGAAAATTCTTTATATAAGTGGTTAAAAGTTTTTACTTTTTGTTTTCTCCTTTTACTCACTATTGAAAGACTCTTCAAGTAAGGATCATTTCAAACCCAAAATATAAAACGTAAAGTTAAGGTTAAGTCCGCAATAAATAGGCTCTCTAAAAAAAAAATAGAGTCGAATGAAAATCCATTCGACTCTATTTTATCTGCCAATTTATCTAGCCATCATGAAATAGTTAAATTTGTTATTCTCCTATTTCCAAAGCCTCTTCTGCATTTTTAAGATCTTGTGAAACTTGTTCTTTGAGATCATATGCATGGTACATCTCTTTTTCTATCATGTATTGGGCAATTTTATCATGCAAGTCAATTGCTGTTTCAAGTTCTTTTTTTAATACTTTTTTCACTTCTGGAGTTGCTGTCTCTGTAATAGCCACCGCCAATGATCTTACACCGCTTTTCGAAGACAGCAGAAGGTCAGTTGCAATTGTTTGATCATTAATAATACTCTTAAGATTATTTAACTTTTCTGTTTTCGTCGTCATATTATAGATCCTCCTTTTATGCTTTCTCCAAAATTTTAGATAGTTCTTTGACCGAATTAGTAGATGCTTCAACATCCTCTTGTAAGATCTTCTTTAAATCTTTATCTTCTACAAGCTCTAACATAGCTGTACCTTTTTTTACACAGGCAGTTTTAAATAATAACAGTTCATGTACTTCTAGTTTTTCATGCATCGCAAGGTCTTTTGTAGCCATTATAAAATCCCTCCAATTTTTTATTAATCATTCATGTTGGACATATTCCCGTATCTCTAATAAGTAAACATCTAAAAATGACAAAACCAGCCGAAGAGTATCTAATTTGTACTCTTTTCAGGATTTTAAATTTCAAGTAGAGGTAATTCATAATAGATTTCTACACTTGAATAATCTTCTTGGTGATCTTCCCATAAAACTGCATCATGTTCTCTGTCAAGTCATCCAAATGAACTCTACATAAATTGCCATTGAATCCTTGGAGTGTATAAATACCAAAATTAATCTATAAAAATACGAGACTAAAAAATTAGCCTCGCATTTATACTATGATCTTAAATTATTATTAGGATTGCCATCAGCATCAGTACGTAAATAACCTCCGCCGTTTTCTTCAGTTAAATCGACGGCAGTATTCCCATCTCCATCTCTCCAATAGCCGTCAATCCATTCACCTTCACGCCAATGACCTTCTACCCAGTGAGGTTTTACATGATGTGTTCCTGGTTGTTCTGTCGTATCAGTAGAAGTTGCCACATCTGTTTGGGCCACATGTGGTTGAACCTGTTGTAAATTGGATGTTCCCTCTGTTCCGCCTTCAGCCATATTCTGATTATTTGTAACTGGGTCACCACCGTCAACTCCATCAACTAAATCAATAACTCCAACAGCAAGTGTACCTATTGCTACTGTTTTGCCAATATCTCGTAACCC
>DATMGC010000069.1:0-40460 GCA_035555915.1 Ureibacillus sp. | reverse complement strand
AAGCCAGCAATTACAAGGGCTGGCTGACCGAACAAGGCTATCATGCTCGCCCCTCCATGTAAAGTTGTAATATACACTGGAGATCAAAAATGTACACGGTTAAACGAGCGTTTTTGTACGTCCTTAAATTGGCATTTATAGTCCAATCTGCTCGTTCGCAGTCTGGATTACCTTTGTAGCGATGAGAATATCACCAGTTTTATCTCGAAAGTTAACTAATAACTTTATTATTTTAAATAGAATCTTTATCAAGAGTTTTCATGCCATCATTAACTTCTTTCAGAAACACAACTCCAACTACTATACTTAGAAATAAGATGATTGTTAAAATAATTAAGTTTTTAGTAGCTAAGTAAAAATTTAGTCTTTGAACTAAAAGTGAGATGTGTCTTCTAAAGCAAATACTTAATAACATGATGTATCATAATGGTATTTTGTTTCGTTGTCTAATTGCTTTCAAACATTAATCCGATTATTTCAATAACATCATTCAATATTTTGAATCAATAAATAAATAGTTTAAAACAAAAAATGAGTTTTTTTGAAGAAATTATGAAAAAAAAACTCAGCCAATTATGCTGAGTTTTAGTTAGGATTTATACTTTTTTAATTCTAGTAACATATTTCCAGATATTTTTACTGTCTTTTCGTATTTTTTAAAATGTCCTACATATTTTTGACCTTTCTGTTCAATAATCTCTAAATAATCAACGTTTACAATGTAGGATTTGTGACATCTACTAAAGTTTTTATCTAGTTGTTGGCTTAGGTTGAAGAGGGATTCATAGGATTCATATTGCTTATTAATTGTATGAATGACGGATTTTCTGTCAAACCTTTCTATGAAGATAATCTCAGATAAAGGTATGAAAATAATATTGGAATTATTTTTTATCATTAAATTCTTTTTAACTGGAATATAAGTTTGTTGCAAGGTTTCGTTAATCATATGGTTAGTTCTTTGCAACGCATTATACAATATTTTCTCAGTTACTTTTTCCTCCGATAATGTTTGAGTTAAATAGTCTTCTGGCCATACTGTTTCTTTTAAATATCCGCCTATGTTAATACACGAACCTACCACCTCAACAACCTCGTTATTTTTAAGTATTGGTCTTAACGATGCAACGTAATAATTACCATTAACCCTAGTTTCATAATGTACAAATTTACCGTCCCATGCATCTAAGTAGTATTGCTGTTTTCTATTGGCATATTCTTCTGGATAAAAGTCATGTAAGGTTTTACCGATAATATCCTCGGGTGTAAACCCCAGATGATAGAGTAAATCTCCTTCAATCATTGTATGGATAAAAATATCATTTTTTTTGATAAATTTATATACCATACCCGTTTGAGCGTTTAATTCTTTAATGTATCCGAAATCACTCATTTAAAATCACTCCATTACTATGAATCTAAAGATTTTATACAAACTAAATTAAAAAGCTTAAGTACATTATTAAAATTACAAAAAATTCTACAGAAAAAATAGTGAAAGTCAAATAGAAAATAATATAAAAAAATGGCTAATAAGATTAATAAAAATAGTATATTTCAAATTACTAGTTGAATTGTGTTACATCACTGTAAGCGTCAAGTAGAATTGAACACTTTTTGCTAATTAATTTTGAACACTTTCGATTAAAACATACTTTGCCGATGTTTCATTCTGTAGCTGTCTTCATTTAAATGAACGATTTCAACTCTGTGGAGTAGACGATCTAATATAGCTGTTGTAATTCCTTCATCACCCAATAATTCGCCCCATTCATCGGGGCTTTTATTTGAGGTTAATATAATTGAACTTCTTTCATAAAGATGATTAATAAGATGGAAAAATAGATTTGCTTCTCTTTGATCCATTGCCATATACATCAAATCATCAATAATCACTAAATCGGAAGATTCAATGCGATTTAATAGAACCTGGGATTTACGTGTGAATTCTCGGGATTTTAGAAGGTTTATTAGCTCTCCCATTGTTATAAACGTAACTTGAAACCCTCGTTGAATTGCTTCAATTCCTAGACTAATAGATAAATGAGTCTTGCCTGAGCCTGGAGGCCCAAGAAGTATTAAATTGAACTGCTTTTCCATCCAATTTAGTTCTTCTAACTGGTTTAATTGTCGTTGACTTAATGACGTTTGTTCGGATAAGTCAAATTCTTTCACTGTCTTTAAATAAGGAAACTTAGCCCATTTCATACGTTTCTCTATACTTTTTTCCTCACGTTTTTTCAACTCATATAAAACAATTTCCTGAACAAATTCCCGATAAGTCCAGGATGCCTGTTCTGCCTTTCTAAGAAGGTTAGGCAATTCATGGGAAGTTTCTGTCAATCTTAGCTGTTTAAAGTAATCTTGAAGATTTTCTAAACTATCATTCACGACATTACACCTCCTAAAATTTCGGTGTAAGTCCTAATAGAACGCTTTTCTACTTTAATATTTTGAGGTATTTCTCGATGAACCCTAGATTTGTTTACTGGTTGTAGCTCATTTCTTATTTTACTTAAGTATTTTGATACATCACTGAAATCATTAGCACTCAATAGGTGCTCATCAAAACACTTCCTAAGTGCCTCATCAATGAATTCACCATACTCAATTGTTGCCTTTTGTAAGATATCAAGTTGGTCTCGTTTATACCTAGGGTATAAGTCCATCATTTTATTAATATAGGTTGATGCTAATTCAGTATTCTCAAACTGCCTAATAACGGTTTCTTTATAAGCTTGTATACCTTTGGAGCGATCTCGTCCATGATTTCTATTTTTTATTAATTTTCCTTTTCCTATTTCCAAACGATGTTTGGCTAGAACTTCTCCACCATGGTTTCGCTTAATGATAAGTTGCTTGTGACTATCTTGATCATCATAGATTTCAATTGCTACCGTATTAAGACCTTTAGGTCTATATGTACCAAGTGGGACAGAATAACGGTTTGATTTATAGATAATCGTGTTGTCTTTATTCACATTTCTTGTTAAACTTGATTCAATGGAACTCTCATTAGAGAGTTGGTAGGAGACCTGCTTTAAGTGTTGCTTTTCGAGGAGAAACACTTCAGCTGGTCTCTTTTTTATGCCATTATGAACTTTATAATTACCAGTTCTTTTGAGCCATTCTAAACAACGCTCATTCCAATTCTCTATTGTTGTGAAAATACGACTATCTGCGAAATTGTACTTCACATATTTAACTACATTTTCAATTTTTCCTTTTGATTCAGGATCCGCTTTACGACATAAGTAAATTCTAAATTTCCGCTCTTTCTGATATGCTTGAAACTCTCCAGTTAAAAGGATATCTCCTGCATTTTCACTTACTGTAATTAAATGATCTTGATCATATACAATTTCTTCTGGCATCCCTCCATAATACTGAAACGCATTTTCGTGGCTCCTAATTGTGTCACGAGTAGTAAATGGATGATTTTGCCATTCTACATATTTATAACGAGAATGTGATAGGACAAAACAAATACAATATAACTTTACTTCCTTAATATCGTTAGTTTTCTGTCTTGTTTCTCCCCAATCCACTTGCATCTGTTTACCCATAGGTTGTTCAACTACAGCCTCATACTCTCTAATTTTCCTTGTTTTTTCGATTTGATATTCTTCTCGTAATTGATTTACATATAACCTCATTGTACTTTCACCAACAACGAAGTTAGGAAAGCGTTCAAGTAACCAGTCCTGCATTTGTGCTGCACTTATATGTGGGTACTCGTGCAACCATGCAACAAGCCAATCTTTATATAAATCTAATTTTTTCTTACGTGAACTCAACGAGTTCACCCATTCAAATGCTTCTTCAGATGACATTTCTAAGTACTTATAAACAGTTGTACGAGATATTTTTAGCTGTTTTGCAATGTAAGTAACAGAGAGTCCTTGCTCTGCCATTTGATGAATTTCAAGATATAACATTAGCTTTATTTTCACCTTTCATTCCCCAATTCCTATGTACTATTAATAGTATAAGAGAATTAAGTTAATAAGTGGCGAAAGTGTTCAATCTTATCTAGCGATAACTGTCCATTTTATTTTAGCGTTTACAATCACTCGGTAAATCTGTTGTAAAGCTATAAATAGCTTAGGTGAGGAGTAATGAAATGGCTTAAATATATTTTAGTTTTACTAACATTATTATTATCCCTGGACCGGGCGGTTATTGAACCATATCGCAAAGATAAAAGGAGACTTATGCTGACTTAATAGATACGATTACTGTAGTTCTTATACCTTATCGTATTTTAATGACATGTGCATTTGCGTTAGAAATAATATTGAGATATGTTGAGCACTTTTAGTTATTTAGGAGAGTATTTATTGAATAATCCCCCCAAAAAATATTAGGTCGAATAAATTATATTTCCATTTTACAACAAAATATAAAAATTATAGTTGAAATGTAACTATATAATACATAATATTAAAACTGAACGTATCGTTTTATATTTTACATTAATAATGTTCAAAAGGGTAGGGAAGGGTTATGTATAAAAACAAATTGGATACCAGTTTCGGTTCCTTACAGTGGTTTATTTATTTACTAGCGAACTCGCTAACGATTCCTATAATTGTTGGGGAAGTTTTTGAACTTTCTACAGTGGAAATCTCAACGTTAATGCAAAGAACCTTTCTAGTTGTTGGGGTATCTTCTTTCTTATCTTCTTTGTTCGGACATCGTTTTCCGATTTGTGATGGTCCTGCTGGTATATGGTTAGGAGTCTTTGTATTAATGGGACAAATGGTTGTAACGCAAGGATTAGATAAGATGGGTGCCCTACAACTATTAGAGGGCGCTATGTTTTTAACAGGAGTTTTTCTTGTTGTTATAGGTTTAACTGGATGGATGAATAAATTACTGAGGATTTTTACACCTTTAGTAAATGGGGTTTATTTGACACTTCTTGGCTTTCAGCTATCTGGAACGTTTTTAAAAGGAATGATTGGCGTAAGTACTACGTCAACAATTGAAGACCCTGGAAATGTAATTGTTGCATTTGTCATTTTCATTTTAGTATTGGTTCTATCTATCTGGGGGAAAGGGTGGTTAAAAAGTTATGCAGTATTAATTGGTATAATTGTTGGTTCAACTGCTTTCTTTCTAATTAATGGTATCGATCCTAATATGCCTAATACTTCAACTATTATTTCTTTTCCTAACGTTTTCGCTTGGGGACTACCGAAATTAAATACTGGTATAATTGTTTCTGCAATTATGATTACTTTTGTCTTAATTTCTAGCATTATTGCCTGTCTTGCTGCAATGAAACAGGTGTTTGAAGATCCAACTTTTGAAATTCCTGCGGAGAAATCGAATCAAAATAGAGGTTTCTTAAAAAATACAGGAATTGTAAGTGGGATTAACACTATGTTGTCATCTGTTTTTTCAACAGTTGGAGTAGTGCCATTTGCCGTATCTGCTGGGTTTGTTCGCATGACTGGGCAAAGTCGAATGTTGCCATTTGTATTAGCGAGTATTACACTTACTGTTATTTCCTTTTTCCCAACAGTGTATTCAGCTCTTTCGATGTTACCGGGACCAATTGCCTATGCAGCAATGCTTGCATCATTTACGACAATGGTAGGCATCGGGATTAGTTCAGTATTAAAAGAACCGCTTAACCAAAGACGGTTGACTATTTTAAGTGCAGCACTATCTATTGGAACAGGAGTTTTGTTATTACCTGTAAGCGTTTTTATGGCACTACCAACATTATTACAATACTTATTTAGCAATGGCGTAATGATAGGGTTATTAATTGCAATTATTTTAGAACAAGCATGGGGACCTCCGAAAATGGAAGTGAACGTAAAAAACGCTCAGTGATATTGATTCCCTGGTATAATGTAGAGGATATAAAAACAAGAAGCGATGTATTTACGTTGGTTATTACATTAAAGAGAGGAATAGAGATGCTAGAGAAAAAGAAATTAAAACCACAAGCAGTTGGAAGGCCACGCAGTGAAGCTGCGAAAACGGCCATTCTTAATGCAACTGTCCATTTAATAGAGGAAACGGGATATTCAACATTAACGATTGAAGCGATTGCTACACTTGCAGGTGTAGGGAAGGCAACAATCTATCGTTGGTGGGCAAACAAACCATCTCTTGTGTTAGATGCCTTCCTCATGTCGACTGATACGAATTTGTACTTCCAAGAAAATACCCCATTCAGAGAAAATTTCCGTCAACATCTTGTAACGCTTGCAAATGTTCTGAACAGTACTCTTGGTCGAACAGTGGTAGCACTTGTGGCAGAAAGTGATGAAGATTCTGATATCGCACAGTCTTTTTATACAAACTATCTGAAGCCGCGTCGTGAGGATGCAAAACGAATTTTAGAGCGTGCAATTATAGATGGGGAAGTCCATTCATCTATTGAGAAAGATGTCGTCGCCGATATGTTATATGGGCCTGTATATTATAGGATTCTCATCTATAAGAAGGAAGTAGATTCAGATTTTATTAACTCATTATTGGATCAAGTCACAAAAGGAATCATGATTTCTTGAGATTACACGTAGAGTCGTAAGTATTCACATCGTTTAGGAGATTTTTATACTGAGAGAAGAACAAGAAATCATGATATTAGATTTACCCCTATGTCTGTAATAGATTTAATTCTTGCATTCTAAAAACGAGTTTGTTGGGGGAGCAGTTATAGTTGATTATCTTTAATTATTGATTAAAATTGTAAGTGCATTATTTAACAGAATAATCTTTCTACTAGGGGAGCCTGTATTGCAGGCTGAGAAAAAAGTGAGTGAACTTTTTGACCCTCAGGACCTGATCTGGTTAGTACCAGCGGAGGGAAGTAGTTTAATTAAAACTAAACTAGGTCCTTTTGTGACCTAGTTTTTTATTGTTGTTAAAGATTAAATCTATTAAATACATTAATGTAAGGAGAGAGATGGTATGGAATTAAGTAAACAAACAGTTTTGATTACAGGGGCGAGCAGGGGAGTTAGGGATACATTGGCAACTGCTTTTGTAATGAAGGGGCAAATGTTATAGTTAACTATTTTAATAGTAATGAAAAAGCAGAAAACCTTGTAAAAATATTAGGAGATCAAGCGATAGCTATTAAAGCAGATGTTCGAGATAAAGAACAAGTGAATGAAATCGTTGCAAAAAGCTAAGAATTATTTTAATACGCCGATTACTACTATTATAAATAATGCTTTAATTGATTTTCGTTTTAATCCGATTACTCAAAAAAATGCCTTTGAGCTTGAGTGGGATAATTTTAACATTCAATTTCAAAATCTAGTAGTAGATGGTGGATTAGTAATGGATTAAAAATAACAGATAGTGCATCCATCTTGGAAACTCGTTTGTACGTTGTGGGTGGAGGAAAGCAGGCGAAAACGTCAAAATCTAAACTATTAACGCCTACATGTTTTTATTATTAGTGAGGTTTAGAGTGTTTATACAATTAAATCGGACTCCATTATGGTTAGTACCAATAGGAGCGGAAACATATCTTAAATACTTATTATAGAATAAATAAACGGTTCTTCTAATGAAGAACCGACAGAGTGTAGACAAAGTCGAAAATCGACTTTGTCTACACGTTATTAGGCAATTCTTTAAGAAAAAAGATTAGCAAGCCTGTCTTGAGAACGCTTGTCATCCGGTTTTTTCTGGTTGAAAGCGTTAGCGGCAGGTGAAGACGAGTGAGACAAGCAACGTAGGATTAAATCGTTTGTCATCAGTCTGACGGTTCTTCTGAAGAACCAACTTGTTTCGTTTATTACCTTATCAAACCTAGGTAGATAATGTTACTTAACCATAGTTTCATTTCTTTCCCCAATTGTCAGTATAAATTAAATTTTCTATTGGTATTCGTTTTCCCCATCCGACAGTCTCTAATATTGGTTGTTCTTGAAATTGATGTGTATAACCAACTGAAATCAAACCGATTGGCTCTATATGTGGTGGAATATTAAGTATTCTTCGTATGTCCTGTTTCTTATAAAAGGAAACCCATCCAGCTCCAAGCCCTTCAGCGCGAGCAGCCAACCACAGGTTCTGTATAGCGCAAGCTACCGAATAGGCATCTGTTTCTGGTATTGTATTTCGACCTAGTACATGATCTCCGTTCCTTGTCGGATCGCACGTAAAACAAATTGTAACAGGTGCATCAAGAATACCTTCAACTTTTAACTTGGGATATAACAAAGACCGTTCATCTTCAAAATACCTTCCTGCTATTTGTATTTCTTTAGAAACAACGTCATGTAATTGTTGTTTAATTTCGTCCGAGCTAATCACAATGAAATTCCAAGGTTGCATAAATCCTACTGAGGGCGCGTGATGTGCTGCTTTTAAAATTCTGTACAACTTTTCCTTCTCAATCGGATGCTTTATGAATGACCGAATATCCCTTCGACTATGAATAGCATGATAAACACCTTGTTTTTGCTGCACGTCAAACTCATGACGAGTTGACGTTCGCAAAGTAGGTTCAGTATGTAATATTTCAGTTGAAGCAGCTACTTCAGCTGCACCTTTTACCGAACCGTCATTTGAACCAGCCACACCTGCTTGTTCAAAAGTAGCCATTTCGTTTGCAATTTGAATAGCTGATCTAACAATCGGAAGTGCAATTGCCGTTCCGCTTCCTTCTCCAAGGCGAAGGTTTAGATTGACAAGCGGCTGTAATCCCAGAAGTTTATTGACAAAGATATGGCCAGGTTCCACTGATTGATGCGACGCAATAAGATAATGTACACATTCGGGATTAATTCGAACCGCTGTCAACGCAGCTACGGCTGTAATGAAGCCATCTATTAAAACAGGGACTTTTGCTGCTGCAGCCCCTAATACTATCCCTACAAGTCCCGCTATTTCCAATCCACCGATTTTTGACAGAACATCAATCGGATCGGCCGGATTGGGTTGATTTATTTCAATTGCCTTTTTAATAACATTTGCTTTTTTTACTTTTTCTTCTGGATTTATACCTGTTCCTAAACCCACGACTTGATCGATTGATAGCTGTCCGAGTACAGCGACCATCGCACTGCTTGCTGTGGTATTTCCGATTCCCATTTCTCCAAGAGCAAGCAGTCGAGCACCTTTCTGTATAGTTGACTGTGCTACCTCGATTCCTGATTCTATCGCTGAAACAGCCTCAGTTCTTTCCATAGCGGGCCCTTGCACCATATTATTTGTTCCATAGCGTATTTTTCTGTTGATTACACCTGGAAGTAGCAAATCCCCATTAATCCCAATATCAACAACCTGAACCGAAGCATTCGAAGCTCGGGATAAAACATTGATAGCTGCACCACCTGTAATAAAGTTTCTAACCATTTGCTGAGTAACTTCCGATGGGAAGGCAGAAACTCCTTCACCCGTTACACCATGGTCGGCTGCCATTAACACTACCATTGCCGGGTCGATTTTAGGTTGTACATTTCCAGTTATACCTGCTATTTGAATCGCGAGCGATTCCAACAAGCCTAAACTTCCTAATGGTTTAGTAAGAGAATTTAAATGTTGTTTCATTTGTTCTTGTGCTTGTGTGTTTAAACCATCGATTAAACTAATCGTTTCCTTTAATTTTTGCATAAATATCTTCCTCCTTTTATGGTAATTCCCGACCAAACAAAAAACCCCAGCTTAAATAAACTGAGGTTTTGCCATAACCACATGTAGAACTTCTCTTAGGCAGGTCTCCTGACTCCGATTCATCACACGCTGCGCCTTCCCGGTTTGCCAGTGGCATTGCAGCAGCTCCTCGACTACAGTGGCGGGCTCCGCGTTGTTTTAAAACTTCCCTATTCTCCTATATTAAGGCACCTAAGACAATTTATTTTAAAACTACAGTGTAAGTAAATCATAGAATAATGGAATTGGCAATCTCTAATACTAGTTCTACTTTTATCACAAGAAATGGCATTTATCCTAAATCTTGTGGAGAAAATTGGATGTGTAGATTTTCCATTTATACGAAGATAATATAACTAATTATGTTTTAATATTCGTGTTTGTATTTGAAATCCTGAATTATAAGATTCAATTTTCAATAAATAATTTCCTTTTCATTTGCTTAAAACTCTTGTATACTAAAATCAATTAAATAGTAATAACTAGGGGAGTCCAATGAGTTGGGCTGAGAGGGAAACGCAGTGAAGTTTCTTGACCCTTTGGACCTGATCTAGATAATGCTAGCGTGGGGAAGTTAGAATAATTAACTCTATTGAGTAAACTTCTACATATACAAAGCCGGTCCATCCTTTTATGGATTCTGGCTTTTTTTATGTTCCTCGTGTTTTATCCACTTTAATCTTTACTCTAGATCTCGTCCTTTAATATAAAACAAAGGAGAGATTTACTCTATGTCATCCAATTTAATTAACGAACAAAGTATTACCATCATGTCCAGCTTTTCAGGTAGTAAAAAAGTTTATGTTGAAGGATCAAGACCCGATATTAAGGTACCTATGCGTGAAATTAAACTTAGCCCGACAACAGATAGCTTTGGTGAAGAAGAAAATCCGCCGGTTCGTGTCTACGATACAAGTGGACCTTATACGGACGCTGATTATTCTGTTGATATTACAAAAGGACTCCCTGGGCTTAGAAGCACATGGATTCGTGAACGAGGGGATGTTGAGGAATATGAAGGGAGAGAAATTAAACCTGAAGACAATGGTTACAAGGATGAAAATGACCGACGCGCCAATCATAACGTGTTCCCCGGTTTAAAGCGTAAACCATTGCGAGCGAAAAAAGGGGGAAATGTCACACAGCTTCATTATGCGCGGAAGGGCATCATCACTCCTGAGATGGAATTTATCGCATTAAGGGAAAATATGAAACCTGAATTCATTCGTGATGAAATTGCAAGAGGGAGAGCCATTGTTCCTTCTAATATCAATCATCCTGAGTTAGAGCCTATGATTATAGGACGTAATTTCCACGTTAAAATTAATGCCAATATCGGAAATTCTGCTGTTTCTTCTTCCATCGAAGAAGAGGTTGAAAAAATGACATGGGCAACACGCTGGGGTGCAGATACCATAATGGATCTGTCGACAGGTAAAAACATTCATACAACAAGGGAATGGATTATCCGAAATTCAGCTGTTCCTGTCGGTACCGTCCCCATTTATCAAGCGTTAGAAAAGGTAAAAGGAATTGCTGAAGACCTAACATGGGAAGTCTACCGTGATACCTTGATTGAACAAGCCGAACAAGGTGTTGATTACTTCACCATTCATGCTGGGGTTCTTTTACGGTATGTTCCGTTAACAGCAAATCGTTTAACCGGTATTGTATCACGAGGTGGGTCTATAATGGCACAATGGTGTCTTCACCACCACAGAGAAAACTTTTTATATACTCACTTTGAAGAAATCTGTGAAATCATGAAATCTTATGATGTTGCATTCTCTTTAGGGGATGGCTTACGTCCAGGTTCCATTGCTGATGCCAATGATGAAGCACAATTTGCGGAATTAGAAACTCTTGGAGAACTAACAAAAATTGCTTGGGAGCATGATGTACAGGTTATGGTTGAGGGACCAGGTCACGTGCCAATGCACCTTATAAAAGAAAACATGGACAAACAACTGGAGGTTTGTGAGGAAGCTCCATTCTATACTCTAGGGCCCCTTACAACTGACATAGCTCCTGGCTATGATCATATTACATCTGCTATCGGTGCGGCCATGATTGGTTGGTTTGGAACAGCTATGCTATGTTATGTAACACCAAAAGAACATTTAGGTTTGCCAAATCGAGATGATGTACGTGAAGGTGTCATAACTTATAAAATAGCTGCACATGCTGCTGATTTAGCAAAAGGTCATCCGGGAGCACGCAAAAGAGATGATGCCTTATCAAAAGCTCGTTTTGAATTCCGATGGAGAGATCAATTTAACTTATCATTGGATCCAGAACGTGCTATGGAATATCATGATGAAACATTACCTGCAGAAGGTGCAAAAACAGCTCATTTCTGTTCAATGTGTGGACCAAAATTTTGTAGCATGAGAATCTCTCAAGATATTCGTAATTACGCAAAAGAAAACAAGCTTGATACGAAAGAGGCTATAGAAAAAGGATTGAAAGAAAAAGCTGAGGAGTTTAAGGAATCTGGAGGTGAATTATATCAATAATTCTTACTGTTAGAACATTTACGTTGAAACTAGTAATAGTTGTTAAGGGTTTTAAAAATATTAAAACTTACGTGCTATACTAAAAAAGGGTACACCAAATCTGACTAACCTTATATTACGACGGGCGCAATTCTTGTAAAAGGAATTGTGTCTTTTTTAGTTATCATCTTCACAGAAGTGGTATTGAAATTTTACCTAACTAAATTCTTCAGCAAGTGAGGAAAGGGGAAATCAAGAACATCTAAATTTCCATCAACTTCCCCTTGAACTTCTAATATAGGAAACTCTTCGAAATTTCATTTGCAGCTGAAACTAAGTAACGAATCCCAAGATTTAATTTATCTTTATTTATCCGCGAGCTAGGACCTACTATGTTAATTGCAGCAATCACATCTCCTTTTTTGTTAAAAACAGGAGCTGCAGCTGCTATTACCCCTTCATACTTTTCCTCCATGCTTACACCATATCCCTGTGTTCTTATTTTCACCATTTCTTCTCTGAAAACCTGTTCGTTAGTAATTGTATGACTCGTCCACGGTGTTAGGCCAAAACGAATCACCTCATCTATTAGGTGATCATCATTTCGAAAAGCCAATAAAACTTTACCCGAACTAGAACAATATATAGGACTACGAGAACCTGGTGTTGTCATAAAACGAAGTGGATGCTTACATTCTATACTTTCAATAAAAAATACCTCAAATGAATCATCTAAGATAGCTAGTTGAGCTGTTTCTCCTATAGCATCGACCAATCTTTTTAAGACTGGCTTAGACTCATTATAGAGTTCGTGTGAAAATTTATAAGCATTACCTAAAGTAAGAGCAGCTGGACCTAGTTTATATCCGCTTGAATATTTATCCTTTTCAATAAAACCTTCAATTTTGAGTGTTGCAATTATTCGGCTAACTGAGCTTTTATCTAAATTCAGTTCGCGTGACAATTCCATAACTTTTTTTACTGGTAATCCACTAGAATAACTCTTTAAAATACGCATAGCATTATGAACGGAATCTAGCGTTTTTGCGTTAGTTGAATGTGTATATGATTTCATATTTTTACTCCTCCTATGTATCAATTCTACTTAATCAAGCTATTCATGTTCTATTTCAAAATGTTAATTAAGGGAAAAGACATTTCTTTATAGCTATTGTTTTAATAAAGTAAGAAAAATATTAGCTATAAAGATTAATAGTTGTCAAACAAATATCAGAGAATTCAAAAACAATAATTCCATTATATAAAAAATATTTTAGTTGTTGTCCTATGCGAGAGAAATGTGTTTACGGTCTATCTATTAGCCTTTAAAATAGGAAAAAATAGCTAAAGGAGGTTTTAAAATTTAGGTACTATCCATTTATTACCCCTTGATTCTTGATGATTCTAGAGGAGAAAAGCTGTAACAACATAATTTTTTGAAAATTGAAATTTTTCTTATTACAAAAAAGGAGTGAGATTAGTTGAGTTTTGAAATTATTGCAATTATCGTACTTCTCATTATGTTTGTAATTGGTTCAACGCTACCTGTCAATATTGGGGTCATGGGCTTTGTTGCAGCTTTTATTGTTGGTTCCTTATTTAGTGGATTAAGTCTTGATGATATCTATAGCGTCTTTCCATCAGACCTTTTTATTCTACTTGCTGGTATTACTTTTTTATTTTCTATTATACAGAAAAGTGGAACTGTAGACTTGATTGCTGATTGGGGACTCCGTTTAGTTAAAGGAAATGTTGGCTTGATACCATGGCTGATGTTTGTATTAAGTATGATTTTAACTAGTATTGGTACTTCAGGAATTGCAGTTGTTTCCATTTTAGCTCCAATTGCGTTAAGAATCGCTTACCAAAACAAAATTAGCCAACTAATGATGGGTGTATTGATTGTAATGGGGGTAAATGCAGGTTCCTTTACACAATTAAACATATTTGGCGTAATTATCAATGGCGTAATGGAATCAAGAAATCTATCGTATTCTCCCTCACTTCTAGTTGTAAACTGCATTATTTATTTTGCTTTGGTTTCAGCTATCTTTTTCACTATGTTTGGAGGATTTCGATTATTAAAAAGTAAAACTTCAGCATTTGAATTTGTTGCAGCTACAGTCGAGAATGAGTATGAAAATAATTCGAATGAAAAGCAAGGTAAAGGATTAGACCTATATAAAGGAGTAACACTTGGGGCCATTGGTATCCTAATAATATTAGTAATTGGTTTTGATATTAATATTGGCTTTGCCGCATTTATAGTGGGTTTAATTTTATCAATTCTATTTCCACATAAGCAAGATGGAGTGGTTAAAGAAATGCCGTGGGGAGTTGTCTTTCTTATAACAGGGATAATGACTTATGTAGGAGTTCTTGAATTAATCGGTGTAATGGACTACATTACTAATTTAATTTCTGATATGGATAATTCTGTAATGGCAAGTTTAGCTGTGTCCTATGTAGGCGGAATTGTATCAGCCTTTGCCTCCACTACAGGATTCCTAGCAGCTGTTATTCCAATGGCGACACCTATTCTTCAGGATCCGTCAATCTCATCTCTTGGCGTATTATCAGCAGTAGCTGCTTCTTCTAGCATTGTTGATTTAAGTCCGTTGTCATCAGTGGGTGCCCTTTTACTGACAAATGTACAAGGAATAAAAGAAAGAGTCTTTTTTAAACAACTTTTAGTTGTTGCTTTGACGTTCATAGTCTTGGGACCAGGACTTGCATGGCTTCTCTTCGTTGTTATCGGTATGCCATGGTAATTGAGTATCTTTTATTATTAATAGATTATTGTGTTGTTCCATGTAAGTCACTTGAGTTTGATTGACTTATAGATAAATATAGAAGAAGTGAGTTCATAATTAATATTATCAAAGAGTTTAGAGTTTATTAAACAGTCTATATCGAAAGCTATTTAATATTTATTGGCTATTAAAAATCATATATGAGAAGGAGAATAACTATGACTAGTAAATTAAAATTATCATTCGCTTGTTGGGATTATGATCGGATTCGTCCATTAACAGATGGAACTGTTCAACCCAATGGTATTGAGTTAAATTGGTTGAATACACCTGTTGAAGAAACATTTTTTCGCATGATGCGTCATCAAGAATTTGATGTTGCGGAATTATCACTATCCTCTTATTTAATTGGTCGTGATCGTGGATTTCCGAATTTTACGGCTATTCCAGTCTTTGTTTCACGTTTCTTTCGACACTCTGGTATTTATATCAATACAAATAGTGGAATAAAAGAGCCAGCTGATTTAAAAGGAAAGCGAGTAGGAATTCCCGAGTATCAATTAACGGCGTGTTTATGGATCAGAGGAATTTTAAAAGATGAATATGGTGTTTCACCAGAAGAAATAATCTGGCTTACTGGTGGTGAAGAAACACCTGGAAGAATTGAAAAGGTACCTTTAACTTTACCGGCAGATATTAATATTAATCCAATTGGAGATAATCAAACTTTAAATCAAATGCTTGAAAATGGGGAAATTGATGCTATGATTGCACCTCGTGCTCCTTCTAGCTTTTTGAATGGGTCGCCAAACGTAAAACGACTTTTCTCTGATTATCCAACCGTAGAAAAAGAGTATTACCAACGAACAGGAATTTTTCCGATTATGCATGTTGTGGCAATTAAGGATGAGATTCTAAAACAAAACCCATGGGTAGCTGCGAATCTATACCAAGCATTCGTTAAGGCAAAAGAAATGACATATGAAGGACTAAAACAGACAGCAGCCTTAAAGGTGACACTGCCTTGGTTTACTACAGAGTGGGAAAACACGATTAAAATAATGGGGGAAGACTTTTGGCCTTATGGAGTCGAAAAAAACAGAGTGACATTGGAAGCAGCAATTAAGTATTCCTACGAACAGGGTATGATATCGAGAAAATTTGATATTGAAGAAATTTTTGCGAAAAGTACTTTAGAAGAATATACAATATAACAAGGTGTATTGAGAAAATTTTTTATAGAAGCGATTCTTCCTATCATTGTTATAAAACCTTTGTCTTCTATTTAAAAAAATTTGATTAAAAATAACCAATAAGTGACTACCGTTAAATGGAATTCGAGATTAGTGTCTCTTTCTAATCGAATAGTAGATAACCAGCTTCTAAAAAAATATATATGTAAGGTTTCTCAACAATCGGGCGCTTTCCTTGAATTGGGAAGGGGCCCTTTTTCCATAAAAGCCCCAAATTGTAGAGCAATTATTTAAAGCAATTTAAGATATTGTAGATGAGATTTGTGGAAGGATGTACTAATAGGGAGGCTAATGAAGTGACCTGTAAAGAGGTATCTATATTCAATTAATTGATGAGTACATTATGTTATTGAAAAAGAAGGTGTCTAAATGAAAAATTTGACTAAAAGCCGGGGCTTATTTTTATCATCAGTGGCGACTGGAACAATGTTGAATCCCCTTAATTCCTCCATGATTGCACTGGCAATTCCTAATATTCAAAAGGATTTTGGCCTCTCTTATTTGACGGTTTCTTGGTTAGTTTCTTCCTTTTATTTAGCGAGTGCTGTAACTCAGCCAATAGCTGGAAAACTTGTTGACGTGATTGGACGAAAGAAAATGTTTCTAGGAGGCCTCATCTTAGTGACTATCTCTGCTATAGGTGCTCCTTTAGCTCCAGTATTTACAATTTTAATTATCATGCGATTATTTCAAGCAGTTGGCAGCGGAGCCATTTATCCTGCGGGAATTGGAATGATTCATGATCATATTCATGAAAGACAGGGAGCAGCCCTTGGTTTCATTTCTTTAATGATGTCGGCGATGACAGCACTGGGACCTACAATCGGAGGGTTTCTAATCGCCTGGGGAGATTGGCAGGCAATTTTTTTAGTCAATATACCTGTTCTATTAGTATGCTTTTTATTAGGGTGGTTTGTATTGCCAAAGGATGGTACGAGAAAGAAATTGACTCTTCATGAAATAATTCTAAAAATGGATCTAATAGGGATCTTGTTTTTTTTGATTGGGGTTATCAATCTATTATTGTTTTTGCTATCCCTTAAAGCTACGGTGAATTATGTGACAGGGATTATAGGAGTTATCTCCATATTATTTTTTGTTTGGCACGAGTTGAAAACAAAAATTCCATTTATTGATATTCGTTTATTTAATTCGAATCGGAAATTGTCTTTAGTTTTTTTACAATATATTGTTCTTAATTTCATTTACTACAGCTTAATTTTTGGTTTGCCGAGTTATTTTCAAGATGGTCTGAATTTTGGTGTGGCATATAGTGGTATGCTAATGTTTTTAGTGACAGGAGTGGGAATCATCACTGCACCATTAGTCGGTCGTTGGATTGATAAATCAGGTGTAAATATAACCATTTTGACAGGGAATATGTTAATGGTAATTGGTGCCTTATTACTTTGGATATTCTTTGATCATGTTCCGATTATCGTAATGTTAATAATCGTATCGCTTATTTCAGCTGGATGTAGTTTTGGCAATGTTACATTACAAGTTGCCATGCTTGAAGCAAGTCCGGCAAACATTATTGGAGTGTCAACAGGAATGTATCAAGCATGTCGGCATATTGGCTCTATACTTTCTGCCGTCTCACTTGGTTTAATATTTGGTGTTCAGTTTAATCCAGAGCATTTCACAACACTAATTATTGTATTAATTGTGGCAGGTGTGGTCGTTGTCCTACTAGGTGTTAGATATTCAAGAATAAAACCTGAATCGGCAAAAGCTTGATTCTATCGAGCAAAATGGAATGCTTGTGAAATAAGGATCAGTAAAAGAGAACTAAAACATGCCAACTCTACATAACGATATAAGCAGCGACTGTAAAAAGCAGCCCATTCTGGACTTATTTCAGAATCCCTTATGAACAGAAAGATCTCGTTCTACCAAAAGCGCGCTAGGAAAAGCCATCACTTATTGTTTGAATTAAAGGGATTGTCTTTAAGCGCTTTATGTGAAACGGCAAAAGAAGTACGATCCTGAGTCCCTATATTATCTTCGCTAGTTATTTGAAACACTACCAAACATGAATGTAGCGATAAAAAGAAATTGATAAAATCCTGTCGTGATCATCAAGATTACCAATGTCATACAGAGTACCGATAAAAGTGAAGCAAACAAAAAATAGTCCCGAAATACACTATCAATGTAGTATTTGGGGACTACTTAACGTTTACAATGAAAGGAAGCTTTCGTTCATATGGACTAAATATGTCTCGGTTTTCCCTTTCTTTCATACTATAATTTTATTAAGTACTTATTGTTATGATTAATAACACTTAATAATGCGATTATACACAACTCTAGCTCTTTTCGAGTCATGTGTACCATGAATAATTGCACGACCATCTTTAAATATAACAACGCGATAGTCTTCGAATATGCATGATAGTAAATAAGCATTGACTGTAATTTGAGTAACAAACGATTGTAATTTTTCTTTCAAGTGCTCTAGTGAAAGCGTAAGGGAAATGCCTGGGCGAATCTGCACGGCATCTCGACCACATAAAACAGTTGCCTTTGTTTGGCTTTCAAAAGATAGATAGGGATAAGTGGCTTTCTCACCACATGTTGGACACTGTTTATTTTTCATAGATGAAATGGTGATCTCTGCTTTTTCATGTTTCCAAATATCGATAGACTGAAGTGTTGGTACTGGTATATGACCAGTAAGCAGCTTTAAAGCCTGTGTCACTTGAAATGATGCAATGATTTGAACAATCGGACCAATAACGCCCACTGTATCACATGTCATACCATCAAGAGGTAAGCGATTCATCAAGCAATGTAAACAGGGAGTTAAACCTGGGATAATGGAAAAAGTTAAACCGTAACTAGCTACACACGCACCGAATATAAAAGGAACATTATGTTTAACAGCTGCATCATTTACCACCATTCTTGTTTCGAAATTGTCTGTCGCATCAATAATAATAGATTGATTTTTAACCAATGCTTCAATATTAGAAGCATTGATGTCGATTATGTGACTGTCAATGGTAATTTCACTATTTATTTGTTGCAGTCGATTTTTAGCCGCAATGGCTTTGGGTAATTGATTCATTGCATCTGCTTCTGTATAAAGATGTTGTCGATGTAAATTGCTGTATTCAACATAATCACGATCCACAATCGTAATTGTGTCAATACCAGCTCGTGCCAGCATTTCCGCACTAGCTGATCCTAGCGCTCCTGCTCCTATAATAAGTACACGTGCTTTTTGTAATTGTTTCTGTCCATCAGAACCTAAAAATAATGCTTGTTTTTGATAGCGGTTAATCAAGAAGTCACCATCCCTGTTGTAGGGCTGCTTGCTTCAGCGTAGTTCTTCTTTGTTATTCTTCCAGCTTCATAGCCAAGGTGGCCGGCTTCAATGGCTAGTTTCATAGCAAGTGCCATTTTGACAGGGTATTTTGCACCCGAAACAGCTGTATTAAGTAAAACGCCATCTGCTCCTAATTCCATCGCATATGCAGCGTCTTTTGGAGAACCGATACCGGCATCCACAATAACAGGAACAGAAGACTGCTCAATAATAAATTGTAGATTTAATGGATTAACTAGCCCTTTTCCAGATCCAATTGGCGATGCACCAGGCATAATTGCATGCACCCCAAGTTGTTCAAGTCTTTTAGCCAATACCACATCATCAGACGTATAAGGCAGAACAATAAATCCTTCTGCTAATAGCATTTCAGAAGCTTTTAGTGTTTCAACAGGATCCGGTAATAAAGATTTATCACAACCAATTACTTCAACTTTAATCATGTCACATAACCCTGAAGCCTTTGCTAGCTTAGCAATTCTAACAGCTTCCTCTGCTGTTTTGGCACCAGCTGTATTTGGAAGCAGTTTATATTTAGTTAAATCTAGTTGTTCAAGGAAGTTTGGTTGAGATGCTTCAAAAATATTCATCCTGCGAATTGCAAACGTTAAGATCTCAGTCCCAGATACTTCTACGGCTTGCTTCTGAACCTCAAAAGAAGGGAATTTCCCTGTTCCAAGTAAAAGTTTTGATTGAAATGTGTGGTGAGCTATTTTTAACATAATTATCATCCTCCTCCTACAAAATGAACAATTTCTACAGTATCTCGATCTGACAATGTTTGTTCTCTATATTGCTCTTTAAAAATAATTTCTTTATTTACTTCTACGACTACAATGCGTTTTTCTAATTCATACAATTGAAGCAAATCCTGAACACAACTTATGGTTCCTGGTAGTTCAATAGGTTTCCCGTTCAAGTGAATTAATTTCATGGTTTCACCTCTCTTGGCGATTGATTTTAAAAGCTTCCACCCAATCTTTTCTTATTTCTTTCTTCATAATAAAATCTCGAATCATTTGTCCAGTAGCAGGGGCAAGCAAAATGCCGTTTCGATAATGACCTGTAGCGAATAAAATGCATTCATCATCAGGATGGTGACCGATAAATGGCCTTTGATCAAATGGTTGTGGACGAAGTCCTGCCCAAAAGGATTCGATTTTCATATCGGTAATAGAAGGAAGCATTGTTTTAGCCTTAGCAATGAGACTTTCGATACCACCGAGACTTACTTGTTCGTTCCAATCTCCTTCAACCATGCTAGCTCCAACTACAAGTCTTCCATTGTTTCTCGGTACAATATAGCAGTGTTCATGAAATAGTGTGTGCTTTAACAGGGGCTTTTCACTGGAAACAGATACACATTCTCCTTTGACGGGAATAAGTGTATTTGTTAAACCAAGCTGATGGAAAAAAGTTGTGCTCCATACACCATTAGCTACAACGACATATTTAGCTTGGAAATTTCCTTTGTTAGTTCCAATCATATAGGAGTTATCTTGTTTTTGAATGGAGAGAACGGGTGTATATTCAAAAACCGATGCACCGAAGACTTGGGCACTTTTAGCAAATGCTTGACAAACAGACTTGGGTAAGACATTAACATCATCTTTAATAAAGGCGGCTCCTAAAATATTCATTGAAACAAAAGCTTCTACATGTTGTACATCTTCTTTGTCATACCATTTGACGGTAGGAAGGGAGAGGGTAGAATTAAGTTCGAGTTTTTCTGTTTCTGAATAAGCAAGTTGGAAAATACCCCCTTTCCTTAACTCGATATCTATACCACTTAGCTCTTTTAACTCATCTTGAAGCTGAAAGTAGTCTAGTTGGCTTTTTCTTGCAAAAGGATAGAAAATCTCAAGATCCTTGCATTCAGAATGAGCACCTAACATACCAGCAGCTGCACTTGTTGATTTACCAGCTAGTTGTTTTTCTTCAAAAATAGCAACGTTCAACTGCTCTTTTGCTAAATAATAGCCTATAGAGCAACCGATAATTCCACCGCCTATAATGGCTACATCATAATTTGTTTTCACATGAATTCTCCTTACATAATTTTGAAAATTCTAGTGCGGATACATGAGGATTGGGTGAAGAAAAAATGCCAGACATAACCGCAATGCCATCAGTTTGTAATTCATGAAGAATGTGTACCCGATTCGGTGTAATGCCTCCTATAGCATATACAGGGATTTGTAGGGCTTTTTTCATGTCGTTGATAGTATGTATGCCGTTTGGAACTAATCCTTTTTTACAATCTGTTTCAAAACAATGCCCATATAACACATAATTAGCTCCAGCCCTTTCTGCTTGTTTCGCTTCCTCTAAAGAGTGAATTGAACGACCAATCCGTAAGTACGGGAAGTTTTTTCGTACCTTTTGAATAGGAAGGCTATGTGATGGGAGATGGATATTCGAAATTTGTGTAAGTAACGCAATATCTAAGCGATCGTGAATAACCAGCTTTTTCTTGTTCACACCTGCTTGTTCCAAAAGTTGAATGAGCAAAAGAATTTCGTGAGCCGTTTTTGATTTCTCTCGAATGTGTACATAATCAACAACATCTTGAACAGAAGAAATAATACTTGTCAGTTCGTCAACTGTATGTGAATCATCTGTTAAGGCAATCAGTTTCATATTTATTACTCCTCTTTAGTAATAGTACACGCAAAAAAACCACTAACCTTAGATAGGAAAGTGGTTTTGTTAATTGTACATAGATAAGCACAAAAAAATACCAGACACTTTCCTACGCAGGTTCGAACCTGTTCAGGTCATGAGGGTTTAAAAGTGAATACTTTATTCTCAGCCCTTATCAAGGGCTCCCCTAGTGAATTAATTGAATAGTTATAAAATTCATACTTAAGGTATCATAAATTTGGAAGTTGTACAACCAAAAATTTAAAAGTTTATTGATAAATAGGAAGTTGGATAAAAAAGCATATTCCTATTCCTTGTTCACTTACAACCGTAATCTGGAATTCAATTGATTAATAATATATATGAAACCATCATTCCAATTCCGGTACTTTTTTCTTTTGTTGTAAAATAGAGCTCTCCACTCGAGTCATTTGTTCTTGTGTTATACCTGTGCTTTATTGCGAATATCGTACATCACATCTGAGTATGGGTTTGGATTATGAGCAATTATAAGGGAAAATCTAAAGGAAGCAGCCAATCGAAACGTAGTTACAGTTATTAACATTCAGGTTAATTATTTAAAGATAAGAAATTTTTAAAATCTAAAAAATTTACACCATCCATAAATAAGTGGAATTTTCAGAATAAAATAAAAATAGTATTCTACTTATAGATTTACAAATAATATTTTATGGAGGGGTAAAAATGCAAAAATATGGGAAAATTAAATTACCTGAAGGGAAAAAAGTTGCAGTAAATATCGGATGTGATTTTGATGCACAATCTATTTGGGATGGTTCATTTAATTTGACTTCTCCTGCATATCTAGCGCGTGGAGAATTCGGGGCTGAAGTTGGAGCACCAAGACTTCTAAAATTATTCGAAAAATATAATATTAAAACTACTTGGTGTATACCAGGTCATACAGTAGATACTTTTACTGAGATTTGCAAAAAAATAGTAGAAGCAGGCCATGAAGTAGCACATCATGGATATGTTCATGAAAATCCAACAAATATGACATGGGAAGAAGAAGAAAAAGTAATGCAAATGGGTCTAGAGTCATTAGAGAAAATCGGTGTAAAACCTCGCGGCTATCGCTCACCATATTGGGATTTCAGTCCTAATACGCTAAGTATTTTAGAAAAGTACGGCTTTGAATATGATAGTAGTTTAATGGGAAACGATTTACATCCATATCGCCCACGCCCAGTTATTGAAGTGAATTCTGACAAAGCAAATGTATTTGGTCCTGAAAGTAGCTTAGTTGAATTACCAGTATCATGGTATCTAGATGATTTCCCACAAATTGAATATATTACAGGTATCCAAGAAGGACAAACTTCAGTGGATGAAGTATTTAATCAATGGAAATCTATCTTTGACTACGCTGCAAATAATGAAGAAGGAGCTTGCTTTATACTAACAACTCATCCTCAAACTATCGGTAGAGCTCATACTATCCAAATGTTAGAAAAACTAATTAAATATATGGAAGAAAACGGTGCTTGGTTTGCTACATTGGGTGAAATTTACGATGCTTATGAAGAAGTACAAATACCAGTTGGGGGGGGAGTTAGATGAGAAATGTTAAAATAACTGCGTGTCAATTTAGTGTTCAAAAAGTAGCATCATTTCATGAATTTCAGCAACAAGTTGAAAATTTAATTAATCAAGTTCCCTCTGATTCAGACTATGTTATTTTCCCAGAACTATTTACAATTGGGTTACTTGGAAGTTTCCCGGATCAAGAAGAATTAACTGCCGCTGATTTAATTAAAATTGATGAATACACTCCTCAGTATAAGGAATTATTCAGCAACATTGCAAAAAGTAGACAGCAAGTTATTATTGCAGGTTCACACCTTGAGCGCCGAGAAGACAAATACTTCAACATAGCATACATCTTTGATAAAGATGGTTCTCATGTTGAACATAAAAAAACGCATATTTTCCCTGCAGAAGCAGGTTGGCAAACTACTGAAGGAGATGAGTTAGAAGTTTATGATATTGGACCTGCTAAATTTGGCTTAGCAGTTTGTTATGAATCCGAAATACCAGAAATATCAAGAATCTTAAGTGTAAATGGTGCAGAGATTATTTTCTGTCCATCATACACATTCACAGAAGCAGGTTTTTGGCGAGTACGTCATTGCGCACAAGCTCGTGCAATCGAAAATCAAGTATACTATGTTCATTGCCCTACTGTGGGGGAACCTGGTGAACCTCTACCGAATGGCTTTGGTCGCTCGTCAATATTAAGTCCTTGTGATAGTGCGTGGTCCCCTAATGGAATTGTAGCCGAATCAGAAACTAATATACAAACAATTGTAACTGGTACTGTCGATATTGATGAACTATATGAAAATAGAAAAACAGGTGCAGCGACTACGTTTGTTGATCGAACTCGCCGAGAAGATGTATATACTAAATATGAACCATATAAATCATTAAGCGCTTATATAGTAACTAAATAGACCAATAAATAAAAAACCTGTGAGTGAAACGCAGGTTTTTTCTATCTTTCTATATTTAGTATATACTCCAAATATAGAATTTTTTCAGTGCGTTAATAGCAGTTTCAAAAATCCATTTCAAAGGAGAATTTAATTGTTTGTAAGTATTAAAAATAAATATATAATCTTATATTTTTTCATGACGATTGTACCATTAATAATTATTATAATACTAATTTATCAGCTTTCAGCGTCTAGATTGTATCAGAATAAAGTTGAATATAACTCTAATTATCTTAATCTAGTTGAAAATTCATTGATAGTAAATGATAGAAATAATTTAGAAAATCCAAATACAGTACAGATTTTAGATGAGATGTTAAAAGACATTGATTTGGAAGGGCAAGCTTTTTATATTTTAGATGAAAATAGTAAGCCCATATATTTTAAAAGTGGATCAAAAGATGAGTATGAGAACTATATAGAGAAGATTTTAGAATATAAATTCGACCAAAATTCTAACCATGGATTTATTAGTGAAGAAGCATTTATTACATACCATCTAGATGAATTAACAAACTATAAATATATTCTACTAACATTACCAAAATTAATGAATAATAAGATATATTTTATTAAAGAACTAGTTACTATTATTGTTATTGTGTTGCTTATCAGCATGTTTTCAATTATTTTGATTTCGCATTATTTAACCAATCCGATTAGAAAGTTATCCAAAGATATAGAACGAAATTCTATTAAGTTTGATGAGGAAGTAATTGTAAAGGATGAAATATGGGACATTTCCATTCATCTAAATAAGATATATCAAGAACTAAAAGTTCAGAACGAAATAAGGTATTACCTTAAAATGAAAACAAATAAGGCGCAGTTTGAGGCTTTGCAAGCGCAAATAAATCCACATTTTCTTTACAATACTTTGGGGACCATCAATTCAATAGCAGTTGTTGAAAAAGTACCACTCATTGCTGAATTGTCAAAGTCATTAGCAAATATGTTTCGTTATAATATTAGCAAAAATAGTGACTTTGTAACCCTAAAAGATGAACTAAATCACATAAACAACTATCTAAATGTTCAGTTGATTCGATTAGATGGCATGATAGAGAAAGAGTTAAAAGTAGATGAATCACTGTTACCGTGTAAAGTTGTTAAATTTATGCTCCAACCCATCATTGAGAATTGTTTCAATCATGCTTTTAAAGATTTAAATAATGAAAAGGGAATTCTACGAATAGGAGCATACCGACAGGATCATTCTGTAATAATTTATGTTGCAGATAATGGGGTATCATTTAATCTAGAAAAGTTGGACCAAATGAACAAATTATTGGTTGAAACGGAAGTTGAATCAACTAATCAACAGAATAAGGGAATTGGATTATCCAATGTTAACTCTCGAATCAAACTGGCATTTGGAAATGAATATGGACTTTCATTTCAAGGCCAACACACAAAAGGACTACGTGTAATAATTAGGTTACCTTTCGAAGAAATAAATGAGGGGGTAGAAAATGTATCAGGTTATGATTGTTGAAGATGAGTTATGGATGCGTAGAGGGTTAGAACAAATTTTAGAATGGAAACAGTTTAATATTAATTCGGTCAAAAGTGCAAAAAACGGCAAAGAAGCATTAGAATTAATGGAAAATTATAAACCCGATATTATCATTACGGATATCAAAATGCCTTTAATTGACGGTCTCAGTATGGTCGATAGAATAGCTGAAAAAAACGAAAAAATGCCTAAAATTATCATTATATCAGGATATAATGATTTTGATTTCGCAAAGAAAGCAATAAGGCATGGTGTAGTAGATTACATATTAAAACCAGTTGATGCAGATGAATTAAAAGAAGTAATTATAAAAACAACCAATTATATCGACCAGGAGAAAAAATACTCCCATATTACTTTAAATATAGAATTAAAAAATCTTATTTACGAAAAAATGTTTTCTTACTCAAATTACGTTCCGAATTATGATGTAATTCAAAAAGATTTTTATTTTAGCTTAATCGTAAAAACAACATCAACAGATGCGCCGATTGAAAATCTTACCGATAATGATTTGACTTTCGTTTCTTTGTCGGTAGGGTTGTATCAATTTAATTTAATTGGTTCTCTAAATAAAGGTAAATTACGTTATTGCATGGAAGAGGTGTATAAAAAAAACAATCAAACTATCGGAATTAGTAGTATTAAATCAGATATCGAAAGGAACTTCTTATCTGCATACAGAGAGGCAGAGATCGATTTTCGAATAAAGTATTATCATGAAAATGAGAGCTTAAAATTCCAAGATGTAAATATTATTTTGTCACGAATAGATGAAGAAAAAATCTCAAAAAGCCTTCAAAGTCGAAATGAAAAAGATGTAAAAAAAATAATTGGTAGCGTATTAGAAAAATACTGTAATTTAGAAAGTAAAATCTTGATCAAATTTCAAATTTTTATTTTCCTTACTCGGTATTTAAATAACACTCAACTAAGTTTATATAATGTTACGGAAATATTTTATAAACATAGGTTTGTACAAACAATTGAAGATATTGAAGAAATGTACGATCAATTTTTCGAGCCATTAATTGAAGAGATTATTAATAATTTTCAATCCACAAAAGTAAATTATGTATCATTTGTGAAGGAATATATAAATGCCAATTATTATGACTCTTCGCTTTCATTGGAACGTGTTGCAGAAAGCTTAAATCTTTCACCTGCGTATCTTAGTGCGACCATAAAAAAAGATACAAATTTGAACTTTATAACGCATGTTAAAAATAAAAGAATCGAATCTGCTAAAGAATTGTTAGTAAAAACCAATCTACCGGTCTATGAAATAAGTTTAAAAGTTGGTTATAATGACGTGAAATATTTTATTAAAGTCTTTAAAAAGGAAACAGGACATACTCCCAATCGATACAGAGCAGTATTTTGTGGGGAACCTATGAGGTGGGAGTAATGAAAGACCCCCAACGCCTAACAAGATATCATTTATTTCTAACCTTAGTTACCTTCTTAGGTTGGGCTATATCAGCAATGGATGCATCGCTCTTTTTTTTTATTGGCCCTTCGATAATGGAACGGTTTGATTTTGATTTACAGACATTAGGGTATATTTCAGGCGCAGGATTTCTCCTGGCTATTATATTTAGTTTTGTAGTGGGTCCAATAATGGACTATTTGGGACGAAAAATAGTTTTCCAATGGATTTTGGTGCTTGTTACTTTGGGTACTTTTTCTAGCGGCGTAGCGTGGAACTTTACTTCCTTAGTAATCTATCGATTGATTGCTACTGGAAGTGCGTTTGCAGAGTATGCTGTTGGGGCAACAATCTTAGTAGAATCTGTACCAAAGAGACATCGTGGATGGATAATAGGAATAATGGCGGCAGGATGGCCTGCAGGTACAGCGTTCGCTGGCATTATTACACAATATTCAATTCCGGTTTTAGGCTGGCGTAGTGCATTTTTTATAGCAACAATTCCAGCCTTTATTATTATAGTAATTCGGTTATTTGTAGAAGAAGCAGACGAATTTAAAGAAGAATCGATAGCTCGAAATAGTCAGTTTATCTCTTTAAATGAGAAGTCTTTTTATAAGTTTTTTCTCTATATAATAGGGGAATTAAAGAATAACTTTATTTCCATTTACCGAGAGGTTTTAAGTGGTAGGAATCTATATAACACTGTATTAGTAAGTACATATATAAATTCATTTGTAGTTTCATACAGTTTGTTAATATGGTTTGCACCATATTGGATGAGAGATGCTTTTGGTTTTAATCTGTTTGAAACGACAAATATAGTTGTACTTGGGAGTTTGGTTAGTGTAATTGGTTTTATTAGTTGTGGTTGGATAGGTGGACATTTTGGGATATTTAAAACAAATTTAATTTTTCTTCCAATTTCTGTACTTTTAATAATTTGGATGAATCATTTTGATAATACTCTTCATTTATTCTTAGTGGGTTATTTTTTATGGAGTTTTTTCGGTTCTGGTCTTTGGGGAATAATACCTCGGCTTTTTACAGAAAAATTTCATACTAGTATCCGAGGGGCAGCAGCTTCTTTAAATTCAGCATCTTGTTGGCTTGGTTGGGCGATTATTTGTATTTTTTCATCATATATCTTCGAAAATATAGGGTATAGTAAGGTCATTTTGATTTCGAGCATAGCTCTTTTTCCCGTTGCTCTTATTGCTTCTTGGTTCTTAACTAAAGATTGATTTATATTTTGCATTTGGCAAAACAACAGTGATAGTAAAAGTCGATTCCTGGAATCGGCTTTTTTATGTGAAGATAATCTTTATTATTGTAATCCTTTTCCTGACCATGCCATACTTTACTCATGTTAAAGCTCTCCATATCACGATTCTTTTTTCATTAGAATGTTATATATTATCTGTTTTTTTAAAGTATATTTTCTATTATTAACAAATGGGAAAGTCTATTTATGGTTTTTTTATCCTATTGTATTGGTAAAATATAATTAAAGAAATATGAGATTTATAAATGGAAAAAAAGTCTAAGAGGCGAAGTTTTTCGTCAAATAGACAAATTACCATCAGTATATCGTCTTAATATTAATGAGACTTTATTAAGCAGCAAGATTTTTGAAAGTATTAGTCTTAAGATATAATATTAAAGTAAATTACTGAATTTAGTAAGAGGGACTGTTATAGATGGATTGGAAACCAGACAGAAAAGCAAAAAAGGCTATTTATAAACAACTTGCTGAGTATATTGAAAACGGAATAGCAGATGGTACATTTCCACCTGATAAGCCGTTGCCATCTGAAAGATTTTTAGCGAATGAACTAGATTTAAATAGAAGCACCGTGGTAGCAGCCTATGATGAATTGGAATCAAATGGACTTATCCAAAGAAATAGAGGAAGTGGCACTACCATTAGTAAGGATATATGGGGAATTACAAAGAAACGAATTCCAAGTTGGAATAGATATATTGAATCGGGATCTTTTTTACCTAATTTACCCATAATACAAAGAATAAGAAAAGAATCAGTAGAAAGTAAGCTAATTAATTTAGCCAGTGGGGAATTGTCGGAAGATCTTTTCCCAATTAATTTTTTACGAGAGATAACTTCAACTCGTTCTTTTATTGGGAGCTTAGGTTACGACCATCCGCAAGGTAACGCTATACTGAGAGATACTCTAACTAAACATGTAAAACAATATAGGGGAATAGAAACGAATCCGTCTTCCATACTCATTACATCCGGAGCACAACAGGCCTTACACTTAGTTGTTCAGTGTTTGTTAAAACCTGGAGATGCTGTTGCGATAGAGGACCCTTCTTATAATTTTAATCTACCAATTTTTAAATCTGCTGGTTTAAAGGTTTATTACTTACCTGTAGATGAGGATGGTATAAATTCTGAGGACCTTTTGTCACTACATAAAAAGCATCGTATTAGAATGATCTTTTTGAATCCTTCTTATCAAAACCCTACAGGTTCTTTACTCAATGAGAAACACAGAAAAGCTATTTTAGAGATTTCCTCAGAACATGGAATTCCGGTAGTAGAAGACGATCCTTATAGTTTAACATCTTTCACTGGTGATAAAGTACCTACACTAAAATCAATGGATGTTCATGGGAATGTTCTATATATTAGTTCTTTGTCAAAAATTGTTGCTTCAGGACTAAGGATTGGTTGGATTATTGGTCCAAAATCTGTTTTAGAAAGATTATCTGATGCTAAACAACAAATAGACTTCGGTCATTCTAGCTTTACACAATGGATTGCCAACGATTTTATGGAATCAAAGAATTTCGATTCTCATATTAAAAGATTGGTAAAGGAGTTAAAACAACGGAGAGATCAAATTGTTACAAGCCTTCGCTTTTATTTAAAAGATGAGGTCGAATTTTCTGTTCCACAAGGAGGTATTCATATCTGGGTTAAGATAAAAAAAACCTATAATGAAACCAAATTATTAGAAGAATCCATAAAAAGGGACATAATATATGTTCCAGGCTCAACAATGGGTTCAAATAAGCAATTCGTTCGATTTACATTTTCTAGGGAAGACGAAGAATCAATCGACGAAGGAATAAAAAGATTTGCAGAAGCACTAAATTCTATATAATAACTGTTTTTATTATTATTAACATTAACTTTTAGTAAAATCTGGGTGTTCCTGACTACTTCTTAAAATATTAAATGGATGGTTAAAAAAACACTGAATTGGATGGTCATAAAAATTTGAAATTCCTTATGATGAATAAGTGGGTAATTAAATATCCAATAGGCTATTAGGTATAATTATTTGCTTAAGTGTAGTACATTATAGGAGTTGATAGAAATGACCTGGACAACCATTGTTATTATAGTAGCTGGAATTCTCGTAAAATTTATATCCAGTCCACCTAGTGCATTAGTATCTTGGTTTTTAAGCAAATTTGCGATTCATCCAAAATTAAATTCAAATGAAGTAACAATAACATATAGTGGAAAAACACTAGAAACGGAAGAAAAAACTAGGTTTATAGACCATTTCAATGAAGCTGTTTTTTTAGAAAGAAATCATATATACCCTGGAGATGAAGAGAAGTTTCTATACCCAGAAACTAGTCTTATGCCGTTTGTCATTCACGTTAAACGTAAAAAGAAAGATATGACTTTCTTTGTCTATTGTGAAGATGAAAGTATTTTTGTAGTTAAGCAGAAAAAAAAGAAAGTAATTTCTTATAGTCTAAGATCGGATAAATTACATAGTTTTAATGTTCCAAATATGTAAAAAAGCAAATTTAAATACCAAGTCCAAATTAATCTCATGTAATTGGAAATTTGAGATATACGCATACTTTATGGGTATAAACTAGTTTATACCACATTGGGTACTATATAATTTGAACAAAGAGTAAAGCCAAAATGAATAGGTTGCACTTTTAAAATATCGTTAACGTTAGTAAATTGCTGGGGAGTAAATTTTGCAATTACTTTGTTATTTCTATATTCACAATCGGGCGCATTTCGCTACTGCACCCCAAAAGTTAGAGTGAAAATCTAACTTTTGGGGTGATTTTTTATGACCAAATAAAAAAGGGATACTTCTTTTGTATTAAGATTTTCTGTTGGTAATCAACTAAATTAACAAAGATTAATAGTTAGAGTTACTTATCCTTTTTAAATCCTACAAAATTCTTTAATACACTTTTGTATTTTTTTAAATCTATATTGATGATAGAAAATTTGTATAAAAGCGCGGCTTGATTGAAATAACTGTATGAAAAGTAAAGAAAGGTATCGGTGTCATGTTTTCACTTTTTAAACGTAATAAGCAAAAGGAGAATAGTAAAAATCAACAGGAAAACAACCCGATTCAATCTATTGATAAATTGTCGAATAACATTTATATTTCTTTGAGCTTAAATTTAGAAAGTATAAAAAAAAGAACAGGAAATAGTACAGATATAATCATTAGGCCGATTAAACTCGGTCAACAGCCTAATGTTAAAACCGCCATTGTATATGTTAAAGGTTTGGTAGATACTCAAACTATTAATGACTTTATAATTGAGTCGATGATTAATAAACCCGCACTCGAAGAACAGATAGCCCACCTAGAGCTAATAGAAATGATAGCAGAAGATATTGTTGCTGTCGGTGGGATAAAAAAATTAAGTGAATGGGACGAACTCTTCACAGAATTGATGTCAGGTAATACGATTGTATTTATCGATGAAATTAGTGTAGCACTAAGTGTCAGTACCCAAGGTGGGGAAAGACGTTCCATTCAGGAATCAACTACCAATGTCTCGATTCGTGGGTCGAAAGAAGCGTTTACTGAATCAATTGATACCAATATTGCCATGGTACGTCGGATTATCAATACACCAGATTTGAGAATTGAATCCATGAAAATCGGTAAAATGACGAAAACTGATGTTTCCATCATGTATATAAATGGCATAGCAAGGAATGAAATTATCGAAGAAGTACGTAAACGTTTACAAAGGATTGATATAGATGGCGTCCTGGAATCAGGGTTTATAGAACAGCTGATTGAAGATGAGACATACACCACTTTCCCAACTATACTTCATACAGATAGGCCTGATGGAGTGGCAGGTAATCTTCTTGAAGGAAGGATTGCCATATTCGTAAACGGTACTCCTTTTGTGCTCATGGTCCCAGCCTTATTTATTGACTTTTTTCAATCTGTAGAGGATTACTATGAACGTTTCGACATCTCATCAGCCATTCGCTTATTACGTACCATCGTCTTCTTTATATCCCTTGTTGGGCCTGCAGTCTACATCGCTGCGACCACCTTTCACCAGGAGATGATTCCAACAAAACTGGCTATCATTGTTGCCGCTCAGCGAGAATCTGTCCCTTTTCCTGCGTTTGTTGAAGCACTCATAATGGAAATAACATTTGAAATTTTAAGAGAAGCTGGTATCCGAATGCCAAAAGCGATAGGTTCTACGATTTCGATCGTAGGGGCGCTTGTCATTGGGCAAGCAGCGATTCAGGCAGGCATTGTTTCACCTGTCATGGTCATTGTTGTCTCCATGACTGCCATTGCCAGTTTCGCGACCCCTTCTTATGCGGCTGCGATATCTGCACGATTAGTTAGATTTATGTTTATGATCAGTGCAGCCACATTCGGCTTTTATGGTATGATTTTAGCGTTTATCATCCTTATCGTTCACTTAACTAGCTTACGTTCATTTGGAGTACCATATATGGCCCCTCTTGCACCGTCCATTAGAGAGGAAGTGGGGGATACCATTGTCCGAAGGCCACTTTGGGGTTACAAGAAAAGACCAAAGATGATTAGCGGACGAAATGAGATTGGGCAGGGGGAAAATCAGAAACCATCTCCTACAGCACCTCGTAACATGATGAATTCTGCCCATAAAAAAGGAGACGGAAATGAGTCGTAAATCAATTCCTATTTACTTAATAATAGTAAGTATCTTATTTCTATCGGGGTGTTGGAGTCAGAAAGAGGTAAATGAGTTGGCAATCATATCTGCCATGGCTATTGATATAAATGAGGAGGGTCAATACGTTAAGACCATTCAGCTGATCAATCCATCAAACGTAGCGGGGGGACTTCAGGGGGGCGGAGGTGGGCAGAGTCCTGCAGTTACTGTTTACACTGCAACAGGTGACACTGTACTTGAAGCACATTTCAACGCATCATCAAAAATCTCCCGTGAGCTGTATCATGCTCATGCAAATTTAATTGTATTGAGTGAAGAGGTGGCACAAGAAGATGGATTAGAAAATGTTTTAGACGCTTTCGAACGGGATCCGGAAATCCGGTCTACTACAAGGCTAGTGATTGCTCATAATACACAAGCGGGAGATTTGCTTAAATCTTTGACAGCCGTTGATAAAATTCCAGCTGAGAAAGTGAATGGAACTTTGAAATTTACTGAACGATCAAATGGTGCAAATATGGAAGTTACTCTTCAGGATGTTATTAAGGTACTTACCTCAGAAGGGAAAGAACCGGTAATCAGTGGTTTTAGTATAAAAGGAGATATTGAACAGGGGAAAAAAATGGAGAATATCCAGAAATCTGAACTCGATACCACTTTGGAAGCAGATGGGTTGGCCATTTTCAAAGAAGGGAAGTTGATTGACTGGTATCAAGATGATATGGCCAAAGGGGTAATATGGATACTGGATAAAATTAAAGAAACTGATGTGGAACTAGACAAGGATGAAAAGAAAAATAGCATCGTTTACAGTGTTTTTAAGCAAAAAACAAAAGTTTCGGTTGAAACAAAAAATGACATCCCTAGCATTACGGTTAATGTACGTGCTGAAGGTGAAATTCGAGAAGTAAGGACACCTATTAACCTGGAGGACCCGAAAGTTATATCAGGATTAGAAAAAGAACTGGAAAAAAAGATTAAGACAATGTTAGAAGAGACGGTTAAGCATACACAACAAAATAAGACGGATATTTTGGGATTTGGAGAAGAAGTTCATCGCTCTAACCCTGAAAAGTGGAAAAAAATGAAAGGTGATTGGAACAATAATTACTTTCCAAACTTAAACGTACAGGTTAATGTTGAGGCTTTTGTACGGCGCAGCGGTCTAAGATCTAATTCATTTTTTTCGGATATGAAAGATTAAGCACTGAAATGGAGGAGGGGTTTATTGGAAAAGGCAAAAATTAGCGCGTACCAACTTTTAGTGCTAATTTTCTTATTCGAAATTGGTAGTGCCATTTTAGTTCCTCTTGCCACTGAAGTGAAACAGGACGCTTGGCTGGCTGTTTTGCTTGGATTGGCAGGTGGCTGTTGTTTATTTTGGATTTATCATAGCCTTTATTCTTATTATCCGGATATTCCCATTACTGAATATATGCAGCGGATACTAGGGAGCTTTTTAGGGAAAGTTTTGGCCTTCTTTTATGTTCTTTACTTTATGTATATCGCTGCAAGAGTCCTAAGGGATTTTGGAGAAATGTTAATCATTGTATTTTATCCAGAAACTCCATTGTTTGTCATGAATGTATTAATGGTATTAGTAGTTGTGTATACAATCCGTAAAGGAATTGAGGTCATTGCACGAACAGGAGAACTGCTATTTATAATTATGATGTTGATTGGCATTAGTTGCATAGTTTTAATTACTGTTTCAGGAATTATTGATATCTCAAATCTAGAACCATTGCTTGAAGAAGGATTAATGCCAGTCATAAAAACTGCATTTACTCAAACCTTGTTTTTTCCCTTTGGAGAAGTCATTGTATTTGCCATTATTTTGCCCTATCTGAACCAACCATCAAAGGCGATGAAAACCGGCTTACTCGCACTAGGACTGAGTGGACTAATTTTATCGCTAATCATGGCTATGAATATCAGTGTACTCGGTGAAAACCTTATTTCACGTTCACATTTCCCCCTTCTATCAACCATACAATCGATTGAGTTTGCAGGTTTTTTGCAGAGGTTAGATATTGTCTTTATGCTATCCACGGTAATCGGAGGGTTTTTTAAAATCATTCTGTTTTTCTATGCTTCCATTGCAGGTACTGCTAATTTGTTCAATATAAAAAATTCGACCCAGTTAGCATATCCTTTGGGGGTGCTCCTTTTAGTTATATCTATAACAATAGCTAGCAATTTTTCAGAACATGTTTATGAAGGTATAAAGATTGTCCCTTTATATGTGCATTTACCTTTTCAAGTAATTATTCCTAGTCTCCTTCTTATTATTGCGTTTTTTATGAACAGAAAAAAGCAAAGAAAACGTATCCGTAAATGAATTTGTGAAAAGGAAATATTCGCTTATGGGATATAAAGATATTTTGATTTTGGAATGATTAATAGACCTTTCTATTGGTATAGACAAGCTTTTATATTTGAATAAAGTAAAAACGCTTGGAAGAAAATCCAAGCGTTTAAGAATCGCTAAAACCCTGAAAAGAAGAGCTTTCCAATACGAATATATCATAGGTAATTACCTATGAAATTACCAAAAATTAAATGTACAGTTTAAGGTAAAGAAGAAATATTTAGTTATAAGATATTTTAAATAGAAGTGGTTTAACAAAATTTTGAAATACTCACGTTGATGATGTTATGAGAGGAAATATTATGTACATAAAATATTGGTAGATTAGATGATAGTAACGATTTAGTAAAATGGACTGTTCGAGAGTTAGAAATTGAGGTGTTATTTTCGGGCATTAAGTAGGGGAAGAGGAATTGGAAAATAATATTGTACGATTATTTATAAATAACGATGTATCCGGAAGATATTGCCGAATGGTCAAATGGAAACCTTCGCACATGACCCGAGAATTTTATGGAAGTAAAAACGCTTGGAAAAATCCAAGCGTTTGAAAATATAGCGAAATTAAGTATAAATTTACCAAAACTTAATTTACATTTTTAAGTTGAAAAAGAACCCCATAAAGAGAAGGGAGTTTGGTGTTTTATAAAAGAAAAATAGCTATTATTTGTGAGTTTTGAATATAGAAACTGAATTGTTTAACTCTTCAGCTAAGTTTGCCAACGCTTGTGATGTCGCTGCAGTTTGCTCACTTGCTGCTGCAGCTTCTTCACTTGTACCTGCAATACTTTCAACTGCTTTCATAACTTCAGATGACTGAGCGGATTGTTGCTCACTTGCAGATGCAATGCTTTCAATTGCTTTCATAACATTGGATGATTGTGCTGATTGCTGTGCACTAGCTGTAGCAATTTCCAAAGTCTTATCATGTGCTCTAGAAACCATATCTATAATTTGAGTGAATGCTTCACCAGTACGATAAGTTGCATCTACCCCTGCTGCTACCGCAATTACACTAAGAGCTGTATTATCCTGTATACCTTTGATAATTGAAGTGATTTCTTTTGTAGCATCGCTTGACTGTTCAGCCAATTTACGAACTTCATCTGCTACCACTGCGAAACCTTTTCCTTGTTCACCTGCTCTTGCTGCTTCAATAGCTGCATTCAAAGCTAATAAGTTGGTTTGATTAGCAATTTCATCGATAACCTTGATTATATCTCCTATGCGATTTGCATCCTTTTCTAGTATAGACATTTGAGAGTTTACGCCTTTCATTCCTTCAATAGACTCTCTTACTACTTTACCACCTTCATCTGCTATTTTACCTAATCCAGTACTTAATTTAGCTGTTTCATCTGCATTTTCTGCAACTGAATCAATAGCAATTTCTAATTGTTTGAATAGTTCTTTCATAGTTTGAGCATCATTTGCCTGACTTTCAGCACCTTTTACGATTTCTTTAAACAGTTCATTGATCGTTTGAGCATCATTTGCCTGTGTAAATGCACTACTTGAGACTTCTTCAGTAGTAGCAGAGATTTCTTGAGCAGATGCAGATACACTCTCAGCAGAATGATGAATATCTTCTACAGTATTATGTAGACTGATTACCATGGTATTGATTGAACGTGATAAGTCACCGATTTCATCTTTCGTGTTGATAGTAGTAGTTTCAGTTAAATCACCTTTTGATACTTTATCAACTAATTTAGATATTTCATTTAAAGGATTAGAAATAAGTCGAGAAATGACTAGACCTATACTAATATTTAATAGAACAGAAAAAATAATAACCATTATAGTAATAATTCGAGCGGATTTATACAATGCATCCGATTCATTATTCGTTGTTTTAGATAAACTGATATTCAAATCAATAAGATCTTTGAGATGAGCTTGTACTTTATCTCCTGCCTCTTTAAACTGAGGAGCCATATTTTGATAACCATTAATATCATTAGCATAGGCATACTTTACTGCTTTCTCATAAAGAATTAAGTACTCATCTAATGCAGGATGAAGTTTGTCTAGTATCACTTGTTCCTCTGGAAGAATGGTAGTTTTTTCGTATTTCCCTATACTATTCATTATATCTTTAACAGTTTGAACGCTAGTAACATTGATAGTATCTTTTTGTTCTTTAGTTTGTGATGTGAACATCATGTCTCGAATTTGAACGCGCAGTCGTTGATAATCTGTCTCTGCTCTACCTACATCACTAATTGGCACAACACGTTCTTCATACATAAAGCCTATCATCTCATCCATTTTACCTAAATTCATTAAATTGTAAATTCCCATTGCACCTAGAACGATACTTATTACAAGGAATGTATTAATCAATTTGGTAGAAGTCTTTAAATCCTTAAACCGCTTCAACATATTATCTAAATCCTCCTTTTTTGTATATCACTTAATATTGTTTTTCCACAAGCTATATACGATGTGGCTTCGATATATAATATCCTTGCAAGTAAGGCACCCCAATTTCTTTAGCAATTTGAAAATCTTCCTTTGTCTCTATTCCTTCAAGAACAACATACATATTTCTTTCCATCTTAGATAAGAAATTTGTTATAAAAATTTGTTTTTCTAATAAAGTCGATAAATTTTTAGAGCATGAACGATCTAACTTGATAAACTCAGGTATATATTTCGCTATAAAATCTACAGAAAAATGATTGAAAGTAAGATCATCAAAAGCAATTTTAAATCCCATGTAGCTTAGCCACTGTAAACTCTCAGAAAAAATGTCCTCATCCCATAATTCTTCTTCACAACTAGCTTCATTTATTTCAAAGACAACCCTATATTTTATCTTTGGATAGTTATGTAATAAGTTTTCAATCAAACTCTTAAAATCTGAGTGAACAATAGTAGAAGGGAACACGTTTATAAAAAGGAGATACTTTTCAATAAAAGAATAAGGAAATTCTTTAATTGCATTTGAGATAGCTGCAGAATCAAAACTAAATAAAAGTAATTCATCTCTTCCATAATTGAAAATAATTTCCGGATTTATAAAGGGGGTAGTTCGAAGCAAAGCCTCATAGGCAAAAATTTCTCCACTTTCTGAATCTATTAATGGTTGATAAACGTTATAAAATGCGCGTTCATCCATTAATTTTGAAACACTTGACACGTGCCATATTACCTCCATAAAAATAAATTTTCTAAATGACTTAAGTAGCATATATCTTTATTAGGTTATTGTCTAATTCGCTTCAGAAACGAAAAGTTACATTTGGGACAATAAATAGATATTTTCAATCAAGAAATTAAAGATTTAAAACAAAAATTCATCATCTTTTTAACGTTATTTCCCAAAAAAAATACTCAGCAAAAATGCTGAGTCTCTAGTTAGTTTTATAATTTTTTATTTCATTTACCATGTTTTTAGAAATTCTGGCAGTTTTATTATTCTTAAAATGACCAATAAAACATTGACCTCTCTGTTCAATTTTTTCTAAAAAATCCATATTGATAATGAAAGACCTATGGCAAAAAATAAAGTGAACATCAAGTTGTTCATATAATTTTGACAATGAATCATTGGTTACATAATCTTTATAGATTGTATGAATTATAGTTTTTCTTCCTAATCTTTCGATGAACATAATTTCTTTTAATGGAACAAAAATAACGTAGTTGCTTTCTTTGAGCATTAAATTCTTAGTCCCGGTAATATTGGATTCTAAGTTATTACTTCTGTAAACTGAATTATGTAATGCTATTTTTTCAGTAATATTAATACAAGAACCTACAACCTCTATAACTTCCTTGTCATTAAATACTGGTCTTAAGGATGCAACTTGTAGTATTCCATTAATCTCCGTTTCATATTGGACATAATTTCCCTCCCAAGCCTGTAAGTAATATTGATGTTTAATATTAGCGTAGGTTTTTGGATAAAAGTCATGTAATGTCTTACCTACAATATCTGTTGGTGTAAATCCTATTTGATGAAGTAAATCGCCAATAATCATCGTATGGATAAAAATATCACCATTTTTTATAAATTTATACACCATACCAGTACGATTGGTGTTTAATTGTTTTACATACCCTAAATCACTCATAGTACCTCTCCAGTAATTATGATTTATTTCATTAGAAGTATATTTTATTAAATTTAATACCTCTATAAATCCTCAAAATGATTATAAATTTTACTAGAAAAAGGAAAGAACGTCCAATGGGGAAATTTGGGCATTTCTACAAACGCTGCGATATCCATATTCATTCAAATGTAAAATAACATTCCCAAATAAAAGTTGGGTAATACATCAAAAAGGCACAAATGTGCCTTTTTCACTAATAGGGCAATTTAACTGAATAACATTTATAAATGAGAATGGATGGTTTATTATTCAACAATTGGACGCTTTCCATGAAGAAAGGAAAAGCTCTTTTCAGTTCTATGGCCAGATTGTGGAATAACCTTCATTGGGAATTGGATATTTATGTTAAAATATAAATTATTTAGATAAGGTGGAATTTTTGCTAAAAAAATAATTTAAGGAGGAAATTATGAAATTTGTACTTATATTTGGTCCTCAAGCGGTTGG
>DATMGC010000068.1:0-9063 GCA_035555915.1 Ureibacillus sp. | reverse complement strand
CTAGTACTTTAGAAAAACACGTAACCTCTTTATTAAAGGAATTTATTTATATTCCATTTTTAAACTGCACTCACCTATAATAGGGTTCACCCAACTAATGTACTGCTTGTATTAATTATTAATCTATTGTATTTTCTAACTCATCTATTATTTTACATGAGTAAGACAATATTTTCCTCAATAATATGGTCCATTAATAAAAAAAGAGCGCTGATTCTTTTTAAAGAATTACGCCCCAATTGTTGAGTAATTACCTAATTAAAATATCCATTCAAAGAACTTTGCGAGAATGAAAAGTGGTGCTCCAACGAGTAAAAAGCCAGCAATAAAATAACAAATACTTTTAACAATATCAGATACAGCACCAGCAAAATCATCTATAAATTTTAGTATTCCTTTTCAAAAATTAGATTGATTGTTGAAGACTCTTTTTTTCAATAATAACTTTAGTCCAAGTAATGCTTTTTAAAATCTGGATGGATAGAAAATTTGCGACGTAGATTCAGTAGGTTTTCTCCAAAACTTTCCTCTAGAAGGTCCTTATGTTTCTCCATTATTTCCATGAGATATAAATCGTGGATCATAACTTCAGTAATTGGCATTACTAACCCTACATGCATTGTCCATGCTGCACGGCTATCTTTTTCTAGTGAGACAATCCCAGCAACTACTTCAGAATCGTCTCCACTAAAAACAATCCATCTCCCACCATACTCTTCTGTAATCGCATTCCCCATATAATGAATGTAAACATTAGCAAAATCAGAGGATATATCCCCATAAGCAATAATCGTTACATTAACCCCTCTTTTTGCTGCCTGTCTTAGTTCAGGCTCTAATTCATCATATTCTTCTTTCCAAACCTCTAAAAGAATTCTTTTTTTTGCAGATAATATGCATGCTTTTACCTTTTCAAGTATTTCACTGCGTCCCGTTATATTCCAAATATTTTCACGGTCATTTGCAGAACGTTCAAACTCTGCTAATGACTTCTCTGCCAGTTCAAAATTTTCTTTGGCTTTCAATCGACGGCTTTTAATTAGCTCCTTTGCAGGAACTGGCGTATATTGTGGTGTATTACCAGGGCTAACTAAAATATCTCCTCGTATAGTGAGGCTGTCTAGAACTTCATAAATTCTTGATCGTGGTACGCCGGAATTTTTTGCTACGGCATAACCAGTTAACGGCGATTCTTCTAACAAAGTAAGATAAGCTTTTGCTTCATATTCAGTAAAACTAAGATTTTTTAATACTTCTAAAATGTTTTCTTTCATAAGTCCTCCAACATTATTTTAGTTGCTACCCTAGTAACTAATATTTTATCAAAGTCTATTGATAATTTTCAAACGATTCTGATATACTCATTAAGGTAGTTACTTTGGTAGTCACTGTTAGAAGGGAAGGAAAAACTTCATGGATAGCTTATTAATATACAGTTCAATTGCTGCAATGATGGTTATTATACCGGGAGTAGATACAATGCTTCTAGTGAAGAATACGCTTAGTTACGGTCCCAAAGCCGGACGTTATACTGTTCTTGGAATGGCAACCGGACTCACTTTTTGGACGCTTATTGCGATTCTAGGATTATCGGTTGTCATTGCAAAATCTGTCATTATTTTTAGTACAATAAAATATTTGGGAGCTGCTTATTTAATTTATTTGGGTATAAAAAGTATCTTTGCAAAAAGTGCGTTTTCTCTTGAGGAAATTCGAGCACAGGCTAATGCATCTTTCAATTCTTCAAGTCGGCAGAATAAAGCGTCATTTATGCAAGCCTTGCTTAGTAATATACTTAATCCAAAGACTGTATTGGTGTATATAACAGTCATGCCTCAATTTATCGATTTGAACGAAAATGTAAATCAGCAATTAATAGTATTAGCATCTATCCTAACTTTACTAGCTGTATTGTGGTTTTTAACTCTTGTTTATGTAATTGATTACGCAAAGAAATGGTTGAATCACTCCAAATTCCAAAAAATATTTCAAAAATCAACTGGCCTAATTTTAGTAGGTTTTGGTATTAAAACTGCCATATAAATTAGTTGATTAATATAATTAGAAATTCACCGTTCAAATATTTGAACGGTTTTTTTAGTATCCTTTTTATTATTTGACATACAACTTACAAGGTTCTATACTATTATAGTTATCAAATATAATTATCATTTACAACTATTTTTCGAAGGGGGTTAACCGTGACTCATCATCAACAAGTGTTTCAGCATCTTGTAATTACAATGCGCCCATTTGATGCACAGCTTAGCGAGATTTTACGGAATCATGGCATTCAACGTTCGGAATGGTCTGTGCTTTATTCCGTTATTCATGAGCCCGATATTACAGCAGCTGAGTTAGCCAAAAGTTTAACTTTTGAAAAACCAAATATGACACGTATCATTAAAGATTTAACAAATGCAGGTTATATCGAAGTGAAAACTTCATCAGAAGATAAAAGAAGAAAAAATTTACGTATAACACCTTTAGGAAAAGAAAAATATTTAGAGGCACGCGTGACAATCGACGCTTTTGAAAAAGATATTTTAGAAGGTGTAACTGCAGAGGAACAAATATATTTACTTCGAATCCTGGAACAAATGCGCACAAATTTAAATAAGAGAGTGGGATTATAAATCATGAGTAAAACAAACGAAAAGCTATGGACGAAGGATTTCCTCATGGTATCCATTACAAACTTCATTGTCCTATTAATTTTCTATTTATTAATGGTGACAACCTCATCATTTGCTGTTAAAGAATATCATGCAACTGCAAGTCAAGCAGGTTTAGCAACAGGTATTTACATTGTAGGGACATTAATCGGTCGTTTATTTACAGGACGATTTATCGGCACAGTTGGAGTAAAAAAAATCGTAATTCTAGGGTTAATCGCCTTCACATGCACGACTGGTCTTTATTTTGTACAAGCAGGAATTACTTTTTTACTAATTAGCCGATTAATTAACGGGATGGCTGCAGGGATAACTTCAACTGCAACAGGGACAATGGCTGCTCAAATTGTTCCAATGACTCGTAAAGGAGAAGGGATTGGCTACTTCAGTATGAGTACAACACTTGGTACTGCCATTGGACCTTTCCTAGGTATTTTCTTAGCGCGTTTTATTTCTTACAAAATGATTTTCTTAATTTGTGTCATTTTAGCAGCATTGGCTTTTATAATCGGCTCTACTCTAAAACAACCAGCCGTGAAAAAAGTGACAAAAGCACAAGAACAAACAAAACAATCATTCAGTGTTAAAAATTATATTGAACCAAATGCCATGGCTATTGCAGTTGTAACATTCTTTATGTCATTTGGATATGCAGCATTATTATCATTCCTTACATTCTTTGCAGAGGAAAGGGATTTAATCACTGCAGCAAGCTTCTTCTTCCTTGTATATGCTATTGCCATTTTACTAACACGACCATTTAGTGGTCGGTTCATGGATACAAAAGGCTCAAACTTTGTCATGATCCCTTGCTTTATTTTATTTGCCATTGGTTTATTTTTAGTCAGTGTAGCACATACAGGCGGAATTTTATTAATTGCTGCTGCGATTGTTGGCGCTGGCTATGGTAACCTACAATCTGGTGCACAAGCTATTGCTATTAAGCTTACTCCACCTGAACGGTCAGGCTTAGCCACTTCTACATTCTTTATCGCATTAGACACTGGTCTTGGCTTTGGTCCTTCAATTTTAGGTGCCATCGAGCCTGCAATTGGCTATGGAAACTTATTTATCGTACTGGGCTTTATTACAATCTTCTCGCTAGCACTATACATTGTACTTCACGGTCGAAAAGACAAAAAACTTATTCAAATTTAATAAAAAAAACGTTAGCTTATAAATCCAATGGGGAGTTGTCGATAACAACTCCCCATTGGATTTTATATTTTAAGCTAAAACATTATAAAAAGCTTTCCTAAAGTAGTTTGGATGAAATCATCACTTTCTGGAATTATTTAAACAACAATGAGGAATTCTAAAGAAAACGAGGAGTGATGAGATGAAAATATGGATTAGCACTTTCTTTTTTCTTTTTACATTATCACAGACAGTGTTTTCTGAACCTCTCTCTTCACCAAAGAGTGATTTAGCCATCGTTATTGATGATTTAGGTAATAATATGAAAGGAACGGAGGAGATGATTAAACTTCCAGTAAAGCTGACTTTAGCAATTATGCCCTTTATGCCATCAACGAAAGAAGATGCGGAACTTGCTTATCAATATGGGCATGAAGTTATAATTCATTTACCAATGGAGCCAAAAAAGGGAAAGAAAAGTTGGCTTGGTCCAGGCGCAATTACTACTGATTTAAGCGATATGGAAATACGCAAGCGTGTAGTAGCTGCTGTTAAAGATGTACCTCACGCTGTCGGAATGAATCATCATATGGGATCAAAAGCAACAGAAGATGAAAGAGTGATGAAAATTGTTCTAGAGGTGTGTAAGGAAAACGGGCTTTTTTACCTCGATAGCAAGACGACTGGAAAAAGTGTCGTCAGTAAACTTGCTAAAGAAATAGGAGTTCCCTATTTGGAAAACAACTACTTTTTCGACAATTTACATACAACCCAAGATATTACAACACAAGCCAATAAACTAACGGGGAAATTAACCGAATATGAACAGCTAGTTGCCATTGGTCATGTGGGGGTTTCTGGATCAATAATGGTTAATGTTTTAAAACAATATATTCCTATTTACGAAAAAAGGGCGAACATTGTTTCGTTGTCAGAATTAATTCCAGAATATAAATTGATTAAATAGAGGGCCTACTGACGTTAAAATTTTATACATTTTCGCTTTGATGGTCTTTGAAAGTTTAATTAAAAACAACTTACAAACCCTTTTCATCTCTATAGTTAAAAATTCATCTTACTCATGAAGCCACCCTATTCCGTATCCTGACACTTGAGTATACAAAAACCTGTAGATAAAACACGCTTTTTTCAAGTGTGCTATCTACAGGTACTGTATTATCCGAATTTATCCATTAATAATAATACGCTTTAGAAATTTCCTGATAGTTTTATTGATTACTAGGTACTAAAGCTGTGATTGTTTTCTTTTTCCAAACAAGTTTGTAGTACAAATATTGGATACCTAAATTCACACCGAATGAAAGCGGATAAGCTAGCCATATTCCATAAATACCAAGTGCAGTATGAGTTGATAATAAATATGCTGCTGGAACTTCTACAAGCCAAATTGTTGAAATTAAAATAACGGTTGGCCATATACGGTCCCTGTTGCACGCATTGTTGCAGAGATTGCTTGAACATGAGCTAATAATAAATAACTCCAAAAAGAGATAAACATTAAGCCCTTTGCCATAGTAATTGTTTCTGGACTTGTTAAGAATACTCTTAAAATAGGTTCAGCAAATAAATAGACAACTATTACTAGAATTCCACCAAATAGATAACTTAACTTTAACCCCAATTTGGTAATTTCCTTTATGTTTTCTTGCTTACCCGATCCGATAGCTTGCGCTACAAATACTGATATTGCGATTGAAACTGACATACCAGGAATTTGAACATAGCTTGCAATTTGATTCACAATTCCATAGGATGCTGTCGCATTTGAGCCATAACTATTAACAAAGTATATTACTGCTATCCCTGCCATAGAAATTGCAATCATACTAATACTAGAAGGGATCGCTAGTTTAAGTAGACTTTTCACTAAGTCCCCTTTAACATTTTTTTAGTTTAGTATTCATTTTACACGTATACAATCTACCATTAAATCCAATAGGATGCCTGAGTTCTATCTCTCTACAGACATAAATCACCTATTATTTATTATCTTTACGGTTCCTCTCAAATCCCACCCTTAACTTTTTTATTCACTATCCTTTTGCTCAATAAGTCACAATTTATTTTTAAGAATTATTCCAATTGTAGAGTAACTATTTTAATATTATTAATAGAGTTCTCTCATATATTTATGTCATTGATGTCTGTTTTATCAAGAAGACCCGTAACAGAACTACATTATATCATTGAACAATTTAATTAGACCTTTAATTCAAATCGGACGCACTCCTGTTAAAGAAATACGCCCGACTGTTGAAGGTTTTTAATGAGTATACGCACCTGCTTGTTCAAAAAGTTTTGGAGATAAAGGACAGATAACTGGATGTACTAATGCGTATGAAGAAAATTCTTCACAAGCAGTAAAACCATAGGAATTAGATGAATGAGGTATTTCTATTATAGTTTCTTGTAGAAAAAGAGAAAGTGAAGGAAAAACAAAAGAAAATAAAAAACCGTCAATCCATTGTGACGGTGAGTGGGAACTGACAAATTACTTTGTGCTATTTTCTTGTTGGAATTTTTTATATTCCTGTTTAAGGAAGGACAATTTCCCTTTATTTTCATTGATAAAGCGATTTCTTAACATCTGATTTCGAACTTCATTCAGTGAATCACTAACCACAGAAAGGCGGGTTTCAAGCGTTCCCACAATTTTATACAGCGGCTGTTTAGAAAAAAGATTTGCCACGTCAATTGCAATCAACTGTTCTTGGTCTATTGAAAGGATAGCCTCTTTGTGCAAAAAGTATCTTTTTGTGTCTAGGTCATTGATACAAACTAAACTAATAATGTGTATGGGCTTCACTTCGGTGGGATCAAGTACTTGTGCCTTTATGAAACAATCGTTATCTAACATAGCCCTAGTAAAATAAAATCTTTGATCACCAAAATAAATATCGCTTTCAAATTCAACTGCATTACCATCTAACATTAGAACATCATTATGAGATTCCACTATTAAACTCCTCCTAAATTCATTTTATAAAAGAGTTTTTTCCAATTTTTATGAAAACTATACAAAAGAATATAACTAAATAGATTCTAGGTTTAAATATTCATCTTTTCGTAAGTGTTGTAAGTGATATTCATTTATAAAAGAAATACATAATAAAAAACCGTCTAAATATCAGACGGTTCAAAGAAAAATCCAAAAAATGTTGGTTTCTCGACTTTTAATAACGAATAACAGGTGCTATCTGTAAGATTATCATTTATCTCGCTTTTACTAAGAATCCCTACATGAACGGTGGCAAGCAATTTTGTGCCTGCATTGTTTACAAAAGAATACGTTATATAGAAACTGATTCAGTAGACTTCAAGAATTGAATCAATTCTGTGTTGAATTCCTCAGCATGTGTCGCATTAAATCCATGTGGTCCGCCTTTAATGACCACAAGCTGACTGTTCGGAATGCGTTCATGTGCTTTTTGCCCACTGACTTCTAATGGCACGATGGCATCTGAATCACCGTGAATAATCAGTGTTGGTACATTGAACTTATCTAAATCAGCACGGAAGTCGGTTTTACTAAATGCAGCGATACAGTCAAGTGTGCCCTTTGGTGAAGCAAATGCTGCAATGTCACGATTATATAGTCGGAATGCTTCACTCACTAAATCCGTTCTATCCCCAGAAGCAAAGAAGTTCGTTGTGAAGTTATCTAAGAAGGCAATTCTATCTGCCTCTACTCCATCTTGTAAACCTTTAATTGTTGCATCATCAAATCCGCCGTTTGGATTATCCGCCGTTTTGTAAAGGTACGGAGGTACTGCCCCTGCCAATACAGCTCTTGATACACGTTCTGTTCCATAAGTACCAATGTAACGAGAAACTTCACCACCACCCATTGAAAATCCAACTAATGTGACTTCACGAAGATCTAGATGCTCCAAAATTTTGTGTAAGTCTTCCGCAAATGTATCGTATTCATATCCATTCCATGGCTGTGAAGATTGCCCGAAACCACGACGATCATACGTAATGACACGGTACCCAGCCTCTACCAATGCAGGTACTTGTTTTTCCCAAGATCTTCCGCTAAGTGGCCAACCGTGAATTAATACGACGGGTTTTCCAGTTCCTACATCCTCAATGTGAAGTTCAATCGGTGTACCATTTTCAAATCCTACAGTAAGTTTGCTCATTATAAATTCCTCCAATTATTAAATTTAAGTTTTGTCAAATTGTATTGCGCAAAACTTATTTTATGAGTTCATCTTACGCCTTCGGTATTATATTGTCAACGATTAAATTGTGCAAAATCCTTTTTTATTTTTTGAGGGTATGTTAAATTAATAATGAGAGAAATACTAACCAATAGAGGTGTAACAAATGGATACCAATTCACAAAATTTAAACTTAGAAGATCATTTATGCTTCTCATTGTACGCTTGTTCAAGGGCTATTTTACGGCTTTATCGACCTTACCTTGATGAACTAAAGCTTACTTATCCTCAGTATTTAGTTTTAGTTACATTATGGGAAAAGCCACAAAAAACAATTAAAGAGCTGGGGGAAATACTGAATCTTGATACAGGTACACTTACTCCATTACTCAAACGTATGGAAGCTGCTGGACTGATTGAGCGTCGACGTGACACTGTAGATGAACGCGTCATGAATATTCATATAACGCAAACTGGCCTAGCACTACAGGAGAAGGCAGCTTGTGTTCCTCAATCTCTATTCGATGCTACCGGCATGAGTAAAAAGGAACTGGATGAAATAAACGAAACAATCATGCGCCTATTACATCAGCTGAATGGAGAAGCTAAAAAATAGATGTATACGAAAAAATCCACTTAAATACCTAGTAGTGGATTTTTTCGTATACATCTTATTAACAACTATTCAGACTCTCGTCGAATTGAAGTGCAAAATTGTCCCAACTCCCATGTAGAAAAAACGAAACTAAACAGTCCTCTTTATGTAGCTAAATAAAAAGTTCGAGCAAAACACCACATTAATCATTTATTATGATTAATAAGAAAAATTCATGCAAAATGGATTCTTCATTAAAGTTTTTAAGGTTGGCTTTTATAAAAGAGTTTGATTATTTTCTACTTGCGTTACTCCATAAACGCGCCCGATCGTAATATGAGGTTAGCCAGATTTTTCTGGTTGACCTTTTTTGTTTAGGTCTTATTATAACGGTAGTCGGGGTAGAACGTAGCGCCCGTGGGACTAAATCCCGTCAACAAAACTGTTCACCCCCTACTTGTATAAACAT
>DATMGC010000067.1:0-1786 GCA_035555915.1 Ureibacillus sp. | reverse complement strand
TGTGCTACTAATTCATCTTTGGTCATACCGAAATGAAGCTTTTCGTAAAATTCGCTGTAAAGATCAATAACTTTTACAGTCTCTCCTGCTTTTTCAGATGAAGGATTTGATTCTATTTCTAATTCATAATCATCCAACAGGCTGGAATTTTTAGAGCTAATTCCAACTAGCCTCTCACTATCAGCACCCTTCATCTTAAATAAGAATGCTTTTCCACCTGTTGTTTTTGATTCATATTCTTCAACAAATTCTGGTGTTTCATACTCACTTGCCAGCAGGATTTCTGCTTCCTCTTTAGTAAGTTTAAGATCTTGGTCCTCAATTAATTGATGATTCCAGTCTTTCATTTTCCATGACTCTTCTTCTTTCACTAATTTGAAGCTCCATAAAAGACCTGTATTGCTTAGCTCCGTTGCAGGCTCTAAGGCTTCTATATGTAACTCGTTATTATCTGTTTCTTCGAATGTAAAATGAACACCGTACTCGATAATTGGTTTAAACGAAGCATCGCATTCACAATAATACTCTTGAGACATTTCTTTTAATGTCGTATCAATAAAACTTCCCGTTGCAAAAGGCAATAACTCGGGCCTAAGTATATTAAAATCTGGTGCATTAGCCGTATTCCATCCATTTTCTTCACCGGAGCTTACAAACACTTCAAAAATATTATCCAAATTTGTTCTTAGAAGATCTTGCACTTCATTTTGTTCTAATTTACCTTTTGTTTCTTTTACTACCTCTTGTTCAGTATTAGTTTCCACTTCTGTTTTTGTTTGCTCATTATTAGAACAAGCAACTAGTAATACAATTATAAATAATAAAAAGCATAACTTAAATCTCATCTTTCTCTCCCTTTAATTCAATCTTTCTACTTATAAACGAAACCAGTAAATTATATCACTTGTTGTGAAAATTTAACATATGAAAGTTCTAAATACCTAGATAATTAGAACTATTTGTTAAACTATGAGAGTTTGATATGAGTACTAATACTTCATACTTTTCAAAGGCAAAAACTATTCTAGGCAGGCGTTAGAAGCAGCCCCCCTTGCTTGTGTATATAAAAAGGAGAAGTGCGCTAACACTTCTCCTGCATTATTAATTTGAGTGGGATCCGTAGGAATGGGACGATGAACCTGTCCCTCTGTCCCTAAACAAATCCAGAAGATCTTTTGCATGTTGTACTTCATGGTCGGGCTTGAAGGTGGCGTTTTCAGGTAATGCTCTTTTTCGGTGGTTCATCCAGATTGCCTGCCAGCCGACTTGTTTTGCTCCGATAATATCTTTTTCAAAAGAGTCTCCGATATAGACTGTTTTGGTTTTATCTAGCCCTAGTTTTTCTTCCATGATTTCAAAGATCTCTCGTTTTGGTTTTGCGTATCCGTGCGTGCCGGAAATAAAGATGTTTTCTGCAGGAATCCACTTGGTAAGCTTTAACTGTTCAATCTTTTTTGACTGGTGCTTTTCTTCTCCATTTGTCAGGATCGCAAGCTGAGTTCCTTCCTTGTGAAGAGCTTCTAGTAATTCTTCAATTTCATCAAATAAGATGATTTTCTGTTGTTCCTCCATATAAAGGTGATGAAATGCTTCGGCTTTTTCTATATCTATTGGGATATTAAAATCGTTACATGCATTAATAATACGTCCAGTTTGCCATTCAAACTGGGTGATTTCACCTGCTTCACTTTGATCAAACAGGATTTCGCTATGCTTTCTACTTACTCTATAAATTTGATCAATCTCTTTATCTGTAAACGTTCCTTCAAACATTTTTCTAAATGTC
>DATMGC010000066.1:0-28358 GCA_035555915.1 Ureibacillus sp. | reverse complement strand
AATGGCGATTTATATTTGTTGCATGCCCGAAACAAAGAAGGGGGAGAAATATATGACAGTAGTAGTTGAAAATCAATGGATTCAACGTTTTACAGAGCTAAATGATTCAAATGAAGAATTAAATGCTCATGGTAAGTTTTTTACTTGTTCTTATCTATTAGATATGGAATCAGTAAAAGTTCTAATTGATATGCATGAGGGGAAAGTTAAAAACATTAATTTAGATCCAGGACCATTAGATGCTTATGATTTTGCAATTAGAGCGAGTGAGGATACTTGGAAAAAGTTCTCCATGCCAACTCCACCTCCTATGTATCATGGAATCTGGGCAGCTAGTTTCCAACGTGATATGAAATTAGAAGGCAACATATTAGTATTGATGCAAAATATTCGTTGTTTAACAACACAATTAGAAATATTACGAGTATCAAGCATACCAGTTTAAAATAAGAGGAGGGGTATAGTAGTATGACAAAAGCTAAATTTTCACCTGTATTAGGTAGATACGTAACGATAGATGTTGAAGGGGAAGAATATAAAGTATTTTATTTAGAAAATGGGACAGGACAACCTCTTGTATGTCAACATACAGCGGGATGTCACAATCACCAATGGCGTGGATTATTAGAAGATGAAGAGATTACTAGTAAATATCGTGTGATTGCATATGATTTACCTCGTCATGGTAAATCAGATCCTCCTTCAAATACAGAATGGTGGAAAGAAGAATATAAACTTAGTGCTGAGTTCTTTATGAAGTTTATTGTTACATTGTGTGACGCACTTGAATTAGAAAATCCAATTTTCATGGGGTCCTCTTTCGGTGGAAATATAGCTTTACAACTTGCACTTCATCATCCAGATCGATTTGATGCAGTTATCCCAGTTGAAGCAGCAGACTATTCTCCGGGCTTCTATTTAGATTGGTGGCATCATCCACATGCGAATGCATCACAGGTATGTGCAAGTGGTGTATGGGATTTAATGGCGCCACAATCACCAGATAAGGATCGTTGGGCAACGTGGTTTTATTATTCACAAGGTGCAGAATCATTTAAAGGCGACTTACATTTTTATTCTGTAGACCATGATCTTCGTGGGAAACTAGAACAAATTCAAGGAGACAAAGTTAAAGTAATCATGCTTACAGGGACTTATGATTATTTAACAACTACAGAAGATGGTAGACGTACAGCAAGCCAAATCAAAAATGCTGAATTTATTGAAATGGTTGATATTGGACATTTCCCAATGAGTGAAAACTATGAGGTATTTAAGAAATATTTAGAACAAGCATTAAATTCAATTCAGGCAGTAAAAGCGTAGTTATAATTATTTTCTAAACTGTCTAGTAGTATTCAAGTTATATAGATTGTATGAAAATATAACAGGTAGAGAAGGGATTATTTTCTCTGCCTGTTTATATATATTTGAATAAAGTTTTTAAATCATAATATACAATTAAAGGAGTATAAAAATATGTGGCTTGAATTAAACACCCAAATGGGAACTCAATTAGCGATGACACCTCAGTTAAGTCAAGCAATTGGAATTATGAAAATGACTTCAGATGAACTTGAGGAATTTTTATATGAAATTCAAATTTCGAATCCTTTAATAGAAATGGAGGACTATGAAAATTTTAAAGAAAAGAAAATTAAACGATTACATAACGAGATTAATATTAATAATTTGAATACAAAAATAGAGGTGAACAAGACAGATAGTTTGCTACAAGAGTTCAAATTAATTGTTGATGACCCAAAGGAATTTAACTTAATAAAAAAAGTAATTATGAATTTAAATAATAACGGATATTTACCAAACGCGTATGATTTTTTAACTCCAGATGAATACGCTTTCATATTAGACTTCTTTTGTTTAAATGGCTATGTAGGATTAGCCACATTAGATTTAAAACATTTTTTAAAATTTCAATGTCTACAATTTTATCCTGAAGACGAGTTACTATTAAATCTAGTCGACCATATTGATTTGATAGCGGAAAAAAAATGGAGGTTTATATTAAAAAAATTTAAAATAACAGAGGACATCTTGAGTGAATCTATTAAAAAAATTCAAAATTTAAATCCTAGGCCATATAGCTTTGTAAATGACGAGACTAACTTTATTCATCCAGATGTTATTGTTCGTATAAGAAACAAACAAATTATTTACACTCTATGTGATTGGTTTTCGCCAAATTTAAATATAAATAGTTATAGTTTAATTAATTTATCCAAAGAAGAAAATAAACAAATTCAAAGTTGGAAAAATGAAGCGAAATGGGTCGTACAAGCTTTAGAACAACGTAAAAACACGATGCGTGATATTATGGAATTTTTAATTAAATATCAACAGGAAGCTTTTTTAAATGATCTAAGCTATATAAAGCCGCTTACATTGAAAGATGTTTCTGACTATATTGGTAAACATGAATCTACCGTTAGTAGAGCGATAATGAACAAATATATACAAATTAATTCGAATATATTTGCATTTAAAGATTTTTTCACTTCTAAACTTGAAGGGAATGGTGGGGAAATCATTTCAAAGGAAAAAATAAAATGGTTATTGAAAGAATTGATAGATAATGAGGATAAATTAGCACCATTATCGGATCAAAAGTTAGCTACAGTATTAAGAGAGAATGAAAGTATTACTATATCAAGGCGAACAATTACTAAATATAGAGAAGAATTGCAAATAGCTCCTTCATCTAAAAGGAAATCACTAAAGATTACTAACATTTAATCTATAGATATATCCATATGACAATTATGATTAAAATAAATATACTTATAAAATCCTGGGGAAATCATGCAACCATTAAAAGTACCTATTTTCTTTATAGGGACTGGTTGTATGGTACTTCCTTTTAAAAAACGACACTATAGCTTTGAAATAACTATAAGTTCTGATTAATTTTTTTCAACTTTCTTAATTATAAGAAGGTGAGTTTATACTTTGTTCTGCTCAATCTCAATTCTAGTTTACATAATATTTATTATATGAAGTTGAGTCTCGTTTCAAAAGTATACTTATAATAGTGAGACAAAACGCGAAAATGAGCCTGAAACCGGTCAAATTTTGATTTTCTAATTATAAAACACATTTAGAAATTTGATTATCTAAAAAAATTTAAACTTTTGAGATCTGTGTATTAACTGTTTATTATAATCTCAATACTGGCTCGCTTTTTATATGATTTCTATATTCTGTTATTAGATCCTTTTACTGTACTAAGATTATATAGTTCAGCAAAACTTCAATTAATCAATTTCTTGTACCAATTTATTTAACTCTTTTTGGTAATCAATTACAATTTCTAAATCATAAATACTAACACTTATTAGTATTACTAGCTCATAAATATTTTGAATCCTTCAGCATCCATAGAAACCGTGACTAAAGTTAAAAAATGACTTGTGTAACGGTTTCACACATAGTTTAATTCCATAATTAATTATTATCAGAATGATATTACTAAACCATTTAACAATGAAAATAAATTTTCAATCATTATACATTTTAGGATAAACGTAAACCCAGATATTTTACGATAAACTGTTTTTCTTTTATCCCCGAAATAATTACTTGCGAATATTTCTTAAGCAAAACACTTTCAGTTGTTGTATTTGAATTTAATGGCCAAATGCACGTGGCACATACTTACATCCCCTGCCCTATATAAAATATATTCTCTACACCTCACGAATTTTTTTTCATCTAAGTAAAGTATAAAATCCAACTATTTTTCATCGAAAAGATTTAAAGAGTGTATTTTTTTACAATTTCCACCAATCCTATGATGTAAATTGTAAATAAAAAAATTATTGTCAATATATAAAAAATACTCTAATTTCTACATCTGACATTCTCAAATTGAACTGTTTCTTATCAAAAAATTTATTATAAACTCGTTTTCAACAATATTTTCTCTATTAATCTTATTTTTTCAAAAATTTTTAAATATTATTTAACTAAAAAGTATTGCAATTTTGTGAACGCTTAAATAAAATGAGAATTGTAAATCTATAAAAATAGAATTTTACAAACACTAAGTAGAAAAAAACAACATAAAAAGGGGGATGTTTATGGCTGGGAATGTAAAAGAAAACATTAATTATGACAAGATCGCAGAAATGGAATCATTCAAACAGTTAACAAAAAGGAAAAATAAATTTTTATGGACTCTTACTATCATTTTTCTTGCTGCATACTTGTTATTACCAATCTTAACGTCATACACAGAAGTTTTACACCAGAAAGCTGTAGGGGATATTACTTGGGTTTGGTTTTACTCTGCTGCACTATTTATAATGACTTGGGGATTAGCTCATCTATATGTAGCAAAAGCAAATTCATTCGATAAGGAAGCAAATGCTATTATCGAAGAGTATGAAAGAGGTGTTAATTAATGAGTACAACTGCTGTTGTCATGTTCGTAGCTATCGTGGGATTAACATTATTTATCACATGGTGGGCTTCTAGAAAAAATAACACTGCAAGTGATTTCTATACTGCTGGTGGTGGTTTAAAAGGTTGGCAAAATGGACTAGCTATCTCTGGTGACTATTTATCAGCTGCTTCTTTCCTTGGTATTGCTGGTTCGATCGCATTAGCTGGTTTTGATGGATTCTTCTTCTCATTAGGTTATTTAGTAGCTTATTTAGTGGTTTTATATATTGTTGCTGAACCATTACGTAATCTTGGTAAATTCACATTAGCAGACATGATTTCAGCTCGTTTTGATGCGAAAAAAGTCCGGGGTACTGCTGCTTTAAGTTCAATTGTAATCGTTTTATTTTATATGATCGCACAACTTGTTGGTGCAGGTGCACTTATTCAATTATTATTAGGAATTCCTTATTGGTCTGCTGTACTTCTTGTAGGTTTCATGATGACTATCTACGTATTATTTGGTGGAATGACAGCTACAAGTTGGGTACAAATTATTAAAGCATGTTTATTAATGTTAGGAACTGTTGTAATTTCGTTCTTAGTATTACGCGAATTCAATTTCAATATCTTAACAATGTTCTCAGAAATGTCTACTGCAACAGATGCAGGAGAAGCATATTTAAATCCAGGTTTAAAATATACTAATGGTCTTGATACAATCTCTATGTTAGTTGCATTAGTATTAGGTACTGCTGGTCTACCACACATTTTAATGCGTTTCTTCACTGTAAAAGACGCAAAAACAGCTCGTTCTTCAGTAATTTGGGCTACTTGGATTGTTGGTCTATTCTATATTTTAACAATCTTCTTAGGATTTGGTGCTGCTGCATTCGTAGGTAAACAAGCAATTGTTGAAGCAAATGCTGCTGGTAACATGGCTGCCCCACTTCTTGCTCAAGCTTTAGGTGGAGATATTTTATTCTCCTTCGTGTGTGCGGTTGCCTTTGCAACAATTTTAGCGGTAGTAGCTGGTCTTGTACTTTCTGGTGCATCTGCTCTATCTCATGATATTTATGGTCAAATTATTAAAAAAGGGAAAGTATCAGAAAAGGAACAGGTGGTTGCTGCTCGTGTAGGATCAATCATTATTGCTGTCGTATCAATTGTCTTAGCATTAGGTGCTCAAACATTAAACGTTGCATTCTTAGTTTCTTTAGCGTTCTGTATCGCAGCTTCTGCAAACTTACCAGTAATTCTATACACAATCTATTGGAAGCGCTTCAACACTGCTGGTGCAGTAACGGCTATGCTTACTGGTTTAATCTCTGCTTTAATCTTAGTTGCGATTTCTCCAAATGTTTGGAATCCAGTAGAAGGCGCTGCAATCTTTGTTGGGGAAGCAATTTTCCCATTAGGAAATCCAGCAATCATCTCCGTTCCACTTGGATTTATAGGTGGTTGGATTGGTACCCTTCTTTCTAAAGAGAAAGATGAAGCGAAATACCGTGAAGTTGAAGTAAAAGCTCAAACAGGTATATCAGTTCAAGATGTATCTCACTAATCGTAAAATCAACCTCGAGTTTTTAAAACTCGAGGTTTTTTAATACTCCCCCTTTTCTCTTAAAAAGGCATATGATAGAAAAAATAAAATCATAGGTGAAATTATGACTACTTCAAAAGCGAAGAAAAAATAGATTGAAACAGTTTAGAGAAAATAGTAAAGATGTAACACTACATCGCATTCAATTCGATTTTAGTACATAGTACACATAAAAGAGTGACAAAAACGAAACATGAATCTTTACAAAATCAATTTAAAAAACATAAAAGGTATGTCCAAAATCATCATAAAGATGGCTATGGAGATACCTTTATTAGCTCTTAAATTTAGTTAATACAACGATTGTGAAGAGAATAAACGCAGATCCAATCCAATCGATCCAACCAAATGCCACATCTAAAAAAAGTACAGAAGTGAATGCAGCTGATAAGGGTTCTGCACACGCTAGGAGACTTGTCTCAGAGGCTGTTAAGTATTTTAAACTCTCTAAATAACAATAAAATGCTAAGACTGTCCCACAAACGACGACAAATAAAAATGCAAAGTTCGTGGAGAAATACCATTCTCCTTCAAATCGCCAAGGTGGTGCAACAAAACTAAAAATTATCCCTCCAATAATCATAGCCCAACCTACTATGATGGTAGAACCCCATCTCTTTAGAAGTTCTATAGGTTGAATTGTATAGAATGCAAGGCCAAATGCTGATAAAATCCCCCACAAGAAACCTAGTTTGGAGATTGATAACGTTTGAATATTACCATTAGTGACAAGCAAAAATGTACCAACTAATGCGAAAATAATTGCTAGTAATTCTTTCTTTGTTGGGAACCTTTTGGCTTTTAATATAAAATAGCCTGTTACGATTGCTGGACCAATATATTGTAGAATCGTTGCGGTAGCTGCATTGCCATGTTGAATCGCAGCTAAATATGTATATTGAACCCCAATCATCCCAATAACTCCAAAAATAATAATCCCGAAAATATCGGATTTATGTCGCCAAACTTCAAATATCCGGGTTCCATGCTGTTTGAAAGCAATTGCAGTAAGTAATACACCTGCGAGAAGTAGTCTTACTGAAGTTAACCATTCTGCACTAATCTGTAATTCATGGAAAAGATATTGAGAAACAGTTCCAGAAATACCCCAGAAAAAGGCTGCGGTCAATACTAGAATGACTCCCTTTGTTTTGCCTTTTAAACCCATATAAGACCTCCTCTAAAAACCAAAAACAACTTTATCTTATTCGTAATCACGCCTAAAATCAATATCGATTCAATATTTTCTAATGAGTACAAGCTAAGACAACGGAGAAAAACGTTAAAATAAGTAGACAAAAGGCATTCACGATTATCAAAATCATGAATGCCCCATTCATTAATTATTTTCTTGATTTGTTTGAATCACTTTTACATATAATAATTCGCCATCGTTTGATACATCTATCTTTAATGATCCATTAGAATAGCGATCCGCTTTTGATAAAGATTTCACTGCAATCGTTTCTTGTATATTATTCTCTGTTTCCAAAATGACAGAATCACTAGATTGAACAACCTTTACATCAAAAATACGATGTGGATTTGATTTTAATTCTTTTAAGACCACAACGCCTCGTTTAGCTCTGGAGCTTTTTTCAACTTCTGAAACATTCATTCGTTTGACTGCACCACGGTGAGTAACAATAATGACTTCTTCATGATCGCCCGTATTTAAAAGATTAACTGCTGATAGCACATCCCCATCTTTTAGGTTAATCCCTTTAACACCGCCTGTTTTAACACCCGTAACTGGGATTTCCTCGATATCGAATCGAAGACAATAACTTAGATGAGTGGTTAGCATGATTTGTGATTCTGAAGTTACTAGACTTGCGTAAATCATTTCATCTTGCCCTTTAAGATTCATTGTCTTAATAGGTTTAGAATATCGAGTAACTGAATAATCTGCTAAAGCGGAACGTTTAATTTGTCCTTCTTTTGTTGCTGTAAGAACATGAACATCTTCTTGATCGAATTTCTCAATACCTATAACCTCAATAATCTCCTCATCTTGATCAATTGGAACAATACTTGAGATATGCTGACCAAGATCCTTCCAACGAATATCTGGTAATTCATGAACCGGTTGATAAATATAATTACCTTTTGTTGTAAATAGTAGTAGGTGATGTTGAGTATTTAGTGTTTTTTCGAATAAAAGATAGTCAGAATCTTTCATGGCAAAGTCTTGACCGTTGGATGCTGAATGGGAACGTGTACTTGTACGTTTCACATAACCGTCTTTCGTAACCGTTACAACAACTTCTTCACTTGGTACAAGTACATCAAGAGTTAACTTAATCTCCTCAATCTCAGCTTGTATTGTTGATCGACGCTCTTCAGCAAATTTAGCTCGAATTTCAGCCAACTCTGATTTAATCACTTTAATCAATTGTTTTTCATTCCCTAAAATATTGTTTAGATTTGCAATTGATTTTTCAAGCTCTTCTTGCTCAGCACGGAGATCTGTAATATCCGTATTTGTTAGACGATACAGTTGTAAGCTTACGATTGCTTCGGATTGAGTTTCAGTAAAACCGAATTGAGCCTCTAAATTAGATTTAGCATCTCGTTTATCCTTTGAAGAGCGAATAGTTGCAATGACTTCATCTAAAATTGATATTGCTTTGATTAGGCCTTCCACAATATGTAAACGATCATTCGCCTTATTTAAATCAAATCGAGAACGCTTTGTTACTACATCTTTTTGATGTGCAATATATGAATCCAGCATTAAAGGCAATGTCATCATCGTTGGACGACGATTATGGATTGCAATCATATTAAAATTGTAATTGACTTGTAGTTCTGTCGTTTTATAAAGATAGTTTAATATACCAACAGCTTGCACATCTTTCTTTAATTCAATTACAATTCGTAGCCCTGTTCGATCCGATTCATCTCGAATTTCTGCAATTCCTTCTAAACGCTTATCGACTCTTTGCTCATCGATTTTTTTTACTAAGTTGGCTTTATTTACTTCATAAGGTAATTCTGTAATAATAATTTGTTCTTTTCCACCTTTTACTGACTCGATGGAAGTTCTTGAACGGACGATTATTTTCCCTCTACCTGTTTCATAAGCTTTTTTAATGCCCTCAGCACCTTGAATGATACCACCAGTTGGAAAATCAGGTCCTTTTATAACCTTTAATAAATCGTCTACTGTACATTTTGGATTATCTAATCGCATAAGCACAGCATCAAGTGCTTCACTTAAGTTATGTGGTGGTATATCTGTCGCATAACCTGCAGAAATACCTGTAGATCCGTTTACAAGTAAGTTAGGAAATCTTGAAGGTAACACTGTTGGTTCAAGATCCTGATCATCAAAGTTCGGAACAAAGTCTACCGTATTTTTATTGATATCACGTAGCATTTCTGCAGCAATAGATGATAATCGTGCTTCCGTATAACGCATTGCTGCAGGTGGATCTCCATCGACAGAACCATTGTTTCCGTGCATTTCAATTACCATATGTCGCATTTTCCAATCTTGACTTAAACGGACCATTGCTTCATACACAGAAGAATCACCATGAGGATGGAAGTTACCGATAACGTTACCTACTGTTTTAGCAGATTTACGGAAAGGTTTATCACTAGTATTTCCTTCGTTAAACATCGCATATAAAATTCTTCGTTGAACAGGTTTTAACCCATCACGGGCATCAGGTAATGCGCGGTCTTGAATAATGTACTTACTATAACGACCGAACCGATCGCCCATAACTTCTTCTAATGGTAATTCTTGAAATCGTTCGGGTGTCGTCATACTTCTAAATCCTCCTCATGTTGGATGAAATCGCTATCTAAAATATTCAAATCATCCTCCATACCAAAATCTACATTTGATTCAATCCATTTTCGTCTTGGTTCGACTTTATCGCCCATTAGTGTTGTTACACGACGCTCTGCACGGGCACCATCCTCGATAGTTACTCGAATTAACGTTCTAGTTTCAGGGTTCATTGTCGTATCCCAAAGTTGATCGGCATTCATCTCACCTAATCCTTTATATCGTTGAAGCATATAGCCTTTACCAACTTTTTGGATTGCAGCTTGTAATTCTTTTTCTGTCCAAGCATACTCAATCACTTCTTTTTTCCCTATCCCTTTAGAAACCTTATAAAGTGGAGGTAATGCAATATAAACCTTACCTGCATCAATTAATGGTCTCATATATTTATAGAAGAAAGTTAATAATAATACTTGGATATGAGCACCGTCTGTATCAGCATCGGTCATTATGATTACTTTATTGTAAGCAGAATCTTCTACATTAAAATCTGCTCCAACACCTGCTCCAATCGTATGAATGATGGTTGATATCTCTTCATTTTTCATAATATCAGAAAGTTTAGCTTTTTCGGTATTAATAACTTTTCCGCGCAAAGGTAATATCGCTTGGAAAGTACGATCACGTCCTTGCTTCGCAGAACCACCAGCGGAATCCCCCTCTACAAGGTATAACTCGTTTCTCGCTGCATTTTTTGACTGAGCTGGAGTTAGCTTACCAGAAAGTAGTGTACTGGACTTTTTCTTTTTACCACTACGAGCATCCTCTCTTGCTTTTCGAGCAGCTTCTCGCGCTTGCTGTGCACGTATAGCTTTACGAACAAGGGATGCAGATAACTCAGCATTTTCTTCTAAGACATACAACATTTCCTCTTGCACAACGCCTTCAACTGCTGCACGGGCTTCAGTTGTTCCAAGTTTACTCTTCGTTTGACCTTCAAATTGTAAAAGGTGCTCTGGAATACGGACTGATACAATGGCAGATAGACCTTCTCGAATATCTGTTCCCTCTAAGTTTTTATCTTTTTCTTTTAAAAGTCCAACTTTACGTGCGTATTCATTAAATACTTTTGTCATGGCTGATTTTGCACCAGTTTCATGCGTTCCACCATCACGAGTACGAACATTATTGACAAAGGAAAGAATGGTTTCTGAATACCCATCATTAAATTGAAAAGCAAATTCAACCTCTATACCTTCTTGAGATCCTTCAACATACTTAACTGGGTGAAGAACATCTTTTTCTTCATTTAAATATGTGACAAATGCTTCAATTCCGTTTTCATAATGAAAAACATCCTGCTGTCCTTCACCGCGCTCATCAATAAGTTCAATTTTTAACCCTTTTAATAAAAAGGCAGATTCACGTAAACGTTCTGCTAAAATATCGTAATTAAATTTTGTAACTGAGAAAATATCTTTGTCTGGTAAGAAGAGAACGTTTGTTCCTGTTTCCTTTGTTTTACCAATAACTTCAAGAGTTGTAACCGGTTTCCCACCATGTTCAAAACGTTGGCGGAAAATTTGTCCATCACGATAGATGGTAACTTCTAAAAATTTAGAAAGTGCATTCACAACAGATGAACCTACACCATGTAAACCACCACTTGTTTTATATCCACCTTGACCAAATTTACCTCCTGCATGAAGAATGGTAAAAATGACTTCTGGTGTTGGTTTTCCCATTTTATGCATCCCAGTTGGCATTCCTCGGCCATAATCTCGAACACTTATAGAACCGTCTTCATGAATTTTTACGATGATATGTGATCCAAATCCACCAAGAGCTTCATCCACTGCATTATCTACTATTTCATATACTAAGTGGTGAAGACCTCGACTGTCTGTGGAGCCAATATACATTCCTGGTCGCTTACGAACCGCTTCTAATCCTTCTAATACTTGAATGGCATCGTCATCATATGCGATCCCTGGCTGATTTATTGCCAAATCAAATCCCCCTCCAAAAAATCCAAACATCCGTTCTGTTTCTATATTCATCCTACTGATTATAGTAATTTCTGTCAACATTGCTTTAACCAGAAATAAGCTTTCTTATTGTATCAAACTCAAGTCACTCAGCACAAATAGAAGTTTCGCTAAGGTAGTAACCAGTCGATTTCCGACAATTTAGAGTTTGTGGTACAAATAACAATTACAGTGTAAAGATTTTAGTGTGCCTATAGTTAATAATAACTGTAAATTTAAAAACATTATTGTACATTTATTCACGATAATTTTTACTTTTTCCTTCAACTTCATTCATATTCTTAAAAAAAACTTTGATATGGTATAGTTAACCTAGAACTTTAGTTCGTTTTTGTTGCAGTTAGTTTAATAGTTGATTCTCAAAATAGAAATACCTCTACCTCAAATGGTGAAAAAGGTGGTATATTGTTATTGCAACTATTCGTACCAACTATTTTAATTTTTTGAAAGGAACATTTTATGGTTAATGTAATTATTCTTGTATGTGCTTATTTACTTGGGTCAATTCCATCTGGCCTTTGGATAGGTAAAATCTTTTATAAAACGGATATTCGAGAGCATGGTAGTGGAAATTTAGGTGGGACAAACTCCTTTCGTGTTTTAGGAAAAAAACCCGGCCTTGCTGTTACACTGATTGATATACTAAAAGGGACAGCGGCTACCTTACTACCACTTATCTCATTTTTTGCTGATACATCTATTCATCCACTTATTTTAGGAGCAGTGGCAGTTGTTGGACATATGTTCCCAATTTTTGCTGGGTTCCGTGGAGGAAAGGCTGTAGCAACATCTGGTGGTGTCGTATTAGGCTATGCTTGGCCACTCTTTATCATTTTAATCATTGGATTCTTTATCTCCTTAAAATTAACGAAAATTGTTAGCTTATCATCTATGATTGTTTCGGTTGTAGCCTTGATATATAGTATTATTTATGTGTTTATAACAGGAGATTATGCTTTGCTGATTTTAATTGCTATACTAGCATCCTTTATTTTCTACCGTCACCGTGCAAATCTTAAACGAATTAAGGATGGAACTGAACCTAAAGTAAAATGGTTATAAAAATGTCTTTTTTGAAGGGATGTTTACGGGGTGAATATAAAAGTTACAAAGGAAGCATTACGTTGGTTTAAAGAAGAAATGGAAGTAACTTCGGGTGATTCGATTCGATTTTATGCCCGATACGGTGGTTCTTCCCCATTTCACCAAGGTTTTTCACTTGGTATGAATCGAGAAACGCCTCATGATGTAGGTGTAAATGAAATAATTGAAGGTATTTACTTTTATATCGAAAAAGATGACCTTTGGTTTTTCAACGAGCATAATCTATTAGTTGATGTAAATGTAACTACTGAAGAACTAAAATATGACTACATAGCTCAATAGTAAAAGTGAGAAGTAATACAAGATTACTTCTCGCTTTTTATTTTGGTAGTTATTTATATACACTTATTTGCATCCACCTTGGTTTGAAATGCTAAGCTTCATTCTTTGCACGTAACTTCCAAATACTATACACCATTTGTAGACAAGCTAGAACAGTTAAACCCGTAAGAATATACCAACCAACCATAATATAAGGCATTAACGCATTAGTAACGGTCGCACTTGTTAAATAATCTCTAAACTGGACAATAAGTAATACCCCTATGATAATGACTAAAATTGAAATTACGATACCCATACTTAGTTTACTTCTTGTTTTGCCACTTTCCGCATTATATTGATTTGCCCACCCATCTTTTTTTATTGGCTGATAGTTTTTCTACCCAGACTTGGAAGAATGTTATTAGATTGGCCCATAAATATAATTCTGGACTGAAGAGTAAGCCCGCTAATACAATGTCGATGGTTCGAACCATTGGGGTTTTGATTGCAAGTAGTATATTTAAAATGGAAGCTAATACTATAGGTATGATCCAAATCCAAGACCATTGGAATTGATCGATAGCAGGATACGACTAATAGAGAGATAAATAATACTCTGACCAGGAAGTCCTGGAATAACTTTAATTGCATACGCCATAGTTTTGCATTGTGCCTAGATTTTACATTGATATCTTTACTTGTTAATAAATGAACTGTACCAGACTGCCATTTATTCCGCTGTTGACGAAAAGTGTGATAGGATTTCATCGAATCTACAAAGCATCTTGCTTTAGGACTAATTAACGTCTTCCAGCCATTATTTTGAAGCTGCCATGTTAACAGCATATCTTCCACATCACTATCGTTTTGCCATGGTCCATCTAATTTATTACTTTCAACTATATTTTGGAGGGCTTCTGGACGAAATAACGTAGCCTGTCCACCGAGTACATAAGTACTGCCTCCACGGTATTGAAGGTCTAACAGCCAAGCCGCCATATCTTGCTTTTGTTGATGTGTCCACCACCGAGTAATAGGACCACCATATCTTCCTGATGAAACTAATTCTTCAAAGTTTACGGCATCCTTTGGAATGGTATTTTTCTTTCTTGGCATACGCATTGTATATTTGGCCATCACGCCACCAATATTACGTGCACTCATTAATCCTTCCCATAAATGTAACAGTGCGTTCGGGGCTAAACGACTATCAGCATCCATTCCTAAAATTGCTTTAATAGAATCTTTATATAACTCTTGATAAGGTGATAAACTTTTAAAATATATATCTAAAGAATCTCCATAAATGGTCTTCCAAGCAGTATTTAAGGCACCTACTTTACGCTGTTTATTATTTTTAGTAATCAATACATTTAGATGGAGATTTAAATCCATTCCAGCTTCATTCGCTTTTTCGACAGTATTATCTGTGCAATTATCAGCTATCACAAATACATCCATTTCGACATCATAGGGTAATTCTTGATCTGCTAGACCTTCTAGACAATCTCGAATTGCTTTTTCTTCGTTATGTGCAGGGATAAAAACGACTATTCTTGGTTTCATATAGGAGTTCTTAACACCTTTTATAGTCGCAAAATTACTAGAATCGTTTACAATGCTATGCTGTTCTGGATTATTATCATCGTCTAGCAGATGTGTTTTGCTATTCATATTGACCTCCTGGTGTTAATTAATAAAGAATCCACCGAATTTGCAGCAAAACAACATAGTATTTCAAACCGTTTATCGTAACTTAAATATGCAAAAAATAATAAGTATTTTCTTTATCCTATTGCTCAGTACCTATTAATATGACAAATTTCTGTTCTAAAAATCAACAATTCTTCATATGGTAATAATTAATATTGATGGGAAAATAGTAAATCTTTTAACAAAAGTGAATAAAGGTTTATGTATTTGTCATGTTGAATTATTATTTAGAAGAGAATTGACTTTAAGAGAGGAATCTTTATGGAATATTATAAGCAACTAAGAAAGTACGTTGGACATGACCCTTTAATATTACCAGGTTCGACAGTTATTATTGTAAATGAAAAGAAGGAAATTCTTTTACAACAACGTCCATGTGGAAACTGGGGACTCCCTGGAGGTTTGATGGACTTGGGGGAAAGTTTTGAGGAAGTGGCTCGTCGGGAAGTTTTAGAAGAAACAGGCTTAGTGATTGAAGACTTAGAATTGCTCGGGGTCTTTTCAGGAAAAGATTACTTCTGCAAAGTAGCAAATGGAGATGAATTTTACTCAGTCACTGCAGTATTTCTTTCAAAAGCTGTTAGTGGAGTATTAACAATGAATGATGAATCAATAGCATTAGAGTATTATTCCCCTCTCCATCTGCCTGAAAATACAAAACCCGAGTATCGCGGCTTTATTGAGCCCTATATTAATTTAATTATAAGTTAACTAAATGAATAAAACGAGTTGGCCTCTAATGGCTCAACTCGTTTTATTGTATTGAATACTATTGATAAAGTTTTTGTTAGAGACAGTTTCTCTATTCATTAGCCTCTAATCGTGCTTTCAAAGCTAATCTCATTTGAGATGCAGCTGCAATAGCAGTCGCGTCATTCTTTATGTCACCAGGTTTACTTGCTTTTCCTATTAAATAACTTTCAAAAGGCATCTTAAAGAAATCACAAATGTACTGAAACTGTTGTATCATCGGAAGTGCCTTAATAGAAGGTCTATCCCCTCCAACTGCAACTACATAGACGCTTTTCTTTGCTAAGTCTTCTCTGAAGTTTGGATAATTCTTATCACGTAAAGTTTGAGACCACCGATCAATAAACAGCTTCATGGTTCCACTCATGCTATACCAATAAATAGGTGTCGCAAAAATTAGTATGTCATGCTGTAAAACCTTATCTAATATAGCATTGTAATCATCAGAAACCTCTTGGAAACCAGACTCTGAGTGTCGTTCATCCTTAATGGGTAAAATGTTGTACTCTCGAAGATGGATTTTTTCAACAGATAATCCCTCGATAACCTGCTCTGTTAACCATTCCGTATTACCCTCTTCTCGGGTACTTCCATAAATCACTGCAATTGACATGCATCACTTCGCTCCTTTTCTAGTATCATATTCATTTTTCACAAACGTAAGAACTGCTTTAAGGTAATAGCGTTAAGCCAATAATCACTGTATAAAAAACAGTAGCATGTCAATCATGAAAAGTGAACTAAAAGGGTTTAGTTCAAAACTTAGTAAGGGGTTTTTACATGGAATTTAAAAAGATTGTTGTAGCAGGTAGTGGTGTATTAGGAAGTCAAATTGCATTTCAAACCGCCTTTAAAGGATATGATGTAGCGGTCTATGATATTAATGATGAGGCAATTGATAGCGGTAAAAACCGATTAATGAATCTTAAAGTTCGTTATCAACAAGATTTGGGGGCAACTGAGGAAGAAGTGAATCTAGCTTATAACCGTATGTCTTTTCATAAAGATCTCGGTGAAGCTGTTTTAGATGCAGATTTTGTGATAGAAGCTGTGCCTGAAGTGGAGGAGATTAAAAAGGCTTTTTATCAACAATTGCGTCAAGTAGCACCTGAAAAGACTATTTTCGCAACCAATTCATCCACAATGATACCGAGTCAATTTGCAGAAGTAACAGGAAGACCTCATAAATTTTTAGCATTACATTTTGCCAATGAAATATGGCTAAATAATACAGCTGAAATTATGAAACATCCCAATACAGAAAAGGAAGTTTTTAACGCTATCATTGAGTTTGCCAAGTCTATTGGCATGTTTGCCTTACCGATCCAAAGAGAACAACCGGGATATATCTTAAACTCTTTACTAGTTCCTTTTTTAGAAGCTGCTCAAATGCTATTAGTAAAAAAAATTGCGGATGTAGAAACCATTGATAAAACTTGGATGATTGCAACTGGTGCTCCAAAAGGACCATTTGCCATTTTGGACATCGTCGGTATTAACACAGCATATAATATCGCCAATTCAAAAGCAGAAGCTGGTAACGAAGAATTTAAAAAGTTAGCTAATGTGTTGAAATCGGAATATATAGATAAAGGAAAATTAGGAACAGGGACGAAACAGGGATTCTATTCGTATCCTAACCCAAGTTACCTTGAACCAGGTTTTTTAGAATCATAATGAATTAGACTCACATAATAACTCCAACAAGATTATAAATGAGGCGACATTTAATTTTGGAAATGTCGCCTCATTTACTAACTAAGCATCTGTAATACTCGGTTATCAATTAAATTCGTATTAATTTTTAAATTTCCAGTATCATGTCCATATTGCCATGCCCAAACATTGGCTTCACATGGCGGACCTGCTGGATTAAATTCAGGAGCTTCAGTTACAGTAGAAACACCTTCATCCGGTGCTGCACTCCATAACACCGCCTGTTTTGCTACTCGATCACTTTGACTTGCTGCCTCGCAATAGCTGTTTGAAAAATCACCTTCTGTTGGATCTACATAAAAACCAGGTTTATAATCCGTGTTGTACATATAATCTACAAACCCTTTAATCCATGCGCTATCAATAGGCAACGCTTTGGCTAAATGTACAAAAATCATTGTTCCCTTTTTAAGCCCTAATCGCTTCGCTTGATACGTGGCATTCATGGCAACTACCTTGGCATGACTTTCACCAATTGCACGTCGAAAATCACTATAAATAGGGAGTAGTTTAATACCATTACTATGAAGAAGTTCAAGTTCTTCTTTTGTGACTCCTTCTGTTACACCTTCCACTCCTGTTAACGATCTTCCCCAAAACTCAGGTTTTCCATATGTCGATAAAATGGAATTATATAACTCTCTTGTTACACTTTTAGAAGAGTCTACACCCCAATGATAACTAACCAATTGCGTACCTCTTTTCAAATAATTTTCCAAAATCTATACAATTCATAAAACCTCACAAGCATTTCTTCTGTTTCTCAGTTTAGAACATATAATAGAACATAATTTACTAAACTTTCCCCAACATGTTTAACTCCATCTATTTATATGAAGTAAGTAAGGAGTGTGTGATAAATGACTAGAGGATGGACAAAAAGAGACATTCATGATTTAACAGGAAAAGTAGCAATCGTAACTGGAGGAAATAGTGGCATTGGCTACGAAACATGTTTAGCATTGGCTGAGAATTATGCAACTGTCATTATGGCGGTGCGTAATATGAACAAAGGGCATGAAGCTGTAGATAAAATAAAGTCCTCATTTCCAAATGCAAATGTACATGTACTAAAATTAGATTTAAGTGATTTGCAAAGTGTAAGAGAGTTTTCACACGACTTCAGAAAAAATTTTAATTCCTTATCTATACTGATTAATAATGCAGGAGTAATGCTGCCTCCAAAGCGCCAAACAGAAGATGGATTTGAAGCACAGTTTGGGATTAACTATCTAGGACACTTTGCCTTAACCGGATTATTATTAGACCTACTAATAAAAACTCCTGATTCGAGGGTAGTATCTCTTGGGAGTATTGCAGCACATCACATAAAACCTGAATTTAAGGAGTTTATTGGAACAAATAAGAAGTTTAAAGCGATGAAGAGCTATGCCCAAAGCAAACTAGCATGTATGTTTTTCGCAAAGGAACTTCAATATCAATTTAGATCCCGCAACATCGATTCAAAAAGCATTGCGTGTCATCCAGGAATTGCCCAAACGTACATTTACGGAAAAGGTTCTAGTAAACTAAAAACTCGATTAACCCGCGCATCATTAAAAGCAATTGGTCAGAGCGCGGAGGTCGCAGCATATCCCATTTTGTATGCTGCAACAGATTATTCTATTCGTGGAGGAGAATATATCGGACCAGACGGAAGAAGGGGTATCAAAGGCTCCCCAATTGAACTCGAAATATTAAACGAACAGTTTGTTGAAAATGTGTCAAATAATCTATGGGTGTTATCAGAAAAACTAACAGGCGTTACCTATAAATTTTGAACGAAATCCCCATTGTACACTGTCAATGGGGATTGTTCTTTTATTATCTCTCATAAACAACTCTTCCAGCAACAACTGTCTTAACCGCTTTTGCTGCTAAAATATCCTCTGACGTACCTACAAATAAATCTCGGTCAAAAATGGAAAAATCCGCATCATAGCCTTGGAGAATTAATCCGCGTATATCCTCTTTTCCTATTGCTTGTGCACTACCATAAGTATAGGCACGAATCGCTTCAAATCTTGTCAACTTCTCATTTGGTAGGTAGCCATTATGCGATTGATTCACTTTTTTACGTTCCACTGCTGCATAAATAGTAGTTAATGGATTGATGTCTTCTATAGGTGCATCAGTACCAGCTGCACACAATATCCCTCTGTTTAAGAGCTTTTTCCATGCATAAGCGTATTCAACTCGTTCTTCACCCAGTCGATCAATTACCCATGGAAAGTCAGATGGTACAAATGCTGGTTGAATATCTACAATGACAGGTAATTTTTTCATCCGATTGATTAAATCTTCATTCAGTACACAGCAATGGATTAAACGATCACGTTTTCCGGTAGTGACGGGATAACGTTCAATAGCATTTATTACTTGTTCTGCCGCTGCATCCCCAATAATGTGAACGGCAATTGCTTCATTATATTTTCGAGCTAATTTTACAAGTTTTATAAGTTCTTCGTCCGTGTGAATCAATAAGCCTCGATTGGTTTCATTATCAGTATAAGGTTTTATTAGTGCCGCGGTAGCTCCACCAAGTGAACCGTCTGCAAATATTTTCATCGCACCAGGTTCAATGAATGGTTCATCGAACGTTAAATTTGCTTCCATCATCTCTTCAAAAACTGTATAGTGCCTTAATAGATGAACACGAAAATGCTGTTTTTCCCCTATTACTCTTTCATAAGCAGTAAGGGGATTTGTATATTTGCCAAAATAACTCATATCTTCACTATGTGCACCGGTTAGACCTTTTGATAACATATCATCAATTGATAAATTTAAAGCCTCTTCTAAATACTTTAAATAGTCTTCCCCTTCACGTGGAATAGCATTTGTCACCATGTTACATGCTTGTTCATATAAAAGACCAGTTAGTTGATTTTTTGCATTTCGTCCGATTTTCCCACCAGCAGGTGATTCACTCTTTTCTGTAATACCACCTGCTTCAAGTGCTGCTGTGTTCCCTAATACAACATGATGACATACACGTGTCAATAAAATCGGCTCTGACCGAATCGAGTCAAGCTCTTGCATTGTTGGAATTCGTTTATCGACAAATTTATTTTCATCCCATCCTTCCCCCAATAGCCACTTATCGGATGGAATGTTTTGAGCAGCCTCATGCACGAGTGCTAACATCTCTTCTGCTGAATGTGCTTTTGATAAATCTAATCGTATCAATTTTTCGCCATGAAATAAGATGTGAAGGTGACTATCAACAAATCCTGGGTACATGACAGCACCCTTTAAATCTATGAGTATATCAGCGGTACTTTTTAATTTTTCAAAGGGTCCAATTTCTATAATTTTACCGTTTTCTACTAATACGGCTTCAACTGTTTCATTTTCTTTTGCCATCGTATAAATTGGACCACCATGCCATAATTCCTTCAATTTAAGTCACCCTTCCAAACGTTACTTAATTTACATTTTATTCAAAATATACATATCCACTTCATTATGCATTTTCATCAAAGATTCCTCAAGCACCAACATGTTAATTTAAACGCTATGATTCACACAAAAAAAGACACTAAAATAGTGTCTCAGACTGTTGACAAACCCTTTCATCCTGCGTTGCTCGTCTCGCTCGTGTGCTCCTGTCGCTAACGCTTTCGTCGCAAATTCAAACTCGCTCATGAAGGTAACTTCTATTCGCGTCTTCGCTCGCCTTCGCGCCTTTGCATCTGCCGCTTCGCTTTCGATGCAGAAAAAATTGGCTGAGAAGCGTTTTTAAGAAAGCCTGGGCAATCTTTATTCTTAAAGAAATACCTAAAAATACGTGTAGACACTAAAATAGTGTCTACACGTCTATGAGTTTTTCGGCTTTTGAAATACCGTGTCACCTACATTAACTCTTTTTTTAGTATTTGCTCATATTCTCTCGAAGTTGTTATTTGAACAGTAATAGACCCTTTTTGATAATAGGTTCTCACTAAAAAAGGAATTCCCAACGTATTTTGAAAGACAAAGTCCAATCCACCGAAGGATACAGTTGCGTCGCGTCCTTTAGGTATGTAACCTACATCTCTAGAATGATTGTGACGCTCTAAAATCTTGACTTGAAGTTTATCGACGGCGTTAAATAATGTGGATGAAGTTTGGCAAATTCCTCCACCAATGCCCATTACCATCTTCCCTTTTATGATTTCAGGGGCCACTTGATACCCTGCAGCAAGATCCCTAGGTCCAACAACGGAATTAAACGAAAACACATCATCGTTACCGACAATTACATTGTTAATGGCTGCTGCAGATAGTTCAATATTTTTACTTCTACCCGAATTATGTGCTTTAAAATAGGTGGTATAAGATGCTAAGACAACTTCTCTTAAATGTGGAACATCCTTCTGACTATAATCACTTTCGGTATATTTTAAAGGAATGATTATGTTGCCCCCTGAGAAGGCATGTTGAATAATTTGTTCCACTAGAAGTTCCTCATGAACAGTAATAAGGGGTCTTCCTTTAATCACTTCGCCATTCTTGCCAATTTTATCAAGAATCATTGGTTTCTTATAACTTATTTTTTTATTTATCCCTTTTGAAAATTCATGAGCCCATTTTTCGAGTTCTTGCTTAAAGTGTAAAATATCAGTAGTTATTTCATAACCAGTAAGAGTAAATACCTGAACTACATCATCTGTAAAGGGGTCAATAATTCTAACAGTACTTTGTGAAATGGATTCATCTTCAAATGTGAAAATGTCCGCGTTCGTATGCGTTAGATTTATCGTTGAAAACAGGATGAAAAGCAACACGATTACTATTTTTTTGAGTATATCTAACACGTTAAACCCAACCTAACTAATATCTTGGTACTTATATCTTGCCCCAATGACATTAAACTATCACAGTAAAAATTTATTCAAATACGCCATTTCGTACTATCTCAACATTCACATCGAAATTTACTTTCATATTCTGGAACAATTCACTCCATTTTTCTTCAGTAAGGTTGGAATCCCGTACCTGTGATCGAAATTGTTCCCCAAATCCATAAATATCCGAATCAACTTCTTGACTATATTTAAGCGTCTTCATCATTTCTTTCTTAATTTTCTCGCTCATCGCTCTCTCTATATCTTCATAGACTTTAGGATCGGTAAGTGAAACTTTGGAGTCAATCTCTAATAATCTGCAGTCCATATTAACAGTTAAATTAAATTCATTTTGTTTAGAGTTAACTACCTTAATCTTTCTTTTTGTTTTAATGGAATCTACAGCAATTTGTAATTGTTCATCTTTGAATTTATTATTATTCAGTGTTTCTCCATCTAAAGTCAGTTCAACAGTACCATTATCCAATTTATTCGTCATGATCATGATATAAAAAATATCATTTGCAGGTAGTTCTCCCACCATTTTTCCTTTTTTGAACAATGCTATCCCATCTAGTTGAATATTTTCGCCCTTTTTTAATAGTATAGGCAATGCAAAATTTCTCACATCCGAATAATCATCCCGTACAATTTCATGTAAAGTTGAAGAGATGGTTTGTTGTTGTTCAATATTGTGATCAATTAAGTTATAAATATGCTGACCCACATCCGTCACATTTTCGTATGGATATGCAAGAAGCGACTGTGCGTCCCCCCTTACAACTGCCAGATAAATACTCGTACTTATTTCATTATTCATCATAAAAGTATGAATTGGATGTTCAATACTTTTCTTCGCTAAATCTTCTCCAAAAAGAACAACTCGTAATTGTCCTGCTGCTATTTGTTTTGCTGTTTTCCTATCGATACTTATACGTGTACCCTTGCTCGTATTTTCAGTTTCAGTTTGAACTTCCACCTTACTCTGGAATTCTGGATTGATTTGTCGAATCACAACAGTAGCTGAAATTTTTTCTTCCTCTTCCACGTCATAACCAATTAGCGTAACTAAACCAATTCTTTCAAGTATTTTTTGATCAGCACAACCCATTAGCAAAATGCAACTCAATAACACAATAAATAATTTTTCTTTTTTCAATTACTTCTCTCCCGCTTTTTCAACAACTTTTTTGATAGTGCTATCATATACAGTAGGAAAGGATAGAAAAAAACAATATAAAATGCAATTTGTGAAAAGTAGTGGTCAAATCTATTAATTTGAGCTCGAGTAAGAATTGGAATGTTTGCAATAAGAATTAGGACACTAAATACCAATATAAAAGTTGTTTCCTTTATTTTTTTAATTCTGATCACACCCCGATAGGCTGACCAAGCGAATAAACAAAGATTCGGTAAAATGATAATCAGCCAAAAACAGATTGTAATAATCTCAATTCTTTCGATAAATGGAAGTTTGATAACACTAAATAATGTAAGTGTTGCCCAGACTGTTTTTTTAAGTTGTGCTTCACTAAAATAGACAGTCGAAATAACAATAATGATTAAATAAACAACCATTGTAAAAAGTAGACCAAGATGAACATATTTACTTGCCTTTTCTTTCTCCTTAGCAAATGGATAAATGACATTAATTATTTCAAACCCTACAATCGTGAAGGTCATGGAGTATGCACCTTTAATAAGGCTTATAAAATCAGTATGAAATAAGGGGAGAAGATGATTATAATGCGCGTATTTTAAAGGGAAAAATACAATCACCAATATCCACAGGGAAACCATAAAACTAAAAAAACAGACTCCAACCATTACCCTTAATCCCCCAGTAAATGCATATATGACAAGGATTAGTAAGGATACAGATATAAATGCTTGTGCTAAATTAGGAAATACCCATGTATTGATTACCTCTATATAATTCCTAATAACCGTATAGAAAGCAAAAGAACAGTAAGTAATATAAATCAAATTCAAAAAGTTTCCAAAGTACTTACCAAATATCTCTTGATGAATTCCATATAGATCATTGGAAGGATATAATTTTAGTGTTTTAATCATAAAAAAAACTGCGATATGTGAAAACAAAGTTGCAAGTATAACGGAAATCCAGGCACTATTCCCTACATCTTCTACAATTATTCGTTGAAAACCATGGATTCCAACACCTATTTGAGTGGATAAAACAACAAAAAATAAGAGAGAAGCATTTATTTTTTCGTTATTATTAATTTGAAGAGCAGTTCTCACTTGTTCACCTTCTCTTCTTCAGTAGTATTGCTATTCTTTGGTTTATTAATAATTGATTGTCGATTTATAAACGGCAAAGGTAGTCTAACGATACTGTCTGGCCAATCTCTCCATCTAGGTGGATATATAGGTGCAGTGTAGGGTACACCTAAACTGGATTGTCTGATTAAATGAATAAGAATCATGCAGAATGCAAACATGACTCCGTAAAATCCCCAAAATCCTGCTAATACGATGATTGGAAATCGTACAACTCGAATCACGTTCCCCATTAAATAATTGGGGGTTGTAAAAGAGGATAAAGCACATAATGCAATAATAATAATTAAAATATTACTTGTAATTCCTGCTTGAACAGCCGCGGTACCTAAAACGATACCTCCAACAATCCCAATTGTTTGACCAACTTTTGTTGGTAGCCTTGCACCAGCTTCCCGGAGTAATTCAATTATTAGTTCTAAAAATAAAGCTTCTATTATTGGGGGAAACGGAACAATAGACCTTGATTCACTTAGTGGAACTAATAAGGGCTGTGGAATAACTTCATAGTGAAAGGTTAAAGCTGCTACATATAGTGGTGTCATGAAGATTGAAATAAAGATTGCAGCAAAACGTAATAGTCTTACGAAAGTCGCAATTGGCCAACGGAGATTTTGGTCTTCCCTACTTTGAAAAAATTCAACAAAGGTATAGGGGCTAAGAATCCCCATTGAACTACCATTAACAATAATGCCAACTTTTCCACTTAGTAATCCATCACTAAATCGATCTGGTCTTTCAGTTAATAGTAACTGAGGGAATATGGAAAAGGAATTATCATCAATCAACTCTGCTAACACAGCACTATCTAGAAGATCCGATATTTCTAATTCCTTGATTCTTTGTCGAACCGTATTCACATTTTGTTCGGATGCAATGCCCTTAATATACAGTACAGATATCGACGTATTTGTTTCTTTTCCTAACATAAACTTTTCATTACATAAATTAGGATTTGTTATATAACGTCGAATTAAGGAAATGTTTGTTGGTAGACTTTCGTTAAATCCAACTTGTGAACCAATTACTTGTGATTCGTTCTCTGGCGCGGTTAAACCCCTTGATTGGTAAGAGGAAATTTTTGCAATAACAAGTTCAGATTGACCTTCTACATGAATTAAAACTGCTCCTATTAGCATCTCAAATATACTTTTATTTAGTTCTGAAGTTAAATCAACCTCAGATATTAATAAGTTCTCTTTTATGATATTTGGGGTTGCATCATTCATCTTTTCAAGAGTAGTTAATATTTGTTCATTTAAAGTATTTTGATCAATTAAAAAGTCTAAAAAGACTATCGTTATGGATTCACTTATCTTTTTAACAATTAAATCTGCTGGTTCATTTGTTTCTTCCTTTATTTTCTTAAGAAATTCCAATTTAGATGTTGGAATTGGGATTTCTTTAGGTTTATCTTTTTCTGCCTGATTAGTTGGACTACTTTTCTTTTTTATATCCCTAAACATAATAAATCTTCTCTCCATTTCCTATCTTTTCATAGGATTGTCTTTACAGGATTGAAGTATACTTTCAAAATGAAAAATGAAGAAAGACCATTACTTCGTAGAAAAGCGAAGTAATGGTCTTTTTATATAGTTACATTTTATAGTTACATCTTAAAACCTTGTGCAGCATCTCTTAGATTTTCAGCCATATGAGCTAAATCCTCAGCGGATGTAGCAATTTCTTCCATTGAGCTATTTTGTTGCTCTGATGCAGAAGCTATTTCCTGTGTATTTAGATAAGCTTCAGTTGAAATTTTTGCTAAATGGTCAACTTCGTCTACCATTTTTTCAGATGCATTTTTAATTTGTTGACTCTCATCAAAGATATCTTTCACGTGAATGGAGACTTTATCGACAGCCTTTGCAATATTTTCGAATTCACTACCGGCTTCTTCGACTAACTTTTTGCCATCGTTTACGGCAGTATTCCCTTCTGTAATAGCTTGAATTGATAAATTGATTTCCTTTTGAATATCTTTAATCAATTCACTAATCTGTCCGGAAGCTCTACTAGATTGCTCTGCTAGTTTTCGTACTTCATCTGCAACAACTGCAAACCCTCTACCGTAATCCCCAGCTCTTGCGGCTTCAATCGCTGCATTCAGTGCAAGTAAGTTCGTCTGGTCCGCAATATCTGTAATTACAGAAATAATATCATTAATTTCTTTGGATTTTTTACCTAGTCCATTGATTGTTACAGAAGCTACATTAGTTTTTGCTTCAACGGTTTTCATATAGTTGATTGTATTTCCAATTACGTCAGATCCAGCAATAGAGGCATTCACAGCTTGACTAGAAAGTTCGTTTGTTTGTTGAATATTATCCGAAATTGCTGAGATTCCGTTTGAAATATTTGCTACAACGTGTTTCGCATTGTCGGTAAAACTCACTTGAGTTTCTGTATTTGATGCAATTGATTGAATAGAAGCGGCGATTTGTTCTGTTGCAGAAACGGTCTCTGTTGAGCTGACGGATAATTCTTCCGATGACGCCAAGACATTATCTGAGGCTTTTTTAATTTCAGCTACAAGATGTTTAATATTTTCAATCATTAGATTAAAGTTGTTTGAAAGTTGCCCGATTTCATCGTGTCTTGTTGTCGTAATAATTGAAGTTGTTAAATCTCCAGTTGCAATCTTCTCCATTTTAGATGAAAGTACAACTATTGGTTTGGTGATACTTCTAACAATGAAGAAAGTTACAAGAATAATAACAATTGCAGCGATAATTATCATTAAAAGGGTTGTATATTGAAGTGACATTGAGTCTGAGAGTACAACTTTTGAAGGCGTATAGATACTTAAGCCATAGCCGACAGACTTAATAGGCGTATAGGTAATGATATATTCTTCATCGTTGTCTTTAAACGAAGAAATACCTGAATCCTGAACGCTTTTCTCTAAAAACGTACTTAATTCACCCAAATCTTCCTTATCATACTCGCTTCCAATCAAATCCTCAGAAGGAGACTCTTGAATGATCCCCTGCCCATCGATAAGAGTAATTGAGTTAGAACCGTCACCTTCATCCTCTGTTAAATAGGTATCAATCAAAGCTTCAAGATTTGCGGCACCTGCTAATATACCTACTATTAACCCTTTTTCATTTTTTATAGGGGTAGCAGCAATTACAACACGATTTCCTGTTTCTTTGGAAGTGATTACCTCAGAAAAGACGGACTTCCCACCAAACACAGTTGAAATATAGCTTTGATTACTATAATCTGCACCAATACTCCCTTTTAAAGTGTGAGTTAAAACCGTCCCGTTCTTATCAATTACAAACATTGTTTCAAAGACGTCTGAGCGATTTTCTAACATATTTATGTAGGGTAAAATTCGTTCCGCATTCATTGATTGCATAACATCACTAGAAGCAGCAACTTGCATTTCAGACAATTGAGTGTTAAACCATTGTTCAATAGACTGTGCCTTACTCTGTGCAAGTTCCTGCATTGCACCTTGTTCTTTGTCTATTAATATTTGACTATAATTATTTTGAATAAAGAAAGCGACAGCTATTAATGGAATAATTGAAATGAATAAAATTGCACTAATAAATTTTATACGGATGCTAAAAATCCTTTTGTTCTTACTATCCATTGTCTTTTTTTGCTTATTAGGCTTACGGCGATTTCTTTCAACCATTTGTTTTAGCGATTCTGTTATCAAATATGTAGTCCCCCTTGATGCAAATAGTCTATCAATTTAGTAAATAATGAAGTTTAAATGATAAAAACCTCCCTCTATAAATGTTGATATATCAACGGTTTAACCCGTTTCAATCTAATTGAAAAAATATTTTTTCTAGATTTATATTTTAGTATTTTACAGTGCTTCAATTGATTTACAGTTTGAGGATACGCTTCGCTAAAGTTAA
>DATMGC010000065.1:0-17320 GCA_035555915.1 Ureibacillus sp. | reverse complement strand
ACGAGAAGTTAATAAACGATAAGGTTCATTTGTTCCTTTTGTTACTAAATCATCAATAAGTACACCGATATATGCCTCTGATCGTTTTAAAATGACTTCTTCTTTTCCTAATACTTTCGCTGCTGCGTTTATACCAGCCATTAGCCCTTGACCTGCTGCTTCCTCATAACCACTTGTACCGTTAATTTGACCAGCCGTATAAAGGTTTTTAATGCGTTTTGTTTCAAGCGTTGGCCACAATTGCGTTGGAACAATTGAATCATACTCAATCGCATATCCTGGACGCATCATTCTAGCATTTTCTAACCCAGGTATAGACTGAAGCATTTGTCGTTGAATATGTTCCGGTAAACTCGTTGATAGACCTTGAACATACACTTCTTGTGTATCGCGCCCTTCTGGTTCAAGGAATAATTGATGACGTGGTTTATCGTTAAAACGAACAATTTTTGTTTCAATTGATGGGCAATAACGTGGACCCGTACCTGTAATAGCACCTGTATACATTGGTGCTTTATCTAAGTTATCATTTATAATTTGGTGTGTTTGTGCACTTGTATAAGTTAACCAGCAAGGAATTTGATCCATAATGAACTCAGTTGTTTCAAAACTGAATGCCCGTGGGACATCATCCCCTGGTTGAATTTCTGTTTTACTATAATCAATTGTTTTACTATCTACACGAGGAGGTGTTCCTGTTTTAAAGCGAACCATATCAAAGCCAAGGTCACGCATATTATCTGCTAATTTGACAGAAGGTTGTTGGTTATTTGGTCCACTAGAGTATTTTAATTCACCGATAATAATCTCGCCGCGCAAGTAAGTACCAGTTGTAATAATTACAGCTTTTGCTCGGTAGATTGCGCCTGTTTGAGTAATTACACCGCGAACTTCATTTTCTTCAATAACCAATTCATCAACAATTGATTGGTGAATAGTTAAATTCTCTTCCTCTTCTAGTAATCGTTTCATTTCGCGTTGATAAAGGACTTTATCTGCTTGAGCACGTAATGCACGTACTGCAGGTCCTTTTCCAGTATTCAACATACGCATTTGGATGTGAGTTTTATCAATTACTCTTCCCATTACTCCTCCTAATGCGTCAATTTCACGAACTACGATTCCTTTTGCTGGTCCACCTACTGATGGATTACATGGCATAAAAGCAATCATGTCTAAATTAATGGTAACCATGAGTGTTTTTGCACCCATTTTAGCTGAGGCATAGGCTGCTTCTACACCTGCATGACCAGCACCAATAACAATTACATCATATTGGCCAGCTTCATATGTTGTTGTCATGCCTACTCTTCCTTTCCTTGTCATCAATTTATATACAATTTTTGCATATGTGCATCTTCATTTTAATGAAGGTAAATTTATTTTCCTAAGCAAAATTGCGAGAATAGCTGATTAATTAAGCTTTCTTGAACTGTATCACCTACGATTTCACCTAACAGTTCCCACGTTTTTGTTACATCAATTTGAATCATATCAACAGGTACCCCTGCCTCTGCTGCATCAATGGCATCTTCAATAGTTGCTTTTGCCTGATGAAGAAGGGCAATATGACGAGCATTTGATACATATGTTAAATCACTTGCCTCAATTTGTCCTTCAAAGAATGTCTTAGCAATTGCTTCTTCTAATTCAATGACACCTTGTTCTTGTAAAATTGATGTTGTCACAACAGGACGTCCATTTGATAAGGTTTTTACTCTATCCAAATCAATTTCTTGTGGTAAATCTGTTTTATTGACAACAACGATGAAATCCATTTTTTGAATGGTTTCAAATAATCGCTCATCTTCTACAGATAGCTTTTCGGCCGAGTTTAGGACAAGTAAGATTAAATCCGCTTCTTTTAATACTTGGCGAGATCTTTCTACTCCTATACGCTCAACTATATCCTCTGTTTCACGGATACCTGCTGTATCAACTAAGCGCAATGGTACACCGCGCACATTGACATACTCTTCTATAATATCACGAGTTGTGCCTGCAACATCAGTAACAATTGCCTTATTCTCATGAACTAAGCTATTTAATAGTGAGGATTTTCCAACATTCGGTCTACCTAAAATAACAGTAGATAACCCTTCACGCAATATCTTTCCTTGAGATGAGGTTTGTAAAAGTTTAATGATTTCGTCCCGTACCCATGTACATTTTTCTAATAGTACCGGTATCGTCATTTCTTCTACATCATCATACTCAGGATAATCTATATTAACCTCTACATGAGCCAATGTCTCAATTAAGGCATCTCGTAATTGTCCAATTAATCTTGAAAGCTTACCTTCCATTTGACCTAATGCAACATTCATCGCTCGATCTGTTTTAGCACGAATTAAATCCATAACAGCTTCTGCCTGTGATAAATCAATACGACCATTTAAAAATGCGCGTTTTGTAAATTCTCCTGGATCTGCTAACCTTGCGCCATTTTGTAAAACCAGTTGAAGAACACGATTAACAGAAACAATTCCTCCGTGACAGTTGATTTCTACTACATCCTCACGAGTGAATGTCTTTGGTGCACGCATCAGTGACAACATGACTTCTTCGACTACTTCCTCTGTCTTTGGATCGATTAAGTGGCCATAATGAATCGTATGTGACGTTTCATCAATTAACTTTTTACCATTTGGTGATTTAAATATTTTATTAGCTATATGAACTGCTTCATCTCCACTTAAACGAACGATGGCAATGGCCCCTTCACCCATTGGTGTGGAAATTGCAGCAATTGTATCAAAATCCATTTTTCTTATTCCTCCTACTAAATCCATTACGAACTTACCGTAATTTCATTAACTGCACAACTCGAAATGAATTACATTTAGGTTGTGAAAACTAGATAAAGTTATCCACATGTGTATAACTATAACGAACTTTATTTACTAACAATTTAGAGTAACATATTTTATTCAAATACGGAAGTAATGCAAATTTTCCACATGTGGATAAAGTGAGTTTTATTTCTATTGGTAAATTCACAAAAAACGTCCAACACATAATTTACTCCACAAAAAAACGACCTTATATAAGGTCGTTTTCAATATGTCTGTATATACTTTTATTATTTTACTGGTTCAATCACTAAATATCGATTTGGTTCAGTACCTTCTGAATATGTCTCAATATCAACACGATTTGCTAGTGCATTATGAATTACTTTTCGTTCGTAAGAAGGCATCGGCTCAAATGATACTCTTCTACCTGTATAAATTGCTTTGTCGGCCATTCGTTCAGCTAAAATTTCTAGTGCTTGCTTTCTTCGCTCGCGATAATTCTCTACATCAAGCTTAACCATTAAAAAGGATTTTGCTGTTTTATTTACTACTAATTGTGCTAGCTGTTGTAATGCATTTAATGTCGCTCCACGTTTACCAATTAATAGGGCTGCTTTTTCACTTTCTAATTTAAATAATATATTTTTACCTTGTTTTTGTGTATCGATTTTTAAATCATCGATCCCCATTTCTTTAGCAATACTAAATAAATAGTCTTTTGTTAAATCAATAGGGTCTACCATTTCATCATTTGAAGTAGGTTCTTCGATTGCTGATTCTACCACTTCTTCATTGATTGCATCATCTGCATCTAAAACTAAATCTTCGATAGCATTCAGTTCCTCAGTTTCTTCCTTCAAAACTTTATGTTCGTGTTTAACCTCTTTTAATGTGACACGCACTTGCGCTTGACGTGCCCCAAAACCTAAAAATCCTTTTTTTGCTTCTTGTAAAACTTCAACTTCTACTTGTTCACGAGTAGTATTTAGCTGTTGTAACGCTATTGAGATCGCTTCTTCTATTGTTGCGCCTAATTGCGTAATTTGTTTCACTTTTTCGCTCCTCCTGTTGTAGCAGGTTCTGATTTTTTTCTATTCCAAGGTTTATAAATAATAAGGTTTTGTAAAACTGAAATGATATTTCCGACAACCCAATACAATGACAAAGCAGCTGGTAAAGCAATACCAAACCCGATGATCATAAGTGGCATAATATACATCATGACCTTCATTTGAGGGTTGTCCATCGCAGGTCCTGTCATTAATACAACAAATTGTATTAACCCAGCTAAAACAGCTAGTACTATACTTGGCTCTGCAAGTGGGAAAACAAGAAATGTTCCCAAATCAATTGTAGGAGTTGCATTCATACGACTAATAGCATGGTAAAATCCAATGAGAATTGGCATTTGGATCACTACTGGCAGACACCCAGCAAGTGGATTAACGCCTGAGTTTTGCATTAATGCCGTCATCTCTTGTTGATATTTCTGCTGAGTTACAGCATCCTTAGATGCATATTTCTTTTGTAACTCTTTCATTTTAGGCTGGATTTCTTGCATTTTTTTCGAGCTTTGAACTTGTTTAATCGTTAACGGTAATATGACTAATCGAATAATTATTGTTACGATAATTATTCCAAAAGCATACGACCCTAAAAAATCAGCGAAATATTTTATAACTGATACTAATGGCCAAACGATATACTCATTCCAAAAACCTTCGCTTTCAGATGAGATTGGCTCTTTAAATTCTGAACATCCAGTAAGTAGTAACACTACAGAAACTAGAGACAGAATCATCCAATGTCTCCCTTTCAACCTTCATCCTCCTTGAGTAACTATTCACTTTTTGCTATTTTACCATGTGTTTACACTTAGGCTCTACACATATTTGCTTCATTTGTAAGTTTAAGTAAATAAAAGAGATTAAATTTCTCCCATGTAATTATTACATCTTCTACTTCCTTTTTAGAACTTTTGCAATTTTCAATACATGTTCGATACTTTTTTTTGTTTCATGAAAATCTAGTGTGGCCGCCTGGTTTCTGGCGATAATAACATAGTCCATCTGTTGTGTAACATCATCTTTTAACTCTAGAAAGACTTGTCTAATATATCGTTTAATTTGAACTCTTGTTACTGCTTTCCCGATCTTTTTACTAACCGATAATCCAATTCTGAAATGATCTTGACCCTCTTTTGGTAAGCAATATACAACAAATTGGCGATTTGCAAAAGACTTCCCCTTTTTAAAAACCTTTTGAAAGTCTTCATTCTTCTTAATTCTTTGGCTTTTCTTCATTCCTTCACCTGCTATTCTTAATGCATTTTCTATTTTATGAAAATGAAGATTAGAAAGGCACGATTTCATAAATAGATACGAAATCATAGCCTTTCTTATATTGTTTGCCTATTAATTTTTTATTTATCAGTAAAATCAGTAAAAAAAAAGCCACTGAAGAAGTTCAGTGGACTTATGCTGATAATACTTTTCTTCCTTTACGACGACGAGCTGCTAATACTTTACGTCCGTTTTTTGAGCTCATACGTGCACGGAATCCATGTACTTTACTATGTTTACGTTTTTTTGGTTGGTATGTGCGTTTCATATATATGACACCTCCATTTATGAAAGTTAATTTCTATCCTACATACAGACCATAACATTATATAAAGAAACGAATAAAAATGTCAAATAAATATTTAAATACTATTTTTGCTCTCTACTTTTTTTTCAAAAAATTTATCCACAATGCACCATGTTTATTATAAACAGTCATTGTGGATAATATTTTTATGCATTTTTTTATCCACAAGAGTTATCGACAACTTTTACACAAATTCGAACCCTGTGGACAACTTATAAGTGAATAAAATAAAGTTATGTGGATAAGTTTCGTAAACTATTGAAATGACAATATTTTTTTGATACGATGAATGTGTTTTCCTTTGTGGAAATGTTGCGTGGGAAATATTTTATCCACAGAATGTTAATAACTTGTGGACAAACTTTAACACAGCTTTAGGATAACAGTTATCCACACGCTGTGATTATGTGTTTTACTTCATTAAGAAAATGTTTTCTGGATCTAGTTAAAATCAAAAGTACATTCCGCAATGTACGAAAATCTCTAGGATGCATGAATGTCAAATGATAATCCGTGATTGATTTCTCTCTTATATAGATGTAGTTTATTTTTTCATAATGGAAAATATACATGAAAAGGAGTTAAAAGCTTGGAACATTTAGAAGAATTATGGAAAAATGTCCTGGCACAAGTAGAACAAAAAATTTCAAAACCAAGCTTTGAGACGTGGTTAAAGTCAACAAAATTACTTTCATATAAAGGTACAAATGTGACGATTGCTGCGCCTAACTCATTTGCTCGTGATTGGCTTGAAAATCATTATGTTCATCTAATCGCGGGCATTTTATCTGAACTAACAGGTGAAGACTTGCTAATTAAATTTGTTGTTCAAAAGGATCAGGATGATGATAGCCTTGATTTGCCCGTACCGGTAATTCAAACAAAAAATGACGACGAACATTCAGAAATATCACCAGGAATGTTAAATCCTAAATATACATTTGATACGTTTGTAATTGGCTCAGGGAATCGTTTTGCACACGCTGCATCACTTGCAGTAGCTGAAGCCCCTGCAAAAGCGTATAATCCGTTTTTTATTTACGGGGGAGTAGGATTAGGTAAAACTCACTTAATGCATGCGATTGGTCATTATGTGTTAGAACATAACCCAAATGCAAAGGTCGTTTATTTATCATCAGAAAAATTTACAAATGAATTTATTAACTCTATTCGTGATAACAAAGCAGTAGATTTCCGTAATAAATATCGTAATGTTGATGTTTTATTAATTGATGATATTCAATTTTTAGCAGGGAAAGAATCTACTCAAGAGGAGTTTTTCCATACATTTAATACTTTGCATACAGAATCAAAACAAATTGTTATCTCTAGTGACCGACCACCAAAAGAGATTCCAACGTTAGAGGATCGACTTCGTTCTCGATTTGAGTGGGGGCTTATTACAGATATTACCCCTCCAGATTTAGAAACTCGTATAGCCATCCTTCGTAAAAAAGCAAAGGCGGATGGACTCAATATCTCGAACGAAGTAATGCATTATATTGCAAATCAAATAGACACAAACATTCGTGAATTAGAAGGAGCTTTAATACGCGTTGTAGCTTATTCTTCCCTAGTAAACCAGGATATTTCTACAGAACTTGCTGCTGCTGCATTGAAGGATATTATTCCAAACTCGAAACCACGAATGATTACAATTTTAGATATTCAAACAGCTGTAGGGGAACATTTTAATATTAAATTAGAGGACTTTACTGCAAAAAGAAGAACAAAGTCTATTGCTTTCCCAAGACAAGTAGCTATGTATTTATCAAGGGAATTAACTGATTTCTCCTTACCTAAAATTGGCGATGAATTTGGAGGACGTGATCATACAACTGTAATTCATGCTCACGAAAAAATCATGAAACTTTTAAAAGAAGATCAACTCCTTCAGCAAGATATTAAACAAATTCGTAGTATGTTAGGTAAATAATCTTGTGGATAAGTAATAGAATTCCACACATTTATATCCACAACTTATCAACATGTGGATAGCCTGATTTTAAGCATGTTTGAATAAGTTATACACAAATCCACAGGGCCTATTACTATATCTATTAATATCTTTTAAAAATAATATTATTAATAAGTGAGGTATAACGATGAAATTTGATATTATGAGAGATCGTTTACTAGACGGATTAAACAATGTAATGAAAGCCGTAAGTTCTAAAACTACGATTCCAATTTTAACGGGGATAAAAATCGATGTTACAAATGAGGGAATGACTTTAACAGGTAGTGATGCGGATATTACAATTCAAACTTTTATTCCTGTTGAAGAAAACGGAGATCAATTAATTAATATCTCTGAAACAGGTTCAATTGTATTACAAGCACGAATGTTTAACGAAATTGTTCGTAAGTTACCAACAAATGATGTTGAAATTGAAATTTCTAATGGATTACAAACACATATTCGCTCAGGAAAGTCAGAATTCCACCTTATCGGATCTGATGCATCAGAATATCCATTATTACCTGAAGTATCGACAGATCAACAATTTACTATGCCTGCTGACTTATTAAAATCAATTATTCGTGAAACAGTATTTGCTGTAGCAACTTCTGAAAGTCGTCCAGTCTTAACAGGTGTTAACTGGCAAATTAGTGAAAACGAATTAATTTGTATTGCAACAGATAGTCATCGTTTAGCTAGAAGAAAAACAACACTTGAACAATTGCCAACAGATGTAAAATCGGTTGTAATTCCAGGTAAAAGCTTAAATGAGTTAAATAAAATTCTTGGTGAGTCAACAAATCTAGTTGAAATTGTCATAACTGGCCAACAAGTATTATTTAAAGCAAATAATGTTTTATTCTTCTCAAGATTACTAGAAGGGAATTATCCAGAAACATCTCGTTTAATTCCAGAAGAGTACAAAACAAATATTACAATCAACGGCAAATCATTATTACAAGCAATCGACCGTGCCTCTTTACTTGCTCGCGAGGATCGAAATAACGTAGTTCGTTTTGAAGCACTCGACGGAAATATTGTTGAAATTTCCTCAAACTCACCAGAAATCGGGAAAGTTGAAGAGCAAATTCAAGTTGAAACACTTGAAGGGGAAAATTTAAAAATATCATTCAGTGCAAAATACATGATGGAAGCTTTAAAAGCAATTGATGGGCAAGATGTAGTAATTCAATTCACTGGGGCAATGCGACCATTTATTTTACGTTCTGTACATGATGATGCAATTTTACAATTAATTTTACCTGTAAGAACATACTAAAAAGCGTATTGCTGCAGGATTACACAAAACATGAAGCCTATGATAAGCTGATAAGATAAAATGTTAGGACTAAGAGCGTCTCATATTTTAGAGACGCTCTTTTTATATGGATTCGTAATTTTAATACTTAACTTAATAATGAATATCAAAAAATTGTCGAAAATTATATTTTTCTAATCTTTTTTGGCTTGTAAACAGTTAAGTTACATCAACTTCTGCTTTCTTTGGATTTTTTCTTCGAATTTAGGTATGATAGATGGATAGATGTATGTGTAACGGAGGATGAAATACTTTGAATGAACTTGTAATTGATACTGAGTTTATTACTCTTGGTCAAGCATTAAAAATGACAGATGCCATTAGTTCTGGTGGTATGTCAAAATGGTATCTTCAAGAAAATGATGTTTATGTAAATGGTGAAATCGATCAACGACGTGGGCGCAAATTACGACACGGTGATGTTATCAACATTCCAGGCTGTGGAAGATTCATCATTGTTAATAAGAACGGTGATATTTAAATGTTCATCGAGCATTTAAAGCTTACAAATTATCGTAACTATGAAACATTAACTTTAGACTTTCCATCTAAAATTAACGTTTTTATTGGAGAGAATGCTCAAGGGAAAACTAACGTAATGGAATCTATCTACGTTTTAGCCATGGCAAAATCTCACCGAACAAGTAACGATAAAGAATTAATCCGTTGGGACGCAGATTATGGTAAAATAGATGGTGTTGTAAAAAATCGTTATGGTAGCATTCCGATGGAACTTTCTATTACCAAAAAGGGTAAAAAAGGGAAAATAAATCATTTAGAACAAACGAAATTAAGTAATTATATTGGTCAAATGAACGTTGTCATGTTTGCCCCAGAAGACCTTAATGTAGTAAAAGGGAATCCGCAAATAAGACGTCGTTTTATTGATATGGAGATCGGTCAAATCTCTCCAGTCTATTTACATGATTTACTTACATTTCAGAAACTATTAAAACAACGAAACCATTTGTTAAAACTCAATCAAGGGAAACAACAAATGGATGATGTTTTATTTGCTATATATACTGAGCAATATATTCACTCAGCTGTCCAAATTATACGTAAGCGACTGCAATTTATTGATCTATTACAAGAATGGGCAGAAAAAATCCACTCCGGTATTTCACGTGGTTTAGAAAAATTAACGATAAAGTATCGTTCAACTACTGGATTAAATCCAGAATGGTCTGAAGAAGAAATGGCTACATATCTTGAAAAAAAACTTGCAGAAGTTAAAAAGAGAGAGCTTGAAAGAGGCGTTACATTAGTTGGCCCACACAGAGATGATTTGCAATTTTTTGTAAATGATTATGATGTTCAAACATATGGATCACAAGGTCAGCAGCGTACAACAGCTTTATCTTTGAAACTTGCTGAGATTGAATTAATTAAGCAAGAAACAAAGGAAGCACCTATTCTACTTTTAGATGATGTATTGTCTGAGTTAGATGATTATCGCCAATCACATTTATTAAATACCATTCAAGGTGAAGTGCAAACGTTTGTCACAACAACAAGTGTTGATGGGATTCATCATGAAACAATACAACATGCTAATATGTTTCACGTGAAACAGGGTGCAATTGAGAGTTGAAAATTATGACTTTATTTTAAACATGGCAGTTTAAAGCTATGTTAAATGTAATGGGCGCTATTATTAGCGCCCAATATAGATTTCAACAGCTCTACCGTTGAAATCAGTAAAGTCAGGTAAAGATATATACATGAGAAATATTTTGTATGAGTTAAGTTTAAAATGTGAATAGAAATTTTTAGATATTTTGTTAAAGCTTTTTGTTTTTGACACATACTGAGGTAATGAAAGAGTAGGTGAATATGGTGGCTTTAGAAGAGAAACAAGTACAACAAGCATATGATGCCGATCAGATTCAAGTTTTAGAAGGGCTAGAGGCTGTTCGTAAACGTCCAGGGATGTACATCGGCTCCACAAGCTCTAAAGGGCTTCACCATTTAGTTTGGGAAATCGTTGATAACAGTATTGATGAGGCATTAGCAGGATACTGTGACCATATTACTGTTGCCATTGAGAAAGATAATTGGATTCGTGTAGAAGATAATGGCCGTGGTATTCCAGTAAGTATACAAGAAAAAATGGGAATGCCTGCTGTTGAGGTAATTATGACAGTTCTACATGCTGGAGGTAAATTTGGCGGTGGAGGATATAAAGTATCCGGTGGACTACACGGTGTAGGGGCATCTGTTGTAAATGCTTTATCTCTTGAAACTGAGGTTTATGTAAAGCGTGATGGACATATCCACAGTATTAAATTTGAACGAGGTCAAACAGTTCAACCATTACAAGTAATGGGCGATTCTGATGAGACAGGAACAACAACAAGATTTAAAGCTGATCCAGAAATTTTTAAAGAAACAACTGTTTATGAATATGACATATTAGCTACACGAATTCGTGAGTTAGCATATTTAAATCGTGGTATTCGCATTACGATACAAGATGAACGTGGCGAGGAACTACGTTCAGATAGCTTCCACTTTGAAGGTGGAATTCGTGAGTATGTTGAACATTTGAACAAATCGAAGGAACCAATTCATGAACCAATTGATGTAACTGGCGAAAAAGATGGAATCTCAGTAGAAATTGCTATGCAATATAACGAAGGATTCTCATCAAACATTTATTCATTTGCCAATAACATTAATACGTATGAAGGTGGTACACATGAATCTGGATTTAAAACAGCACTTACACGTGTGATTAATGACTATGCACGTAAGACGGGCATGTTAAAGGATTCTGATACTAATCTTTCAGGTGAAGACGTACGTGAAGGTTTAACAGCAATTGTATCGGTTAAGCATCCAGAACCTCAATTTGAAGGGCAAACGAAAACAAAATTAGGGAACTCAGAGGTTAGCTCGATTACGAATTCTTTATTCTCTGAGGGCTTTGAACGATTTATGTTAGAAAATCCTTCTGTTGCGCGGAAAATTATTGAAAAAGGTTTGATGGCTGCTCGTGCACGTGTAGCTGCAAAAAAAGCACGTGAATTTACACGTCGCAAATCAGCTTTAGAAGTTTCAAGTTTGCCAGGTAAATTAGCAGATTGTACGTCTACAAACCCAGCTGAATCTGAAATCTATATCGTTGAGGGTGACTCTGCGGGTGGTTCTGCAAAATCAGGGCGTGATCGTTATTTCCAAGCAATTTTACCGTTGCGCGGAAAAATCTTAAATGTTGAGAAAGCAAATTTAAACCGTATTTTATCCAATGCTGAAATCCGTGCGATGATTACTGCCTTTGGTACAGGGATTGGTGAGGAATTTGATTTAGAAAAAGCACGTTATCATAAAATTGTAATTATGACGGATGCCGATGTCGATGGAGCACATATTCGTATTTTATTACTTACTTTCTTCTTCAGATTTATGCGTCCGTTAATCGAAGCTGGTTATGTGTACGCAGCTCAACCACCTCTTTACCAAATTAAACAAGGTAAACATGTGGAATATTGTTATTCAGATGAAGAACTACAAGAAGTATTAAATCGTTTAGGAAATACGCCAAAGCCAGTTGTTCAACGTTACAAAGGATTAGGAGAGATGAACGCTGAACAGTTATGGGATACGACTATGGATCCAGAACATCGTACACTTTTACAAGTGGAGTTAGACGATGCCATGAGAGCTGATGAGATATTCCAGGAATTAATGGGTGATGAAGTAGAGCCTCGTAGACGATTTATTGAAGAAAATGCAGTTTACGTACAAAACTTAGATATTTAACTTTTTATTCAGTTTAAATCTACAACTAACTATTAGGAATGTAACTAAAGAGTCTAAAGTTTAGTGGAATAACCATAACTGAATGAAAGTTAGCCTCCGGCGGTTGCCACAGATTAATTAAGGAATATTACTGATTAATTTCTTTAGAATTGAGGGTAAATCGATTTGCGACGAGAGATTACATCTGTCGCATAAACGCCAAGGCGAATTTGATATGATCGTTTTAAAAGGAGGTCTTCCTTGTGTCTGAAAGTCAACACGAAGGTGTAAAAGGAATAAAAATAAGTGAAGAAGTTCAAACATCATTTTTAAACTATGCTATGAGTGTTATTGTTTCACGTGCATTACCAGATGTACGTGATGGTTTAAAACCTGTACACCGTCGTATATTATATGGAATGCAAGAGTTAGGAAATACATCAGATAAGCCTTATAAAAAGAGTGCTCGTATTGTTGGGGACGTAATGGGGAAATATCACCCTCATGGTGACTCCTCAATTTATGATGCAATGGTACGTATGGCACAACCTTTTAGTTATCGTTATATGCTTGTCGATGGACATGGTAACTTTGGTTCTGTTGATGGTGATGGTGCAGCCGCAATGCGATATACAGAATCACGTATGTCTAAAATAACAATGGAAATGTTACGTGATATCAATAAGGATACAATTGATTATCAAGATAACTATGACGGTAATGAAAAAGAACCAGTAGTATTACCAGCCCGTATCCCCAATTTATTGTTAAACGGTGCATCTGGTATTGCGGTTGGGATGGCAACAAATATTCCGCCACATCAATTAGGCGAAACAATAGATGCTGTTATTGCATTATCCGAAAATCCTGCTATTACTACTGAAGAATTAATGGAAATAATACCAGGTCCAGATTTTCCAACTGGTGGCGTAATTTTAGGACGTAGTGGAATTCGTCGTGCCTACGAAACTGGCCGTGGCTCAATCACAGTGCGTGCAAAAGCTGAAATTGAAACAAAGGCAAATGGTAAAGAAACTATTATTGTTAATGAGATTCCTTACCAGGTTAACAAAGCACGATTAATCGAAAAAATAGCTGAATTAGTAAGAGATAAAAAAATCGATGGCATTACAAACTTACGTGATGAATCCGATCGTCGTGGTATGCGAATTGTTATGGAAATCCGTAAAGATGCAAATGCAAACGTAATATTAAATAATTTATTTAAACAAACTGCAATGCAATCAAACTTTGGTGTGAATATGCTAGCTTTAGTAGATGGCCAACCGAAAGTATTGAGCTTAAAAGAAGTACTTCATTACTATCTAGAACATCAAAAAGTTGTTATCACTCGACGTACAAAATTTGAGTTGAAGAAAGCCGAAGATCGAGCACATATTTTGGCTGGGTTAAGAATTGCTCTAGATCATATTGATGAGATTATTACGATTATCCGTTCATCTCGTTCAGGTGATGAAGCAAAACCAATTTTAATGGAACGATTCAGTTTAACGGATCGCCAGGCGCAAGCAATTTTAGATATGCGTCTTGTTCGTTTAAGCGGATTAGAACGTGAAAAAATTGAAAATGAATTTCAAGAACTTCAGGCTTTGATTACTAAGTTAAAGGCAATCTTAGCGGACGAAGGTAAAATCATCGAAATAATTCGAACAGAATTAACTGAAATTAAAGAACGCTTTAATGATACTCGCCGCACTGAAATTACGGCCGGTGGATTAGAAATGATAGAAGACGAGGATTTAATTACACGTGAAGATTCTGTACTTACTTTAACGCATAATGGCTACATAAAAAGACTTGCATCGAACACGTATCGTAGCCAAAAACGTGGTGGTCGAGGAGTTCAAGGTATGGGAACTCATGATGATGACTTCGTGGAACATTTATTGTTTACTTCGACTCACGATACGATTTTATTCTTCACAACTAAAGGAAAAGTATATCGTGCAAAAGGATATGAAATTCCTGAATTTGGACGTACTGCGAAAGGGTTACCGATTGTAAACCTGTTAAATTTAGAAAAAGAAGAAAAAGTAACTGCAATGATTCGTGTTGATGAATTTAAAGAAGATGCTTATTTAATCTTTACTACGAAAACAGGTATTACAAAACGTACACAGCTTTCACAGTTTGCAAATATTCGTACCAGTGGTTTAATTGCCATCAATCTTCATGAAGACGATGATTTAATCTCTGTTCGACTAACAAATGGAACGAAAGATGTTATTATCGGAACACATGAAGGGATGCTAATTCGTTTTAAAGAAGATGAAATTCGCTCGATGGGACGTACTGCATCAGGTGTGCGCGGTATTAAGCTACGTGATGGTGACTATGTAGTTGGAATGGAAATTATTGAACCTGGACACGAGATTTTAGTTGTCACTGAAAAAGGTTATGGAAAACGAACACCAGAATCTGAGTATCGTTTACAAAGCCGTGGTGGCGTTGGTTTAAAAACAATCCAAATTACAGATAAAAATGGACCTATGTGTGCAGTGAAGACTGTTGACGGTACTGAAGATATCATGTTGATTACCATTAATGGTATTCTAATTCGTATGGATGTAAATGATATTTCGATTATTGGTCGAAGTACTCAAGGTGTCCGTTTAATTCGTCTAGGGAATGAGGAGCTTGTTGCAACAGTTGCTCGTGTGAAAAAAGATGACGATGATGAATTAGAAGATGGGGAAATTGAAAACCCTACTTCAATAGAAGAGGTAGAATCAGAGTCTACAGATATAGATTCTGAAGAAGAATAAGTTATGTAGCAATCTAACCAGAAACTTAAAGGTTTCTGGTTTTTTATTATGCAAAAGTTATTGTAGAAATATATAGTTGAATACATTTCAGTAGGTAAAAGATGTAATTTTTCTTTAAAATGGATAATAATAAGTATAATATATCCTTAATAAACAATAATAAAAAAGTTACAAAAGTAGTAATTTAATCTACTACTAGTCCTCTAAAAATAACTAAGAAAAGAGGTTTTTAAGTTTGGAAACACCAGAAGTAAATAGTAACCCTCTTATTGGAAAAATTATAGCGGAAGATATTTTCGCTAATACAAAGTATCCAATTGTACATAAGAATTCAAAAATAAACAGTGAAATTCTACATGTATTAAAATCTTTTAATATAATTAAAGTTCCTATTATTGCAGAGGAAAGCAAAGATCAACCAAGTATAATTGAAGAACCTATAGATGATTTAATGAGAATCGACATACCAAAACTCAATATTACTTTTGAAAGAATTTATTATAATGCGGTTGAAGAGTTCAAAAAGCTGTTTTTTGATTGGGAGTCTGGCTCAAGAATAAATATTACTAAGGTTAGAGGCATTATTTTGCCATTAGTAGAAAAGATTCTAGAAGATAAATCAATCCTTTTTAGTCTAAATCATTTCTCAAAACCAAAGGATTATTTATATCATCATTGTATTGCTACAGGCTTGATAAGCGCTATCATTACACAAAAGCTTGGATTTGAACGAGGTTATATATTACAAATAGCCATTGCTGGTACGTTAGCAGATTGTGGCATGGCAAAAGTCCCTCATCATATTCGAGAGAAAAAGGGAACATTAACGGAACAGGAATTCTTTTTAATTCGTCAGCATCCATTATATAGTTTTAAAATGATTGAAAGTTTACCAGCCTTAAAGGAAGAAATGAAGCTTGCAATTTATCAACATCATGAACGACTAGATGGTAGCGGGTATTGTGAAGGAGTAAAGTCTGAAAAGATTTCAATTTTCTCACAAATCATTGCACTTGCCGACACATTCCACGCTATGACAAGTGAGCGGATTTACCGATCTAAAGAATCACCATTTAAAGTCATAGAGATGATAAAAGAGTCTGAGTTTGGAAAGTTTAATATTAAGGTTGTACAAACCCTAGATAGTTTAGTAGCTGGCCTGCCAATAGGAACAAAAGTTGGACTATCAAATCTTGAAATAGGAGAAATTATATTTATTAATAGTTATGCTCCTCTACGTCCACTAGTAAAGCTGGTCAATACAGGAGAAATTATTGATCTTTCAAAGCATAGAGGAATTTATATCTCTCAAATCGTTACAAATGAATTATAACTAGAATATCTTCAATATATTAGGAGCGCGATAAGGCATTATATTTCTCACGCTCCTATAATCTTGTTGAGAATAACACTTTTATTAAATATAAGTTTTAAATATTTAGTAACTATTTCATTCAAAAGGTTAAGAATATGGAAGAAGCTTCTAAATAACTTATCTAAGAAAAAAATACTGACCAAAATCAATAAGTTGTTGACTTATATGATTAATTGGTTTAATATAATAAAAGTCGTCACAATAACTTGTAAAAAACTTCCTAAAATGAAGTGGAAAAGTATTGACCTGACTAAGAAAAAATTGATATAATATAAAGGTTATTGTAAGCTAATGAAAATTATTTCAAAAACTTATTGACACAACATAAATGAAATGTTATCATATTAAAGTCGTCAAAATAAAAGATGACTTATAAATGAACCTTGAAAACTGAACAACAAAACGTTAATGAAATAAAGTTTTTTCTATTAACTTAGAGAAACAAAATTTTTGGACATCAAAAATGATGCCAGCAAAAAATTTGAGCTAATCAAATTTTCTCTTTTATGGAGAGTTTGATCCTGGCTCAGGACGAACGCTGGCGGCGTGCCTAATACATGCAAGTCGAGCGAATTGATGAGAAGCTTGCTTCTCTGATGTTAGCGGCGGACGGGTGAGTAACACGTGGGCAACCTGCCCTATAGTTGGGGATAACTCCGGGAAACCGGGGCTAATACCGAATGATACATT
>DATMGC010000064.1:0-2748 GCA_035555915.1 Ureibacillus sp. | reverse complement strand
AAGTGAGGCTGCGCTCTGAAAGGTAGAAGAACGAGGTTCTATTCGACCAAACACTAGAGTAGTAGCTCGGAAAGGTAGAAGAGAAGTGTTCTCTACGACGAAACAAATAATGTGGAGCTCAGAATGGTAGAAGAAACAGCTTCTCTACGACCAAACAATAGAGCAAGCGTCCGACAAGGTAGAAGAGAATCAATTATCACCTAAACTTACCCTACATAAGAAAAAGCACATCATCGCTAATGTGCTTAATCTCTATTACTTTATTTGCGTAGCATATGCGCTATCCCAGAATTGGATGATGCCATATCCAGGTGCGATAAAGTAACCCATATCTGTTACAAATACATTTTTGAATGTTCCGGCAGGTGTTGTGTACTTACTAAATATCGTTAACACTTTTCCATAAGGTTCAATTTTACTTCCTTCTTTGATAGGCTTTTGAATGGAGTACCAACTATTTTCTCCAGGATAATAAGCAAAATTATAATTTGAACCGATTTGATGTCTGAAACGGAAGTACTTGTCTGTTTCTTCATAGATAAATCCGTTGCCATCCTCCAATAACCAAGACTTCCCATCCGTACTTGTTAATACGTTTTCTATCGGTGTGCTTGAATTTGACGCATAATGATACAGGTTATGGTAGACGAAAGTTAGATCCTTTTTCGGTGAAATAGTACCTGTAATGGAAGGTACATTTGCTTTTTTAGTTGATAGTGCATTTGAAGGCACAAAACCATATTTCCCCTTATAGGATATAAATGACTTAATTCCATTTGAAGCATATACTTGAACCGCTTCATTTCGTGGAATATATGCGGAATTATATCCGGCAGCACTCATATAAGTCCATGCATAAAAATCAGATGTCATATCTAGCCCATATTGCATATATTGAGTTGTCGGTTTAGGTAACGGAGCTACATTTTTCAAATCTATAAAACTATTTGCATAATCAGGTTCTAACTGTAGTTGTCCACCTACTACTTTTCCACTTGCCTGAACTACTGTGCCTTTAGGTAATATATCCAGTCTTTGTTCATCAAAATAAGTATTGCTGAAGAGATAATCATTTAGTTCCTTTTTTGTAATAGGACTTGAATACAAATCAGCGGCCTTTGTGAGAACTAGGTATGTACCTGCTTTATAAGGTGAGGCTGTGACTGCAGCTTGCTTAACGTTTTTGGCATTAATAAAGCCTGTTTTAAGGTATGTAGTTGGTCCACACCCATCGCATTCATCTAGGGATGGATATCCGACTACTTCGCTAAAAGTTTGTGTAATATAGCCATTTTGAATAGCTGGTCCAAAGAATGAATACCCTACTTCCACTTTTTGAACAAGGTCTCCCGATGTTTCTGAGCGTTTTGTTTTGAATTGTGCACCATTTGGATTAGTGACAGTATAATAGTACGCATTCATTACTTGTTGCTTAACGTCAGATGGAACTTCTTTATAAATTACTAAATCGGTCGCTTGTACGCGATAACCAGAGCTCATCCAATAATAAGTTTGATTGTTATATTTCTCAACGTTATATACTCGGAAAAAGTTGTTACGCTTAACAACCAATGATTCAAATTGACCGTTTGGTAATTTTTTATAAACTTTAACATCCTTTTTGAATGTCATTTTACCATTTTGATCTTCTACTATTTCTGCACCGTCCCAAATAACCGCTGCCTCAGCATGTTCATATACTGAAAAAGCGAAAATGGCCAAGAGTGCAATCAGCAATTTCTTCATTTAAAAAGTCCTTTCCGATCCATTTTATAAATCCTACTTTAATAATTACTTATGACATTCCCTTCCAGAAACGCCAATTCTTATTATACATACAAATATAGATATGATATAGACGTTAATCTAGTTTTTATCGTATAACTCTTTTAATCTTTTTCTAGCTGTACTTAAGGAAAAGTATCCCTATTTTTTCAAAAATATTTTATTTAACCCAATTGATTTCCAGCCGATATAAACCTTATAAAGATTAATAAGGCGGATGAGGTTTGTCCGAATTACTATTTTTATAAAAATATAGTAGGGGGAAGTTGTGTTGTGAGGTTTATAAAGTTTAAGACATCCATAAGAAACAAACTAATACTATCATTTTTATTATTATTAATTGTTCCATCGATTATTGTTGGGATTTCTTCATTTAAGTTTGCTAAGGATGTAGTGGAAGAGGATATTCTACAATCTGCTAACAGTTCCATTAGTTCAATAGATGAAATCATTACGAAATTCTTGGAACCAAAGCTAAAAGAAGTGGATTATTTAGCTGAAAAGTTAGATGCATCTCAAGTTGCTGTCGCTGAAAATTCAAATATCGGTGTCAGTGAAGGAATTTCTAACGAGCTGAATATATTCAAAGAAGTACACGATGAATTACAATTAGTTTATATTGCCACTGAGGATGGGGTCTATATTAACGCACCAGCGTCATCTAAAAACCCAGATGACTATGATCCAAGAACAAGACCTTGGTATCAAAAGGCGATGGAACATAAAGGACAAGCGGTTGTATCTGCTCCTTATACGTCTTTAGCAACTGGAAGTTTAGTTGTAACCGTTGCAAAAACAACAAAAGATGGACATGGGGTAGTTGCATTCAATGTTGGTTTAGAAGAAATCAGTAAAATCACTTCTGAAATTACAATAGGTAATGAAGGTTATGTTTACATAGTAGATGAAAACCATAATTTTATATATCATCCTGAATTAGAGGAAGGTACTGAAGCTCCGGAT
>DATMGC010000063.1:0-4960 GCA_035555915.1 Ureibacillus sp. | reverse complement strand
AGCCAGCAATTACAAGGGCTGGCTGACCGAACAAGGCTATCATGCTCGCCCCTCCATGTAAAGTTGTAATATACACTGGAGATCAAAAATGTACACGGTTAAACGAGCGTTTTTGTACGTCCTTAAATTGGCATTTATACCTCGGACCGGTGTTTTGCCTCCAGCTTCCTTCAGATTCCGCGTCACCACGGACACCCTTGCTCTTGGCTAACCTCTACTTCTGTCTTCGGGGTTCGGGACTTACACCCTATAGTTCATACGCATGCCAGGCGCACAACGAAAAACGCAAGGATATTGGTATCCTTGCGTTTTCATTGCATAAATAAACTATTCTGTGATCATATCTTTTGCTTTTATACCATGGATTTGGTTTAAAATGATAGCACCTATCATTTGAATAACCGTTTTCACAATGACCTGCCCAACTATAGCTGCTGGCACGGCTTCCCAAGGTAAGATTCCTGCTCCAAGTGGACTTAGGCCAACTATCACGAAAACTACTGAATCTAGTAATCCCCCTACAATTCCACTATAAAACACACGCCAAGCCATTGGTAATTTTAATCTTGTGTAAATCTCCGTATCAGCTGTTTCCGCAATTAGGAAAGAAAGTGCTGATGCCGCCACAATCATCAAAGTATCTCCCAACGAATACGAAACTACTGCTGATAAAAATAATGCTATGAAAATAAATAAATAGGTTTTACCTCTACCATATTTATTTTGTACCAGATCACGGAAAATAAATGTTCCCCCAACAAAAAGTGTACCCATCGGAACTAGAAACATGCCAAACTCTAACGGTGCAAACCGCGCAGTGACTACATTGGCTATGACAATTGATAATAAGTAAAATATGATTCTCATAAGTCTCTCCTTCAAGTTAATTTTTAGCAAGTTATCTCGTATTTGTTGCTTCATCAATACTAGAACAACTCGAATTCTATCAATCTCTTAAACCTCTTTTTTTGAACTCAAGTACTCAGTAAGACCCTTTTGACGTAACTTACAAGCAGGACATTCTCCGCAACCATCTGCTTTAATTCCGTTATAGCAAGTTAACGTTTTTTCACGAACAAATTTAAGTGCCCCCAATTTATCTGCAAGCTCCCAAGTTTGTGCTTTGTTTATCCACATCAAGGGTGTATGAATGATAAAAGATTCGTCCATCGATAAATTTAACGTAACGTTTAAGGACTTAATAAAAATATCACGGCAATCTGGATAGCCACTAAAATCTGTTTCACATACGCCTGTAACAATGTGTTTTGCACCTACTTGGCTTGCTAAAACCCCAGCAAATGATAGAAATAGCAAATTACGACCGGGAACAAATGTAGATGGTAATTCTTCTTCATTTCCATCTACTATTTCAAGGTCATCCCTTGTCAATGCATTGGGAGCAAGCTGATTTAGAAGTGACATATCTAAAATGTGGTGCTTTACCCCTAATTCTGCTGCAATCTCTTTTGCACATTCAATTTCAAGACGATGCCTTTGACCATAATCAAATGTCACTGCCTCTACTTCTGTAAAACGTTCTTTTGCCCAGAATAGACAAGTAGTACTATCTTGCCCACCACTAAAAACAACAATCGCCTTTTCTTTTTTCATAAATGAACTCCCTTTTAAAACTTTGCTATTAAAAACCTCAATCGGTGTTTATGTTATTCGCTAGAAAAATAATCTAAAAATAAGATTATCGGTTATCAACTTTTTCAGGATTTAAGTCGTGATTCATTAAACGGTAGTTGGCCATCTCTTCATACTTCGTACCAGGCTTCCCGTAATTACACCATGGGTCAATAGAAATACCTCCACGCGGTGTAAATTTCCCCCATACTTCGATATATCTTGGATCTAGGAGATTAATTAAATCATTCATAATAATGTTGACACAGTCTTCATGGAAATCACCATGATTACGGAAACTAAATAAATAAAGCTTTAATGACTTACTTTCAACAATCTTTTTATCCGGAATATAAGAAATATACATTGTTGCAAAATCAGGTTGACCTGTAATTGGACATAAACTTGTAAACTCTGGACAGTTAAATTTCACAAAATAATCACGATTCGAATGAAGACTATCTACAGCCTCTAACACTTGAGGCGCATAATCGGATGGATACTGTGTATTTTGGTTTCCTAATAATGTTAAATCATCTAAACCTTCTGTATTTTTTCTGCTAGCCATAGAAAAAACCTCCTTGAAAATGTATCCCAACAATTATCAAGAGAGGCTTCACTGACGAATTATAAAAAATTATGAAACAAATAAAAAAGCCATGTCCTTTTATGGACATGGCAATATGTCATGTATCCATAGTTTTTTATAGAGGGTATCAGCTATGAACCTCTCCCGGTTAATGCCGGGCTTTTATCTATACAAGACTATCGAAATATCAGAGCAAAGTCAACCATTTTTTCCAAATTGCAACACTTGATAAGGTTTTCAAGCTTACCTTTACCCTATGTACCTAATAATTCAATTATTCCACATAATTATTTTTCATTAAAAAGTTAGGTTCTTATTTCGTTTTTATTTAAAACTATTGTACTTCCCATAAATTATGCATACTAACTAGCAAATGTTATGTGCTTTATCACCAAAATTATTTTCGTATTTGACTAAAATTGTTTGGACATAATGATGTTTGAGACAAAAAACTAGCGAATAATGGAGGATATATGATTAAACAATTATTCAATACACAGTTATTATATAACCCAATCTATTTTCGTTATAGTTTTTTTATCTTATTGCCATTTAGTGTAATCTTTAACTGTCTCATCCCCGATAATGTTGGTAATTTTTATATACTTTTTATTTTTTGTGTAATCTTTCTAGGTATTGGATTTTATAATAAGCCACTTTGGTTTTTACTTATGTTAACTGTTGTCGCAGTAACTTGTAGATATTATTCGATTTCAGATTCAACATCTAACTTTGGAATTTATTTAATTCATTTATTAACTTATTTTATCATTGCCCTCATCTCATCTGGATTAATGAAAAACATCCAAAAAGTTGAGAAAGATAATTTAGAATTAACAATTGCACTCGCGAATGCTTTAAATTCTAGAGATCATTATACGCTCCATCATTCAGAAAATGTCGCTAAGTATTCTGTACAAATTGCTGAGAAAATGAATTTATCGAAAGTAAGTTGCGAAATTATTCGTAAAGGTGCCTTACTTCATGATATTGGGAAAATAGGAATCCCTGAACGTATTTTAGGAAAAAACGGAAAACTTACTAATGAAGAATACGAAATCATCAAAAGTCATCCAATCCTTGGACATAACATGATTAAACATATAGGAGACTTTGATAAAAATGGTGTTTTAGATATTATTTTATATCATCACGAAAGATATGATGGGAAAGGTTATCCAAAAGGTCTAAAAGGAGATCAAATCCCTTTATTTGCTCGTATCGTTGGAATTGCCGATACTTTCGATGCAATGACTACAAAACGTGTTTATAGAGATGCATTTGATATCGAAGAAGCTCTAAATGAGATTCGAAAAAATAAGGGTACACAATTCGACTCAGAAATTGTTGATATTTTTTTAAGCATATTTGATAGTAATAACGATACTTTTAAAAAATTACCTAAATAAAATATCAACCAGGATTGGAAGGTCTCCTTATTTTTGGAAGTTTTCAAACTCTTTTAGGTATGCAACCCCTAGCATTGCATATGATTCATAAAAAAAATTTCATCAATTACATCCAAACATAATATCTTAACGAATGGAAAAACTAATCATCATAACAGCAATGAGAATTTAACACCAAGGAGATAAAAATGAAACAAAAAATTATTTTTTACCTTGTCTTATGTTCAACTTTACTATTTGTAACAGTTGGTTTTATTACCCCAAATAAGGTACAAAGTTCAAAAGCACTTCATCCCGAGGAACAATTCAATAACGCTATAGCTATTAAGAATGCTGAAATATTGAAAGAAATTGAAACCTTCAGTGAGCAACATAAAAGTGCGCCCATTGATGCAAGAATAGATCCAATATGGAAGGCTATACCAGGTTATAATGGGCTTGATATTAATATAAGAGCAAGTTATAAAAAAATGAAGAAAAATGGGAAGTTTGATGAAAATTTAATTGTTTATAAACAAATTTCACCAAAGGTCCACTTAGAAGATCTAGCTTCTCAACCAATCTATAGAGGTAATCCGCAAAAACCAATGATTTCTTTCTTGATAAATGTTGCTTGGGGGAACGAATATCTCCCTAAGATTCTCGAGGTATTAGACAAACATCAAACAAAGGCTACTTTTTTCTTTGACGGAAGTTGGGTGAAAAAAAATCCTGATTTAGCCAAGTCTATTTTAGATAAAGGTCATGAAATTGGAAACCATGCATATAGTCATCCTGACCTTTCAACATATACTATGGAACAAACAAAGATAGAACTGGAAAAAACGAATGACATCATAAAAGAAACGCTTGGTATTAAGCCCAAATGGTTTGCTCCACCAAGTGGTAGTTTTAATGAAGGGACTATAAAAGTTGCTGAACAACAAGAAATGAGGACCATTTTATGGACGGTAGACACTGTTGACTGGAAAAAACCTGCTGCTTCCGAAATGGTGAATCGTGTTATTTCAAAAGTTGAAAATGGAGCAATGATTCTGATGCATCCTACAGAACCTGTTGCTGAGGGATTAGAAAGTATGATTGTTGAGATAAAGAAAAAAGGGTATCAATTAGGGACAGTTAGTGACCTAATGGATGAGAAGAGAATTTATTAACTATTTATTTTCAAAACACCTCTGAAAAGAGGTGTTTTTAACTGTTTTATTTCCCTCATTAAATAAGATTTCATATAACAGGTTTGTTCATCATTCTTTCAAAGTAATAGAAAATAGATTATACTTGATTGACTATCGTATTCAGAGTTAAGGGGGTATTTCCTAATGACAAAGCA
>DATMGC010000062.1:0-4997 GCA_035555915.1 Ureibacillus sp. | reverse complement strand
ATCAGTCGATTAACAGTCGATCGCTCTAACCGATTGAGCTACAGAAATTTTTTCCTATTTATGTACAAAAACATATTGTAGAAAAGATATCCCCCTAAAATAATTTAATGTTATAAGAAGGGTTAGAATAATTAAACATTCTATCACTATTTCCTTTCCGTTTAAATGCTTTCATCTCAGTACGGTATTCTTGCAAGTATGCTTCAACATCAGTACGTGAACCTATGAAAGGGTCTAGTCTTACAAAGCTATAGCCCTCGTCTTCACGAAATTCCCATTTATGTAGACCATCCCCATCATAAGACTCTATTTCCAATGCGCTTGTCAAATCCCTAATAATAGTTACAAACATTCTATCCTCCTCTATAACCCCAAAAATAAGCTCTACAAGTTTAAATATTGCTTTGCATTTATCTGATTGAGTCAAATATTGTACATTATTTTTTTTAATTGAAAATATTTGATACAAAAGAAGCATAAATTTGGATGGAGTAAATCGAACTTTAGACAAAGGGGCATAATGGGTAGCAACGTCGTAATTCATGCTCACAACCTTTTCATACATATAAAAATTTGAATAGATATTTTCAACTACTGAGTTTATTTCAAATGGATTACAAGGAGTAATCCACTCTTTTTGAAAGTCCCTAAGATCCATTCCAAGTTCACAACGCTGAAGATCTTCCGACAAACCCTCTAGTTTAAAAATATATATCCAATAGTCAATCAATTCTACATTGTCCAATTGGCTATCAAAAAAAAACAGTTTTATTTTTTCAACTGATGGAGACGACAAATAGGTATTCAAATCTCCTTTAGCATTACGATAATCAATTCCAGAACACATTACTATATCCATCAAGTCCTCAAACTTGATTATGATATTGAATTTTTCTTTTAGTTCAACAGAAAAAATTTCTTCAAAACTTTCTATAAAATATTCATTAAATACTGTACTCCATAGAAGATTTGCATCACTAAACTTGTTTTGTTCTTCTAGTTCTCTAAAGAATTCCCAGGCACAGGAATGCAAACCAATTAGCTCTATACAAAAATCTAGGTATTCCTTAATGGACGCAACATACATATACTTATACATCATTTTTCTTTAATAAGTTGTTAATTTTTTTTATAATATCTGAATTACTTGGAACAAAACCAGGTTCCAGAACCCTAGTAGCTAGCATTCTTGAAAGGCTCACACCATATTTATCCAAGCCTTTATTAAACTCAAGAAAGTTGCGAGTATATAGTTCCAACTCCAATTTTTGGCTAGAGTTATAAAATGAAATATCGTCCCATTTTCGTTTAATCCTATTTTCTTCTGAAATTTGATAAAGAACCGACCTATTATTTTTTGTGATATAGGAGGTTACGCCATCTTGAAGCGCGATTTGCTTCAAATTCCAAGGCCCAATATTGCGAATATTTGTTACACAAATCGAAAAATTTTCACAATCATTCTCACGGCATAGGCAACCAAATTGTTCACCAAACTTAAGAAGTTCATTTTTCGGAAAATTAGACGAAAACAATGTTTCAAAAAAAGTAGCACCTTTAACAGTACCCATGTCTACTTCATCAAGAAAGTGTGGAATATTACCGCTAAATATATGAAAATCCCCCCTATTCTTCAGCTCTAGAAGAATTTTAACATTATCCAATATAATTATAAGATCACCAAATCCAGATTGAGGTTTACCCAAATTTCCACCATCAAGTGCAAGTCTCAAAGAACTATGATACCTAGCAAGTGACTCCCAAAAATATAGCGAAATAGGATAATTACACTGAGAACCAACTGCATCGTTTATTACAAGCTGCTGCTCTTGCTGAACACAAGCTATATCTATTTGCTTAGCAAAATTTGTAAGCACCGCTGCTCGCTTGCCCGCTGGTAGAGAAAAATAGTTATTTATTACACGACTATTGCTAAAATTGCTCAAATCAAAACCTTTAGAACTTATCACTGACGCAAACATATCAAAAAATTCAAAAAGTTCAAATGAATTAGCAACATAAAAATGAAAATCAGGTGATTTAAAAGCACTACCAAGTTTTTGAATAGTATAGTTAACCCATCCAAGGTCTGCTTTAAGTACTGGAAAAGTCCCATCATTATTATACTTAAGCACAAATGCTTGATTTATAAGGAGGGTCAAAAGTTGATTTGTTGCTGGATCCTTTGAACCAGAAATTACATTCAAAATTTCATAGTTAATTTTTCCAATTTGAAGCCAAACTTCCTTATTATAATTAGAAACCGATTTCAAATGATTTTGATATAGGTTCAAAATTCTCCAAAATCTTGGCTTATTACTATTAGCAAGGGCTGCAATTCCATCTGATTTTTTGTGAGAAGAAAAATAACTTTTAAAACTTGAATAATAGTCTGATTTTACATACCAATCAGAATTCACTTTTATGGAAAGTTTAGGTCTCTTACTATTCGAAGACCACCCATCAGCTCGATGCATTGTACTACCAAATACTTTATTATGCTTCACAGCCGATCCATAGTGCTGCATTGTATTAACAACAGTATTTGATGACAAGGCCGAAAATCTAGCATTGAAATCTTTTTTAAATTTTGGATAAAATGAATAATCTAGAATATGTGATTCCACTCCAAAATATTCATAAATCATATAAAGCATAACACAAATACCAGTTTCAAGTATTATAAACCCAAATATATAGTCAAAAACCATAGCGAACACCGTAAAATACGTTGGGGTCCACCATGGCAAATAGAGTATAGACACACATTTCAATAGAAAGAAGTAGAAAATTCGAGAAAATATTACAATTATTAGCAGTTTTATTTAAAAAAATTTAATAATTATATTATTCTTGTTCCCAAACAAAAATATCCTAATTATATTCAACAATTTGGTATGAGGTACATATATTAGAAATATAGAAATTGAAAACAATGTGAAAATAAAATATCCCGTCCCCAGGGCGAGGAAAAGAAATTCTATTTCACAAGTGGAACCTGTAATAATTACATCGCATCTCATTTTAACTAAAATAATATTAGTTTTTTTAAAAAAAAAAATAAAGAAATAAGGAATAGGAAATAAGAAATAAATAAAAATACTATAAACATTCCTCTGTTGTAATTTTCACTTTCAAAATTGAGTGTAGTGCTTATTTTGTGAAAGGGCCCTGGAACAGCTAAGGAAGCTGTTCCAGACGCAGGTTCCCCTACGACTACCTTGTTACGACTTCGCCCTAGTTACTAATTTTGTACTCATAGAACTGGACACCTAGAAGTAAACTTACTTTATTCATTAAAATTTAAAAACTGAAACTAAAATTCTCAACCAACATTTAACAGAAATTCATACCATCCACATTTTTCGCCTATTTCGCACACCCTTAACTCCCATGGCGTGACGGGCGGTGTGTACTAGACCCTTTAACAGATTCACCGTAACATGCTAATTTACGATTACTAGCGATTCCAACTTCATATTTTTATTTCAAAAAATAATCCGAACTACGATAGGCTTTAAAGTTTAACAAAACTTACATCTTTGTTACTCATTGTACCTACCATTGTAGCACATGTATAGCCCAAGCTATAAAGGCCGTAATGACTTGACGTTAGCCCACCTTCCTCATACTTATTGATAGCAGTATCCTTAAATTTACTAAGCTAAAATGATATATTAATTGAAAATTTTAAGCCAAGTAAAAATATTAAAGAATAGGGTTACGTTCGTTACAGGACCAAACCAAACATTTCACAACACGAACTGACGACAGCCATGCAACACCTGAATAAAAAATTTAATAATATTTAAAAATTAATTATAAATATACTGCAGTATTCTACACCTGCTGTTATTCTTACACTAAACTTGGTAAGGTTCCGCGCGTTGTATCGAATTAAACCACATGCTCCACCGCTTGTTTGAATCTCAGTCAATTTCGTTGAATTTCAACCTTGCGGCCGTACTACTCAGGCGGAGTGCTTAACGGGTTACCTCGGATACCAGTCTAAAAAATTTACTAACATCCAGCACTCATCGTTGACAGCGTAGACTACTGGGGTGACTAATCCCATTTGCTCCCTACGCCTTCGTCCCTCAGCGTCAATAAACCATAGATAGTTGCCTTCGCCATTGGTGGTCCTATTAATATCACAGAATTCCACCTCTCCACTAATAGTACCACTATCTTCCAATTTATTCTAGTATAGCAGTATTGTAGACGCTTATTCTAAGAACTATTTCCTATTATTTTGATTACAACTTACTAAACCGCCTACGAACCCTTTACGCCCAGTCACGATGAATAACACTTGCCCCCTCCGTATTACCGCGGCTGCTGGCACGAAGTTAGCCGGGGCTATATTCTTTAAGTTTCAGCATAATAAAATCTTAATAAAAGAGATTTACAGTGTGGTAACTGTCATTCCCTTATAATTTAATCTCTCCCCAGGTTTTAACTTCCCGTGACTAAATTACATAAACCAAGAAACGATATATCACTCACGCTACATTGCTAGATCAAGCTTTCGCTCATTGTCCAAAATTCCTCACTGCTGCCCTCAACTGAGATCCGGACGCTATTTCAATTCCGGTGTGGCTGATCATCCTCCCAGAACAACTAAGAATCATCGGCTTGTTAGGCTTTTACCCTTCCAACTACCTAATTCTACTTAAGCCGCAAACCAACAACGATAAATCTTTTAAAATTTAAATTTTAAAAATATTTACAATCAAAAATTACTTTAATTATATTATTTTAATTTGACGTCCAAGATGTATTCCGTATATAGATAAATTCTATTATTCCATAATTTAAGTTTTAATGCTATAATATGGAATTGTTGCTATAATAACGTTCTTAATTTTACTCACCTTTGCGCTACTTATTTTTATTTAAATACGTTCAACTCGCATGTGTTAGGCATGTAGCTAGCATTCACTCTGAGCCAGAATCAAACTCAACATCTTTAAATAATTTTATAAAGTATATTATAT
>DATMGC010000061.1:0-44828 GCA_035555915.1 Ureibacillus sp. | reverse complement strand
TGTATTAGGCACGCCGCCAGCGTTCGTCCTGAGCCAGGATCAAACTCTCCATAAAAGAGAAAATTTGATTAGCTCAAATTTTTGCTGGCATCAATTTTGATGTCCAAAATTTCGTTTCTCTATTTAATAGAAGAAACATATGTTCATTAACGTTTTGTTGTTCAGTTTTCAAGGTTCATTGCGTCGCTTTTAAATAGCAACTTTAAAAGTATAACAAGTTGCAAACTTAATGTCAATAACTTTTTAAGGTTTGATTGAATCAATTATTATGACGACTCTTACTAAATTAACATTATCTTAACTCGATGTCAATATTTTTCAAATCATCATTACTTGCAACAACGTTATTTAATATACCATCCTCCTAAATTTAATGCAAGCAATAATTAGAGTTAATAATATTCTATTTACCTTAGAAAGGTAAAATTAGACTACATAAGTTTCCTAAAAATACTTTTCAAAATAAAAAAAGGACTGGAAACTCCAGCCCTTTTTTATTTCATTACTATAATGTTATAAGATAGATTAAGAAGATTAAGCCGAATATATACATAATTGGGTTAACATCTTTTGCTCTTCCTTTAACAATCATAGTTAAAGGATAGAAGATAAATCCGACTGCAATACCTGTTGCAATTGAACCCGTTAAAGGCATCATAATCATCGTTAAGAATGATGGTACTGCAACTTCGAAACGTTCCCAAGCAATTTTTCCTAGTGAAGCAACCATAAGGACTCCGACAATAATAAGAGCCGGGGCTGTTACAGCGCTTGTTACTACTGATAATACCGGTGAGAAAAATAAAGCAAATAAGAATAAGATACCAGTTACAATAGAAGCAAAACCAGTTCTTGCACCTGCAGCTACCCCTGAAGAAGATTCAACATATGAAGTAATTGTAGATGTACCAAATATAGAACCAACAATTGTTGCAATTGAGTCAGAGATTAAAGCCTTACCTGCACGCGGTAAACGATTATCTTTTACAAGTCCTGCTTGGTTTGCAACCGCCATTAATGTACCTGCATTATCAAAGAAATCTACAAACAAGAAAGTTAAGATAACTGAAAGCATTGATAATGTATAAAATTCTGGATCAGAGAAAGAACTAAATAGTGCACCAAAAGTTGGAGAAACACTAGGTGGTGCTGATACAACCTTTTCAGGTAAATCAACCAATCCGAAGATCATTCCTACAATTGCAGTAACAATCATTCCGTAGAACACTCCGCCTTTAATACCTCTTACCATTAAGATAACAGTTATAACTATACCAAAAATGGCAAGTAACACTTCTGAATCATGCAAGTTTCCAAGACCAATCATCGTTGACTCATTACTTACAATAATACCTGCATTTTTAAAACCGATAAAAGCTATAAATAATCCAATCCCAGCTCCAACTGCTAATTTCAGCTCCATTGGAATGGCGTTAATTAACTTTTCACGTAAACCCGTTAATGTTAGTAATAAAAAGAATACTCCTGAAATAAATACTGCTGCTAAAGCATGTTGCCATGGGCTACCATTTACTAAAACTACTGTATAAGCAAAGAATGCATTAAGCCCTAAACCAGGGGCAAGTGCCAACGGATATTTCGCTAAAAATCCCATAATAAAGCATCCAACTGCTGCAGATATTGCTGTTGCTACAAATACCGCACCATAATCCATACGTAGAGCATCAGGAAGATCTTTTACATCCGCTAGTGTTAATGTTAGCGGGTTAACAACTAGTATATATGCCATAGCTAAGAATGTAGTAAAACCACCTAAAATTTCACGACTATATGTAGTGCCTAGTTGATCAAATTGAAAATATTTTTTCATTTTTTCCTCCGAATTTACGTCACAATGTCAAAAATAATAGACATACACCTAATTAAGAGTTGCATGTCTACGATTATTAGAATAACTATATAAAAATAGCAATACCTAATAGATTCTAATCGTAGTCAAGCTATTTAAGGTAGCTTGGTAGAAACTCACGAGCCATATTCTCGACATTATACGACGAAATATTTAATTTACTTCTGTAATATATCATCTCATAACATGAATTTCAACCGTTTTTACGAACATTTTTATTTAAAATCTAAATAAAGTTCGTGAATTGGATGTTTGTAGTATTTACCAAAAACCCCAATTCATTATCTTGCAATAAAATCGAAAAAACATTCTCCATCTTCTAATATCTAACTCCTCTCATTTATGATGCATTTAAATTTCACAATTATGTACACAAAAAAAGAGTAACCCCCAAGACATATCGTGGTCACTCTTTTCTAAGCTAATTTTAATCTACCCTTCCATCTTCACTTGAAGAAGTATCTTTTGTTTTTTCTTTGTTTTTCTCATCTTTCACTTTGTCGTTTAGTTCCTCGTTTGGTACATCATCAAATGTAGCACTATCTTCAAGTTGGTCAATTCTTTCTTTCCCCTTCTTCACTAATATTACCTCCTTTTAATACTTTCGTTAACATAACTCCTTACTAACTGTATCTTTACTCCTCAACTCTTAACACCAAGTTCTCTCAAAAAAGGAGTGTTTATATACTCTCTATTTCCTAAAATTAACTTTATAAAACATAAAATATTAGTATTGAGCTTAAAAAAACTCCCTTCTACTACAGTGCGACAAACACCATAATATAAGGAAGTTATAATCTCATTCTTTACCACCAATCATTACCGGTGACTTAAAAGTAATATCTCCAGTACATTATCAATCCACGATATATGGGTGATCATATGAGCAAATTCAAAAGTTATTACACGCTCTACGTTAGCCAAGTATGATTGTTTAGATTAGATGATTAAGATATTTCAACTACTTGTTGTTTCTTATGCCAATGTTCGTATTCTTCTACTGTCAATGGCTTCGAATAAAAGTAACCTTGTACGATTGGTACTCTTTCTAGACTCTTAATAAAATTAATTTGATCACTCATTTCGACACCTTCAATCACGACGTTTAAATCTAGTGAATAGCATAAATGAATAATCGATTTTAAGATAGATGCGTCTTTTGCTGAATTTGGTACACCATCTACAAACGACTTATCAATTTTAATTGTAGATATCGGAATCTCTTTCAAATAAGATAATGACGATAATCCTGTACCAAAGTCATCTAACGCAACAGACAAGCCTTTTTTTCTAAACTTACTCACAGCTAAAATCGCATTGTGAATATCATGAATGACACTAGTTTCAGTAATTTCCAATTCAATTTGAGAGGGATTAATGTGATACTCAAGTAAACTTTCATTGATTACGCTTTTTAAACGAGGTGATGTTAAATACATACCCGGAATATTAATTGATACTTGAGGTACCTCTATCCCCGAGGTATTCCATATTGCTAATTGACGACATACTTTTGCAATTAACCAATCCGTCATATCCGATATACGTTCAGCATTTTCTAGAATTGGAATAAACACCGCCGGAGATACCCTACCAAACACTGGATGTTCCCAACGAATAAGTGCCTCTGCCCCCACAACAGTATGTTGTTTCGGATCAACTTTTGGCTGATACACAACGAACAACTCATCTTCATCCATAGCTCGTTGAATATCCAAGGTTAGTTGACGTTCTAAATTAAACGTATGAATCTTCGGATCGTACACGATTATTTCATGCTTGTATTGTGTAGACGGTGCTTGTAAGACAGCAATTGCATTGGCAAAATGCTCATGAATTGCTTTTTTCTCTACTGATTGGGAAACAGCACAAACCATCTCTACCATAACCGTTCGATCATCAATAACTAACGAACGCTGTAATAATACACAAACACGTTCTAATCCAATCATCGTATTTCGCACCATTTCAGAAGGTGCTTGTACCAACGTAAAACGATTTGCTTCTGTCCGATACAATTTCGTGTCCTTTGGCAAAATATTTCGCATTAATTCTAATACAGTTTTGATAATTGAATCACCAAACGCATAGCCATATGCTGATATATATTTCTCTAAATTATGTATATGTACAATAGCTAGCAAATGCGTATTCTTTTCAATACGCTGGTCTTCTGTAAATTGATTTTGGTTGGGCAATTGAGTTACTGCATCAAAATTTTTCAAACGGTAGTCAACGTATTTATCTAGACGACTAGTTAAATAAGCTAGCGTATACAGACTACTGATCCCAATCGTCACAAATACAACAACTTCCATCATATTCGATTCATGCTCATGTGAATAAGTAGGGACATCTGCATAAAACGTCACTGCAGACATCCCTATGTAATGCATGCTAGTCACAGCGGTAGCCATTAAAAAAGCAAAACCACTTTTCACCCATACTTTATCCACTTTGGTATCAGTAATCGAGAAGATATACAACGATGCAAAGGAAGCTACAATGGCAATCACAAGCGATAAGCCAAACATCAACGGATTATAAACAGTCTGCGCATCAATTTCCATAGCTGCCATACCTAGATAATGCATGAGCACAATACCACACCCCATAAAAATACCTGATGCGATATATGTTCGAATCTTTCTGTAGTGACTATTAGCTAAATAAAATGCAACGTAAGACGCCACCACTGCGGGGATAACAGATACAAATGTCAGCAATAGATTACGCTTCATCGGCAAAGGAATCACATATGCACTCATTCCAACATAGTGCATCGACCAAACCCCAAGCCCCATCGCTAGTGAGGCTAAGACTAACCATAAATTTTTATGAAAAAAACCTTTACCTTTGATACGCCGATTAATAAAAACCGCTGTATATGATGCACCAAAAGCGATAATAAAGGACAATATTACTATCAGGGGATTATACTGCCCCTCTATCATTTGCAGCCTTTCTATATCCGGCTTTGTAAACAAAGAATTTCGCTCCTCTTCTTATTCTTTTTGAATAGTATAATAACATTTTTATCATAAATTGGAGAATTGAAGCAATAATCTTTTCAGAAGCTCATAAATCGTTAAAGCATTCACACATAAAAAAGACTCCCCTTTACACATAAAATTCATGTGTAAAGGGGAGTCTGTCATAAAATGTAATTGTTGTAGGTAACCAAGAAAATACCCACTCAAACCACGCTAAACTCTCGATAGAATAAGAATTATTCCTATTCCCATTCAATTGTTGCTGGTGGCTTAGAAGTAATGTCATACAGTACGCGGTTTACGTGTTTTACTTCGTTCACGATACGTACTGAGATTTTTTCTAATACGTCATATGGGATACGTGCCCAGTCAGATGTCATACCGTCGATAGATGTTACCGCACGGATACCTAGTGCGTAATCATAAGTACGTGCATCACCCATCACACCTACCGAACGAATGTCTGGAAGCACACAGAAATACTGCCAAATATCACGGTCAAGACCCGCAATTTTGATTTCCTCGCGTAAAATATAATCTGCTTCGCGAAGGATCTCTAGTTTTTCTTCTGTAATTTCTCCAAGAACACGGATACCTAAACCAGGACCTGGGAATGGTTGACGCCATACGATTTCTTCTGGTAATCCTAGTTCTAAACCTAATGCACGCACTTCATCTTTAAATAAAGTATTTAAAGGTTCGATTAGTTCAAACTTCATATCTTCAGGAAGTCCACCTACATTATGGTGAGATTTGATTGTTTGAGCTGTAGCCGTACCAGATTCAATAATATCTGTGTATAGTGTTCCTTGGGCAAGGAAATCCATATCTTTTAATTTAGATGATTCTTCGTCAAATACGTAAATAAATTCGTTACCGATAATTTTACGTTTTTTCTCTGGATCAGAAACACCTTCTAATTTGCTCATAAAACGTTCGCGTGCATCAATTTTAATAACTTTCATATCAAAATCTTCAGTGAAAGTTTTCATAACTTGCTCAACTTCACCTTTACGGTTTAAGTTGTGGTCAACGAACATACAAGTTAATTGATCGCCAATCGCTTTATGGATTAATACCGCTACGACCGAAGAATCTACTCCTCCAGACAATGCACAAAGTACTTGTTTGTCACCAACTTGTTCACGAATTTTCTTCATTTCAAGTTCAATGAAGTTAGCCATTGACCAGTCACCTTTAGCGTGGCAAATGTCAAAGACGAATTGGCGTAAAATATCATTCCCGTATACAGAATGACGTACTTCAGGGTGAAATTGCACTGCATAGAAGCCACGTTCAACATTTTGCATTGCTGAAATTGGACAAGACGCACTTGTTGCAATAACCTCGAATCCAGCTGGAACTTCTGTTACAAGATCACCATGACTCATCCAAACTACTTGTTCTTTTGGAAGGTCACCAAACAATTGATTATCAGTCGTAATATTAATTTCTGCTTTACCATATTCACGATGGTCAGCACCTTCAACTTTACCACCTAAAGAATACGACATTAATTGCATTCCATAGCAAATCCCTAAGATTGGTAAGCCTAAGTCAAAGATAGCTTCATCAACTTTAAATGCTTTTTCATCGTAAACTGAATTTGGTCCACCAGAGAAAATAATCCCTGTAGCATTCATTTCTTTTATTTCTTCAGCCGTAATTGTGTGTGGATGTAATTCAGAGAAAACACCGAATTCACGAATTCGACGTGTAATCAATTGGTTAAATTGGCTACCAAAATCGAGTACAACAATTTTTTCTTGTTCTTTTAACAATGGAGTCGTCACGCTTTTTTACACCTCTTCTAAATTTTAAAGGCGCCTCGCTTCTTTTTAAAAAAAACGCGTTCAAAAAGTGATCTTTCTGACGCGTTCATTGTTTGAAGACAAGGCGGATATAGTTTTGCCCTGAGGACGTAACCGTACCCGCCTTCATAGATAAGTTATTTAAGGTAACTTAGTAGATACATCCGAACCCTATTATCGGACTTATATGAAGGCAGCCTAACTATTATTTTGTCTAAATTCTACCCTTAGTATAATCTAAAATCAACTAGTTATCTGATTGATTAAATATTCCCAACTTTCTTTCATTTGAACCATATCCACTTTTGCGACATTTTTTGAGTAAATCAATTGTTCATATGCCTTCGTTAGTATAGACATATGATTCGTTTCAAAGTAGGTATCAACTTCGCTCGCAAATGATTGCAGTGTTTGTCCATGTTTTCGTTTGATTCCCTTTAATTCCAATAATTTCAGCAATTGCAGGAAGGACAATTCAAAATTAGATGCATTCATTTCTTTTCTTCGATAGAGTCTACCATATACTTTTGGTACCCATTTACCACGAATTACATAAAGTAAGATTAATAGTACAATCACTATTAAAAATACTAGCAATAAGATAAGTTTATTTTGTTTAAAGAAGTCCGAAATATTCTTAAAGAATTGACTTTCTTGTGCTGTTGTTCGTTCTGTCTTCGTATCCTTCTCAATTACTTCATCTGGCTCTGTCTTTTCATCTATCGTTAATTCTTCCTCTTGAGAAGCACCTGTTTCAAGATCATAGTCAATCGAGCGCGTACTGTTAAATCCAATGGTAGGTTCAAAATTCATCCAACCAACATTCGGTATATAAGCCTCTACCCATGAATGAGCATCATTATTTGTAATCTGATAGGTACTTGTTGCCCCACGATTATCAATGACATCTCCACCTGCAAACCCTTTTACCCATCTAGCAGGAATTCCGACTGAGCGTAAGAGCACTACCATTGAAGTCGAGAAGTTATCACAATAACCAATTTTCGTTTCAAATAAAAATTGATCTACATAATCCTTTTCATCAGAAGGGATGGGCACGTTATCCGTACTATATCTATATCCATTCTGTCTAAAATACATTTCAATAGCTCTAGCTCTATCGTAAGGTGTTTGTCGCCCTTCCGTAATATCTAGAGCCAATTCCTTCACTCTAGTAGGCAAGGATTCTGGTAATTGTAAATAGCGTTGCGTTATTGTTGGATCTATTTCTTCTGTCGGATTTTTCAACGCACTATAAAGATAGACAGGTTTACTATATTCAACCTGATAATCCGACAATTGAGTCATAGCTCGATTATAATAAGGCATTATTTTTTCTGTATTAATTTCCATCATAAACTTAAAATTAGAAATGTCTTCAATTTGCACATCCACAGACTTTAATCCATATGGCTGAATGATAAATTCATACGGAAACATTACTTGTATCGCAGCAATATTCGTATCTTGCTCAGGACCTACCGGAAGAGAATACTGTATTTCTTCTCCTGGTTGAAAAGATGCTAATTCATCTTGGAAATAGCTAGACTTCTCCCATCCTTTTGAAGTATAAACATCCTTTGTCTCTACTCGCCAATATTGCTTTGTTGGAGAATTAGCTAAGAAAACAACCGTATCATCCGCTACAAAGGAACCACCTAAGCGACTATCGTTTTCTCCATATCCAACCTTAGTTACCCCTCCTTTATCAACCTCGACACTTCCGGAACCAACAGCAGTTTTAATAAACGGTACTGGATCTGGCCATTGAGGAGATGGCTTCGGAAGAAAAATCGATATACTACAGATAGCAACTACGATGATTACAACCGGTATTGCTAATTTTATGCGTTCCCATAGACGGACTCTTACATTAGCTTGTTTAATTAAACGTTTAATAAGTAAAAAGACCATCATAATTAGTCCAAGGACAAGTGTTCTCACGATTCCAAAGGAACCATTATATTCAGTAAAGGTATCAAGAGTGCCGATGAAAAATACCGTTAGTAAGAGAAAATAAAAAATACTCACACGCACAACAATCCAATGATGAATTAAATAGATTAACATCCAAATTAATAGCAGGAACAAAAAAGTTCGCAAAGGATCTGTTATATGTACCCAATCTGCACTTAAAATAGCTCCAACGTTCGTTTGGAAATCGTTAAATAAAAAATTGATTCCCTCTGAGGAAAGAACAAATGTGTTACCAAATGCAAAAACATTAAACCATAAAATATAAATAATCTTAATAATCCACGAAATGATAAAATGAACTTGAAAAAGGCTAGTTACTAATGATAATGCAATGAATATTAAGATGAATTCCATATAGCCCGTTTTAGTTAGTTCCATTATCGGTACTAGCCATTCACGTAAAATAAAGAATATTATAATATAATAAATTGCTAATTCTATTAAGCTAAAATGATTCTTTTTCACGGCTTCACCACCTCCGTGAATGCATTCTCATATTCGTTAGGTTTAAGATGAATCACCTTTAGATTTGCAATTCTTAAACGATTTTCAATCACTATTTCATCTTCATCAGAAACAACGAAGCAGACAATACCTCGAGCAATCTTTGCGCTATTCACAAAGTAGTCCTTTAATTCATTTGAAAACTCTCCCGTGACAAGAACTAAAGTTGCTGAATTCATTAAACTCATTTCTTTTACTAGAATCGAACGAATCGATTGTTTTGAATCCGGTTCAATAATTGCTAAATGCTGCATCACTTTTTCCAGATTACTTTGAGATTTTATTTTTGGAAATATTCCTCTCTCTTGTCCTGTCGATAAAAAAGAAATATCACCACGATTCCGTACAACGCTCTGCAATATCGAAGCGGTTAAATCTACAGCATGTTCGAAATTTTTTGATGAAGACTGGTCTATCACCATTAAGATATCTTGTGTCTGACGATCTTCGAATTCCTTTGTCCTTAATGTTTCATTTTTAGCAAAGGACTTCCAATGAATCCATGAATACTTATCTCCAGACTGATAATCCCTTATTCCCGTAACTAATGAAGTGTCCTTTACCATTGATAACGGCGCAGCAACTCCCCCATGCTCATATTGGATTTGTAATGATTTATATTGGATAGTTGATAGTTTTGGCAGGATCACAATCGATTTGTTTTTCTCAACAACTTTCGTTCGGATAATCCATCCGAGTAAATCAGTAAAGGTAAATTTTAAACCTTCGAAACTAATCCTACCTCGACTTAAATCCTCCAATTTGTAGGACCACTTAATATTTCGCCTCAATCCAACAAAATAGATTTTACTAAAACTTCCTTGATACTTACTTGACCTACTATCAACACCAACTTCTTCAACTGTCATAAACACTAATGGAATCCATGTCTTAATCCGGAAGCTTATAGTTACTTTAGTGGAATCACCACGATGGAGTTTGGAGGGTACTATTTCTCTTTGTACCTCTTCAATTTTAATAGGAGCAAAAGACAGTAGCAGAGAGTATAGGATAAAGGGCATTAAAGAATAGAGCACAAACCAACTCACAAAACCACCTTGAAACATCGCATAACTAAATATAACCAGAGCAATTATAATGATGGTGAGTAGTCGACTGCTTCTAGACATAATCTTTTTTAGTTTGCTCATTGTTCTGCAAACCTTTTAATTGGAATAACCGATTTATTAATGATCCGATTAATTATTGCCTCTGTCGTTACCCCTTCATATCTAGCTTCAGGCTTTAAGATGATACGGTGTCCAAAGACAAATGGCGTTAAATACTGTACATCATCCGGAATAACATAATCACGATCTTGCATTAACGCATAGGCCTGAGCCGCTTTCATAAGAGCAATAGATGCCCGTGGACTTACCCCCAAATATACTTCACTCATACTTCTTGTTGCTCTAGCCAATTGCACAATATAACTCTTAACAGAATCTTCGATAAACACCTTTTTAACTTCCTCCTGAAGATCTAAAAGCTCCTCAAGTGAAATGACTGGAGTTAAATGCATTATAGGTTCTGAAATCGCAGCACGGCGTAATACCTCTACCTCATCCTGTTCAGAAGGATAACCCATTTTAATTTTTAGCAAAAAACGATCTAATTGGGCTTCAGGAAGTGGATATGTACCTTCGTATTCAATCGGATTTTGAGTAGCCATAACGAAAAATGGTTTTTTAATTTGTAACGTCTCTCCTTCAATTGTTACCGAAGCTTCTTCCATACTTTCAAGAAGGGCGGATTGCGTTTTGGGAGAGGTACGATTGATTTCATCCGCTAATATAATATTCCCCACTATCGGACCTGGTCGAAACTCAAATTGGAGCGTTTTCGGGTTATATATGGAGACACCAATGACATCAGATGGAAGTAAATCTGGTGTAAATTGAATACGTTTAAATTCTGCACTCACTGATTTAGCTAGGGCTTTTACCATCATTGTTTTCCCGACACCTGGCACGTCCTCAAGTAAGACATGTCCACCCGAGAGTAAGGCAACAACACTTAATTCTGCTATTTCACGCTTTCCGATCATTACTTTTTCTATATTTTCAATGATTGCTTCCACTAGTCTCTGCATATCAACCAAACCTCCAAATATCCTTATTAATAGTCAGAATATACACACATTATTAAATAAGCATAAACAAAAGTTATAACAAATCCAACCAATAACACCTAAAAATTACCTAAAATTTTACAAAAGAAAAACAGATCTATCATCTACCTTAGATTACGGTATAAAAAAAGTGCCTCAGTAGATTCATGAGACACGATGACTATTAAATTGACGAACGGTAGGCACGAAGACGGTTCACTGTTTTTCGTGCTATCGAAATTTCCCGAGAATGCTTTAATAGATTATTTTGCAATGATGCTATCGAGACAACATCAAAATTCATCCCAGCAACATATAAACTCTTAGACTGTGTTTTAAGTATTCTTTTCCGAGATGAATTCTTTTTTTCTTGTTGTTTTTTTCTTTGCCTATTCCCTCGACCGCCAGAGAATTGATGAAGTTCTCCTTCTTGCATCACACGAAATACTTGCTCATTAGAATGCAAATATTGTCTTGAGTTTCGAAAAGTACTATTTTGCGTTGACAGCACTCGTGTTGCTCGCATTCGTACCCTCCTTTCTAGAAATTATATAGTCGATTACTTTCAATTATCACTTCCAAAAGTCATCAAAAATGGTGATTGGCATATGACGTTTATGTTGAGATTTTAAATAATGCCCTTCAATAATCTTTCGATCCTCTTCTGCAATTTCTTTTCCTTCCAAATAATCATCCAACACCTCATAGGTTACCCCAAGAGCAATTTCGTCAGGCAATGCAGGTCGATCCTCTTCTAAATCAGCTGTTGGAGTTTTTAAATACAAATGTTCCGGACAACCTAAATAAGCTAATATTTGTTTCCCTTGTCTCTTATTCAAACGGAAAATCGGCGTTAAATCTACACCGCCATCACCATATTTTGTATAGAAACCAGTTATTGCCTCAGCCGCATGATCCGTCCCTACTACAACTCCACCATTCATTGCTGCGATAGAATATTGAACTTTCATTCGTTCCCGAGCTTTTTCGTTTCCTTTTGCAAAATCACTTAAGACAATGCCCGCTTCTGCTAATGAAGATACACTCGCATCCACACTCTTTTTGATATTTACTTCAACTACTTTTGTTGGTTGAATAAAAGCAAGAGCATCCTGGCAATCAGCCTCGTCCGCTTGGACACCATAAGGTAAACGAACTGCAATTGTAGCGTACTTATCTTCTCCCAGTTCTTCATTTAACTCATCAACTGCAATTTGTACCAGTTTCCCTGTTAACGTTGAGTCTTGTCCTCCACTAATCGCGATGACAAAACTTTTCACAAAAGAATGTCTAGATGCATATTCCTTTAAAAAGTCGACCGATTTTCGAACTTCTTCTTCCGGATTGATTTCAGGTAATACTTTTAACTCTTCTATAATTTGTTTTTGCAAATCTTGCATTAAAAGTCACTCCTTTATAGATTTTCTTCAAGAGCATGCACCATATTGCGAACCTCTTGAATATTGCGCATCTTGTTGTCCCAACATTTTTGACTTAGGTCCACAGGATACTCTTCAGGATTTAATGAACGTTTATACTCATCCCATAGTAAATTTAGATTAGCGAAAGCATATTGTTGCATCTCTTGAACTGAGGGACCTTCATATATAATGTTTCCATCTTCTATGACCTTCACATGCATTTCCTTCGCTTCAAAATTTGTTACAAATTTCGAGATAAATGTATGAACAGGATGGAACATTTTAAGACGATGCTCATCTTGAGGATTTTCATCAGCCATCGCAATATAATCGCCTTCTGCTTTACCATTCTCCCTATTAATAATTCGATAAACCTTTTTCAACCCAGGTGTTGATACTTTCTCTGCAGCCCCAGTAATTTTAATGGTATCTACCATTTCACCTGTTTCATTTTCAATTGATACTAATTTATAAACAGCACCTAATGCAGGTTGATCATAGGCAGTAATTAATTTTGTACCTATTCCCCAAGAGTCTACTTTGGCACCTTGGGCTTTTAAATTTAAAATTGTATATTCATCTAAATCATTCGATACAATGATTTTCGCATTTTTAAAACCAGCCTCGTCTAACATACGTCTAGCTTCTTTTGATAAAAAGGCGATATCTCCACTATCTAATCGAATACCGATAAAATTAATTTTATCTCCTAATTCTTTTGCTACCCGAATTGCATTTGGTACACCTGATTTTAACGTGTTATACGTATCCACAAGAAAAACACAATCTTTATGTCTTTTTGCATAAGAATGGAAAGCCTCATATTCATTTCGATAAGCTTGTACCATAGCATGCGCATGTGTACCTGATACAGGAATATCAAATAGTTTACCAGCTCGTACATTAGAAGTAGAATCAAATCCACCAATGATTGCCGCTCTCGCACCCCATATAGACGCATCCATCTCTTGCGCTCTACGTGATCCAAATTCTGCTGCACCTTCATTTTTAATAATTTGTTTAATACGACTTGCTTTCGTAGCAATCAACGTTTGGTAATTAACAATATTTAATAAAGCAGTTTCTATTAATTGAGCTTCCACAAGAGGTGCTTCGATTCTTAAAAGCGGTTCATTCGCAAATACAAGTTCACCTTCTTTGACTGAATACACCGAACCAGTGAAAGTAAGATTCTTTAAGTAATCAACAAAGTCATTTTTATAATTAAGTTCTTCTGATAAATATGCAATATCACTTTCTGAGAAACGAAAATCCTTTAAATATTGTAGAATACGTTCTAACCCAGCAAATACTGCATATCCATTTCCAAAAGGTAGCTTTCTAAAATATAATTCAAAAACAGCTTTTCGATTATGGACGCCATCCGCCCAATAGCTCTCTGCCATATTGATTTGATATAAATCCGTGTGTAAAGTTAAGCTATCGTCAGCATAATTCGATTTCATATGATGCCCCTTCTTCCAGTTCAGTTTCATATAATTAGTCATAGTATACACTATTTAACAGTAAACAAGTTACCGATTTATTCCTACATTCTTCAAACAATATAACTATATGTCATATTTCATAACATTATTTTTTTGAAGAGTAATAACTTTTTAATCTTTTAAATAAAATGAAAAATATAACGCTTTCATTACAATAAAATCATAGCTAATATATCATCTAAATGTATTTTGTTATATTTTCTTACATATTTCACTAAAAAGTTGTTGATTTTTTTATGATTTCGGATTATCATGTTAGATATAGTAACACAAAGCTAATTGAACTAAGAACGAAGTCAAGAACTCGAAAGAATTCTATGTTGATTTCTTCTTAACAATTACCTTACTTGAATGTCTTTCATTTCTCCTATTGTCGATTACTAGACTTGTTCCCCTTAACAAGCTAGTCATCAAACAATTCAGCTAACTCGTGCCCCCAAATCTTACGAGTTAGCCTTTTTTTGTTCCTAAAATTTACAAGTCAAATTTATTTAACTTAGAAACAGCGTTATAATAATGGTAAGTTTTAAGAATAGGAGAAAAAAATGAATCACCCTACTTCTGCCATTAGTTTTGAAAACCTTAGTTTTAAATCGGACAAGTTGTCCATTTTGAATAAGATTAACGGTTTATTTTATAAAGAAAAAATTACTACCCTTGTCGGCCCATCTGGTGCTGGAAAATCTACCTTATTAAAAATGTGCAATGGCCTCCTTTCACCAACCTCAGGAGAGATTTTTATTGATAACCAACCAATTGACTTAATCGAACCTACAATACTTCGAAAAAAAGTCGGAATCGTTTTACAAAACGCACCTATCCTACAGGGTACAGTATTTGAGAATATTGCTCTCCCTCTTACATTACAACAGAAAAAATTAACCGAAAAACAAGCTATTTTCTATCTAGAAGTTGTTGGACTTGACCAATCATTGCTATACCGGGAAGCTGAAGCTCTATCCGGTGGTCAAAAGCAAAAAATTTCTATCGCTCGTTCACTTGTTAATAAGCCTGAGATACTTCTTTTAGATGAAATAACATCTGCACTCGATCCTACTTCTGCAAATGAAATTGAACAACTTATTTTAAGAATAAATCACGAAAGCAGTGTAACAATTATTTGGATCACGCATAATATCGAACAAGCTAAACGAATCGGTGATTATACTTGGATCATGATGAAAGGACAATTATTAGAAAGTGGAGAAAGCCATATTTTAAGTACTTCAAAGAATATTGACGTTCAACAGTTCGTGAAAGGAATACAAAAAAGATGACATACACAACACTTTCCTTAACTCTTATTTTCGTCCTTATTCCTCTCATCCTATCAAAAACATTAAAACTAGGTCTGGAAAAAGATACGATAATCGCCACAGTCCGTTCAATCATTCAATTATTAGCAGTTGGTTATGTATTAAAGTTTGTCTTTGATGCTAAAAGCTTTAGCTATATTTTTTTAATGATTGCTCTAATGATTTTAACCGCAACATTAAACGCTAGAAAAAAAGGAAAAACCATAAAAGGAATCACATGGAAAATAGCAATCACATTAATTATTATAGAGGCTGTGACACAAGGGATACTTTTGGGGTTTGGAATTGTACCACCAACTCCACAATATATTATCCCAATAAGTGGAATGTTAATCGGAAATTCTATGGTTCTATCGATTCTTTTCTTAAATCGTTTTACTTCAGAAATTGAGTCGAGTCGGGATCAAATTGAGCTAATTTTGTCCTTAGGTGGTACGCCAAAGCAAGCCATTCATAGACAACTAACAAACGCTATTCGAGCAAGTATGATCCCCACAATTGAAAGTCAAAAAACGATTGGCTTAGTTCAATTACCCGGAATGATGAGTGGTCAAATTATCGGAGGAGCTGACCCTATTCAGGCAGTGCAATTTCAACTATTAATTATTTTTGCCTTACTAACTACTGCTGGATTATCCAGTATACTAATCGGGTTTTTGAGCTACCCTACTTTATTTAATGAAAGAATGCAATTTCTTAGAAAAATAACTCTTTGATAAGAATATTTGTACTTTTTCCAATTTAATATTATTATTTTTTTGTAGGTTATAATAATTGCAAAAAATAGAAATGGGGTACCAATTATGCCAGTATTACGTGATTTCTTCATTAACTTATCTGAGAACCAATTATTAAATAGTGCTGCTCAAAAATACGGTCTGAAAATGGGTGCACAAAGTGTTGTAGCGGGTACGAACATTCCAGAAGTCATTCAAAGCATAAAAGAATTAAATGCTCAAGGCATCTCTTGTACTGTAGATAATCTCGGTGAATTTGTTTACGATAAATCCGAAGCTACTCAAGCAAAAGAAAACATCCTTGAAGTAATTGATGCAATTCATGAAAATGACGTAGATGCTCATATTTCCATCAAACCATCTCAACTAGGTTTAGATATTGATTTTGACTTTTGTTATGATAACTTAATGGAGATTGTAGGAAAAGCACACGAATACAAAATGCATGTCAACTTTGATATGGAAAATTATGCCCGTCTTCAACCTTCATTTGATATGTTAGAGAAAATTTCACAAGTATACGACAATGTTGGTACTGTTATCCAAGCGTATTTCTTTAATGCACAAGAAAACATCGAAAGATACAAAAACTACCGACTACGCATTGTAAAAGGTGCTTATAAAGAACCTGCAGATGTAGCGTATCAAGATAAACATGATATTGATTTAAACTTCATTGAGTTAATTGAATATCATTTATTAAATGGTAAGTTCACATCTATTGCAACACATGATCATCATATTATTAATCATGTAAAACAATTTGTTAAAGATCACAATATCCCTAATGAAAAATTTGAGTTCCAAATGCTTTATGGCTTCCGTAAAGAAATGCAATTAGAGTTAGCAAAAGAAGGCTATAATTTCTGTACGTATGTACCGTTTGGTGATGATTGGTATGGCTATTTCATGCGTCGCTTGGCAGAACGCCCACAAAACATTAGCTTGGTCACTAAACAAGTGTTCACTAAAAAAACAAACACTGTTCTCGGTGTGGCTGCAGCAGCATTCCTTTTAGGACGCTTAACTAAGAAGAAGTAAATAAGGACTGAGAACTCATTAGTTTCAGAAACTATAATAAAAAAGAGGTTGCCTCGGCAACCTCTTTTTTATTTATTCCAGCCCTTTTCTTTGAATCTAGAAATCGCTTCAATTCGATTTCCTACACCAAGTTTATCCAAAATGGTAGATATATAATTACGAACTGTCCCCGCAGACAAAAAAAGCTCTGATGCAATTTCTTTCGTCGTTTTCCCTTCAGCAACCAATTCTAACACTTGGCTCTCGCGCTCAGTTAATGGGTTCTCGCTATCATCCTCGTAAACAAAGTCTACTAGCTCTGGTGCATAAATTCGTCGTCCATCCATTATCACACGAATCGAATTCACTAATTCTTCAATTGGACTATCTTTTAACAAATAGCCGCGCACGCCAGCTTTTCTCGCTCTTTCAAAATAACCCGGTCTCGCAAATGTCGTTAAAATAATAATCTTACAATCCTGATTACTCTGCAACTGTTCCGCCGCATCCAAGCCCGTCATCACTGGCATTTCAATATCCATTATACAAATATCTGGTTTAAGATTATTAACTAAATCTACAGCCTCTTCACCGTTTTTAGCTATGCCTACTACTTCCATGTCATCTTCCATATTAAGGAGCGATTTCATTGCACCAAGTAACATCCCTTGATCTTCAGCTATAACGATTCGAATCATGTCACCCATTTCCTTTCTGATGTGTAATAGTAAGCGGAACACTAACGATCAGTTTAGTTCCCATTTTACTCTCAATTTGAACAGAACCATTGATAAATTCTAATCGCTCTTTCATTCCTTTTAATCCATTTCCGGCAATATCCAGCCTAGCATTAAATCCTTTTCCATTATCACAAACCGTTAGAATTACTTCATTATCATTTTTTTCAATCTGAATTGCACATTTACTCGATTCACTATGTTTTACTACATTTGTAACAGCTTCTTTTAAACTCATACTTAAAACATTTTCCACTAGTACCGGTAGGCTTATGTCTAAACCATTCCCTACTATCTCGTATTCAATTTCAGCTGCCTCTAAAATTTGTTTAACTCTTGTTAACTCATCCTTTAGCTGAACAGCACGCATATCCGCCACCAATTCTCGGACTTCCTTTAATGCGATGCTTGCAGTATGTCGGATATCTTTAATTTCCTGTATGGCCGCCTCCGGGTTTTTCGAAACAAGGCGACTGGCTAAATCACTTTTCAAACCAATCATGGAAAGCTTCTGACCTAATGTATCGTGTAAATCACGCGCAATTCTTTGACGTTCCTCATGAACAATCAATTCTGCAATTCGCTCATTAGCAGTTTCAAGCTGTCCTTGTAACTTTTCTCGCTTATTTTTACTATATAAAGAAAAAGGTAATAACACGACCCCAACAACTGTAATAATTATAAACGGTGTTTGTGATAAAAATAGTTCTATATCAATGAAGTACCCTGCAACAATTGAAATTATCGTAAATCCGATATGTAAACCATACATAATATAAAAACCAACTGGATTTCTGAAATTCCCAATAAAGAAGGCGGTAAATAGTGATAAATAGACATATCCGAACATTAAGGTCATCGCTATATTTAATACCATTTCATAACTAATCCACATATATAACAGACCGCTTTTGGAATTAAAAGAAAAGTAATGCGATAAAAAATAAAGTAAAATTAGTGAAGTGCCGATTGAAATTTGGAGTAAGGATAAAGTATGGATAATAAAATAGAATGGCATTATACAGAAAACAACCCACACATATATACTAATCCATGGGTTTTTCGGAAAAATTGCATACCAGCTTTGCATGACTTCCCTCCCTCTTATTACAATTTCTATTTTCAAATTGATTAAGTTTATAATGCTTAAGTTTCTTAGTTATTAGTATAACAAAATCACGGTGTCTCCTCTAAAGGCAACACCGTGATTGATTTTCAAACACCTAAATGTATTACTCCTGTATCTTTTAAGCTTGAACAGACTTACCTTTTATACGTAAAGCATGCTCAATCTCTTTAAACGATATAAACTTCTTATTCTTCGCATCGTAAAGCTTATATCGAATAGACTCAACACTTGTTTTTAAAGTGATCGTTGTCGCTTTTTGCAATGGAGGAATTGATTCATGTGCTGCTTCCAAGTTATAATTTGGAACTCGTGGAGCAAGATGATGCACATGATGGAAACCAATATTTCCTGTAACCCACTGTAAAACTTTTGGCAATTGATAATAGGAACTTCCCTCAACTGCAGCTTTTACATAATCCCAGTCGGTATTATACTCAAAATACGAATCCTCATAAGTATGCTGAATATAAAATAACCAAATTCCCAATGCCCCGGAGATAAACATTGTTAACCCATGAACAAGCAAGAAAGTTTGCCATCCTGTTGTTAAAATTAAAACTAGACAGATCATCAATAGTGCTATATTTGTAAAATACGTATTTAAACGTTCTTTTTTCTTTGCATCATTTTGATTTATTCGATTCGTTACAAGCACCAAGTATAGTGGTCCTAAACCGAACATTACAATTGGATTACGATATAATCGATAGGCAAGACGACCAAGTTTTGACTTTTGTAAATACTCATCCACTGTTAACATTTCAATGTCACCGATGCCTCGTTTATCTAAATTAGAACTTGAAGCATGGTGAATCATGTGCTCCCTTTTCCATTTTTCATAAGGAAATGAAGTTAAGAGTCCTGTAATATTACCCAAAATGGCATTCGCCTTTTTACTTTTAAAAAATGAACCATGTGTACAATCATGGAAAATAATAAATGTCCGTACTACAAAACCTGAAGCAAGAATACTACAGGCAACCGTAAGCCATGGAGAAAACTGCAATAAGTAATATCCAGCTCCCCAGACAATTAGAAGCGGAACAATGGTATTTATAATTTGTAATACACTCGTTTTTAATTGTGACTTTGCAAAAGGTGCTACGTCATTCCGTAACTGTTTTGTCTTTTCAGCATTCGTACCCAATTTTCATACCCTCTTTCACGTTTTGGTGATACTTACATTGTAGAGAAAGAAGAGAAGCGCTTGTAGGAGCAAACATCATATATATTTTATTACAAATGTCATATGACCAGCTTCTAATAATCTGCTTTCAATTTAAGAAAGTAGAATGTACCTTCATTCAAAGCCTAATTCTTCTCTCATTACTTATATAACCAAAATAAAATGGAGAAAAACGCAAAGACGTTTTTCTCCATTTCTCATTTCTTGTATTCAACTCTTCAATTTACACATTAAAGTATCGAGCATCTGGATGAGCAAAAACAATAGCAGATACACTTGCTTCTGGTTCCATCATATACCCTTCTGTTAACTGCACTCCAATTTGTTCTGGTTTTAGAAGTTTGAATAATTTTTCTTGATCTTCTAAGTTAGGACAAGCTGGGTATCCGAATGAGAAACGTTGGCCTTGGTATTTCGCAGCAAAGCGCTCTCTCATTGTAAAGTCAGTTGCATCTGGGAAGCCCCAAACGTCACGAATCTCTTGGTGAATTCTTTCAGCAAATCCTTCCGCCAACTCTAAAGCTGTGGCTAAAAGTGCATGACTTTCTAAAAACTTACCATCATTTTTTAATGTATCCGCAACACCTTTAACTCCGTGTCCCGCTGTCACAACCATTAATGCAACATAGTCCATTTCTCCACTATCTACAGTTTTTAAGAAATCAGCTAAACAAAGGTATGGTGCCTCTTGTTGACGAGGGAAATGGAATCTCTCAATTTCCGTTTTCTGATCTTCCGGGCTATAAATTACAACATCATCCCCATCTGCTTGTGCAGGGAAGAATTGATACATACCGGAAGGCGTTAGTAAATCAGATTTCAAATATTCATTTACCAAGTCATGTAACTGTGTAGCTCTTTCATCTTTTTCAGCTAAAAGTTTTTCTACGTTTCCTTTTAGACCTAAATGGTGACCTATCAGCGTACGCATATTTACATATGGATGTAAATGAGCAACAGAGTAATTTCGTTTAATATGCTGCAATAAATCCTGTGGAACGTAAACTCGAGCATCATTTACAGTTCTTACTGGCTTTTCAACTACTGGTTTTTGTGGTCTCGCTGCACGTTTTTCATCTGCTAATTTTCTTTTCTCCTGAGAATCACGTAGCTCTTGTATTAGGTTTTCTCGTTCTTTTGGATCCATTAAACGATTGGCTTGATCCAAACCTTGCATCGCATCCTTAGAGTAAATAACAGGACCATCATATTGTGCGGCAATTTTCGTTTCTGTAAAACGTTTTGATAATGCTGCACCACCTACTAGAATTGGAACATCTATCCCCACTTCTTTAAAGTCCTGAGCCGTTAATACCATCTGTTGTGCAGATTTAACAAGCAATCCTGATAGACCTACAAAATCTGGCTTTTCTTTTCGAATCGCTTCAATTAGCTCAGCCGGCGTAACTTTAATACCAAGATCTACTACTTTAAATCCGTTATTACTTAAAATAATGTCTACTAGGTTCTTTCCAATATCATGAACGTCCCCTTTAACTGTAGCTAAAACCACTTTCCCTTTACCAGAACTATTTTCATTTTTTTCCATATACTGTTCAAGGTGCGCAACAGCTGCTTTCATAACTCCTGCACTCTGCAACACTTCTGCAACGATTAACTGGTTATCGTTAAACAAACGACCTACCTCTGCCATACCAGCCATCAACGGTCCATTAATAATATCTAAAGGAGTATCAAATATTTCCCTTGCTGCTTCCAGGTCAGGAATTAACCCTTCTTTTGTACCTTCAATAATATAATAAGCAAGTCTTTCTTCCACTGTATCTGGGATATCCTCAACAGATTTTTCTTTCTTTTTATCACGATAGAAATCTGTGAATACCGCTAACGTTTCATCGTTCGTATTAAAAATTAAATCATTGGCTAATTTAATTTCCTCTTCAGGAATGGATGCAAATCGTTCAAGTTTTTCTGTGTTTACAATCGCATAGTCTAATCCTGCTTGAGTACAATGATATAAATACACAGCATTCAATACTTCGCGGCCTACTGGTGGTAAACCGAAAGATACATTACTTACACCTAATACAGTTAGTGTATTTGGATATTTTTCTTTTATCAAACGGATTCCTTCAATCGTTTCCTCCGCAGCCCCGATATATTGTTCATCACCGGTACCTACTGGGAAAACAAGTGGGTCAAAAATAATATCTTCTGGAGCAAGTCCCCACTTCCCCGTTAACAATTTATATGAACGTTCTGCAATTTCTAATTTCTTATTACGGTCTACACCCATTCCACTCTCATCAATCGTTCCAACAACAACTGATGCACCGTATTTTTTCACAATCGGCATTACTGCATCAAAGCGCTCTTCACCATCTTCTAAGTTAATAGAATTGATGATCGCTTTCCCTTGCGAATATTTTAAAGCTTCCTCAATTACTTTTTCATCCGTTGAATCAATAACAAGAGGTACTTTTACCTTTTTAACAACCTCTTGCATAAAGTTTTTCATATCTTCTAATTCATCACGATCTGGATTTGCTAAACAAATATCAATTACATGTGCCCCATTTTTCACTTGTGCACGAGCAATTTCTGCAGCTTCTTCAAATTTGCCGTCAATGATTAGCTGTTTAAATTTACGTGATCCTATTACATTTGTACGCTCGCCGATAAATAAAGGACGCATAGAATCATCATATTGTAACGGTTCTATACCTGATACGACATGCCCGTGAGTCTTTGCTGGGATTGGTCTCGGTTGATGATCTTTAACTGCTTCACGAATTGCTTGAATATGAGCTGGAGTAGTACCACAGCATCCCCCAACGATATTCAACCAACCTTTTTCTGCAAATCCACGCAATTTAATTGATAATGAATCAGGAGTTTCGTGATAATGTCCTTCTTCATCAGGTAGACCCGCATTTGGATAACAACTTATATAACTAGTTGATAATTCTGATAGTGAACGTATATGATCTGTCATAAATTCTGGTCCAGTTGCACAATTCAATCCAATAGATAATGGTTTAATATGTTCAATTGAGATATAGAATGCTTCGATTGTTTGTCCAGCTAAAGTTGTCCCCATCGGTTCAATTGTCGCCGATAACATAACAGGCAATGTTTTCCCTGTATCTTGGAAGGCACGACTCACCGCAAGAGATGCTGCTTTTACATTAAGCATATCCTGACTTGTTTCAAGTAAAAGTAAATGCGCCCCGCCCTCAATTAATGCCTTTGCTTGAACATAAAAGTTTTCAGAAAGCTCATCAAAGGAAATACCGCCCGTTACAGATAAGGTTTTAGTCGTTGGCCCAATCGCACCTGCAACGAATCTTGGCCATTCATCTGTTGAGTATTCTTGAGCAGCAGATAATGCTATTTCGACTGCACGCTTATTAATTTCTTCAGCTTTCGAACCGAGCCCATACTCATTTAATACTAAAGGCGTTCCTCCAAATGTATTGGTGCAAATAATATCTGCCCCTGCTTCTAAATAAGCACGATGAATTTTCGCCAAAACATCTGGACGTGTTAAAACTAAATTTTCATTGCATCCTTCTAACTCTTCTCCACCAAAATCTTCGGCTGTTAGATTCTCCTGTTGCAACATCGTCCCCATCGCACCATCGATAATTAATATTTTCTTTTCCAGTTGTTCTTCTATCAGATGGTTATGCATTTGTTTTTACCCCTTTGTTCTGCTCATCAAGTTGATTGATATATTGCATTAGTTGAATTGTCATATCGTATCTTATAAACGGTGTAATTAAATAGATTCCGTTGAAATATTTTGTTGCTGTATCAAGTAGCTCTTTTGCAATTGCTACGCCTTCAGCTGCCTCTCTTTCTTTATCACCTTCACACGCCTTCATTCTTTCTAATACTTCGTCAGAAAGTTTAATCCCTGGCACTTCGTGGTGTAAGAATTCAGCACTTCTAAAGCTAGTTAAAGGCATAATTCCGATATAAATTGGTGCTGAGAGATGTTTTGTCGTTTCGTAAATATCGACGATTTTCTCTTTTGTATAAACCGGTTGTGAAATAAAGTAATCTGCTCCGTGCTCAATTTTCTTTTCAAGTCTAGCCACCGCTCGATCAAGAACTCTAACATTTGGGTTGAAAGCAGCCGCTACAGAGAAGTTTGCTTTTTTACGTAATGGTTTTCCAGAGAAAGAAATACCTTCATTTAATTGTTTAATAAGTGATATTAACTCCATCGATGACACGTCATAAACACTTGTAGCACCAGGGAAATCACCTACTTTAGTAGGGTCACCTGTAATCGTTAAAATATCGTTTAATCCTAATGCATTTAGTCCCATTAAATGCGACTGTAATCCAATTAGATTTCGATCACGACAAGTAATATGTGGCATTGTTCGAATTCCATGTTGTAACTTTAAAATAGAGCCCATCGCTATGTTGCTAATACGAGGAGACGCAAGTGAATTATCTGCCATCATAATAATGTCTGCTCCCGCGCTATACAGACTTTTTGCACCTTCCACAAAGGCATCGATTTCTAAGTGTCTTGGAGTATCAAGCTCTACAATGACCGAACGTTCTCTTTTAACTTTCTCATGAAGAGGTTCTTCAAATGCAGGTTCAGCCTCTTGGATGAAGACTTCTTTCTGTACCTTCGCAACTTTTTCTTCAATTGGTTCTAATTGTTTTAAAAGCTTCTTCGCTGCTTCAATATGTTTTGGAGTAGTCCCACAACATCCACCAATAAGTCGAACACCTTGGTTTCGAAGTTGGACTGCTGCTCGAGCAAAGTAATCTACTTCCGATTCATAAATTACACGACCTTCTTCTATATCTAACAAGGAGGCATTCGGGTAAGCAGACATAAATGCTTTTTCCGGTAACTCAACACCTTCAAATGCTTGTATCGTATGGTGCGGACCTAATCTGCAGTTCACTCCAACGATATCTGCTCCAATATCTTGGAGTTGTTTTAAAGCTTCATTTAAATTCATCCCGTTCACTAAAATTCCAGGCTCATGCATAGAGACTTGTGCGATAATCGGTAAAGTCGTTTCAGAGCGAAGTAATTTAATAGTTTCTGTTAATTCCTCAAAGTCATAATAGGTTTCAAGTAAAAGTGCATCTACCTTACTATCAATTAAGACCTTTGCTTGTTCTTTAATAGCCGCTAATATCTCCTCAAGGGTTACATCCGTTTTGCGGACTCCGCGTATCCCACCAATAGAACCAAGGATAAATTGGTCACCATTCCCTACTGCCTTTTTGGCAATCCTCACAGCTGATTCGTTGATCTCTGCCACTTTTGTTTCAAGACCATGTCGTGCTAATTTAATTGAATTCGCACCATATGTATTTGTTTGTATCACATCTGCCCCAGCAGTAATATATTCAACATGAATTTTTTCTATTATATCTGGTCTTACAAGATTCATTTCTTCATGACAATTATCTAGACCATATGCGTACAACAATGTCCCCATTGCTCCATCTGCTGTTAATACTTTGGTTTTTAATGCTTCTAGTAGGCCCATACTACACATCCTCTACAATTTCTAAAATTTCAGTTTTTTCCATTTGCGTCTTGTTCTCTTTTATGACGGTCTTGTAAATATATAAAAGCCTTCTTACGAGAAGAAGGCTTTTGTTATCATTAGATATCCTCCTCATCTTTCGGCTTGCGCCAGCTGGATTTAGCACCTTACATTCCGTTGGTTGCTGAAGCTTCATAGGGCCAGTCCCTCTACTTCTCTTGATAAGAGTATATTAAATTTTATATATATTAAATTATATCTTATCTGTAATTATCATTTCCGTCAATGTGTTTTCAGACTTTTAAGAAATTATACGCAAATATGATAATACAAGCTTATTAGTCGTCAAATAAACTTAATAAAAAAATGAGATACTAGCTAATCTGTTAAAAAGAAGCTAAGTATTTTAATACCTTTTCAGCTGTATTTTTGCCATTTTCAATACAAGCACCAATACCTACACCAAAGTAAGAGCATCCCGCAATAAAAAGATTTGGATACTTTGAATCAAGATCAACCAATAAGGCCTCTAATGCTTCCTTATGAGCTAAATCATATCGTGGCATCCTATTTATCCATCTCGCTACATTTACAACAACTGGTTTGCCTTCAATGTTTAGGCTTAACTTCACATCTTCTAAAGCAACTTCCGTTAACTCTTCATCTGTCATTGCTGCCAATTCTTCATATCGAGGGTTTATGTTTTTATAGAATAATCTTACAAGCAAATTTCCATCTACTGAGGTGTGTTTCCATTTCCGACTAGTCCATGTTGAGGCATTACACACTAAATCACTATTATGAGATACGATAAAACCAGTACCATCAGCAGGTAGGATAGAATCCGGAATATCAAATCCTAAATACATCGTTAGAGCCGAGGCATTCGTAAATTTACTTAAGTTGCGATCTAGCTCTATATCATTTAACACATTCTGGACGACATTGTTTGGAACTGCTAAAACAACTACATCTGCTTGTACAGTCTCATTATTAGAAAAAGTTACATCATACAACGTACCATTTTTCTTAATACTCTTCGTCTCAGTATTTTTTCGAAACTCTACTTCTGGTAGTAATTCCTCAAGCCGATTGATCAATGCAGAAAGTCCATTCTTAAACGAGATAAACTTTTTATCTGCAGCCTTTTCAAATTGCGCTCTATTTGCCTCAAAACCTTTCATAATGCTTCCATACCTATTTTTATAATCAACTAAATAAGGTAAAGTGGATGCTAAGGATAATTGATATAAGTCACCAGAGTACACTCCAGCAAGCACAGGGGCAATCTGCTTCTCAACAATTTCTTTTCCTAAGAAGTATTCTAAAAAGTCCCCAATTGAATTTTCCTTTGTAAAACGATCATTTGGGATTTCAGCATCCATTAGTACACGTTGTTTTCCCTCTTCTGATATTAAAGTACTCGCTTGTAAGGACTCCACACTCATCGGAATACCGAAAGTTGACCCTGCTGGAATTGCATGCAACTCATTGTTTGTGTGAATATATGAAATCCCCGTTTCGTTATAAACTAATTCTGATTCAAAATCGAGTTCTTTTATCAGTTCAAGAACATTTGGGTGACGTGCAACAATCGAATCTGCACCCGTTTCCATGATGAAGCCTGATTCATAAACAGAATGCATTTTTCCACCAAGATATGAATTCTTTTCTGCTAGTATGTAACGAATGGACTCATCCTTTGGCGCTTGACGTTTTAAATAATGTAATGTGCATAAACCCGTGATTCCCCCACCTACTACAACTACTGTTTTCATAAAGACACTCCTAATCGTTCAGTCTATCTGCACTTTCTAGTATAAACGTTTTTTCAAAAAAGTACTTGCGAGTTCCTTTACAAAATTCGCACAAGCGTAGAAACTGTAGAGAATAAAAAATAGCACTAATTTATGATATAGTTTACCTTTCTCCATAAAAAAGACCCCTTCTCATAATAAAATGAGTCGGAGTCTTCTTTTAACTTAACTATCAGAGGGTTGCTAATTCTAAAAACATTCAATCCTCCTCAAGGCGCATTTGATGCATTGCAGCATTACGCCACTTGGAAGCTTCTTTTCGATTTTTTGGAACATCAATTCCTAATTCATATATGCTTGCAATGTTAAGCTTGGCTTGATAATCCCCGAGCAATGCTGCTCTTTTATAATAATAGAGGGCTTTTTTTCCATTTCGATTTACCTCTAAGCCATTCTCATATAAAAAGCCTAAATTATAGATAGAATCCATATGGTTTGATTCTGCAGCTTTTTCGAACCACTTTAAAGCCTTATCGATATTCTTTTCTTCCCCTAGGAGGCCTTCTAAGTAAACCGTTCCTATTCGATACTGTGCATCATCATAGCCACCAGTTGCTGATTGCAGATAATAACGAAAAGCCTTATCTACATCTGTTTCAACACCGATCCCTTGTTCATACATGATACCTAGTGTAAACATTGCTTCAACAACATTTTGGGAAGCAGCGAATTCAAACCAATACAAAGCTTCCTTTTCATTTACAGCAACACCTTCACCATTCAAGTACATATCAGCTAAATTATTCGCACTATCCGCGTGACCTTTTTCTGCGGCCCTTTTATATAATAGAAGGGCTTGAGTATAGTTCTCCTCTATACCTAAGCCTTCAAAATAACAATTACCCAATTCATACATAGCATCTGTATTATCTAAAAGAACTGCTTGCTTCAACCAATGCACAGAATCATCAAATTTATCCATCATCTTATAGATTCTAGCGATTTCAAGCATTGCATTGGACTCACCATCCAAAGCTAGGTCAAAATGGTACAGTGTTTCTTCAACTTCGTCATGGTTTAACCATTCTGTATGGTCATGTAATAATTTTTCAAACGCTACACGGTCATAAAGCATTATTAGACACTTCACCTTTTACAATGATTTTTACGACAAATGTTATTTTTCCTTAAAATACTCTACTAAATATTCTTTAAATTGAACCGCAGCCGGCGATAAGTATCGTCCACCAGCCCACGACACACCAATCTTACGTTGGCATATTGGCTCACTTACTCGTATTTTACAAACATTATATTCATTTAATCCTTTAATATTTGGAATGAGGGAAACACCTAAACCAGCTCCAACAAACCCTGCTACGGTATGCATTTCTTCACCGGAAAACGTAATATTTGTAGTAATACCGGCTTCTTCGAATAACTTATCTACGATTTGACGCAACGCATTCCCTCTTTTTATGGATATAAATGGTTCGTCCTTAATTTCTTCTAATTTAATGGTTTCCCGATTTGCGAAACGATGATTTTTAGGCACAATAACAAACAACTCCTCGCTCCACAATTCAATCCATTCTATATCGATAGTTTTGGAATAAATACGTTGGGATAAACATAAATCAATCTGTCCTTCTTCTAGCCCTTTTAAAAGGTTATAAGAAGCAGCTTGCGTTAATGTAAATTTCATATTCGGATACTTTTCAGGAACATGCGCCATCAACTCTGGAACTACTTCCATCCCAAGAGTATGAATAAAACCAAAAGCTACATCTCCATAACCCGGCATAACTAAACCGCCAATTTCAACCTTAGCTTTTTCATATTCCTGTAAAATAGCTTCTACACTTATTAAAAAAAGCTTGCCGTAACGATTCAAACTAATTGAACGTCCTTGTCTATCAAATAAAGGAACACCTATTTCATGCTCAATATTAGAAATGGACTTACTAAGTGCTGGTTGTGATATATTTAGTTGCTCTGCTGCATGTGTCATATGCTGCATTTCTGCAACAACCTTGAAATATTCAAGCTGCTGAATTTCCATTTTGTACCCCTTTTCAATTGATAACTATTTGGAATGATAATGATAAAAACAATAAATTGTACTTATGTATCCGTTAACAATATAATAAGCTTAGACATTAAGTTTGCATATCAAATTCAACTAAAAAAAACAATACTTTATATAAAAAGTTCGAATGTTTGTCACAACTAATTAAAAAGGAGTCAATTAAAAATGAAAATCATTCCTCCAAAACCATTTATGATTGAAAAAAGTAAACGCGCCGTTCTTTTGTTACATGGTTTTACTGGAAATACAAATGATGTTAAACGCTTAGGTAGATATTTAGCAGATCGTAATTATACAGTACATGCACCTTTATATAAGGGTCATGGTGGTGACCCAGTGACACTCATTCAAACAAACCCGATTGAATGGTGGAATAGTGTACTAGAAGGTTATGATGAGCTAAAAAATAGAGGTTATGATGAAATCGCTGTTGCTGGTGTTTCACTTGGTGGAATTTTCTCATTAAAACTTGGTGAAGAACGTCCTACAAAAGCAATTGTTGCAATGTCTGCTCCTGCATTAGCAAAAAGTATCGACAGCTTACAAGAGCGTATTATCGACTATACAATTAAGTATAAAAAATTATCTGGTACATTTGATGAACAGTCAGATCAACCGCAAGAAATTGCTAAAAAGTACCGTATGCCTGCTCTAGAATATTTACAAGGTATGATTAATGAAACAAGTGAAAAACTTGAAACAATTCAAACACCTGTTCATATCTTACGTGGACTACGTGATGATGATTATTACTGTGAAAGTGCAGATTTAATATATAATTCCGTAAAATCTCGCATTAAATCTGTAAAGAGCTTTATTAACTCTGGTCATATTTTAACTTTAGACCAAGAGAAAGAGCAAGTTTTCGAGGAAATCTATCGTTTCTTTGAAGGACTTAAATGGAACGAAGAACCAATGAAAATTTCTAAAATCTCTTGATATAAAATTTGAGAAACCTGGTTATATTAATAACGTATCCCCTAGCAAATTTTGTGGTAACCCAAAACCACAAATTCCCCAATTTGCTATAAAATATATGTCCAAGTGACATACATCCCTTTAAAAACAAGTTACGTTTAAGATTCCCCGTCTTAAACAATGTAGCTTGTTTTTTTATTTCCTTCTGATTATCCATCATTCTCCGCATAAATAAGCACCTGGAGCATTTCATAAAATGTTCATTAGCAGTGCTAATCTTCTAATGAATTCTTATAAAAGCTCCAGGCTTTTTACCCTTTATGTTACTTCGAATAATTTAAAGCTGCATTTAAAAATACAGCATAATGTGCTCTTGAAAGAGGCTCATCTGGTTTAAACGTTCCATCTTCGTACCCTTTTGTAATACCAGCTTCATATAGTGCTGATATTGCTTGACCTAAATCAGATGTTTTAGATACATCCGAGAAAGGATGTGTATTCGTCGCCTTTAAATTAAAGCCATTTGCTATTAACAGAGCCATTTCGCCACGTGTCAAGGACTTTCCTGGATTGAAATTGCCTTGATTATCAGCCTTTATTAAACCTGAACGTTGAAGAATCATGATATCCTCGTAGTAAATATGAGACGTAGTAACATCATTGTAAGGTTTAAATGCTACCTTAGGGGTTAATGTCACTACATTATTAATGAGTAGTGCGGCGTGTTGACGACTAATCTTTTCGTTTGGGCGGAAAGTTCCATCCTCATACCCTTTAATTATTCCTTTTGCTCGCATGTGATTAATAATATCAGCATATAACGTTACATCTTTAAAAGGTTTTAGAGTAGCGTAGTATACATTAGAAAATGCATCTGCGACTACCTGGTACCCTTGTTCACTTGGATGAATATTATTCGGATTTGGTAAGTTTGACTTGTTATCTTTTGCAATTTCTCCGGCAACCTCTACATAGTGACCATTGTTAGCAGTTACGACTGAACGAACTGTATTATCTAACATCCTTACCAAAAGTGAAAGTTGCGTTTCATACTCGACCAAATGTGGGAAAGGATTATAGTATCCCATTGCGAATATTTCTATATCAGGATTTATCGTTCTAATATTTTTTAATATCGCATCATAATTGGTAGCCATTGCTTGAATACCTGCCATAATCTCAGAATAACTAAACTGGAATTGATTGGTTGATGGATCTAACTTTAAGTAGGAAAGAACATCATTTGCCCCTATGCTGATAGTCAAAATATCTGCTTCTTCTATCGCCTTTTTTATGGTAATTTGCTCATCCTGAAAACCATTTAGATTTACAATTTGTTTAGACGGGTTTTCCTTAAAATCCTTTAATATATCCGTTGTTTTGTAACCAGGATAAGAAAAACCTTTGTTATAACTTTTTAAATCCCCATTCTTGTGTAAAGCTTCTGCAAAAAAGTCTGCATACCCTCTTCCAAGCTGGCCTTGATCATTAATACCAGCTGCAAGGGAATCCCCAATAGCCAAGTACTCTACCTGCGTATTCTCTGCCTGAACGGTGGTCATTGTAGAAATCATTAGCCCTAAAGCAAGTAAAACCGTTAAAAACACTTTAAGTCTCTTCAAAATACATCATCCCTTTCTATCTCCTTAATACCACTCTCATTATATATTAGAATTTTCACAAAATATGTATTTACTTGAAATAAATTAATTATCCAGGTAGGAAATTACAGGAATCCTTCAATAGGATTTTGTGCCCGCAAACTTATCTACAAATAAAAGATGCCCCTATTTGGACATCTTTCCTTATTAACTATTATTCCTTTCAATTTTCCCATATATTCCTCCCCCACCTACTGTGATTCCTAGCTCTCCTCTTCTTGCTAAATCTATTGTTACAGCTAATTTCTCAGGAATAATTTGTTTTAACTCTTGTAGCGATACTTTGTGCAAAATATTCATCTCTGTGCCAAAAGCATCTAGCATTTTCTCAATCGTCTTTGGTCCAATACCAGGTATAAAATCTAAAGGAACTTGATGGATGTAGGGAGGTCTTTCAACTTCCTGCAATGGTGCATCCGATAATTCTGCTATTCTTTTCGCTACCCCTTTAATTAGATGGGTGTTCCCACAATAAGGGCAACGAACATGTCCCTCTTCTTTGATTTGTTCCCCACAATCTGCACAAACCGTTTCATGATATTTTCCAAGAAGCGGATTTAAACCGTAATTAACAAGTACCTCTCTCCCTTCAATTTTGTGAAGTGCTTTTTTTAACTCCTCAAAATTAGCATCAGCGACTTTAATTTTTTGATATTCACGAGCGAGCTTGCCTAGTGAATGGGCATCAGAATTTGTTACAAATGTATATGGTGCTAATTCACTCATCCCTTTCACCATATACGTATCAGAACTTAACCCAAGTTCAATGCCGTCGATTAAGTTTGGATCAAAAACTTCACTTAAACTTTTCTTTACCCCTTTACCAAATAAGCTTTTAAAAGGGGTAAATACATGGGCGGGGATGAATAACCCTTCTAATTCATATACCTTTTTCTGAAGCGAACGACCATCACAATAAATTCTTTGCGAACTTAGATGAATATTTTTCAGCTGCGTACTCAACCAATTTGAAAATGCTTTCATCTTTTCAATTGTGGAGAAAAAACAGAGAACATGAATCGGTCCATGGCAAAACTCATCATAAATCTCAATTTCAGATCCTGGAATCAATGTCGTTTTTTCAAAACGGAGTCCACCTTTTTGGAGCTCTTCTGCTTGCCCTTTACGAACTAGGTCCTCCATCTCTTCCAGTACCTCAGGCGAATGACAATCTATAATTCCGATTAAATCTAATCCCTTCCTTGATGTAGCGGTTTTTAATATATTTTTTAGCGTCAAATTTCTACTTCCTGTAATTTTAACCGCTCTCCCTTTTTCCGATCGGCCGATATGTATATGTAAATCAGCGTAAATTTCTTTCAACATTTCTTTCACATCCCTCATGAGATTTCTACTATAAAGAATACCCAAAATATCAATTTGATTATCATTTTAATAACCATCATTTATTAGACGCATGATTTGTTTTCTACTATAATATCAATATATAAAATTTTCTAAATCTTCAATTTTAAAGGAGGGTCATTCTTGTCAAACTACTATCATGTTTTCCAAGGAACTGCTTTTTCTAGCAAGAGTTTTTCAGAAGTAACCATTTTAAAAGATTACTTATACTGTATAAATTCAGAAGGAATCATCGAAAAATTGATTTCTCCAGAGGACGACCAGTACAGTATTTTACTTAGTGAATATGAAGGGAAAGACAATTTCCACCTCTTATCAGAAGGGGAATATTTACTGCCTGGTTTTATCGATTTACATGTCCATGCTCCTCAATGGGCACAATCTGGCACGGCTCTTGACCTTCCGCTAGAAAAATGGCTAGATGCCTATACCTTCCCAATTGAATCGAAGTTTTCCGATATCAATTTTGCAAAGGATGTTTATGAAGATTTGGTGAAAACACTTCTTGCAAATGGAACAACAACTGTACTTTATTTTGCCACTGTACATAAAGAAGCCAGTCTACTATTAGCTAAAATTTGTGCCGAGTTAGGTCAACGCGGGCTTGTTGGAAAAGTAGTAATGGACAACTGTGATCAATGCCCGGATCATTACCGGGATGCCGATACACAAACAGCTCTAAAAGATACAGAAGAGTTTATCATTGAAGTTCAACAATTAAACGAACAAACAAAGCAAGGAATTTATCCAGTAGTTACACCGCGCTTTATTCCTAGTTGTACCGATGAGGCTTTACAAGGTTTAGGTGAACTAGCAGCTAAATATAACACCCACATACAATCTCATTGCAGCGAAAGTGATTGGCAGCATGGATATGTATTGGATCGTTTCAATAAGAACGACGCCTTTGCACTAAATGATTTTGGTCTACTACAAGAAAAGTCTATTATGGCTCACTGTAACTTCATAGAAGATGAAGATGCCAAACTTTTCGCATCAACAGGCACAGCTGTTGCTCATTGTCCAATTTCAAATGTGTTCTTTTCAAATGGTGTTTTACCTACTAAACATTTACACGACTTTGGTATTGACATCGGTTTAGGCACAGACGTCTCTGGAGGCTTCTCTCCAAGCCTCTACGACAACATTAGACAAGCTGTAATTGCTTCAAGAATGTTAGAGGAAGGCGTAGATACAACGGTTTCTGCAGACAAAAGAGGTGTCTCTTCTTCTCGCCTAACTACCAATGAAGCATTTTACTTAGCAACAGCAGGTGGCGGCGAGTCATTAAGTTTGCCAATAGGGAAAATTGAAGAGAATTATGCATGGGATATTCAAATCATTAATACGGCTCTACCTACTGCAAAACTACCTATATTCAACGATTCTATCGAAGATATATTCCATAAAATTTTATATTTAGCACGCCCTGAAAATATTCAGGAGGTATGGGTACAAGGCGAACGAGTGCATCAACGATAATATAAAAAGGAGGGTACGAGACCCTCCTTTTCTAACTAAATCACTTCAATGAATAGTAATATCCATCCTGCTAAAAATAAAAGACCACCAATTGGTGTAATAGCCCCTAATTTTTTTACACCTGTAAGAGCCAGTACATATAAACTACCTGAAAAAAACACGATTCCAGCTAACATTAAATACCCTGCCCAAGATAATAAACTAGTGCTTCCAATTAGTCCACCCATTGAAAGAATACCTAAAAGGATTATTCCTATTGCATGATACATTTGATATTGTACAGCCGTATTCCAAATTTGTTCATAGCGTGGCTCGGGGAACTTCTCTTTTAGAGCATGTGCGCCAAACGCACCCAATACTACTCCTAAAAAAGCTAAAATCGCACCAATTCCTAATAAGACATTCATCTATCAAAAGCTCCTTCTATGTATATTTTTAACATAACTATATAGGTTTCATCACATTTAAGACAATAAAAAACTGTATATCCCCTAAGATCTTAGAGTATATACAGCGGAATGCTATTTTCTAATTTCGTATTTTTTCACTTCACCATTTTCAAACTTTACATCAAGCTCGAACTCTGTGTAGTTTTCATCTAAATTAAAAGCTGATAAAACCTCATTTAGAACTTCTTGATCCTCTGTATTTTCGTCAAAAGTTAATGACTCTAAATTTGATGAAAATTTATTATAAGCTTCATTACCAGAAGCCTTTACATTATTGATCTCATCTTCTAGTTCAGCCGTAATCTGATTTTGATTATTCGTGTATTCCACATTGTATGAGAGATCATTTGCATATTCTACATCTAAATCAAAGTGTGTAAAGTTCAAAGAAGAATTATTCTGCTGTGCATTGTCTTGACCTTCTGTATTAGTAGCATCTTCTGTAGCTGTCTCAGTAGTTGGAGCCGGATTTGTTACTACTTCATCCTGATCGACATCATCATCACCACAACCTACTAAAACACCTATTAGCAACGGAATCGTTAAGAACCATTTTAAATTCATATCATCTAAAACTCCTTTAATATTATGGTTTCCACTCCTCATTTTCCCCATTTTTTTATTAATTAACCTTTTTCTATCTAAAAATAATTAGGTAATATCATCCAAATATCCAAGAGACATTTACATTCCTTAAGGTTTCGGTTAGACTATGTTTAATTTACCGGTTCAACGCGTTGAAGTGCTAAAATTTTTGTTGATTCTGAATTGTCTAACATATATAATTACTAACTACATAATAAAAAACTAGATACATCATAGAAAAGAGGTAATACATAATGAAAGACTTCTTTAATAAACTCTTAAACGGGATGAGTATTGCAATCGTTGTTGCTCTTATTCCTAACGCTTTACTTGGTGAGTTATTAAAATTAATTATTCCATCTGTTCCATCACTTCAGCATTTGTACGATGCGACTTCTATCGTGATGAGTATGCTTCCTCTCTTAATCGGGGTATTAGTAGGTATGCAATTTAAGTTAACACAAATTCAAACTGCTAGTGTCGGTATTGCAACGGTAATTGGGAGTGGGGCGATTCTAAAAACTGCTGAAGGTATGTTTACATTAAATGGTATTGGTGTAACACTAAACTGTGGTTTAACTGCTGCCATTGCTGTCCTTTTTGTTAAGATTGTTGGTGAAAAGTTAAGAGAATACTCTATTCTTTTAATACCTATGTTGTCAGTAGTTATACCTGGTATGATTGGGTTCATGATTTTACCTTATGTAAAAACTAGTGCTGGTCTAATCGGCGATGGTGTTGCTTATTTAACAGGTCTTCAACCGGTCCTAATGGGGGCATTACTTGCTGTAATATTCGGCGTTGTTATTATTTCACCGATTTCCACTGTCGGTATTGCAACGGTAATTATGCTTTCAGGTATCGGCTCTGGTGCTGCAAATTTAGGAATTGTTGCTGTTGGTATGGGACTATTCATAGCAAGTATTAAAGCAAATTCATTAGGAACTGCTTTGGCCCATGTATTAGGATCTCCTAAAATCCAAATGCGCAACTTCTTTATGAAGCCGACGATTGCTATTCCAATGTTAATAACTGCTGCCATACTTGGCGGACTTGCGGGTGTATTCAATGTACAAGGAACTCCTTATAGCGCTGGCTTTGGTTTATCAGGCTTAGTAGGACCGTTAAATTATATCAACTTAGCTGAAGGCGGTTGGAATACTACAAATATTGCGATCATGTTAAGCATGTTCCTCATCTTACCAATTATCTTGAACTTAATTTTTATCTATCTATTTAAAAAGAAACTTAAACTTGTAAAAGACGAAGATTATAAGTTAGATTTCGATTGATAATAATATAGCCCAACTTAATCTGACTAGATTGAGTTGGGTTTTTTGATTTCAGTCGAAAAATAATATTTTTATTAAGGATTAAGCTTCTTTTTTCTCTACTGTTTTCCGTTTTCTTGTTGTCTTCTTTTTCGTCGTCGTGGATGTTTTATCAAGGGACGCTTGTAAGGCTGACATCAAATCCGTCATATCCGATGGTAAAGTAGACTCTTTCTCGTTTACAGTAACCGTTAGCTCACCATTCTTCTTCTGCTCAATCAGTTCCAGTAAAGCTGTTCGATAATCATCTTGATATTTGTCAGGTTCAAACTTAGCTGTTAACTGTTCGATTAACATTAAGGCTGTATCCAGTTCTTTCTCCGTTACCTTATCTTCTCCTGGAATGTTTGGGACTTCTTCTGTACTTCGAACTTCATCAGGAAAGTGAATTGTTTCCATTATTAAAGTTTCTCCATACACGCGGACAATGGCTAGCTGTTCCTTTGAACGGATTGTAATTTTCGCAACTCCGATTTTGCCTGAATCGCTTAATGCCTTTCGCAAAAGGGCATATGCTTTTCCCCCACCAGTGTCTGGAGCCATAAAATAACTTCGTTCAAAAAAGATAGGATCTATTTCCTCTAGCTTTACAAACTCAATAATTTCTACAGACTTGTCTTCATTTTCTTTTCGTAAGTTCTCAAGTTCTTCATCATCTAATACAACAAATTTATTTTTTGAGTATTCATATGCTTTTACGATATCCTCACTTTTCAGTTCCTTCTCACATACAGGGCAAACTTTTTCATAATTAATTGGACTATTACATTCTTTATGAAGCTGACGTAACTTTATATCTTTATTTTCAGTTGCTGCATGAAGCTTCACTGGTATATTTACAAGACCAAAACTAATACTACCTTTCCAAACGGTATGCAAATTTCGTCACCTACTTTTTCCTTATTATGATGTTTCCTGTTACTAACTATGTATAACAATCAAAATAAGTTAAAAACTAATGTGAAAAAGAGGTTCTAACGAATGAAACCCATGCTCCTAACTCCTGCTGAAACTGTTCCAATAAATAGCGATTGGCTATATGAAGTGAAGTATGATGGCTTTCGCTGTATCTTAAATTGGGATAATAAAGGTGTTACTTTACTAAGCAGAAACGGAAAAGAAATAACGACCTATTTTCCTGAAATTATTCAATATTGCCAACGACATACAGATACTATCTCTCCCTATTTACCACTTGTCCTAGACGGTGAGATTGTCTATTTAGTCAATGACTTGAAAAGTGAATTTTCAACTGTCCAATCACGTGGGAGAATGCGAACAAAAAAGACAATAAGTGAATCAAGCGTAAAATACCCTTGTAATTTTATCGCTTTCGACATACTTCAAATAAAAGGAAAAGAAATAGCGAATACAAAACTAGAGATACGCAAGAAAGAATTACATGCATTGTTTCAAAGCGCTCAGTTTCCATCTTCCCCTACATACCGTGATAAAGGAAGCTTACAATTAATTGAAGTTTTTAATGATTACGAAACATTATGGGCGAACATTAAAGAATGGAATGGTGAAGGAATTATCGCTAAGAAAAAAAGTAGCCATTGGGAGACAGGAAAAAGATCTAGTTTATGGTTAAAGGTTAAAAATTGGCGTATTGTTACCGTCATTCTCACTGTTTTCGATCAATTGAACGGCTATTTTAATGGCGCTGTTTATAAAGATGATGAATTAGTAGAAATTACAACATTCCGTCACGGTCTTACAGAGGAAGAATTGCACACACTTTCAACCTTTTTTCAAACGAACGGAACGAAAATCTCCTCAACTACTTGGACACTACCACCCTCTATTTGTGTAGATGTTGCATGCATTGACTTTGATGGAAAAAAACTTAGAGAGCCACAATTTGAAAAGTTTCGTTTTGACGTTACACCTTCTGAAGTTACCTGGAGAAGAATGCTACGTGGCCTAAATCCAATACCCGAAAAAGTGTCAATCACTCATCCAGAAAAACCAGTTTGGCCAGCAGAAAATTTAGAAAAGGATGATTATCTTTATTATCTTCAGGAGGTTGCACCTTTCTTTTTGCCTTTTTTAAAAAATCGTTTACTTACATCCATTCGCTATCCCCATGGTGTTCCAGGAGAAAGCTTTTATCAAAAAAACGCTCCAGAATACATGCCAAACTTTATCAAAACAAGTATAGAAGAAGAGATAGAATATATCGTTTGCAATGATATAAAGACACTACTATGGCTGGGAAATCAACTTGCAATTGAATTTCATATACCTTTTAAAACAATTGATACACATTGTCCAACAGAAATTGTATTCGACCTAGATCCATCATCTGTTGATGATTTCCCATTAGCCATCGAAGCAGCACTTATTATGAAGGCGATTTTCGATAAATTCCATCTAACATCCTTTATCAAAACATCTGGTGGCAAGGGGCTACAAATATATATTCCACTGCCTAAGAATATGTTTACCTTTGATGAAACAAGAATTTTCACAGAGTTTGTTTGTCGCTTTTTAGTGGAACAACATCCAAAATGGTTTACCATTGAGCGGATGAAAAAAAATCGGGAAAACCGATTATATTTAGATTATGTCCAGCATGCTGAAGGAAAAACGATTGTAAGCCCATATTCTCCAAGAGGAAATGAGCATGGACTGATTGCAACACCACTTGAATGGGAGGAAGTAAATAGTCAATTAACTCCCAAATCATTTACAATACCTGCAGTCATAGAACGTCTTAAAAATAAGGGCGATTTATTTCAAAATTTCTATAAAATTGGTGAACAACAACCTTTCGAACCCGTATTGACAACTTTAAAACAATTAACAAAAAGGAAATAGAGGACCCTTTCCCTCTATTTCCTTTTCCTATCATCTATGCACTAGATATTTAAATGACTTACATATTTAATAAACTAACGCTTTTTCTCTACGTTTAGATTTTCCTCTAAAATACTGATAACATAATAGGATAACAAGTATTAGCTCAATACCATCTCCCCCATAATACATAAGCATTCCACCTAATTGTGCATCTGTAATGGTAGTTCCGGTAGGTGGATTGGCATAGATCCATTTTGACAAGATACTATGAGCCGCCATAGAAAGGACTAAAACTATTGCTCGTAACAGAAAGCTTGTACGATGGGGTGTCACATCTATATAAATAATGGAAAGCGTAAAAATATACCCTGCCAATAAAACATGTACATGAACTAAAACATAAAGTAACACGGATACATGCATTGCGCGATATAAATCCGTGGTATATAGAATCCACAAGCCCCCTGTATTTAAAAGTGTTGCAGCTATCGGATGAGTAATCCATCGAACATAAGAACTTTTTAATAGTTTGCTAATAAAACGCCCCCATCCAATAGGAACACTTCTTAATAGCAGTGTCATTGGTGCAGAGAGAACGATTAAAAGAGGCCCTAACATACCTAATAATAAATGGTTGACCATATGCGCTTGGAAACTAGCATGCGTCTTTTCAGCAATGGGTCCTATAACTCCTATAGTGATAGAAAGAACACCCATCATCCAAAAAGCAACTCGGATAAGAGGCCATTTTTTATATTTTCGATTTGTCATATACACTGCAACAATGTAACTGATTATAACTATGAAGGTAAAGACGAGAATGAATAGTTCCAGAAAACCACTTATTTCAACAACATGACCGTGCATCATGTTTCACTCACTTTTCCCTTTGTTTTGGATGCTTTCCTTTGTATTAAAAGTATCAAACCAATAATAATCATAAATCCAGCGATAATATTCCATACAACGTCATAGTAAATAACCTCTACATTGTAACGAATCTGATGTAAACCCATCACTTTATGTTGAATAATGCCATCATAAAGTTGAAATACCCCAGCGCCTAGAATTGTAGCTCCAGCCCATTGTTTTCCATCCCATATTTTCCTCTTTCGAAGATCTGCTAACATAAAAAGCGAAACAACTGTGGCAAACCAACTAAAGGCATGGAAAATTCCGTCAGTGATAAGCCCCATACTTGTTGTCGATTTATCATAAAAGTGATGCCAATGTAGTAATTGGTGGAATACTGCTTCGTCTATAAAAGCAACTAAACCTAAACCAAATAAAACGCCTGACCAAAAGTTAAATTGCTCATCGTGTTTACTTTTTCTCATTTCCACTTTATTCACCCTCAAGTTTAGTTCTATCTCCCCCATTTTATCCATCATTAGGAAAAACTATTCTCGATCCCATACAGGTGTAGACTTTCTACCTTTAGCCGAAGCTTTACTTTTCATGAAGTTGATAGTGCACTATTTAACCGTCTAAACGCGTTCCCATTATCTAGATGTATGACGATAATAGCCCCTGGACCCTAGAAGAAGAATCCGTTATATATGATCCCCTGCTCCTCCAACCCGAAAATCCAAACGGACGTAAGTTGTTGGCAAGACACCATCTTTTGTAAAGGTATATATTCTCCTTATTATATTTGTGCTAAATCAACAACAACTAATTTTGCTCCCCTTTTAATAGATTCAGAAAAATTCGGTCCCCCTGTATCTAGTTCCATATACAATTAATCATAAAAAAGTTCACCAAATTATGAGATTGTTAGGATTGAAATATGTAAAATTTGTACATAAATCACTAAGGAACGGTTGGGAAAGTCGCTAAAAACCTTTTGAATCGTAGATTCAGAACCTCAGATGCGCTCCAAAAATTGGTACTGATGTAACTGATTTAAATGTCCAAATGATGAAAAACTATATATAAGTCCAATTATGGACTTATATAATGGTGAAATTATTGGGTTTAGTATGACAAAACGATCAAGCCTAGATTTTGTATTAAATTCACTTAAACAAGTACTTTCAATCATTCAGAAACGTGTTGAATATCGGACAACAATTCATTCCGAACAAGGATGGCATTATCAACACAATACGTGGGTTAAAACATTAAGGCAGAACAGGATTTTTCAAAGCATGACTTGTAATGCAACCTACTCAGACAATGCGGCAATGGAGAACTTCTTTAGCTTACTAAAACAGGAAATGTATTGTGGAGAACAAGAAATCTCTTGCATTACAAATGGAAATAAAAGAATATATTAATTTTATAATAATGTTTTAAACATAAACTGGACAGCATGAGTCCGGAAAATTACCGAAAATATGCCAGCTAATTAGCTTCATAATAAAAACTCTAATTTAATGGATCACTAACTAAGGTAGATGCTCCCCTTTATTTAATCAATCCTGTATCTATTATGGTCACGGTTACAGTAGGGTTAATGTTTATTCGATCAATTGACTTGGGCCAGTCTAGGTTTCTCCATGTCTGATAATCCATTTTTCTTTTTATATACTTACCTAAACCAAGATTATCAATTTGGTGTTCCTTCATAATTTCTAATATTTCGTTTATTTCGTTTTCTAAATATTCTTGAATATCTCCCTCCACCTCTGCTATTTGTTTCTCATTATTAATATCCTTTTCCCCTTGGTATTCTAGTAAAAACCCTTTGAGATCAATTGACAAATTCACATCTATATCTTCACTATTATTTAATCCAACCTTTATACTACTTTTATTTTTTAAAAAACTAAATAATACTTTCTCTTCTTTATTAATTTTAATTAACAAATTTCCCTCTTTAAACTCACCAGTTAAAAGAAAGAAAACTCTTGCTTTTATTCCTGGTAAGGATGTTTTTAACTGATCATTACTAAATAATCCAATACCTTCCGACATAATTCCATCTTCAGACTGTAAAATAATTGGAGCAATAGGATCAATATCGTCATCTAGGTAATCTCTCGCAAACTTATGTATATCCATTTCAGGAATGGTATTTAACCTCGCTTCTTTTGTCAAAAGCTCTTCGATAACAGTATCAACCATTTGATAATTTGGATATTCTTTAGATAGCATTTGTTGTGGGCTGCTTTTTACAATAGAGAGTTTTACAGTTGGTCTTAAAACTGGATCACGATAGAATGTATCGATTAAATCCCATACTCCTTTTTCTGCAAGGTTCTCTCCAATTAGAATACTCCTTACTTGACCCAAAACTAGATTTTTATCTGTCTTTTGATTCAAAAATAACATTGATTCCCTTGGAGTATCAACTACAGTAGTGTTTGTTTGCTGTTTTAAGGTTTCTGCTACTGGAAATGAGACGGTTACTTTAAGTTTTCCTATATCCTCTCCTTCCTCAATTGACTCATAACCTATTGTATGAATAAATCCTAACTCCTCTACAATTTTTTGGTCCTTACATCCCGATTGCATCAACAAGATTAGAATAATCATTAAAATTCTAGCCATTACTTCTCCTTTTTTTAAAAGTAATAATCAATAATAATAGTGGTAAGAAGACTGATATTAACAATTGAACTTTTGTTAAGGCAGATAACAAAAATATTAATTCTTTTTTTGTTACAAAAGCGAGTGTTGATAAATATCCAACTGCCAATAATACAAAAACAATAAGATTATCACTCCATTTAACCACCCTTTTTAAAGTAATTAAACTAATCCAGACATACATCGTAATAGTAATTAACACCTTTAAATAAAATAATATAAAAATTATAGAGTCCAATCGTTCAATAAAGTCGAATTCTATATATTTCACTAAATTTACTACTGGGTAAACTACACGAGTTAATTGTTGTATACTGTTAAATCCATAACAAATTATAGTAACAATAAAATATACAAAGGAAGTGTATAAGTGACCCCAAAAAACATATTTAAAACCGCTTTTCTCTTTACTTATGTACGGGAACATAAATAGTATTACTTCAAACCCTAGAAATGCAGTATATAATTCGATAATTCCTCCATAAAAGTCCTTATTTTCATTAAACAAAAATGTAGAAAATTGCAAAAAAGAGAAGTCAGGAACAAAATAAAATAAAAGAAATATTATTGGTGCAGATAAAAAGAAAAATATAGTACAGATATGGGCTATTGTTACAATTCCTCTTGTAACAAGGTAAAAAGTAACAATTAATGTTAATAGTACAAACCACTGTATATCAGTTTGAGGAAAATATAAAAACTTCATAACATGTACATAGTGTTTTGCGATTGTAACCGAAAGAATTGACCAGAATATGCTTAAGGAAATATATAAAGGCATTAGTATCATCTTTGCCTTTGAATTGAAACTCTCAATTGCTTGAAAAATAGACTCACCTTTATTAAAACTATAAATTATAGCAATCAATCCAATATGAATCAAAACAACAACTGAAATAGCTATAATCATAATCCAACCGTTATATCCAAAATGATTGGCTATAATATTTGGTAAGCTAAAGAGCACTATACCCGTTTGAGTCATATAGGTAATAAAAAATAAATATAAGGGTTTAAATTTTTCATTTTGCATATTTA
>DATMGC010000060.1:0-60670 GCA_035555915.1 Ureibacillus sp. | reverse complement strand
TGAGAATTCATGGGCATAACGGTTCGCATGTTCGCGATTTAAACCTACTGCCTCTAATAAATTTCCAATGTGCTCTTGGCGCTCTTTTTTATTTTTGTATAACCCGTGGATATCAAAAGCTTCACTAATAATTTCACCAGCCGTCATACGAGGATTTAATGAGGCATATGGATCCTGGAAGATCATTTGCATTTCTCGATTAAATTCCTTTAACTCTTTACGTGATTTACTAGCGTGAATATTTTTCCCTTTAAAAAGGACTTCTCCATCAGTAATGTCATATAGACGAATAATGGAACGCCCTGTGGTTGACTTTCCACATCCTGACTCTCCAACTAATCCTAACGTTTCTCCTTCATATATATCAAAACTAATTCCATCTACTGCTTTTATAGGGTTATTAGGTGCACCAAAATGTTGCTTCAAATTTTTTACTTCAAGTAATTTATTTGCCATTTCCTTGCGCCTCCTTTAAATATCCCTCAATTTTACGAGAGATAGCTTCCGGAATTTCAATTTTAGGTGCTGACGGGTGTAATAACCAAGTTTTTGCAAAATGTGTATCCGATACTTGAAACATCGGTGGTTCTTCTTCATAATCAATGGCCATCGCATATTCATTTCTTGGTGCAAACGCGTCCCCTTTTGGTGGGTGGATTAAATCAGGGGGAGATCCTGGTATTGTCCGTAATTCTTCTTTGACATTATTCTTCAAATCAGGCATCGATCCTAACAATCCCCACGTATACGGATGCTTGGGATTATAGAAGATATCATTTACTGTGCCATATTCTACAATTTGTCCCGCATACATAACCGCAACACGATCAGCAACATTTGCTACTACACCTAAATCATGTGTGATAAATATAATAGAAGTATCTCGTTTCTTTTGAATATCTTTCATTAACTCTAAAATTTGTGCTTGGATGGTCACGTCTAATGCAGTAGTCGGCTCATCGGCTATTAATAGTTTAGGATCCGCAGCTAATGCAATGGCGATTACAACACGCTGACGCATCCCTCCACTAAATTCATGTGGATATTGGCGGAAACGTTTTTCAGGCATTGGAATCCCAACGAGATTTAATAATTTGATTGCTCTTTCTTTTGCTTCGCCTGCTGTGATTTTTTGATGTTTTAAAATCACCTCAGTTATTTGACGACCAACACGCATGGTTGGGTTTAAGGCAGTCATCGGATCTTGGAATATCATCGCAATATCATTTCCTCGAACTTTTGACATTTGCTTCTCAGTGAGAGGAATCAGATTACGGCCTTCCAATTTAATCTCCCCACCTGCATAGATACCAGGAGGTTGTGGTATAAGTTTCATAATTGCATTACTCGTCACACTTTTCCCCGAGCCTGACTCTCCTACGATTGCTAATGTTTCCCCTTCAAACAAGTCAAAGCTAACACTTCTAACTGCTTGTACGATTCCGGCATAGGTTTTAAAATTGATTTTTAAATCGTTCACTTCCAACAGTTTCTTTTTCATTTTCTCACCTTCCTCTATTTACGTAATTTAGGATCCAAGGCATCTCTTAGTCCATCTCCGACCGCATTAAATGCAAATATTGTTAATGAAATAAAAAACGCTGGGAAGAACAGTCGCCACGGGGCAGAAGTTAAAGCCTTATTTCCCTCCGAAGCCATTGTTCCCCAGCTAGCTGATGGAGCAGGAACACCTAATCCTAAATAACTTAAAAAGGATTCTGTGAAAATGGCTGTTGGAATCGTTAAAGTCATCGTAACTAAAATAGCTCCTAATGCATTGGGAACTAAATGCTTTTTAATTAAATGCCATGTATTGGCACCAAGTGTACGAGCAGCTAACACATACTCTTGATTTTTTATTGATAAAACTTCACCACGTACAATTCGGGCCATATTAATCCACCCCGTTATGGATAACGCAATGATCATAGGTAATAATCCTGGTTCTAACACGACTAATAATATTATGACAACCAGTAAATAAGGAACTGCAGATAATACATCCGCAATACGCATCATAATATTGTCTAACCTACCTCCAGCCAAACCTGATATACTTCCCCACAAGACACCAATGATTAAATCAATAATTGCAGCAGTGATCCCGATGAATAAAGAGATTCTAGCCCCTTGCCAAACACGAACGAATACATCACGCCCTAAATCATCTGTACCGAACCAATTACTAGCTGATGGTGGTGAATTATAAATACCTAATTGTTCTCGATAACTATAAGGAGATAAAAAAGGAACGAAAATTGCTAGTAAGGCAATAATGATTAATGCAACGACACCAAAGAGTGCAAGCTTGTTTTGTGAGAAACGTAAAAATACTTCTTTCCAAAAGGATACAGATTTCTCTGCTAGTCTTTCAGCTTCTTCCTGTTTGATGCCAACAATTTTAAACTTCTCTGGTTCAATTTTTTCAATTTGCAATTTGCTTTTCGCCATTACTTTTTCGCTCCTTTCAGTTTTATTCGTGGATCAATGACACTATATAAAATATCAACAATGAGTACTGCAAATAAAAGAATAATTGAATAGAAAACAGTAGTCCCCATTATCACCGTATAGTCACGGTTCGTTATACTCGTCACAAAGTGTCTTCCTAATCCTGGTATCGCAAATATTTGTTCAACGATAAAGCTTCCTGTAACTACACCAGCAGTAAGCGGGCCCAGATATGTAATAACAGGCATAAGTGCATTTCTTAATGTATGGCGAACGACGATTGTCCACTTACCAAGCCCTTTCGAACGTGCCATTTTAATATAATCGCTATTGGATTGCTCCAACATACTTGACCGTGTCAACTTTGCAATAAAACCTGCATGAGTAATAGCTATAGCAAGAGCAGGTAATATACTATAATTAAATCCCTTCCAACCACTTACAGGGAAAAGGCTTAGTTTAAATGCTAGGAAATACTGCATAAGACCTGCCAGTATAAAGGAAGGAACCGAGATTCCAAGTACTGCTATTGTGGAAGCCAGATAATCCGGAAATTTATTATGGTATAGTGCTGCTATTACTCCCAGGAAAATTCCCAAACCAATTGCGATAATCATCGCTTCAATACCTAAAGTTAAAGAAATCGGAAAACTTTCGGAAATAATATCATTTGTAGAGCGTCCTTTATATTTCATAGATTGGCCAAAATCAAAAGTAACTGTATCTACTAAGTAATCTTTATATTGAATATACCAAGGATTATCTAAACCATACTTTGCATTCAATTGTTTTTCTATTTGCGGTGGAAAAGAACGCTCACTTGCAAATGGACTTCCCGGTGCTAATTTCATTAAAAAGAATGTTGCTGTAATAATGAGAAACAATGCAATTAGAATATAAATTAACCGTTTAAAAATGTACCTAAGCAAAATAAGTCCCTCCCCTTTTATAATTTTCCCTCTCTTACCACTAAAAAAGGCTGCTTGAATCGATTACTCGATTGTAAGCAGCCTAAGTTAATTAGTAACCTTTTCCTATATTCATGATGAATTATTTCTTGATGTCTACATATTTAAGGTACATGTTACCAAGAGAATCTAGTTGCATATTTTCTACATAGTCTTTCTTAACAGAAAGGTTTGTGTAGTAGTAAATTGGTGCAACAGGGTATTCTGTCATTAAAATTGATTCTGCTTGTTTTAAAAGATCAAAACGTTTTGCTTCATCTTTCTCAGCATTTGATTGATTTAACAATGCAGTATATTCAGCATTTTCCCAACCAGTATCGTTGTTACCGTTAGAAGCTGAGTTGTACATTTCTAAGAATGTATAAGCATCGTTGTAGTCAGCAATCCAACCTAAACGTCCAATTTGGTAGTCTAAGTTTGAAAGTTTATCTAAGAATACTTGCCACTCAGAATTATCAAGAGTAACTTCGATTCCTAGATTTGTACGCCAGCCTTCTTGGATGAATTGAGCGATAGCAGCATGTGCTTCACTTGTATTGAATGATAATTTGATTTCTAATTCACTTGGATCGCTTAGACCAAGTTCTTTTAAACCTTGTTCAAGTGCTTTTTTCGCTTCTTCAACATCATTATCTTTGAAGTAACCGCGGTCTTCTTCAAAACCTTTAACAGCTGAAGGTACCATACCTAGAGCAGGTTCTTGTTCACCTTTAACTACGTTGTCAATTAAACCTTGACGGTCAATAGCAAGTGTTAACGCCTTACGGATGTTAGCGTTTGACATCACTTTATCAGTTGTGTTGAATTTGTACATATAAATAGCTGCATAATCAGCGATATTTAAAATACCATCTTTTTTATAACGATCAATTACGTCTAAACCTACAGTTTGGAACGGAGAACCTAAGAAATCAATTTCTCCAGCATCAAACATTGTTGAAGCAGTTGTTTCAGACTCAACCATTGCTACGTTTACTTTGTCTAAAGCTACATTTTCAGCATCCCAATAATTTGCGTTTTTCTCTAAAGTAATTGAACCACTATGTTGCCAATCAGCTAAAGTGAATGGTCCATTTGAAATGTAGTTATCACCAGCTTCAGCATACCAAGTTTCATTTGCTTCCGCTGTTGCTTTATGAATTGGGTAGTATGTTTTAAATGCAGTTAATTCTAAGAAGTAAGGAGTTGGGTTTTCTAAAGTAACTTCTAAAGTTTTGTCGTCAATTACTTTAATTCCTAATTCTTCTTCAGAACCTTCACCTAAGTTATAAGCTTCTGCACCTTTAATTGGGTAAAGGATTGATGCGTATTCAGATGCATTTTCTGGATTTAAAGCAAATTTCCATGCATAAGCAAACTCTTCTGCTTTCACAGTGTCACCATTTGACCATTTTGCATCACGTAAAGTAAATGTATAAGTTAATAAATCATCGCTAACTTTAACATCTTCAGCCGCAGCATTAATTACTTCTCCGTCTTTAACAGTTGTTAACCCTTCAAAAACGTTTTGAAGAATCGCGTTAGAAGTACTATCTGTTGCTAGTTGTGGATGTAATGATGGTGGTTCAGATGTAATAACTACATTAAGTTCTTTTGCTCCACCTGATGTTTCAGAACCTTCTGTTGCTTTTTCGTCTTCTGATGCTTTATCTTCTTTCTCAGCACCGAAGTTACATGCTGCAAGTACTAGAGTTAAAGCTAGTAACATTAGCATGAAAAATAGATTACGCTTTTTCAATGCGAATCCCCCTCTTTCTCTTTTTTCCCTATTTTCTGATAATAGGATTAACAATTCCCATAATATCAAAAATAATTTACTAAATAAACAAAAAATTCATTTTTCTAGGAAAATTTAAATAATTTGTTATATCGATATAATCGTCGATATAATCAACACTTTGTTGCATTAAAACTTTAAATCACTAAAATATGGAAGGGGAATTACTATTTTATATAAAGTAAATTCAACTACAAACGCTTATAATTAGCGATTTTTATTGTATTGAATAGATATTTACTATGCTTCTTTAAAATTTACATTTTTCACCTATTTCTTTTTATCCATCAGCTGTCATATTATTTTTCACTTTAGAAATACTTTCGTAAGAATAATTAGAATTTGTAAATTTATATTTATATTTATCAAAATTCATGATAGTACTAGGTAGAAAGATAGTTGGTAATTTACATATTTCACTAGATTAGGTTCCTATTTCAATTGTGAAATATGGCAAATTAGTTCAAAAATATTAGCACTTTCCAAACATTTGTCTACCAAATCTTGATATATGCATTAATATGAGTTATCCCTATAAATCTTGAAAACCTTTTATTTTAAGGCTAATATGTGAATGACAATATATTAAAAGATTACACTTATACTTTAGAAATAGTCTTAGAATATAGGAGAAGCTATTCCATATAAATTTGAATAGATTCTTAATTGTCCGAAGTTTACTGAAAGGTAGTTACTAACATATGTTTTTTGATTTAGATCCTTCCATTATTATTCTTTTATTTCTTTTTGGATTTTTAGCGGCTTTTATAGATTCCGTTGTTGGTGGTGGGGGTTTAATTTCTTTGCCAGCACTACTTTTCACAGGATTAAGTCCTTCAGCTGCTGTCGCAACAAATAAATTCGCAGGAACAATGGGTTCATTAACAAGTACTATTACGTTCTATCGTTCAGGGAAAATTAATTTTAAGTCAATCGCTAAAATTTTCCCCTTTGTCTTTATAGCTTCTATGGTTGGAGCATGGGTCGTTCATTTAATGAACCCTAATGTTTTAAAACCACTAATGCTTTTTATGTTAGCAGTTGTAGCGATTTATACGATTTTCAAAAAAGATTGGGGAAGCATTTCTACCTTTAAGAAGCTGACTAGAAAAAAATATATTGGTTTTATCTTTTTAGTTTCGGCCATTGGATTTTACGATGGATTTTTAGGACCTGGTACAGGATCTTTCCTTATCTTCGCCTTTTTAATGATCGGTTTTGATTTTTTAAAAGCAGCAGGAAATGCAAAGTTTTTAAATTTCGCCAGTAATATAGGGGCATTAGTTATGTTCCTATTTTTAGATCAGGTTAATTTCGCCTATGGGCTTATCATGGGAATTGCTCAAATTATCGGGGCAATATGCGGATCTAAATTTGCTATTAAACGTGGTAGTGGCTATGTTCGTATTTTATTTATTGTCATGACTGTTCTTTTACTTGGCAAGAACGCATATGATTACTTTAACAACTAATCAAAAAATCGAGACTGCGTTCCATTTAATGCGCACCTCGATTTTTTTTGTTTACTTTAAGTTGTTCATAAAATCAGTAAATTTGTTTAAGTCCGATAAAGCCTCATTACACGCTTCACTATCTGCACAAATATAATTACCCCTTTTAGTATACGTTCCCATATCCGAGCCTTTTTTCGATACTAACAACATACCTACTTTTGCATGCTGATTACATACAGTACAGATTCCTACCTTTGCTAAATCGTTGAAGGTACCGCGCACACCCTTTAAGATACCTTCCTCTCTATACACAATATATTTTCGATTCGTTCCCGAATCAAACCAACTTAAATAGGAAGTTTCTTGCCAATCGAACGTATCAAGTTTTGGTAACTTTAATTTCTTATCCTTAGGAAACAGCTTTTTAATCTCTGCTTCTGTAGGTTGTTTAAATGGTTCAACATATTGTTTTATGTTGCTTAGAAATTGTTCTAGCTGTTCCTTAGATCGGATATCAAAAATAGGCTGAAGTACTAACTGTTGTTCAATTTCTTGAAAAATTACCTTGTCATTGATTTCTTCTTGAACAAGCGCTTGAATCGCTTCAATAACCTTTTGATCATTAGATGTTGTATATGTGTTCAAAATTTTCTTAGCTTGTTTTTTAACAAATTGAAATTGTTCTGGCGTCATAAAATACATATTCCCCACTCCTTCGTTTTAAGGGTACAAAAAACAATAAGAAACAGCAATTGCCAATATTTTTTAAAATTATTCTATACCTAAAGAGTTATTACCTAAAGAGTTATTACCTAAAAACTTTAACAATAAGCCTATTTATTTTCACGAAACAGGCTGATAACGTAAAAAAGAGCCGGTAAGTGTTTACCAGCTACTTTTTTCTATATACAATTTTTTTAATTGTTTCTATACATAAATGGTTTTCCTCCGCTAACTTTTGTAGGGATATTCCATTTTGATAGTGCGTTTTTATTCGTTCATTTCTGTTTAGTAAACGTTGTTTTTCCCCAGATAAGACACCCCACTGAATCCGTTCGTTTTCAGGTTTTGGAATATAAACTAAATCACCTTGAACATACTTTTGGATTTCCAATAGTAGTTCCTCTGGGAAAATTTTCTGTGCATTCACGTAACGCATGAATAACCGCTCCTTTACTTTTTTAACTTTCAAAGTGAAGGGCAAAGCGCACATGAATAAAGTGACTAAACACTTAAGGCGATGATAAACTGATTACCTCACGCAAAGTATCGCCATATTATTCATAGGCTTTGCATGAGTAGTTTCATTAAGTGGCACGTGATATTGAGCCATTTGATCACATCCTTTAATGAGTTTGATTAGTTATATTATACACAAGGAAATAAAAAACGGCCGATAAAGATATCTACTTTTAATGTTTAGAGAGTAGAATACTTAAGATTTACCAAACGGTATAATCCTAAACTAATCTTAAGTAATGATGTCATAAAGAAATCCTATAGAAATATATAGACCTTTTAAGACTCATTGCTCTTGATTTTTCTTTAATTGATTGATTTGTTTGGTTAGTTCATTAAACTTCGTATCGAGTTCAGGATAATTTGGATCCCCATTAGTCATAAAGCTAAGTTTCCCCAGTACCTCCTGTCTTTCGGTTTCTAATTTTAGTAATAATTCTTTTTGTGTATCTATTTTCGAATGGCTTTCAGTTAGCTGTTTGACAATGCTATCTTCTTTTATCTCTAAATTACAGTCTGTTGTCTTTTCAAGGAAGTAACGATCATGAGAAACAATCAGTAAAGTCCCATTGTATTTTGAGAGTGTGGCCTCTAACTGTTCACGAGAAGGAAGATCTAAATGATTCGTTGGTTCGTCTAAAATCAGAACATTCTTTTCCTCTAATATATAAAACATCAGCTTACACTTTACTCGTTCTCCCATGCTCATATTCTGTATCGGCTCTTTCCAGGCAGTTGCCTCGAAACCTAAGTGTTTCATTAAATTTTGTACTTTCCCTCGCTCTTTATAGGATTCTCGATAAAATAACTCTTCAGGGGTTTTAGTTAGTGGCAAGTCAAATACCTCTTGTGTTAAGTATCCAATATTGGCAGATGGGGAGATCCACACCTCTCCACTGTCTGCCTTTACTTCACCCATTAAAATTTTTATAAGCGTCGTTTTGCCACTTCCATTAGGTCCAACTATCGCTACTTTTTCACCATGCTGAATTGTAAAGCTAGCCTCTTTAAATAGAGTTCGCGAGTTTAAATCTTTTTGTAGATTTTTCACTTCTAAAAAACGTTTTCCATACTTATCAGTGGCTTTTAAAGTGAATTGCACCTCATATTCTGATTTTAATTGTTCAACTTTTGAGTGCTCTAATTCTTTTTCTAAACGTTTTCTTTTTGATTTGATTTGAGCGTCTGTACGCTTTGCTTTTACACGATGATATTCTTTAAAACCTTCTTGTTTTGTTGATGTTCTATGTGCTTTTTGTGACCAGGAAGACAGCTCTTTAATTTGTGATTCAATTTTTTGAACCAATTGCTGTTGTTTTTCATACGCTCTTTTCTGCTCAAGTCTTTTTTGTTCTCGAGCCTTTATATAATTCGTGTAATTCCCTTTATGTTCTATTAACCGTCTCTCTTCAATTGACCAAATCTTTGTAACTACCTTATCCAGAAAATAACGATCATGTGACACAAGAATAACGGTTCCTTTGTATTGCTTTATATAATCAATCAGCAATTGTGTAGAGTGTTCATCAAGATGATTAGTCGGTTCATCCAAGAGTAACAGTTGTGCATTTTTAGAGAAACCTTTAGCCAGTCTTACTTTTAACTTTTCTCCCCCGCTTAATAAGCGAAAGTCATTAGAAGGCACTTTCCACTTTGCTAATATATTTCTTTCTTCAGTCTCAATTTCATCAGTCGAAAACTCTTCAGTTTCCTGCTCGACCATTTCCACTGTAACCTGGGATTGTAGCCAGTTTAACTTTCCATAAGTAAGTGGCAAATCTCCCGAAATTATTTTTAGTAAGGTGGACTTACCTACCCCATTCTTGCCAATAATTCCGATAACATCTCCACCATGTACCGTCCCATTTACATCTTCAAATAATGTGTTATCGATTAATTCGAATTTAATGTTTTGTAATTTTAATAGCTCTTTCATAAACTTTCGCATCCCTTCGTTAGGGAGGATTGATACGTATTTTTTCAAATAAAAAATCCTCCCAAGTTACTTTTGGAAGGATTAGTCTGAATTTTAGGCACAGAAAAGTTAGAACTTCTCTATACTACATAAGAACAACTCAATAGATATTGTTAAAAAGGGTGGTAAATACATCCTGCATAACAATACCAAGCTATTAATCGTAATAGCAGTTGAATGCTTATGGAAAAATGGGCAAACTAATCCTATTTTAAAATTCTTGAATTTTTACTTTCAAAAATAAAAATAAGATTAATTAATCATCGGCCACCCATCTTCCCTTCTTATCATTTGACATAGATTATACCATAAGATAGCACTATGGAAAATTCATACTTACTTGTTGTAATGACTCTTGCAAATCTTTCGCACCTAAAATAAGCAATCTTAATTGGTCATAAAAGTTTCCACAATATATTAATATGATTATTATCATAAGGAACATTCCCTTATTTATGTACAATTCTTTACTATAATATTTTTATAGGTTCGTTAAGAACTGAAAAAGTCCTGCAACAATTTGTCATTTCCTCAATGAAAAGCTGAAGTCAACTAGTGACTTCGGCTTCTTTTAATTTGATTGAGGATTATTTTACTTTTAGGGATACTAGGGATATCGTCGATTTCGAAGCTTAAATCTTGTTGCGGAACGATGTATTCCATACGATTTACCAGATAATCAAGACTTACCTTCATGATGTCAATCGTAATCTGTTCCCCAGCACATCGATGTCCTAAATAATAATCTCCTCCTCCTTGAGGAATAAAACTAAATGGGCTTCCTTGCCAATGAGCAAATCGTTCTGGGTTAAAAGTTTGTGGATCTTCCCACTTTGTTGGATCATGGTTAGTTCCGTAAAGATCTAACATTGTAAGCGTTCCTTCTTTAAACTCATACCCATTCCAAGTAAAATCTGTCCTTACTTTTGCTGCTACGAATGGGAAAAATGGATAATATCTTCTCACCTCTTGAACAAACATTTTAGAATAGTCATTAAATGCTTTTAATTTTTCTTTCTCTTCAGGATGCTCATGGAGAGCCAGAAGGGAAAAATTAATATAAATTGAAACAGCCACAATCGGTCTTAACATGTTGATTATTTCAACTGCCACTGTTTCTATATCTAACAAATTCCCTTGGGTATCTTTATGATAAGTAAATTGATGAAGGACTGTATCTTGTGGAAATTTAATTTTTTCGTCTCTTATATCTTGAATTAGTTGTTGAATCGTTTTTTCACCAATGTTCCGAAACGTTCTACCTATCCAATGATTTGGCCCGATTGCTGCTGGTGTTTCGAACATAGAGGAAAGCTCTTTTGTCATTTTCTGAACGTCTTTTTCGTGCAAAGGGTAACCAATCCACTTGAAAGCTACTTGGCAAAGTAACTCTTTTACTTCCTCGTAAAAAACAATGTTGTCCACTTTAGTCCATTTATCCAGGGATTGTTCCCATTGCATTTTCGTTATCTCAAGTAAATCGTTTAGTTTTTCTTCTGTCATAACAGACATGAGCATCTCTTTTCGATTAAGATGTTCTTCATCATCTAAAGTTTGTACACTATTCTTCCCAAATAGTGTTTGCACCACTCTGTTAGGGGCAGCATCTTTTCTTTGAAACTTTTTAGGGTCGTAAAAGAGTTGTGCTGCTTCTTCCCCTATCATGCAAATCGCCTTTTTCCCTAAAATTCGCGTCTCAAAAACATTGGAATGAAGCTTTTCACTTCTATTTAATATAAAGTGATAGCCTTCTTTTAAAAAACCAATACTATGGTCAATTCCATCTTCTTTTGGCATATGATGATTTTCCAAATTAGTCACCTCGTTTTCCGTTTGCAATGTTAGTCTTTCTAAACCTTTTCAGTTTATACTTACCCTGACACCAACAAAAAAACACCAAAATGTTTACATAAAACATTTGGTGTATAATCATCCGTATTATTAAATAGCCGGATATACCCGAGTAGATGTTTCACTCGCAAGTAAATCTGCTAATTCACCTTCAAATTCCAACTGAAAATTTTTCATATTTCGCAAATCGTTCGGAGAGACAAGAGAAATGGGCTTTTGGAATTGGCTAATGCCACCTTCATTCAATACTTGTGCAACAAACTCTGAACAAAAGTAAGCACGTTCTCTTTCGTATGGTTTATTTAGAATAAAAGTAATAAGTCCTATAAGATTATAACGATATAGATGTTTTTCCATCTCAATCTCTTTAATAAAGGTTTTCATTTTAGAAACTTGCTGATCCGTTGCACTAAAACTATAAATTGCACATCTTGCGTTTTTAAACAATCCCTGTCTTACATCCTCATTGACAAATCCACCAATAAAAGGATTTCGAGGTCTCTTACGCCCAAAACTATAGACTTCGATAAAGTTTTCATCAAAAACAATCGATGCATGGTTATATGGCTTTTTTGTATAAAGTTTGATCATCCTTGTAAAAATTGTACCTGTATCTGTAAGTAATAAATAAACTTTATTCCCTTCCATTGCTTTACCCCTTCGTATAGTTCTTACTACTAATAATAGATAAATCATCTTTAACCTGTTAACCGACTGAGGCAATATTTTATATCAGACCTAAGATGTATTTCTTTTTTATAAATCATTTTCAATTGAAGAATATTGAATAAAATAATCACTTTTACATATAGGTTTTTATGAACTAGTAATGAGTTCTAGAACAAGGAAGTTATAAATCTTTGTAGCTTATTCAAAACTTTAGTTAATTTATAGTATTATACTACTATTAATACGCCTTTTTGAAAGAGCATTATAAAAAAAGTGACAATAGAAGCGGGAAAATTGAGAGGAAGAAAATCCTGTGCAATGACACGTAAAGATTTTTTCATTAAATTGAAAAAACCCGGAATATTTCCGGGTTTTCTTTCACTGAAATCTCAATAGAATAACTTAATACTGTCTCGCCTTCGCATCCGTTCTCAAAATCTGGTTATGGAGAGAAATCTCCGTCTGACCATTCATCTGAGACTTTTGAATTTTTGGCTTTTCCCAGTTGCGGTGATTTCTTGAAGAATGAGGACCAAGCATACCCTTATTTCCCATCGGTCACACCCCTATAGTTATATATTGGATTTCTATGTGAAATCAAAATTAGTATGAAACAATCCTAAAATATCATGCATTTTCTTTTCGCTAAGAGAAGAAATTGTTTAATTCCGGGAACACTTTTTTTCCCCTTCCATATTTTATAAAGGAAAGGGGCGATAAATATGGTTTCGATTGAACCAATCGAATTGAACGGACACATGTTTACTGCTGTTACTGTACGGTTGCCAAAAACTACGCTTTTAACTGTTTCGAACGAAAATGGGTACATTATGTGTGGGGCCTTAGATGTTGGATTATTAAATAGTAAGCTAGCTGATCGTAAAATTATTGCTGGTCGTGCTGTTGGTGTAAAAACAATCGATGAATTATTAAAAGCACCCTTAGAATCGGTTACTTATGAAGCTGAAAAAATGGGTATAGTAAAAGGGACAATTGGTGAGGATGCATTACTGATGATGATTTAAAAAGTCAGCCCGAGATATATGCCTCTCGGGTTTTTTACATTCTAATCATTGAAGTAAGAAGCAAACATGATTTAATGATTTGAAGTACAAAAAGTTAATCTTCTATAGTATAACCACTATCATCACGGTTAAAAATAACAAAAATATCGCTTAACCGGGGTGAGACTCATGCAAAGTTTTTCAAAAGTATGGATTTGTTTCATGCTTTTCTTTAGTTTATGTACTAGTCCCTATTATGCAGAAGAACTACCAAGTGGTACAGTACCAGGTGACTCCACAAAAGTAGATATAAAAATTACAGGCGAGGTCGATGGACAACTTTTAGATCAGCTTTCCTATAGTTTAAAGACTACTAACGATAAAAATGAAGATGAGAATACGTCTGAGTCTAAAGGTAAATATATTGATATGAGTGAGTTTAACAAAACAGAACTTAATTTAACTTATACGGACTCACAGAATGATTCACAACAATTAGATATCATTTATCCGACTGTCGGAAACGCTCCTTATAAAGTGATTGTATCAATTCACGGTGGGGGTTGGAGTACTGGCGATCGCAAATCGTCATCCTTAAAAGCCATTCAAATGGCTACTCAACAAGGATATGCAGTTGTTAATGTTGGGTATAGATTAACAGATGAGGCAAAATGGCCAGCCCAACTTTATGATGTAAAAGCTGCCATTCGTTTTTTACGTGCTAATGCAAGAGAATATCGTTTGGATACACGTACCATTGTAGTGTGGGGGAATTCTGCTGGAGGCCATTTAGCTAGTATGCTCGCAGCAACTAATGGAATTAAAGATATGGAGGACCTTTCAATGGGAAATTCAAGATTTTCATCTGATATTCAAGGGGTAGTATCGTGGTATGGTATCTCTGATATCGGCAAATTACCCGATGCAAGTATTGGCATGGCAGATAGTCTAATGGGCTTTAAAGTTCGAGAAGAAGTAGAGAAAGCTAAGCTTGCCAGTCCAATTTACTATATCAATAAAGATTTCCCGCCCATATTCATGATTCACGGCACGAACGATCGAGTAGTACCCTTTGAACAATCAATTGTTTTTGCTAAAAAAATTAATAACGTAACAGGGAAAAAACAGGCATCTCTCAAGCTACATATCAATGCCATTCATAGTGATGAACAAATGAAAAGTATAGAAAATGTGGATGAATGCTTAAACTTTATTGATAAAATTATGTATCCTGATCGAAAAAATCCTTATCGTTCTAGAAGGTATAAAGAAATTAAAACAACTTCAGTTTATCCATCTGAATAATATAATGAATGTCTAAAGACTATGTATAAACGCTTGCCTCCTCTAGTGCATCTGATTTCCGATGCATCTATAAGCGGAGTGACAAGCGTTTTTAAGACTGATAGGTAGTGTAGTTTAGAGATGTATTAAAAACCACGTAGAGACATTCTATTAAATCTAATGACTTAAAGCTTCACTGTATTTCCCTGTAATCTTCTCTATTTCAACTTCGAATAATTCCGTTTTAGGTAATGCTGGATACCCTCCTTTTTCGAAAGTCCAATTAGGGTCTCCATACTTTTTCCATAGACGGTCATAAAACAACGCTTTTTTGTCATCCTCTTCAATACGTTTAATAGACCCAAACACAACTACACTTGTATAACCTAAAGCTGATTGGCATGCATACTTTTTACCAGGGACAATTTCTCTCATTTCACAGACCTCAATACTAACCTTATTGTTCACTTTAACATTTTCCCAAAAATGGCTCTCCCGTAAATTCCCAATATGTAAATAAAGTTTTGTTCCCCCTTCGTAAACAAAAACAAAAGGAATTACATAGGGATAACCATCTTCACCTACACTTGCCACATGGGCAACTTGTGCATGCTTTAAAAATTCGTATGCCTCTTCTTCTGTCACTTCTCGTTTTTTATTATTGATTGTTCCCCTCATTACATTTCTCCCCCTTATTTATAACAAGACCTTAAAATCGCCCTTAAATATTTATTCTAAATACTTCTTTAATTTCCTTCTGGTATCTTTATATTCAAAAAACAAAAATTTCCTAACATTTATAAATGAACTCAAATGTGATAAAATCATTACGATAAATGAAACCACACACAATAGGGGGAATATTCAATGGGTAACTCCGTTATTAAACCAAATGCAAAAATTAGTCCAGCACGTGAAAGTGAAGCATTGGCTATTCGTAACAACTTAATTATTGAATTATTAGTTAATGTACTGGATGAAAAATTAATTATCGAACGTCATATTTTACGTGAACGTTTAGCAAACTTAATCGAACTTGCTAAATATGACGAAGAGTTAACAGAAACTCTACACGCTGTAATTAATAAACTATAATTTTACACATTTAAAAGAGTCGCTTCTTATTAAGGAGCGACTCTTTTATTATTCTGCTTGAAGTTTGATAGAAGTACTAACCTATTCACATTATTTACATAAATATTCCATATAGGACAAGCATAAACTTATATATCAAAGCGAAAGGATGGTGTATGTGGCATCAGCATTACTTTATATGGTGTTAGTACGACTAGTATCTGGAAGTCTTGAAATTACAGTAGCAGGCCTAATGTATAAAACACATGACTTAGAAAAGGCTTTAGCACTTAACTCCATGCTAGCTTTAGTAGGTCCATGCGTCCTTATAGTTACAACTGGTTTAGGGGTTGCAGGACTAGGGGATAAGATTTCTTTTCTACGAATAATTTGCATATTTAGTGGCGTTTTATTAATTCTATTAAGCCTAAAAATAAAGTAACTATCTACTTTAATATAGCACCTCTTTTCCCTTAGCTATTGCTATTTAAACCAACCTTTTCTTCTAAACCAAAGTAACATCGCGGCACCAATGATCACCATCAACCCAAGAGAAAAGATATATCCATATTTCCAAGATAACTCTGGGATATTCTCAAAATTCATGCCATATATTCCTGCAATGAACGTTAATGGGGCAAAAATAGACGTTATGATCGTTAATAACTTCATCACATTGTTCGTTTGATGTGAGTTTAATGAGAGGTAACTATCCCTAATATCAGCTGTTACTTCCCGATTGGTCATGACCATTTCTGAAAGCTTGAGTAGATGATCATAAATATCAGAAAAGTATTCTCTTCTTTCACTAATTCGATTTACATTTAAATGATGGGAATTTAACATACGATAAAGCAAATCACGCATCGGATTTACAGAATGCAATAAATTTAGAAGCATATTTCTCGTTTCAAACAAATCATTCATGAGATGATTCATTGAATGTTTAGTTGTAAACTCAATCATCTTCTCTAACTCATCCTCAATTTTATAAATGAGTGGAAAGTAATTATCGACAAGTTTATCTAATATTTCATAGAAGACGTAGTAAGGATCCCATCCCGTTAAAGACTCTTGAGCTAATAATTTACTCCATACTTTTGAAACCTCTTCAGAAGCCACTTTATGAAAAGTAACGATACAACTTTCACCAACAAAGAAATCTAATTCATCCTTGATAATACATTCATTTTCTTCACGTAGTATATGGGTCACATAAAATGTGTAACTTTTATAGTAATCCAATTTTGGTCGTTGAAATTCTTGAACACAGTCTTCAATTGCAAGGGGATGAAAGTGAAACGTATCTGATAGCTCCTTGATTTCTTCTTCAGTCGGTTCACTAAAATCTACCCAAAACCATTTATAGTCCGCAAGTACAGCCTGGTTAATAGCGATGTTCTTTTCTAGATGGTTATCATTTGTAATGCCTAAAAAATTTATCATTGCACTTAACCCTTTCATATTGAAAACATTAGCTTTTTAAAGGCAGTTCCCTTTTATCCAATTCAATAAACTTAATTTTTTTAAGTACTAGCAGTATACAACTGAGTTAGCCTAGTTAATCGGACAAGTTCATTTTTTCTTTCGCTCCCTTTATATATTACTTAAACTCCATTTTTATGTAATATTTGTTTTTTAATTAATCGAATAGATTTGAAAAACAAACAAATACTCTAGATGGGGACAAATACTTTCTTGGGAGGGAAATGCATGTATTTTTACAAAGAAGATTTAATTAATATTATAGTTCCTGATAAGCCCGATCCTGCTGCAGCTAAAGTTTTACAAGAGGCACTCGGTGGTCGATTTGGTGAAATGCGTACGATGATGCAATTCTCTTTTCAAAGTGCCAATTTCCGAGGTAAAGCAAAGCAATATCGTGATTTAATACGTGGTGTGTTTCTAGAGGAAATTAGCCACGTTGAGCTAGTTCAGACAACAATTAATCAATTATTAAACGGTGCTGGTGATCCTGGTGTTGGGAATGCCGGTATTGACCAAGCCCCATTAGATGAAGCCATTAAACATGCGAATCCCCATCATTTTATCATGGGTGCTCAAAGCTCTTTACCTGTTGATGCTGCAGGAAACCCTTGGATGGGGAATTATGTTTATAGCCACGGGAATCTAGTAGCAGATTTACTGGATAACCTTGTACTCGAATCGACTGGGGTTTTACAAAAAACAAGAATTTATGAAATGAGCTCCAATAAGACCTTCAGAGAAACTTTAGCCTTCTTAATCGTTCGTGATAATGCTCATCAGAATGCTTTTGCGAAAGCACTTGAAACACTTGGAGTCGATTGGGCAAAACTATTCCCCGTTCCTAATTATGACATTAACAAGTATCCAGAATGCCAAAAATATATTGATATGGGATTCCATAATGCGTTCTTCAACTTTAGATTAGATGATCACAGAGTTGGGGAAATTTTCAATGGCGTAACACCTAGTCGTAATAATGGTGAATTACGTGTGGTTGATCCACCTACACCATACCCAGTACCAGATTTACCAGAAATGCCAAATGAGCACAGCCCTGGCTTATCGGATTTAAATAATTAAAAAAGTGCTAGTCTCTATTAAAGTAGAGACTAGCACTTGCATTGTTAGGGAATGAATTAAATTGGTGAAATTAGTTTCCTCTGCTGACGCTTTACTGGATCTAATCTACGTTCAATAATTCCAAGGATAATGTCCGACAAGATGGCCATGAAAGCTGTTGGTAAAGCACCAGCTAAAATAATGGCTGTACCATCTGTTGCATTTGTACCTCGGATAATTATATCCCCCAATCCTCCAGCCCCAATAAATGCACCAATCGCCGTGATCCCGATTGCTACTACAAGTGCAATACGAATCCCTGTAATAATGACTGAGAGAGATAAAGGCAGTTCAATCATATATAACACTTGTGCCTTTGTCATTCCCATTCCTCGACCTGCATCTGTGACACTTCGGTTAATTGTCTTAATACCAACATACGTATTTTTTATAATTGGGAGTAATGAGTAAAAAAATACGGTTACAATAACGGTTGTTTTTCCTAATCCTAGTACTAGCATTAGGATGGCCATGAGGGCTAGGGCCGGAACCGTTTGTATTATATTGGCTACAGTGATGATAACTGTAGAGAGTTTCCCATATTTCGAAATAACAATCCCTAGTGGAATACCGATAAGTGCTGCAAGTAATACACCATAAATTGAAATTAAAAAGTGGTCAAAAAATTGATTGAAAACGTATAGACCATTTTCCTGCATGTAAAAGAAAAATTGCTCCGTCGTAGACATTTGAGACATATCCTGCATTACTCATCACCTCCTGAAAAGTAATTATGTTCTGTCAAGAATTGTTCTGCCACTACGGCTGGCTCGATTAAATTATTATCTGCTTGGTAGTTTAACTCCTGCATAGTTTTTGTAGAAACTTTTCCGATTAGGCGCTCTACTGCCTCTTTGACCTCAGGTTTTTCTTTTAATAATTCCGTATCAGCCAACGGACTAGCATCATAGGGTGGGAAGAAATTAAGATCATCTTCTAAAACAACTAAATCATAAGAAGCGATACGTCCATCTGTTGTATAGCCTAACACGACATCTAATTCTCCTGATTCAACCGCATCATAAACTAAACCAATTTGCATTGGATAGACACGCGAAAAATCAAATCCATAGGTTTCAACAAACGCTTTATAGCCGTCCCCTTCACGGTTCATCCAAGATGTATCTACACCCGCTTCAAGTTCACTTGCTACAGAAGCTAAATCGCTTATTGTTTTTAAGTTATACTTTTCAGCCGTTTCTTTCGATACCATAAAAGCATAGGTATTTTCAAACCCATATGAATCAAAAAAGGTTTGATTAAATCGTTTTTGAAATTCTGTTTGTACATAGGCTAATGCTTTATCTGCTTCTTTAATCGGATCCTCCTGTAAAGCACCCGTTAAATCAGTACCCGTATAACGGATAGCAGACATATTCGCATCCCCATTTACCATCGCCTGATGGACGACTGTACTCGAACCAAGATTATTAATAATTTCAACCTCTTCATCCGTATAATGTTCAATCATATCCTTCATCATATTCGCTAGTATTTGACCCTCTGTTGTTACAGCGGAGGCGATTTTGATTTGATCACTTTCACTGCTTCCAGTTAGAGAGCAAGCGCTTAAAAGCATAGATAATACGAGAAGACTTATTACTAGGAGTCTCTTTCTCATGAAGCTCGACCCCCTTCAATTCTTAAGCCTTTTGGTGTTACCACTCTCTCTAGTTTTGATAATAAAAAATCAGCTAATAATGCTAAAAGAGTAACAATTACTGCACCACCAACGATTAACTCTGCTTGATATAAATTTAATCCGTTGAAAATAAAGTCACCTAGACCACCTGCACCAATATAGGAAGCAAGCGTTGCCCAAGAGATAACATAAACAGCTGATAGTCTAATACCCGACATGATGACAGGTATCGCTAACGGAAGTTCCACTAAAAAAATAGATTGCATTGTAGTCATCCCCATCGCAATCCCCGCACCTTTTGTATTTCCATTCACTGATTGCATGCCGATAAATGTGTTATTTAAGATGGGCAAGAGTGAATAAATACATAGTGCTACGACGGCTGGTACCTTTCCTACACCAAATAACGGTATCATAATAGCAAGTAGGGCAAGAGACGGAACAGTTTGTAAAACACTCGTAATACTTAATACAATTTTCGATAAATACTTAGATTTTGACAAAAGAATGCCAATGGGAACTGCAATAATTACACCTAGAGCAAGTGCAATCATAGAAATATAGAAATGTTCCCAAGTTTTTAATAGAATCTCAGAGCTGTTTTCTGTGAAAAAGGTAATCATTCACTCATCAACTCCTTTAATACTTCAGAACCTGTAACATTATCTAATGATGTTATAGGTTCCTCATCTCCCCAGATTGTGTCATAAACAATATCAACAATATTTGTACGAGTAACTAACCCAACTAAGCGGTGCTCCTCATCGACAACAGGGATATTTTTTAAGTTACGCTTTAAAATTCTGCGCACAGAATCTTGCAATTTAGAGCCAGTTTTAACGTAGAAGACGTCCTTTTCATAACATTCAGACACACTTTTCTTCGTCTTACGGGCACCTGTAAAGCTTTCTACATCTAAATATCCTTGTAGTCGATTGTCGCCATCAGTTACAAATAGCGTATCTACTCGTTTGTTTACCATTAAACGAATGGCTTCGTCGAGACTCTTTTCAATGGTTATAGATATTGGTTTAATCATAACTTCATCAACAGTTTTAACATTCGGCTTTTGTTGAATAAGTCGATGTGAACCGATAAACTCTTTTACAAATTCGTTAGCTGGGGAAGCTAAAATATTATCTGGTGTATCAAATTGGATGAGTTTACCTTCATGCATAATAGCAATTTTATCAGCTAGTTTAATAGCTTCATCCATATCGTGGGTAACGAAAATAACTGTTTTATTTAGTCGTTGTTGAAGATCTTTAATTAAATCTTGGAGTGTATCTCGGGTTATAGGGTCAAGGGCACCAAAAGGTTCATCCATTAAAATGATGTCTTGGTTTGCAGCAAGAGCTCGTAAAACTCCAATTCGCTGTTGTTGACCACCTGAGAGTTGAGCTGGGTAAAAATCTAAGTAGGATTGTGGTAAATTGACAAGCTCTATTAAACGGCGAGCGGTTTCATCTTTCTTCTCTTTTGACCATTTTAAAAGTTGGGGGACTAACGTAATATTATCTCGTATTGTCATATGAGGCATTAACCCGATTTGCTGTATGACATACCCAATACTTCTCCTCAAGGTAACAGCATTCACTTTGGTTAGGTCTTTTCCATTTAAGGTTATTTTCCCGCTTGTAGGTTCAACCATTCGGTTAATCATCCTCAGAGCTGTTGTTTTACCACTACCACTTGTACCTATGAAAGCAATAAATTCTCCCTGTTGAATATCAAGATTTAAGTTATCGACAGCAACTTTGCCACCTCGATACATCTTTGTTAAGTTTTCTATTTGTAGCATTCTATTAATCACCTTCCTCCCCTTTAATGTTACACGCATTACAAGTTGAATCAAAGTGATAGGTCTATTGCAATATATAAATGTGACAATTTAATGAACTTTTGAAGTGGATTTAGTGACAAATCCTCTTTTTAATGCTCCGTATAAAAGTCCCCCTATTTACCGTCGTATCAACGTTTGGAATCTTTTCAAAAAAACTAGAAGTCTAGTAAGTTAAAAAACACTTAATTGAAAATTTAAATTTATAGAGCTTGACAGAAAAAGACGGATGTTTGAAGTATAAAAGCCCCTTTTAAGAGAAAAAATGAAATTTGAATTGTCATTAGTGGAATTAAAATCTACAAATGTTATAATACCTAGCAAATAAATATGTTTAATATTCATGGAGGTTTTATAATTGACTAAAGTACCCTTAATAGTAGATAGCACTTGGCTCGCAAGTAGATTAGATGACCCTAATTTACGTTTGTTAGACGCAACAACTTTTTTAAGTATTCCAGACAAAGATGGAGAACCGGGTTTATGGTCAGGGCAAGTTGCATATGAACAAGAGCATATTCCAGGTGCTGCGTTTGCCGATATTTTAAATAACTTTTCTGATCGTAATGCACCACTACCAATGACACTACCTAGTCATGAACAGTTTGTAGAAGAAATTGAAAAGTTAGGCGTTGGCGATGAAGGAACGTATGTTGTTATTTACGATCGTGGGGCTCTCGCCAATGCGGATGTTATTGCTTCATATTGGGCATCTCGCCTACGTTGGCAATTGAAATATGAAGGCTATGATAATGTAGCAGTACTAGACGGCGGTTTAGTAAAGTGGAAGCAAGAAGGCCGTCCAACAACAAATGAAACACATCATTATCCTAAGTCATCATTTAACTATCAACGTCGCCCTCACCTAGTTGTAGATAAAGAAGAAGTACGAGCTGCTATAGAGGAAGATAGTGTCGTATTAATTAATAGTTTATCTCCTGCTGATTTTAAAGGAGAAACAAATACGTATCCAAGAAAAGGACACATTCCAACTAGTAAAAATGTTTTCTTTGGCTCACACTCTGATCCAAATACTCGCCTTTTATTCAATGACGAAGTATTACGCCAAACATTTGACGCGATTGGTGCCCTTGATCCTAATAAAAAAGTGATTACTTATTGCGGTGGTGGTATCGCTGCAACATGGAATGCGCTCCTATTAAACAAACTTGGTCAAGAAAATGTAGCAATCTACGATGGTTCTATGAATGAATGGGCAGCAGATGAAACATGTCCATTAACAATTTAACTTAATAAACACATAGGGATATCAAAAAATCAGAGATATCCCTATGTGTTTTAAATGTTTACCTTACTCTACCCCCAATGTAACACCTATTTCTTTTAAATATTTGCGATAGGCTATACTTAAACGGTCAAACTTGAGAGAAAGCTCGACTTGCAAATCAAGTGGTAATTCCTCTGGTTTTTGATTTTCAACGATAGGTTTATCCTGATAAAAAATAGTATTTTGAAATTCAATAATCTCCTCATCCGTTTGGTCAATGTCATAGTTAAACGATTCTACTCCGAAGGCAACACTGTCACATTCTCCAACAGGAAGAACTGTCATAAACATGGAAAAGGTATGATTTGTAGTAGGATCACGCTTTGTAAAACGTGCTGTAATTGGATTTAATACTTCATATGTATAAAGTACATCCTTTGAAATATTCGTCCCATCTGAATTTGGTTGAAAAACAACAATTTCATCTGTATAGATTCGTTCATCAATCGTATGTACTTTATAATCACTAATTTCCGGCTTTTCTTGTACACCAAGATACCCTTCATGAACAAAAGCTAAATGGCTAACATCGAGGAAGTTCTCAATAATTCGAGGTGGATTCGCTCTAACATGCTGTGGCCCCCAAATGACATTACGATAATGATTATCTTGAAATTCTGGATAGTGAAAAAGAGGGGGCTCATTATTATTTAGATTGACCCATACTAAACCGAAAGACACGTTACAACTATAGGAAATCGCCTTTGCTTTTGGTGTAATAGCTGTCCCTGTTGGTAATTGAGGAATCTTCACACACTCTCCCCTTGAGTTATACTCCCAACCATGATACGGACAGACTAGACATCCATTCTTTACTTTTCCTAAAGATAAGGTTGCCCCTCGATGAATACATAAATCTTTAAACGCATGAATTCCATCTTCACTTTTGAAAAGCACAACACGTTCCCCTAATATTGTCACTTGTTTCGGTTCATTCTTCACATCTCCTTCTCTACAAGCTGCAATCCAACCATTTCGTAGTACCTGATCTTGTAATACCATGTTTTCCTCACACCTTTTATTTGATAGATGCAAATATTATAATACGAAAATTCAGATAATTTAATTGACATTTCCTACAAAAATAAGCTATGCAATTCTTTTGGTGGAAAAAAGGTTGATTTACTAGCTTCTTAGAGAAAATACGCAACTTAATAAAAGCTACGTATTTTCTTAACTTCCCACTAAACTTTATAAACTGAGCCTTTTAATATTTCATATGAGGAGAGCTTGTGTAGGTATTCTTGATGGACAATGCCCCTGTTTTCCATATAAGACTGGACAATTTTGTAGCCTAAACTATAGCCAATCCATTCTGGGAGCCCTTGCACTTCATTACCATACAAAAATGGAAAATGGTTATTCACACCCTTTACCTTTAATGCAGGAGTAAAATATTTTTCCCACATTTTTAGAGCCTCTTCTTGTGAATTTCTTTTTGTCCAAGGGGATAACCATTTCTCACCATATAAATTCTCCACAGTCCATTCTGCCATACCTTCAATCAGTAGCGTATCAAGTAACTCAATCTCATGGGGAGATTTATTTAAATATGCAAGCCGGCATAGATGATGATATTCATGTGCCAGCAGTGCTTTTAATTCCATGGATTCAAGTTCAGTAGAGACAAATAAAAATAGAACATTGTTATACGAAACACCACTTTTTTTCACTTCAACACCATCAACAATCGGTCGGTATTTAGTAAGCGGATAAATAAAAATTGGCACATCCGGTCCATTCCATAACTGTTTTAAATAATCATACTCTTGTTGGATCGTTTCCCATACATGTTGGCCTTCAAGTTCCATCAAAACCTCATCTAATGTTTCAATCTCAGAGAAATTAAATAACCCTCTTGTTAATAGTTCTTGCTGAATCTCTTCAAGTGAAGCTTGCGGAAAATATCCTCTCAAAGAATCACATAATACCTCTCGATGAAGTTTTACCAACTTTGCTTCTTGTTCCTGTTTAGATAGTAGATTTAATTTATTTAACAACGATAATGTATAAACAACTGACATCTATCTCTCCCCCTATCATTCTATTATTTCTATAATTTATTTTTCCGAAAGGTTATGTTTTAGACTCTTAACACGTGCCAAAAAAATATAACTTCATATATTGATTAGTAGTCTAGTAAAAAGGAGGGAATATAATGCATCCTAGAGAAGCATACGAACTTTGTAACCGCCATATGGGCAAAAGAGTTTGTATTACAGAAAAAGGTGGCAGACGCCATTATGGCACGATTACTCGCGTTGATCGAAATATGGTTTGGATTATGCCAGACCGTGGTTTTGGCGGATTTGGTCTTGGCTACTGGGGCTTTGGTGGAAGTGGATTAGGAATTGGTATTGCAATTGGTGCTATTGCAGGAATTGCTCTTGCAGGAGCTTTCTTCTGGTAATGTTTAGAGCTAGCTTTCATTACTCTACCAGTAGTTAGTTGATAACTGCCTCAACTAACTTCTTAAAATGAAAAAAGAATCTATTTTGGATTTTTACACTCCAGAATAGATTCTTTCATTTATACACTCTTGCCTATTATTTATTATTTTTTCACAGATCGTTTTCAACGGCATACTTTAACTTTGTTAGTTTGTTAGACCAGAATTTTTCATAATAAGCGAGCCATTCTTTTAATTCATTTAAGGGTTCAGGTTGTAAGTGATAGATTTTTTCTCGACCATTCTTCTCACCACGAACTAATTTGGCTTCTGTTAATACATTCAGATGTTTCACAACTGCTGTTCGACTCATCTCAAAGTGAGTAGAAAGTTCAGCAATCGATCGATTTTTTTCAGATAATAGATACAGTACTTCCCTACGCGTAGGATCCGCTATTGCCTGAAATACATCAACCTTTTTTAACTCGGAAGTCATTAAGCTTCAACCAGTTGTTTTAATTTTTGAACAATACCTGCCCAACCAAGATTCATCGTATCACGAATAGCCGATTGTGTACGTTGTGCTTTTGGCACAATCGCATCTCCTTCTTTCCAACCACCATGAATCACCGTGAACTCCGTTTCACTACCCATATCTTTTAGTAGGAAAGTTAACTCCCATCCATCAGTGTCCCATTGAATTAGAATTTTTGTTGGCTCTTCCACTTCAAGAACCTTACAAGGAGATGGACCAAATGGTGATTGAAGTGTAAATTCATGACCTACTTGTAGTTTAAAATCACTTGGCATAAACCATTGTGCAAGTCCATCAGCTGTAGAAACATAATCCCAAACCTTTTGAATTGGTGCATCTATAGTTACTGATTGAATTATATCCTTTAAATTCTGTTGCTCATTTGACATTTTGAGTGCTCCTTTAATCATAAGTATAACCTGCAGGTGTTACATTTATGATTATATATAACTTAAAGGTGTTATGTCAAACACGAGTTGTACATTAAATGATAAAATTAAAGATCGCGAACAGTAAAGGCATGATCGTTAAAATAAATCCTATTTTCGTCAGCTTCTTAATAAATAAGAATACGACTCCTATTATCCAAAGTATTACAAAAAAGAAGTCAACATATAAGGCACTTTCTATGCTACCCTTTTCCAAAATTGGTATTGAAATGAAAAAAGCAAAGATTGCTGTCCATATTATATGTATGATTCTATATATTTTAAACATAATATCCTCCCTTTCCTATCTTAATACTAACGTGTTCATACAGTGAAAAGATTCCCCTAATCTGTATTCTAAACAAATAGCTAACCTTTATAAACTGTTATACATATAATATTTCATTAAAGGGGTGAATATTTTGAATCCAACAAAAGAGCCTAAACGACCCAATATTCTTTTTTTAATCGTCGATGAACAACGTTATCCTACCTGTTATGAAAGTGAAGCACTAAAAGAATGGAGAAAAGAAAATTTACTCACACAAGAAATTTTGCGAGAAAATGGACTCTCCTTCTTAAATCATTATATTGGAAGTACTGCATGTTCTCCAAGTAGAACTACTCTATTCACTGGTCAATATCCTTCTCTACATGGGGTTACTCAAACAACTGGAGCAGCTAAAGGAGCATTTGATCCAAATGTTTTTTGGCTTGGACCAAATACCGTACCAACTTTAGGAAACTACTTCCGTACAGCAGGCTACCAAACCTTTTGGAAGGGAAAATGGCATCTTTCCGATGAAGATATTTTAATTCCAGGTACACACGACGCACTTCCCAGTTATGATTCAACTACCGGTGTTCCAGATATAAAAAAAGAAAGGCTCTATGAAGACGCAAATCGTTTAAATGCCTATGGATTTAATGGTTGGATTGGACCCGAACCTCATGGAGCGGATCCTCGAAATTCTGGCTCATCGGCGAAAAATGGTTTAAGTGGTCGCGATGAAATTTATGCACAAGAAGTAGTAGAACTTATTGAATCACTGGAACAGAACCAAAAAAACAATCAAAAACCCTGGCTTATTGTCTCATCATTAGTCAACCCTCATGACATCACTTTGTTTGGATTGCTTTCTAGATTAAGTCAAAACTATAACTTTGAAATTGATCCTTCAGTACCTGATATCCCACCTGCCCCAACTTCAAAGGAAGAGTTGCGAATGAAACCAAAGGCACAAATGAGCTATCGTGATGCTTATCAAAACGCATTCCAGCCAACAATAGACTCGGATTTTTACCGAAAATTATACTACTCTCTTCACAAGAAAGTTGATCAAGAGTTATATAAAGTGTATACGGCACTTGCCAATTCAATTTTCTATCAAGATACAATTATTATCTTCACATCAGATCATGGGAGTCTAGTAGGAGCTCATGGCGGACTGTTTCAAAAGTGGCATAACGCTTATGAAGAAGCTCTGCATGTTCCATTAATCATTCATAGTCCCAAACTTTTTACAGCACCAAAAGAATCAAAAATGTTAACAAGCCATGTGGATATATTGCCTACTTTATTAGGCCTAGCAGGAATTGATATTGATAAAGTACAAGAGGAATTACGTAAAACTCATTCCGAAGTACATCCTTTTGTCGGAAGAAATCTTGCTCCGTATATTTTTGGTGATAATACGTTTGAGCAGTCGAATCAGCCTCTTTACTTTATGACTGATGACGAAGTTACAAAAGGATTAAATCAGACAACGGTTCAAGGGGAAGCCTATACATCTGTTATTCAACCTAATCATTTAGAGAGCATTATTGTGAAATTACCTACAGGAAAAGATGACACAGAAGAAGTTTGGAAATATACCCGTTATTTTGATAACCCTCAATTTTGGAGTGTACCTAATGAGGAAGATATAGAAACAACTCCACTATTTACAACAAAGCTGTCAGATAAAAAATCCGCTACGATGTCTGTCCAAAAAACAAAAACTGAGCCTGTAGAGGAAGAGTTTGAATTATACAATTTAACAAGAGATCCACTAGAACAAAAGAATTTAGTTCATCCCCTTCACGAGTCCCCTGAAACAAAATTAGTTCAGCTACTTTTATCCCAAGTATTAAAGCAACAGAGAAAGCAAAAACGATTATACCCTACAAACAAATGATAAACATATAAAGATAAAAGAGTCATCCTTTCACATTTAACGAAAGAGATGACTCCTTTTTTATGTTTAAATTAAGGTTACGTAAGTGACTCTACGTCCGTTATATACTTCTCTTTGTACTTTTCTATAATTCTACTAAACTGTGAGGCTAAGATTTGTTGGAATAACATGCCAAACACAACAGGCATCACGACTTTTGCAGGAAAATAAGTACTTGCTACTACTACCCCAACTGCAATATTACGCATACCACCTGTAAAAACAACGGTTGTGATAATTTCCGGGTCCTTGAATAAAAAGTGACCCAAAACCAAACACATTGTATAACCAAAGATGGCGAGTAGTAAAACAACCACGATAATCCAAACGATTTCCCATGTTATGTTTTTTAAGAATGGAGCAATCGCACTACTATTAATTCCAACGATTAAAAATAAGCTTAATTTTTGAAAAGGAGCGAGAGTTTTACCAACTGTTTGATTAATTTCTCCTTTGGTCCATTCATTTAATACGACAGCTGCAATGGAAGGTAATACAATCATCCACAGTAAATCCAGCATAATAGAAGTTGTATTAATTTCAATTTTTTCACCTATTACAAAGTGGACTAACGTCGGCAACACAATTGGAGAAAGGATGGTATCGATTAAAATGATTGAGAGGCAAAGTGGAAGGTGACCCTTACATATACTTGCCCAAATAAAGCTCGTTACTCCAGTAGGAACGGCTACTGAAAGCACAAAGCCAATGACTAATAGATGATCATCAAATAAAACGCTAGAGACAAAATACGCCCAAACTGGCATAAGGATATGTAAGAAGGCAATCGTAATCAATATCACCCAAGGGTACTTCATAAAGCTTCTTAAACCTTGAAAGTTCATGCTTAAACTACCAGCGAAAGTCATAAAGGCAAATAACCACGGAACAAGAAAAGCTAATTGTAATCCAACATCTTCAAAAAGCACACCAATTATTAAGCTAAGAGGTGTTAAAATTGGCATTAATTTTTGAAGGCGTTTATTTAATTCAGCTAACATTAAAGACCTTCTTTCTATGTAAATCTTTAATCCTACTATACTCTTCTCTCCATATGTTGTTAAACATTATTTCAAATAAAAATAGCCTGCGTCACTATTCGCAAGCTACTTTTATTTGTGCAGAAATTGATCACTCTTCATCTCCAAAACTGCCACCATACTTTTTTCTTTTTGTCCCTTTCTCTTTCCTTTTCCCTTTCAGCTTCTGCCACTGCTAGTTGTCGTCTTGTTTCCATCGATTCCTTCATCGCAAACATTAATTTTTTATCTCTTTCTTCAATGCTATTTTTTATATATTGCTCTTGTTTCATCAGCTGTTCTAACAGCTTTTTGTTGAATTCCATTTGTTCACTTTTAAATGCAGTGAATTCATGAAGTAAAAGGTTCATATCCATCTTTTCTGACGACCTTTTTCCCGTTCCATTAGGTTCATATGCTACTTCTCCAAGCACTTCACCTACAGCTTGTTTGATCGTTAAGGAACTTGAATTTTTTAGGTCAATTATTTTTTTAATCATTTCAATGTCTTTCTTATAATAAATGCGGTGTCCATTTTTATTTTTCTGGAATTCATAACGATGCTTTTCCATTAAGGAGCAGTACCCCCTCAAAGTACTATCATTGACACCTAATATTCTACCAACAGCTTGTGTACTATATATAAGCTCATCACCTGTAGATGTATCGGAAACTACTGTAATATTAGACATGCATATCACCCCTTACTATATATTTCGCAAAAAATTACTATAATCCTTTAAAAATCGTTCTACAAAAATAGACACGAACCGCAAAAGAAAATAAAAAATCTCACAATTGGAAGTTATCCTTGTGAGATTATATTTTTTACATTCTATTATTAAATCGAAATGTATCATCCGTAATCGGTGCTACTTTTGCTTTTGCGTAAGACGATCCTTTTTGACTAAAGAAATCATAAGTAGATCCTTCATTACGAATACCGTTCATAACAATTGGATTCACTTCTTCTTCAGGAAACATCGCTTCAAACCCTACATTCATTAATGCTTTATTAGCATTATATCTTACATATACCTTTACATCTGGAGATAGGCCTGTTTCAGCATAGATATCATCTGTATAACTCATTTCATTTTGATATAAATCTAACAATAATTCATACCCCCATATTTTTAATTCATCTTGTTTTTCCTTTTTAAATTGTTTAAAAAGGTTTTGAGCAAAGAAGCCCACTGCAACACCATGAATGGATTCATCACGTAAAATTAATGAAATGACTTCTGCAGCGTTACGTAGAATCCCTTGTCCACCTAAATAAAGTGGATAGAAAAAGCCAGAGTAGAATAGGAAGGACTCCAACATAACAGAAGAGAACATGGCTTTCCACAAACTTTCTGGATTCTCTGTCTCAATACCCTTATAAATGTCCCCTATCTTATTTGCTTTATATTGTAGATATTCGTTTTTCTTCACCCACTCAAACAATTCATCTATTTCTGCATTAGTACATAGGGTAGTGAAAATATAAGAATAGGATTTTGCATGGATGGCCTCAAAAGCGCCAAAAACAGTAAAAACCGCTTTTTCTTGCAAATCCGTAGCATAGGTGGCTATTTGGTTCATTCCAATATTCGTTTGAACGGTATCAAGCAATGTAAGACCTGCAAATACTTTTTTGTATGTTTCTTGATGTTCAAAGCTTTGCCACTGCTTTACATCTTTACTAACTGCAATTTCTTCTGGAAACCAAATCTGTTTCCATTGTTGGTCCCAAAAAATTTGTGAGAGCTCACTTGTCGGTTTGTTCCAATTAACTGCTTCATAGATTAAATTTGACATGCTACACACTCCTCTAGTGTTTGTAATCGTTGACGTACATAATAAACCGACTTAATGCCGCGTATCCAAGCATAAACATAAACTTTCGCCAGTTGTTCCGTTGTCCACGCATCTGTTACATATAATGTCATCGATATTCCTTGATCCACATGTTTTTGTGCAGCCGCATATAAATCGATTAAATCATAAGGATTCACATCGTAGGCTTCGACATAAAGATGCGCATTGTCATTCGTTAAATATGGCATCGGATAAATCGTACGGCTATCCGCATAATCCCGCACTTCTACGCGTTCTGTGCATGGAGCAATGGATGCTGTACATGATCTTATATAACTGATGGAGCCAGTTGGAGGAATGGCTATTCTATATGAGTTATATAAGCCGTATTTTTTTACTTCCTGCGCAAGTTGTTCCCACATATTCGAAGTAATAATTGGTACACTTCCAAGAGCTTGAGTCACTTTGGGTTTTATTACGTTTGCTGCTTTATTTACATACGAATCAAAGTACTTTCCATTTGCATATTCGCTCTCTTCAAATTTATAAAACGTTTCTCCTCGCTCTTTCGCAATCTCCATGGAACTTTTAAGAGAGTAGTAGTTTAATGCTTCCATAAATGCATCGATGAATTCAATTGATTCCTTTGAGCCATACTCAATCCCTTGCGTTACTAGATGTCCGTGCAAATTCATAACACCAAGCCCGACAGAATGCATTAATTTATTTGCTTTAGCAACAGATGGTACATTTTTTATGTACGTCATCTGAGAGACATTTGTTAAAAGTCTCATCGCTGTATCAACTAATCTTCCAAAATCATCAACTTGACTTGCTTCATGGATATCAATAGATCCTAAGTTGCAGGATACATCTAAGCCATACTTATTAGGCTCATCTTGATCTGTTATGATGCTCTTTTGTTGTAATTGTAAGATTTCGGTACAAAGATTGGACATTTGTACTCGACCGATCCCTTTAAGTGGATGTACTTCATTGACATTATCATCAAAAATTTCAAATGGATAACCTGATTCAAACTGAGCTTTTTTCACTTCTGTATATAATTTCCGCGCATTCAATCTCTTAATCTTACGGATGTTGGGATTATCTAATAACTCATAATACATCTCTGTAATCGAAATTTCGGACATTCGCTTCCCGTATTCTTGATAAATATCGTAAGGACTAAAAAGTACAATATCCTTATCCTGTTTCATGAGCTCAAAGAAAATGCTTGGCAAAATAATACCAGTGGATAAAGTAGCTAAACGAATTTTATCGTCCGCATTCGGTTTTTTCGATGAAATAAAATTCTCAATATCCGCATGGAAAATATTTAAATAGGCAACCCCAGACCCATTACGCTGTCCTAACTGATTGGAATAACTGAATGAGTTTTCTAGTAGCTTTGCGACCGGGATTACACCACTTGCTCGATTCGCTATCCCCTTAATCGGATCTCCTAATGGACGAAGATCTGTTAAATTAACCCCTACTCCACCACCAAGACGAGAAAGCTCCAAACAATACCCTATATTTTCTGCAATGCTATTCATGGAATCATCCATTGATAATTTAAAACAACTTACAAGCTCTCCGCGTGCTTTCTTTCCACTGTTTAAAGCAGTCGGTGTAGCAGGCTGATAAGCTTTCATCATTGCTTCTACCGCACGCTCCGCTAATTCCGTATCCCCTTGTGCCAAATATAATGCAATAATGACAATTCGATCTTCATATTTTTCCAGAATCTCTTCCCCATCACGACTTTTCATCGCATAACTATCATAAAATTTACTCGCACTCATAAAAGAAGGAAAGCGGAAATTGTAGTCATATGCCTTTTTATACAAACGTTTTATAAATTCTAAATCATATTGTTCAAGAAACTCTTTTTCGTAATACCCTTCCTCTATTAAATATCGAATCTTTTCCTCAATATCAATAAAGTAACGTAACCGTACGTTTACATATTCTAAAAAGTAACGTCTTGTTGCCTCACGATCCTTTTCTAATTCCAATTGTCCTGTTGTGTTGTAACGATTTAGTACATCATTATTTAATTTCAAATATGTCTTCATCCATTGACCCTCATTTCATAAAACTGTTGAATTGCCTCATAGTCTGCCTGGTACCCACGTAAGTCTACTTTTCGTACTAATGGAACTTGGTACTTGGTTGCAATTTTGTCCCCTGCCCCGCCAAATACATGGTGGCCAAAGTTGCTATTCCCACTTGCAACTACCCCCTTGCATAAAGCTCCATTCTGCTCTAAAAAACGAGCAACTTTCATGGGAATGTCTCCAAGCCCATCGGTGTATGTAATGAGAAGAAAGGGCTTGTCCAACTGAAGTCCTTCTTCTATTTCAACAAATTCTGCTTGTAACTTTGAAATAATGTAACGAACATTTCCCGTTCGGCTAGCATACACGATCACTCTGCAGCCCACTCAATGTGGGAAATGATACTTTGTACATCACCAATTAACTGTTCCTCATATTCAAAAACTGGAACTGAAAGGAAGCCTGCTTCTAAAATCCTTTGCTTTGCCTTCTCATCATGGTCAATATTGATTACTTCAACTTCCAGTCCAGCTCTTAGTACTTCAGTTTTTACCCACATACATTTTGGACAAATGGTTTTAGTATATAATTTCATCTAATCCCTCTTTTCTTTAATTTTTACCTAAATAAAAAAGCTACCTCTTCAAAAAGAGATAGCTTAAATGGAAACGTCCTAGGATAATTGAAATAGGGTGCGTCCCCATTTCTCAATCCCCGAAGAAATGATTGATCTGTTTTAATAGGCAGGTCTCCTGGCTTAGCTTCAACCTTTGATTCCCTTCCCATGTTACACACAGTGGTTTTGAATCATCGTCAGCATTACAGTTGCGGGGACAGCGCTGGAATTACACCGAGCTTCCCTTTTAAACTACATATAGTAGTACCTAATTAAAACAAACACAATATATAGTTTTTTATTTTACGGAGATAAGTGTAGCATACATTCCAATATCATGTAAATGAGTATTTTTTCGTTTACCCATACTAAATATATGCTATAAAAAACATAAGGGCGAGGTGAAAGTATGTCAGTATCAATTTTAATTACAAGCGATTTACATGGACGAGTCGATCGATTCAAACATTTAGTGAACCAAATGAAAGCATTAAAGCCCAATTTAGTGATAGATAATGGGGATTTTCTTGATGGTAGTCCAGCTACCTATTATTACAAGCATATAAACAAAAAACCCCATCCGATGATTCAGCAAGCAAATGAAATTTATGATGTGGCCATTTTTGGTAACCACGAGTTTCATAATAGCCTACCCGCTATTCAAAGAATGCGCTCTGAATGCAGTTTCCCTTGGATTAGTTGCAATATTGGTAACTTCGCAGAACCCTATTTTATAAAAGTAGTGGACGGAAAAAAGATTGCTATTATAGGTGCTACGACTCACTATACAGCTATTTGGGATGAGCATGGGCACTTAGAGGATCTTGTATTCGAGGATGCTTTTAAAGCACTTAACTATTGGGTCGATTATGTAAGAAGAACGGAGAACCCTGATTATCTTATTGTTTCATATCACGGGGGCTTTTCAGAGGACCCATCTAACGGTACAGTTTTTCAAGAAAGAATAGGCGAAAATCAAGCCAATGAAATACTAGAGTACATACCTAATATTGATTTACTTATTACGGGACATCAACATTTATATATTAATGAAAAGATTCGGGGTACTTTAATTGTCCAACCGACTTCCCATGCCAAAGGATTTTTCGAGGTACTTGTTGACTTTGACAAAAAACATAGTCAAGCAACATTTCATGAACTACAGAAAAATTCACTCATTTATTCTACAGAAATTGAAGATTGGTTAAATCAAGAGCTCACATATATACAGGAGAATTATTCATACAAAGGATTACTAACTTCAAGACTTTCAAGTCATCCTTTTATCCAACTAATTCACGATATGCAGTTAAAAGCGACAAACGCTCAGATTTCTGTTTGTGACCTATTGTATTTTGAGTCTGGAGGGGTGAAAGGTAAAATAACGAATCGTGATGTTTTGAAAAACTTTCCACGAGAACATAAGTTAAAAGTTATTTCTTTATCTGGAGAAGAGATTAAACAATTACTAGAACAAAGTGCAGCTATTTTTGCTCTCCATGAAAATGGTGAAATTGATTTTAGTACAAATGTTTTCCCCGATACTTATCAACCTTATCAGTACGATTTTTGGGGAGGAATCTCCTATTTAATTGATGTGAGGAAGCCAGTTGGTCAACGAGTAAAGAATGTGACATTTCAGGAGAAACCTTTAAAGAATGAGCAACACTATCAGATAGTTTTCAACAGCTACCGCTTAACAGGGTATGATTTCCATTTATTAAAAAATCGACAAATCTTCTCTGAAACCATTCACACTGTCCCTTTTCTGTTCAAAGTCTATGTACAATCAAATATCCCAACCAATATTCCTAATCACGGTAATTTTAGAGTCATTTATAAATAACTAAAGCCCTTCAATTTTGAAGGGCTAGTTTTTCTCTGTGTTTAATAATTAGTACCCATATCCATTGCTAAAGTAGTATGCACCAACAATGATTAACAGAATGAATAATACTACTAGTAAAGCAAACCAAGATCCTCCACCATTATATCCGTACTCTCCGCCTTGATCTTTACCCATTCTAAAACACCTCCTCAATTTCGAACTCAGTACAATATATGCACTATGGAAATTGTGTTCTAGACGAATGTATTGGTGTAAATGCCTAATTGGCGTTATCGATCTAGTATCTACGCCATTCTCTTCATCATAAATATAACCAAAAAGTTCACAGAAATTATTTAGAGCAGTCATTCTTAACTTCAAATCCAAGTTTCATCCATTTGTTGCAACTGAACTACCTTATTTCGTGACTACATCATTTCGTAGCATTCGAATAATCCATTTCTCACTAACACTTAAAAAAATGAATTAATAAACAATTATTGGACAGTATAAATACTATTCTTACTAGATGATAGGAGAATAAACTATGTTTGCTACGGAGACCATTAACTGGCTTAACGAACAGTTTAAAAATACAAATGAATTTATACAAAAAAATATTGATTATGAAAATAAACATATCCAGTTACTTTATATGAAATCTCTTATTAGTTCGGATATGCTTCAAACCCTAATCATTAAACCCTTTTTTGAAATGGCTTCGGTAGAGCAATTTAAGATCTATTTGCAGGCATTGCCTCAATTTCAAGAGGTACAAACAAAAGAAGAAATACAATTAGAAGTAATGAATGGAAATGTAGTAGTTGTCATCCAAAATGAAGTTTATTTATTGGATATCAGATTAGTTAATAACGACAAACCAAATTCAACCTCAGTTGAAACGACAATTAATGGTTCTCAATTAGCATTAAGCGATAATATTTTAACGAACATTAATATTATCCGCTCCAACTACCATCAGCCTTCTCTATGCGTTGAATATTTTGTCAAAGGAGAAGTAAATCAGCATAAGGTTGCAATCGTATATGATAAGAACAAGATAAAAAGCGAAGTATTGGATTTAATAAAAAAGAAACTTCAGAAAGTAGATAAGCAGCTTATTACCTCTACGAATGAATTGAATAATTTTCTAAACGATAAACGTTTTACACTCTTTCCACAGATGATTATGACTGAACGCCCTGACCGAATCGTCTACAATCTAGCAGGCGGTAAGGTGATTCTTCTGGTCGACGGAGACCCACAATCTTTAGCTGCTCCTGTTGTGTTTTTCGATTTCATGACGACAATCGAAGATAATTACCATACCTTTTTCATTTCATTATTTTTGAAAATTCTCCGCTATACTGGATTATTTTTAAGCCTACTGCTACCTGCTTTGTATGTGGGTGTTAGCTCATTTACTCCAGAAGTATTTCGATCCGAATTAGCTTTAACTATCGCTGGAAGTCGAGTAGGTGTACCTTTCTCTTCCTTTGTTGAAGTGTTATTTATGCTATTTTTCATGGAGTTATTATTAGAGGCCAGTATTCGACTTCCAAAAGCGGTTAGTGCTACTGCAACTACAGTTGGAGGTTTAATCCTTGGTACCGCAGTAACAGAAGCTTCATTAGCATCAAGTATTATGGTCATTATTGTGTCTGCTGTCGCAATTTCAACTTTCGTTATCCCTGTTAATGAAATGGCTTTCTCTATAAGGGTTGTTAGATTATTACTTATACTCATCACGAGCTTTTTAGGTTTGGCGGGGTTATTACTAGGCTTCTTTAGCTTAATCATGTATTTAGTTAACATGAGTAGTTTTGGGGAACCTTACCTGAAGTTATATACTTCATCAGAAAACAAGAAGAGTTCGGAGGAGAAAACTTGAACAGATTTTATTACTACTTGGTATTAATAAATATGATTGCAAATATTATTGCGTCAGTTCCAGCCATTCTCTTTCACTTTCATAAAGAAGGATCTGTTTCCGCAATAATACTTGCAATAATTGTAGGGACAATTCTCATCACTATGTATACACGCTTTTTCAATAGCTTTCCTGGAATGACATTACCTGAATTATTGAAAAATACAACTTCAAAATGGTTTTACAAATCATTTGTATTTTTTTTAGCTATTGTTTGGTTTGTTGCCGGATTAATTACATTGGTTACATTTACTTTTCTTCTTATCCGTTTTCTAACTCCTGAGATGCCAATTATCCAAATTTGCTTGACCATTATGATTCCTGCCCTATTTGGAAGTCTAATGAAAACTGAACGCATCTTATATACACTTGAGATCCTCATTTTAATTGGATTTCCAATAATAGTATTTGTTTTTTATAAAGCTTATAGTAGTGACAAATTAGAATGGGCATTTGTGAAAGATGCAGCTTTATATTTTAATCAGCTTCCGAATCTTCATGCCTTTTCAGCATGCTTTTACTTATTTCTTGGGGTAGCTAACCTCTTTATATTTAATCGTTTTTTTACAGAAAAACAAAACTTCAACTGGAAAAATGTATTATTTATAGGCCTTCTTTCAACCTTAGCCTTATTCACTACTTATTTTATTCCAATAGGATTTAATGGTTTGGACCATATTGAAGAGCTTGTTTATCCGTGGATATCTACAAGTGATTCATTAAGAATGGATTTTTTCCTAATCGAACGCGTTCTCTTTGTATTTTTAATACTTTACGTTGGAATTGCCTTTTTAAGTATTATGATTCATTGGCATGTCTCATTAGAGTTTTTTAATTCTATTTTTAATTTAGAAAAAGTTAAATTTAAAGGAATCGCTATAGGTAAACTCATTGTTATTCTTTTATACGTAGGTGTCTCACTGTTTTTTGTTCGTAAACTAAATGAATATCAACTATTTCTATTTACCAGTCTGTTTTATGATATGTTGATAATTTTTTTCCCAAGTATGCTTTTACTTTTTTTCTTTATAAAAAGGGGTATGAAAAATGTTAAAAAGGCAAAGTAAAACAAAAATATTTTTCTTAAGTCTAATACCATTCTTGATGCTACTTTCTGGCTGTGAATTTAAGGATATTGATAAAGACGTTTTTGTTTCCATGATTGCCATAGATAAATCCTCTGATAACGATAAGCCATATAAAATCACTTTAAAATTTTATCAGCCAACTAGTTCTTATAAAGAAGCTCCGGAACCTCAATTTTCTTATCTAACTCAAAATGGCGAGAGTTTATCTGAAGCCATTCGTTTAATGGAAAGCTATATAGATAAAGAAATAGAATTTGGTCATTCCAAGTTAATCGTAATAGGTGAAGATCTTATTAAAGCGAAAAAGTCAAAAGAGATATTAGATTTTTTACTAAGAAGACCGGATATTCAAATGATTTCATGGATAACAGTTGGAAGACCTACAGCGGAAGAAATTGTTCATTTGGTACCCGAGGGGGAGAATGCCGCTTATCCTGCAATATTCAACTACTTTGATGAAAATGGAACAGAGAGTCAGTATATTGTAACAAGTTATTTATTTGATTTTAGAAGAAGATTAAAGGAAGAAGGAATCGATACAGTTTTACCAATTATAGTGATTGATGAAGAAAAAAAACACTTCAAGGTAAATAGGGCATTGATTTTAAGGAATAATAAGGAGCCTCATGAGCTAAGCACTTTAGATACTGGCATCTACAATATGCTAACTTCACGAGCGAAAGTAGCCGATTTAATCATAAAGGAAGAGGGTGATTATTTTATCGCTAGAATTGATTCAATCGATTCAAAATTTAAAGTGAATGTAAGTGATACGAAAAAAATAACCATCGAGTTAGAAGTAAGTTTAGTTGGCTATATATCTGAGTCAAAAGAGACCCTACAAAATAAGGATTTACCCTACCTTAATAAATTACTTGAAAAAGACGCAAATATGAAATTTACTGCATTTATGGAAGAAATGATTAAGAACGGGTATGATCCACTTGGCTTTAGAATGAACTATAAATCCCATACATTGCATAATCATCGTATAAGTACTGAAGAGTGGAATGAAGCATATAAGGATGCGGAAATTCATATTACAGTAAAACCTGGATTAAAAAGTACAGGCACAATTCAATAAAAACGAATAACAAACGGGTAATATACGCTGTTTGTTATTCGTTCAATGTTAATGAAGATCCCATAATATTATCGTTAGTACCATAATCGTCCTAGCGCTACAAATAAGGCAAATGCGAGTAAAAAGACATTTAGGCCAATTGCGTGTACTTCTTTTCTTTTATAGTGAAATCTTGCAGCTAACAACATAATTAGCGCTAATCCAAACGCTGCAATCGGGGTGATAACAGGCGCAATTCCTAAAACATTCGGCAAAATTACCCCTATTCCCCCTAAAACTTCTGCTAATCCTATAAACGTTATAAAACCTCTTGAATACACCTTAACAAAGGGCAAGCTTAGTTTAGCCTTCTCATACTGAAATGCCTTCATTGAGCCAAACATAATGAAAGCTACTCCTAATAGAAATTGACAAATATACAAAGCAATCTCCATGAATAACTCCTCCTTTTTCCTAGGTGAAATACTTTTGTAGAAAGAGGCAGCAATGACAGCTTTTGTTAGTCTTATTGTAGGATATTCGAGAGAAGCCTTAAGTGGTAATCGCTAGATGGAATAGATTCAACTTTATTTCCCTTATTGATTTAGCAAAAATGCTAATTAGCCATTAATAAAACGCATTTTACCGTGTAAAGTAAAATGCGTTCTGAAAGTTTATTTTTTTCTTCCCATAGCAATAAAACCTACAATCACGATTATAACTAGGATAATTATGATTACTGGAACCAATAAAGGTGTTTCTCCATTCGTGTCTGTTTCTTCAACTTGATCAGAAGTTGATTGGACATTCAAATTTTGTGTTGTGGACTGATCTTCTTGGTTCGTTTCATTAGAATCTTCTCCAGAAGAGGTAGGCTCTGGAAGTTGCACTGTAAAGGAGTAATCCCCTTCCATCACATGACCATCTGCTCCAATAATACTCCATTTCACCTGATACTCACCATTTTCTAATGGCTTGGCAATGGTACCTGTCATGACCCCTTCATTGACAGAAATATTTTCAACTGGAATAGATTGTCCTTCGCCATTGTTTAACTCAAACGAACTGTTTTCCTCTATTTTCCCTTCAAAATTCAACGTGATTTCACGAAGCTCTTCCGTCACAAGCTCTCCATCTTCCGGAGAAGTGCTTTCTATATGTGTATGGGCCAATGCGTTAGTTGAAGTAGCGAATACAAATAAGAATGTAGCTAGAAGTATTTTCTTCATTTTATTTTCCTCCTATTATATATGGTTATTAATATTAACAAGTTCTATTAGTATTAATCCGCGCAACATGCTTTACCTTTAATTCGTGCAATGCTTGTTAATTCACTTTTCACACTAATATTAGCATAATTGATTATCTCATAATCTTTTGTATTTTCATTAATTTAGATTCGTATGCATCTGTTTAAAATACATTCACTAGTTTCTTATTAAAGCTTTCAATTATATATTCATTAAATTTTTCCTTATTATAGAAAATTGATTGTTTTGACATCCTTATTTCTCTCTTTCACTTTAACGAAAGGTATTAAATAATATAATCCTCTGCTTAATATATAATAGAGTATAGGACTAACTAATCTGCCTTTATTTAACATTACCTATTTCAAGAAAAATTAAATCACTGAGATGAGGGGTTCAGATGAAAATTGGTAAGTTTGGACGACAAAATAACCTAACCGTTGATACCATACGCCACTATATGGATTTAGGATTACTAGTGCCAGAAAAAAAGGGCGGACATTACGATTTTGATGATAGCTGTCAAAAAGATTTGGATTTGATTATCGAATTTAAATCCATGGGTTTTAGCTTGCATGAAATCAAGACGATATTAACTTTTAAGAATCTCGGAATGCTAGCAGGTTATGAGGAAAATGCTTATTACCAGTCTTTGTTCAGTCATAAATCTGAGAAACTTGAAGAGGAGATTATAAGACTAACAAAGGCTAATGAAAAGATAAAAGAAAAAATTAGTGAATTTAATGAGAAACCGGTACATACAAAATTATCTATGGGAATTCATATAGATCATTTGGACCTTCTAGCCTGCCCAAACTGCGATAGTCCTCTTTCTCTAGAAAAGGGTTCAATTAACAAAAACCAAATTATTGATGGAGAACTTGCATGCGGTTGTCAAACATATACGGTAGAGTCCGGAATCCTTATTTCCACTACTTCAAATGAAAAATTCCCCATCTCAAATGGAGATGACTACATTTCCGAATATATCTTAAACACAGACTCCTTTTATTTGGAGACTGTTCAAAAGGGGCTTCAAACGTTAAAACGAAAAATTACTGGACTTGAATTAGATAATAAAGTCATTCTTGAACCTGGTACCGGGATTGGGTTTTTATTAAGAACTATTTATAATGATCTTCCTAACGACTGCGTATATATAGCGGTTGATTATAATATTGAAAAACAGCGAATTTTAAAAGGACTCTTGGAAAGAACAGGCATCAAGAAAAATATCCTATTTATTTGTTCGGATTTCTCAACAATTCCTATTAAGGAGAAATCAATTGATATCCTAATAGATAATGCAGGGACAAGCAATTATAGTTTTGATAACGTCGATTTTCTGATAGAGCTTCTAAATGGATTAGTTAAGAAAGAAGCCTATCTCATCGGGACATACTTAGCATTCAAGAAATTTAGCATGAACAGTAAAGTTCTCCCCCCATATCGTGACAATTTTATCCCTTCCAAAATACGTAGCAAAATTGAAGGTCTTCACTTTAAACTCCTCGAAGAAGATACGTCAGAATTAATGAGTAAAGGCGGCCGATATGAGAATTACTTTGTTCCAGGGGAAGAGGTTTTTAATTATATGGTTATCGGAAAAAGGTAGGGTAAACCCTATCTTTTTTATTTTTTGCTTAGAATAATTGTTTTCTTGCCTATTGTTACGGGGTTTAGCCGACCACTTATACTTAGTAACAAACCTTTAGATAGAGGTTAACATCTCAGACTAAAGCGTAAACAAGGAGGAAATATAATGGAAGTAAATTCAAATGAAAAAAGAGAAATAAAAAACTTAGTGCTTTTTTCATCTGGAAAAGTCGTTTCTGTTTTTGGGTCATCAATTTATAACTTTGCTATTAGTTTCTACGTTTTAAAGTTAACAGGATCTGCATTGAGTTTTACCATTACATTATTACTTGGAATTTTGCCTATGATTCTAATTAATCCCTTTGCTGGAGTAATTGCAGACAAGGTGAATAAAAAAAGGCTAATTATACTGATGGACTTTCTTAGTGGAATTTTGCTAATTGCAGTATTTCTCATTAGTCATTTTATAGGATTTAATTTATTACTCGTTTATATAACCGCGTTTTGTTTAACAGTCTTTGTGACCTTTTTTGGAGTTGGGATGGAAGCTGCAAAACCCAATATCGTTTCTCAAAACAGATTAATGAATATTAATTCCATTGGGAAAATTATAGACTCTGTATCATCTATTCTTGGTCCTATGCTAGGCGGAGTGGTTTTTGCATTTTTCGATATAAGGATATTTATCATTTTTAATGGCATTTGCTTTATTATTTCAGGATTGTCTATGTTATTGATAGATTTCGAATTGAATAGGCCCTTAATAGTACCATTAAAGGAAACGGTTAATATAAGCTTTATTAAAGATATAAAAGAAGGATTTTATTATTTGTACGATCAAAAAAATATAATGGGCCTATTCCTGCTTTTAATATCTTTAAACTTCTTTTTGAGCTTAGCAATTACGATTCCGGTTCCCTATATTATCAATACCATTTTAAATCTCGGTTCTAGAGCATTTGGAGTTATCGAAGCTTCACTTCCAGTAGGACTTATTGTTGGGGCCCTTGTTGTCAAGAAACTGACAGAGAAGCTCCCTTATTCAGAGCTCATGAAACTTCTGACAATCTTCTTATCTATATGTATGATTGCGGCTGGAGCACCTCTTATTTTTGAAAATATGCCTTTTAGTCCTTTTGTCTATGGACTATATTATTGTTTAATAATGTTCTGCTTGGGAATTATAATTGCTTTTATCGATATACCTATTGCGTATTTTATGCAAAAAGAGATACCCGAGGATTACCGTGGAAGGGTAATGAGTATTGGAATTAGTATAGGTAAGACAATGACACCTGTAGCTATGGTAGTCTCTGGTTCTCTACTGGAATTAATTCCTCCATACATTTTACCAGTTGGCGGGGGTTTACTTTATTTGCTTATAAACCTAAGATATTTCAGAAGAGGTTCCTTTAATCTATCTTCTGAATTTAACTCCTCATCAAGCTAAAGCAAAAAGGTACAAAGATATCTGAATACCTTTGCACCTCTTTTAAAAGACTCCTTCTAAATAATGCGAGTCTTTTTATCTTTTTCAAATTGTATAAAATGTTTTCTCCGGTAGACACTTAAAGCAATTCCAACAATAAAAGCACTAAGTACTGTTGGCATTAAGCCATAACTCATAAATGGTAATGGCATCGATGTAAGCGGAAGCAATCTAAATGTCATCCCTACACTATAAAGGAATTGAGTCGCAAAAACTGTTATCCCACCTATAATAAGTAATTTTCCAAATGGATCTTTTATAGCTCTTGCAATCACCCAAATGCGTGCTAAAAAAGTAACTAAAATTACAACGATTGCAATTCCCATTACAAATCCATAGTTTTGAATTAAATTGCTAAGTACTAAATTCGTATGCGCTTCCTCTATAAAACTAAAATTCTTTGTGCCAAACATACCTGCATTATTTAATACCGTTTCTAATGTAAGATACAGATAGCCACTGCTATCGGAATACTCTTCTGGACTAATAAATGCTAAAATCCGTATCAATTGATACTGTGCGATGAGTCCTTTTGAATAAGCGAATACTGTGTAACCTATCACTCCAACCACTAACATTATAGACGTTCCTACAATAATTAGTTTCTCTTTTCGGGTAAATTTGCTTTGTAGAAAGAGAATCCCCACAAGGACAATATAAGTAAATAGAATAGGCAAATTCGGAAAGTGCAAGAATAAATATATAGAAAGAACAAATAGAATAATTCCTTGCCACAACTTAAAGGACAAATTACTAAATAGTGATGCCCATGCGATTAATAAGAACGGAATCGCCATCCAAATTTGAATCTCAAAACCGCCGATTGCGATCATTGGTTCACCATTTTGGATTTGATTTGGAAAATATTGAAGTATCATAATTAAACCTACACCCGCGCTATAAAACAGATAGCCCCATCTTTTTAACTTTCGATAATCCACAAACATCATACCAATGGCAATGAGTGCTCCTATGATTATAAAAATCACTTTATTTATAATCATTGTTGATAGACTAAAATTTATAGAGTCTAAAAACTGCTTATGATTTAGTGCGAATATCGGTAAAAAACTCAGTAATAAGAGAAGTGAAAACAAGGAAATGAGTAACCAGTCTACTCTCGGCTTATGTAATTTATTTAGAGACTTACCTAGAGATATGGGACTCCCCATCTCTTGAACTGCCTTTTCCTCAGCTTCTACATCACTATATCCACGTTTCACCCAAGATTGCTTAGACATTTGTAAATGGTGGTTCAGTTCTATCTTCACATATTCCTTTGCTTCCTTTGAATAGATATGACTTGTTACCGTTTGTAAAAAGCGATTAATTTTCATTAGGCATCACCTTATGAAATAGTTGTTTTACTGATAACTCACCACTTGTCTTAGGAAGCATTGTCTTTTGTAATATCTTTTGACCTTTCTTTGTTAACTTATAATATTTTTCATTATTTTCAGACCAGTAAGATTCCAGAACACCTTGTTGCTCCTGCTCATGTAAAATTGTAAAAACAGTTCCCTCATTATTAAGGATCCCGTTAATCCCTCTTATATGAAGTAGTTGTATTAACTCAGAGCCTGTTTTAGCCTGATTAAGCAATGATAACAGAACCTTTGACACGTCCTCTTCCTGTAGTTGCTCAATCTGTTGATTTATTTTTTGACGATGTATATCTGTAAACTCTACTTGGCGAAATGTATGATTGTTCATTGCATTTTTTAATCTTTTTAATCGTTCTTCCATTGGGGTACCTCCAACATCTTTTTTAATAATGCTTTTCCTTTTCGCAATCTTGTTTTGATGGTATTTTGATTTATATCTAGTAATTTCGCAATTTCTTTAATCGAACATTCTTCATAGTAATACAAATAGATAACCTCACGATATTTAACTGGTAATTGCATCACCGCATATGCTAGCTCGGCATCATCATCTTCTTGGATAATTTTTTGTTCTATACTATCTCTCTGTTCCTCTACAATATAACTAAAATCATCTTCCACCTTCACACGTTGGTTATACCAACTTTTCAAATAATCTTTTGAGTGGTTAATTGCAATTCGCCATAACCATGTTTTTATAGAAGATTTTCCTTTAAAGGAGCCCAATGATTTGTAGCATTTCACAAAAATTTCTTGCGTCAAATCCTCAGCTATTGTCTCATTGTGTACGTATGCATAAACAAGCTGTTGAATTTCCTGACCATATGTACGCATTAACTCATCAATCAGCTCTTCAGGATTAGCTGTTGTCACCATGGAATACGTTAACTCTTCCACATTTCCCCCTCCACTTCGCCAATTAGACGATACAAATAAATAGAAAGTTTTCAAATTCGATTTATATTCTAAAAAGTTAGTTTCCCCTCAATAGAAATACTTTCTAATCCGTTTTTTCAGGTAAATACCCCTGAATTTTTTCCTTAAAATTTAAATATACTACCTTAAGTTTCCTATGCATTCTTTATCTTGATTATGGAATTTTATTAATTTCCCTATGGAAAAATTTTTTAGTAGTAAGAACTGTTAGATACATGTAAAGTTAGTAATAGGCTTCAAATAGATTTTAGTCTTACTAGTGCTAGCGTTGAAATATTCAAAAAGGGGACACAAAGTGATGAAAATGAAACGCAAAATGAAGTATTATTTCATCCGTTTATTTCGACTAAAGGGAAGTCCCCATAAGGTTGCAGCTGGTTTCACCATGGGTTTAGTACCAAGTTGGTTTCCTACTTTCGGATTCGGGCCAGTTCTTTCAGTAGGTTTGGCAAGGCTTATAAGATCCAATGAACCTGCAGCTCTTGTTGGAGGTATCCTTGGTACTCCTGTTTGGCCATTACTTTTCCTTTTAAATTATAAAGTCGGTAGCCTACTGTTAGATCGGCACACTCGAATCGATGAACTTGAAGATGTCGTTTACTCCAATGCCCTACAACATACATTTCAAGGGTTCAATAACATACACTCAAAAGGATACTTATTTCTCATTGGTGCAGTAGTCAACATTTTGATTTCCTCAGTAATCATTTACTTTATAGTCTATTTTCTTTTTAAAAGATATCGGATAAGCATTTTGAACAAATTTAGATGATACATATGTGTTATTGTTATTTGACATCGTTAACATAAAGTGAAAAATACTTCATTATACTTAAAAGAACCTTGTTACAGCAGTTCATTATACTGTATCAAGGTTCTTTTAACTTTTTTTAATTTGATTTTACTTCTAATCATTTAATGGCTAAGACTAAATTTCAAAATACAAATGTTGATGAAGAATACAACCTGTATTAAATGCACTTTTGCAGGATGGACAGGAGGAGTTGCAAGTTAGATATTCATTGATTGTTAATTCATATCCACAGGCCCCACATAACACACCCTTTTGATGAAATTGATTTTTCGGCCAAACTTGATGATTACTACAACCTTCTTCTTCATGGCAGGAGTAGCATGGATAATAGGTATCACAACAGTAGAATTTAATAGCGACTCGATCAACTTCTGAGTGATAATGCAGACAACGAGTTTGCTTGTCCATCTCTTTTCCGATAACACGATGACCATGTATCAGCATTCAATTCACCCCTTTTTTACAACCTTGTAGTTATCATTTTGTAAACTTTTGAATGATTGGCTTTAATCGATAACCAAATATCCCTGCAAAAACTGCTAAAATAATATCTTTTGGTAAAGGTACAACCATCCAGGCCCAAGCCATTTTATAAGTAAAGCCAGCTGGTGCATCAAACCAAAACTTATAGGCCGCGTACATCCAATTTGTTCCGATCAAGTAGTTGATAACCGTTCCGACCAACGCAGCTACTAAAAATCCTTTAATCGTAGGGTACTTTCGTACAATTTCTCCTACAACGTAGGCAACGATAATGTATGAAAGAATAAAGCCAAAAGTAGGTGTGATAAGTGAATCTATACCACCTGAAAATTTAGCGAATACCGGTAATCCAACCAATCCAATAAACGCATAAAATAGCATAGCTATTGAGCCAGTTCGACTTCCTAATAGAATTCCTGCCAGTAACGCAAAAAAGGTTTGAAGGGTGATTGGTACACCACCAATAACCAAAAATGAAGAAATATTAGCACCAATCATCATTAATACTGAAAACATTGCAATTTGAACCATTTGTAAGGTGCGTGAATAATTTGTTGTTTTTGCAATTGTAGTAGACATTATGAACCTCCTAGACCCTAATATTTAGGAATAGTATATTAAACTACTCTTCTTACGTCAACCAGTTTTTATTTATGTTAACGCAAAAAACGAAATAAAAACTCGACTTAAATGAAAAGTCGATTTGTTTAAATTTTTATATAACCCATTAAATCTATCAATATCACTTTTTGTATTATCAAAAGAGTTAACAATTTTAATGTTACGGTTTTAATAAAACTTTCCCTTTGTAATTTCGGCTTTCGATTAATTTATGTGCTGTAACAGCATCCTTTAAATCAAAGATTTGTGCGACTGGAAGAGAGAGCTGATTTGAATCAAATAGTTTAATTACCTTTTCTGCCACTGGTAACAAGCGTAATGGATTATGTTTTCTCGTTGTACCTAAGCTAAACCCTTTGATATTACGACAACTACTATGTACATCACTTGTTTTAAAGTAGCCTACATTCCCACTGCTATTACCAAATTGGACAAGCGTACCGTATAACGCCAAGCAATCTAGACTCATATTTGTTATTTCACCAGCAATGGAATCAAAGATAATGTCTGCTCCTTGATTATTCGTTTCCTTAAGCACTTCTTTAACAAATGTGTCATACGTACAAACAACGTTTGCTCCTAATCCCTTTACATAGTCTACTTTATCTAGCGTACCAACTGTACCTATAATACGTTGCACACCAGCTAATTTAGCTAATTGCACAAGCATAGAACCTACTCCACCAGCCGCACTATGAATAACAATGGTATCTGTTATTTTAACTTGCCCAATTTCATGTAAAAGCATATACGATAAGATTGATACAGTCGGCATTGCAGCAGCCTGTTCAAATGATAGTGTATCAGGTATTTTATACACTAATTTTTCATTTGCCACTACATATTCTGCGTATGAGCCTCCCTTAGGAAAAGCAATCACACGATCTCCTACGCTAAAAATTGAATTCGGGCCAACTTCTATAATTGTCCCTGCCGTATCTAAACCTAATATTAACGGGAAACTGCCTTGTCCTTTATTTCCAGTCCGTGTTTTAATATCAGCATAATTCACACTCGTATAGGCTACTTTTATTAAACATTCAGACTCTCCTGTTTTCGGAATCTCAATATCTGAGTATGACAGTACATTTGCATCACCAAATTCATTTTGAATGATTGCTTTCATTATCCTACACCTGCCTTTATGATTATCCAAATTTTAACATCCTTTTTTGAAGATGAAAATTCGGATTAAGTAATAAGCTTCAATTATGTTTTCTTATCAAATATATGTCCTTCAATTAAGAAAAATTATCCGCAACTTCTTTAATGAAAATACTTTTCTCTTTATCATGATATTAAAAGCTATTAGAAATAGAAAAGTGCAAATAAAAAACCTCTGTCCTTGATTCGGAGGACAGAGGTTTGGAAATTTATAATTTTATACCGTTCTTTAGTAAAAGTATACTATTCTCTTTATTCAACCGTAACAGATTTCGCAAGATTACGTGGTTTATCAACGTCACAGCGACGGTGTAATGCTGCATAGTAGCTAATAAGTTGTAATGGTACTACTGATACAAGTGGAGTCAATAGTTGGTGAACTGTTGGAATAACAAAGCGATCGCCTTCGTCTTCCATACCCTCCATTGAAATGATACATGCGTTTGCTCCACGAGCTACGACTTCCTTCACATTACCTCGGATATTTAAGGCTACTTGTTCCTGTGTTACTATTGCGAAAACAGGTGTACCTTCTTCAATTAGAGCAATCGTACCGTGTTTTAATTCTCCTCCAGCAAAGCCTTCTGCTTGGATATAAGAGATTTCTTTTAGTTTTAACGCGCCTTCTAAACTCACATAGAAGTCCATATTACGTCCAATAAAGAACGCATTACGAGCGATTTTTAAGTAGTCTTCTGCAATTTGCTCTAGCTCATTTTTAGAATCTACCATTGTTTGAATGCCATTAGCAGCAATCGCTAATTCTTGTTTTAAATCAAAGTCGATTTCTTTCCCTTTTGCTTTACCTACAACAAATGCAGTCACTGCAAGTACAGCTACCTGTGCAACATATGCTTTTGTTGATGCTACTGCAATTTCAGGACCAGCATGTAATAATAAAGTGTAATCTGCTTCACGAGATAGTGTAGAACCAGGTACGTTCGTAATTGTTAACGCTGGGTAGCCAAGTTCTTCTTTCACTTTCACAAGCACTTGACGGCTATCTGCTGTTTCACCTGATTGTGAAATAAAGATAAATAAAGGTTTTTCAGATAAAAGTGGCATATTGTAGCCAAATTCACTTGAAATATGCACTTCAACAGGGATACCTGACATTTTCTCGAAGTATTGTTTCCCAATTAATCCTGCATGATAACTTGTTCCTGCAGCAATAATATATAAACGATCCGCTTGTTTAACAGCTTCTAGAATATTGTCATCAATTGCTAATTCATCATCAGAATTGCTATAAGCTTGAATAATTTTACGAACAACTGCTGGTTGCTCATCCATTTCTTTTAACATGTAGTGAGGGTAAGTACCTTTTTCGATATCACTTGCATCAAGCTCTGCTTTAAACGGTTTACGCTCAACTGGCGTACCTTCTAAAGTAGAAATCTCCACTTTATCTTTATGAACTAAAACTACTTCTTTGTCACGTAGTTCTACGAAATATTCCGTTACTTGTAGCATTGCCATAGCATCTGAAGCTACAACATTAAAGCCATCACCTACACCTACTAATAATGGTGATTTGTTTTTTGCTACATAAATTGTATCCTCATCTTCTTGATCAAGTAAGGCAAGGGCATATGAACCATGTAATAAAGATAACGTCTTACGGAATGCTTCAACAGTTGATAATCCTTCTTTTGCAAATAAATCAACAAGTTGAACGATAACTTCAGTATCTGTATCTGATTGCATTTGAATACCTTTAAGGTAAGCCTTTTGCAATAAGTGATAGTTTTCAATTACCCCATTATGCACGATTGTATAACGACCAGAAGTACTTTGATGAGGATGTGCATTTAATTGATTTGGCACACCATGTGTTGCCCAACGTGTATGCCCAATTCCGATTGTAGCATCTACATCGTCATCTACTGCTGTACGTAAATCTGCAATACGACCTTTTTCTTTAAATACTGTAATCCCTTCATCATTACGAACAGCAATACCAGCTGAATCATATCCACGGTACTCTAATTTTTCTAATCCTTTTAACAAAATTTCCTTGGCATCAAGTACACCATTATATCCAACGATTCCACACATATTTTAAATTATCCTCCGATTAAAGCTCTATCAAAAGCTTAAAAGAGCTTATAAAATAGGAATTCTGTGTAATCCCTAATTATAGTAAAGCTCTAAGTTTTGATACGCTTTTATATATATTTGCCTTTTCGTTTTACTGTCTATAAAATCACTTTTATGTTTTAAAACGAAACTATCGACCGGGCATACGATCGGGAGGTATCCGCCGAAAATTCGATTATCCTCCACCTCGTCAACTAAGGATTGAGATCCGTCCGATTTCCTTAGCTCAGGCGCTATAATTGTTTTCCTTTTTACTTATATAGCGCTAACTATTTACCTCCTTATCTAGCGCTCACTTGAAAATTGGAATATTCTTCAAATCCTTTTTTTCAAGCACCTTCATCATACAGAATATGCTTGAAATCGTCAATCATCTAAGCACATTTACTAATGTGTAATATTTTAGTAATAAAGTTTTAACATGATTACGTTATGTATCAAGTGGTATACGTGTGAACTTTTCCCCTTTTACCCATAAGAATTCCACTAGGAAATTTCCTAGTGGAAACCTTCGTACATTAAATTATTATAGTTCCTTTTCTTTTAACAAATTCACAATTTCACGATTGAATGCTGGTAAATCTTTTGGTGTACGGCTAGATACAAGTTGTTTTTGGCATACAAAAACTTCTTCATCATGGAATTTTGCACCTGCATTTTCTAAATCGACTTGAATGGATTTATAGCCTGTAATATCGCGTCCTTCTAATGATCTTGCAGTGATTAAAAGTTGTGGACCATGACAAATCGCAAATACCGGCTTCATATCACTCATGAATTTTTTCGCAAATGCTACAATACGATCATCGTCTCTCAATAAATCTGGTGAGAACCCACCAGGTATGAATAATGCATCAAAATCATCTGGATTTACATCATCAATTCCATGATCGATTTCCACACGAACTTCTCCCTGTTTACCTCTAACTGCTTTATTTCCTTCTTTATCAATGGTTACAATTGTATGTCCTGCCTCTTGTAGAGCTTCTTTTGGACTTGTAAATTCAATATCCTCAAATAAATCTGTAATTAGTGTTGCTACTTTTGCCATTTTAATATCGCTCCTTTCAAGATTACTATTTCCCTTTTATTCGACAAATAAACAAAGAGAGTGTGATATCAACATGAAAAAAACAGTAAATTTACTGTGTTGAAAACACAATAAATTTACTGGCAGTATTTTAAAGTTATTCAGCTAATCCTAATTCTTCACGTACCACATTGGCAATACGGTTTACATAGCTTTCGCATTCTTCTTCAGTTGAAGCTTCTACCATTACTCGAACTAATGGCTCTGTTCCGGATGGACGAACTAATACTCGGCCATTTCCAGCCATAGCTGCTTCTACTTCAGCAATTGTTTTTGCTACTTTGTCATTTAGTGTTACAGCATGTTTATCTACAACACGAACATTAACTAATTTTTGAGGAAATACAGTCATTTCAGCAGCAAGCTCAGATAAGCGTTTTCCAGTAGCTTTCATAATATTTACTAGCTGGATAGCCGTTAGTAATCCATCTCCTGTTGTATTGTAATCTAAGAATACGATATGCCCTGATTGTTCTCCACCGAGGTTATAATCATTTGCACGCATCTCTTCAACAACATAACGATCTCCAACAGATGTTTTCACACTTGTCATTCCATTTTCTTCAAGTGCTTTATAGAAACCTAAATTACTCATCACTGTAGATACCACAGTATTTTTCTTTAAGCGACCTTTACTAGATAAATACTTACCAATAATGAACATAATTTGATCGCCATCGACAATTTGTCCTTTTTCATCTACTGCAATTAATCGGTCTCCATCACCATCAAATGCTAAACCTACATCAGCTCCGCGCTCTAAAACAAGTTCTCCTAGTTTCTCAGGATGAGTTGAGCCAACGCCATCATTAATATTTAACCCGTTTGGAGACGACCCCATAGAAGATATATCTGCTTCTAAATCTGCAAATAAATGTGTAGCTAATTGAGATGTCGCACCATGAGCACAATCCAATGCCACATGAATTCCTAAAAAATCTTCATCTACAGTTTGTTTTAAGTATGAAAGATATTTTTGTCCACCCTCGAAATAGTCACTTACTGATCCTAAATCGCCGCCAACTGGACGTGGCAATGTATCCTTCTCTAGGTCAAGTATATTTTCAATTTCAGCTTCCTGTGCATCAGTTAATTTAAATCCATCAGGACCGAAAAACTTAATTCCATTATCAGCTACTGGATTATGAGAAGCGGAAATCATAACGCCTGCATCTGCATTCATGACACGTGTTAAATAGGCCACACCTGGAGTACTTATTACACCTAATCGCATAACCTCTACTCCAATTGAAAGTAGACCAGCAACTAATGCTCCTTCTAGCATATGTCCAGAAACCCTTGTATCACGTCCTATAATCACCTTAGGGCGTTCTGTTGTATGCTTTGTTAATACGTATCCACCAACACGGCCTAGTTTAAATGCTAGTTCAGGTGTTAGCTCTGAATTGGCGACACCACGTACGCCATCAGTTCCGAAATATTTTCCCATTACTTTTCTCTCCTTCAATGCTAGACATTCCATGGTTCATATACAAAATCTCTTACTTGTATAATTTCTACAGTAAATTTAAGAAATTCGTTATTCTGTATCGTTGTCTTCGTCAGCAGGTGTTTCTACTTCTGGAGTTATTTCTCCATTGTTTGTTTGTTCTTCTTGTTCAGTCACCTCTGGTTTAGTTCCTTGCTCCCCATTAGTGCCACTCTGTGTCTGTGTTTGTGTTGTTGCCTTTGTAATATTAGCTTGTACTTCGAGTGTTTTTTTCGAAAGCCTTGTTGCTCCATTTGGCAAAGGTATATTCACTTTATAGGTACCAGACTCTGCAATTTCTGATAAATCAAATTCTACTTCTAATCTGGTGATAGGGTCAATGATTGATTTTGGTCCAAATACTTCAACTACTTTTGTTTGTGAAGTAATACTATTGATCGTGACCCCATCCACTGGCGTACCGGTTTGCCTTATTGTTATCGGTACTTTTCGACTATAAGGTTTCACTCCAACATTCACATTAACAAATTCAGGTTCAATAATTACGTCTAGTTTATTTAAACTGTTATCTAAAACTCTAATATTCGCTTCCTTACTGAAAGACTCTGTTATCCCTTTTGCATTGTCTATCGTCGCCTTTACATAGCCAATATTTTCAATTACGCTTTTTGGACCAGTAACAAATACAGTACTTGGTTCAGCTGTTATTCCCGTCAATTCATAACCTTCAGCTATCAAACCTTTATTGAATTCTGGCTCTACTTTCACTTCTTCTGTTACTTTTTCTTCAATTTCAATATCAACTACTTTTGGGTCGATAGATACATCCAGTTTAGGTGATAAGTTTTCAGTTTGAATTGTAACTCTATGCTCACCAATTAACAATGTATTTAAGTCAACAAACACTTTAAAATCCTTTGTTAATTTTGTTTTTAATACAATCTGCATCGGTCCCTCGATAGTCACATCAACCGTTTTAGGTAATCCTGTAACAATTAAGTTTTCCGTATCGTAATACACCTCTAGGGGAACATCCGTAATAATAGCCATTTGTGAGCTTGCCTCAGCGGATTTCGTATTATCATCTAACTGAGCTTTAACATAAAAGAACAATAGGAGGGCTAAGATTAGTGCAGTAACACGTAATGCCCAAGGACTATCAAATAGTTTATCCATTCTTTTTCCCCCTCCAAGTCCACTTAGAGGTAAAATCTGAATCTTGTTCAGGTCCAAACCACAATTTTCTTAATTGAGTTTCAAATTCCTCTATTGATAGATTTCGATATAGGTTACCATTTCTAGTTAGGCTTATTGCACCTGTTTCTTCTGACACCACAATCGTGAGTGCATCCGTAACCTCACTTAGTCCAACAGCTGCTCGGTGGCGGGTTCCTAGTTCTTTAGATATAAGCGTACTTTCCGATAAAGGTAAGTAACATGCAGCAGAAATTACCTTATCCTTTTGTACAATCACCGCACCATCATGAAGTGGCGTATTTGGTATAAATATATTGATGAGCAGCTCAGATGTAATTTCAGCATTTAACTTGATTCCAGTTTCAATATACTCTGTTAATCCCGTCTCATTTTCAATAGAGATTAACGCACCAATACGTCGCTTGGCCATATAGCTAACTGCCTTTTTCATTGCTTCCACTAGGCGGGTTTGCTCATCTTCTAATTGGCCAGTAGAACGTTGGAATATCTTACCTCTCCCTAATTGTTCTAGAGCTCGACGAATTTCAGGAGTAAAGATAATAATGATGGCTAAAAATCCGTAGTTAATCACTTCTTGTAGGAGCCAACCGAGGGTATCTAAACCGAATACGACTGTCGCAAACCTAGCGAAGATAATGACGAAAATCCCTTTTAACAATTGAACGGCTTTCGTTCCTTTAATGAGGGTTAATAATTTATATATCACGTACCAAACTAATAGTACGTCTAAAACACTAAATATGATGTTTACAGGTGTAAAATCTGTAAACTGCTCAATAATCTGCACGTGGCATCCCCCACTTTTTCCTTGCTATTTCATTTATATCAATAACATCAAGACGTTATTACGCCAAAAAAGAAAAATGTTAAATATTTTATATTTAACGATTTAGTTACTAAAATGATTCCCAACATCATTATTATTTCCTAAATAATGCAGTAAATGTATTCAACATAGTTAGGAATTTCAACCATATTCATAATTTTTACTTTCCTCTAAATCCTAACAAACATTTACTCATTTTGTTAAAAATAGTATACCATAATTCGTATGAATAAAGCTTTTCTCAAGTAAAAAGCCTACCCTTTCGAGTAGGCTTTTTACTTTTAATGTCAGCTAGACATTCCTTTATTCTTTAAATAAGTCCAAAAAATCATCTACCATATCTTTAGTCTCATACCAAAGCCATTCGAATACTTGATCTATTTCTTTTATTTGACCTGTAACAACCGAAGTAGATGCCATATATTGTCCATTAATGACAATTACATCTCCATCCACTTCTCCTTCAATAACTAGATCTCCATTTTTCACAATGACGTCACCTTTGACGACTTCACCTTCTGGAACAATAACTGTTTGCCCATTTACAACTAAATTAGGCTGCTTCGTAACCGAAAACTCATCATCTGAATAATTACTTAACATCGTTGCACTCATAAATAAGAAAAATACAGCTACTGCTACAATAACGGGATGTCGTCTTAACCACTTTTGTAAGCCTACTCCATTTTTCCCTTTAGGTAGACGTTTCATTACTATTTCCTCAAAATGTGGAGGTGCGGTAATATGTGCTGCACTCTTTACAAAAGCAATCGTGTCACTTAATTCGTGCATATGTTGTCTACAATCAGAGCACACTTGCAAATGCTTCTTCAGCTGTTGTTCATGTTCACGACTAATATCGCCATCTAAGTATTCATGCATATAGTCAACAATGTATTGTGGACACGTACTCATGCCATAACCCTCCTACAGATTGTTTAATTGCTTTCTAAGCGCTTCACGCCCTCTATGAATTCTAGTTTTAACCGTTCCTAAAGGCATATCTAAAATTTCACTAATTTCCTGTAACGATAATTCTTCTATATATTTTAAAACAATGACTGACCGATACTTATCGGGCAATCTGCTTATTTCATATTGAATTCTAACTTGCAGTTCCATTTGTTGTACAGTCTCTTCAGGTAATTGTTCACTGGATGCAATTTGAGAATACATATTTAAACCTTCCGTCCCTGCAACTTCTGCATCTAAGTAATAGTCAGGTTTTTTCTTTCTAATCCGATCTATACAAAGGTTCGTACCAATTCGATAGAGCCATGTTGAAAATTTTCTTTTTTGATCGAATGTATGAAGGTTGATGTATGCTCTTACAAAAGCTTCTTGCGCAATATCTTCCGCTTCTTGCTTATTACCGAGCATACGATAGCATATTTGGTATAACTTGTGCTGGTAGAGGCTCACAATATCTGAAAATGCGTTTTGATCACCTTTAAGCACTTGCCTTATTCTTTTGTTCACTAACGCATCCATTTATGTTTTCCTCTCCACCTTTACGGGCTTAATATGATTTACGCAAATCAATATAAAAAGTTTCATCTATTTTTAACGACTTAATTTATTTTTTACCCCCAAAAGTATAAATTAGTATATATACCCATAAATTTCAAGTGTCCAAAACACTATTTTACACAAGCTTTTCCCCCAATAAGGATCCCATCAACGCTACTGCTACATCCGCTGTCCTATTTCGTTCGTCAAGGATTGGATTCACCTCAACAAACTCCGCCGAAGTAATAATTTCTTCTTCTTCTAACATTTCCATAGCTAAGTGACTTTCTCGATAAGTGATTCCGCCCGGTACAGGTGTCCCAACACCAGGTGTATATAAAGGATCTAATCCATCTAAGTCAAGCGATAAATGAACTCCATCCACTTGTCGTTCTTTTAAATAGGCAATCGTATCTTCTATTACTCTTGTCATACCCATCCGGTCAATCTCATGCATTGTATATACTCTAATGCCATTTTTCTTTATCAACTCTCGCTCACCTGGATCAACTGAACGAGCTCCAATAATAATTATATTTTCTGGTTTAATTTTTGCTGATAGACCACCAATCTTAACTAATCGCTCGTCCCCTAAACCAATACAAACTGCAAGTGGCATTCCGTGAATGTTTCCAGAGGGAGATGTCTCCGGAGTATTTAAGTCTGCATGTGCATCATACCAAATGACTCCTAAATTATTATAATGAGTTGCTAAACCTGCAATTGTACCGATTGCAATACTATGGTCTCCTCCCAAAACAAGTGGAAATCTCCCTTGATTAATTACTTCTTTTACTTTATTTGACAGCTGTGTACATACCTTTACAACTTCCTTTAAATTTTTTAAATTCGTACCTAACTCTGTAATACTATCTTCTCTTTTAACTAAAATATCGCCTTCATCTTTAATGTTATAACCAAGACTTTCTAATCTCTCCGCTACATCAGCATACCGAATTGCACTTGGCCCCATATCTACCCCTCGTCGTTGTTGACCATAATCTGAAGGTGCACCGATAATTGAAATTTCTTTGTTTCTCATACAAAGCCCCCCTTTGTTGATTATTCTATTTTATAATGGAAAAGATTAGTGGCTCAACTCAACAAAAATTTGGATATTTATTCATTATTTATTGGGAAGCCGTTGTATTGTGGCATAGGGAGGAGTAACGGTGCAAATGAAATTAGGAGCATTTAAAAATATTATTTTATACAAAAAACCTCTACTCATTTGACGAGTAGAGGTTAACTTTATATTATGTATAATTTTTAGAGTAAATGGCTGGGGTACCAGGATTCGAACCTGGGCATGACGGAATCAAAATCCGTTGCCTTACCGCTTGGCTATACCCCAATAATGGTGGAGGGGGACGGATTCGAACCGCCGAACCCGAAGGAGCGGATTTACAGTCCGCCGCGTTTAGCCACTTCGCTACCCCTCCAGCTTAACACTTATGGTGGAGGATGACGGGCTCGAACCGCCGACCCCCTGCTTGTAAGGCAGGTGCTCTCCCAGCTGAGCTAATCCTCCAGTATACAGGTAAGTGTTATATAATAAAATTGGTGACCCGTACGAGATTCGAACTCGTGTTACCGCCGTGAAAGGGCGGTGTCTTAACCACTTGACCAACGGGCCTACTCTATGTATTTGTTTGTCCTTAACAGGACAATATTTATATTAGCATCATTCTATTGTAAAAGCAACTACTTTTTAAAAGTTTTTTATATTTTTTAAGATGTTCATTTAAAGTAAAATTTTGGTATTTATCTACTTAAATAATCTCATCATTTCTCAATCTAGCACCAAAAAACGATTTATATCCTTTTTAGGGCAAAAAAAATGGCTCCGAAGGTAGGACTCGAACCTACGACCAACCGGTTAACAGCCGGTTGCTCTACCACTGAGCTACTTCGGAACAATACTATTTTTTATTTCATTTCTACTGCACATTTATTATTATAATTATTCAGAATAAATTTGCAAGTGTTTTTATTTAAAATTTACGAAAAATGTTTTATAGAAAATACATGTTTTCTCTCTATTATCTCAAGATTTACATCTACGTGTTAATGGTCTTTGATTTTGAGAAAGTATTAAGCAAAGTACATTAAGTAAATGATCTGAAATACTACTAGAAGCCCAACAACTAATTCCTTGGATTAAATTAATAGTAGTCGAGGTAACACTCTTCTAGACTAAATAAAATACCTTCAAGATATCGGTAATCTTACTTACATCTTATAGAGATTTTTTATTATCTTTGATATAAGCTGGTTATTTTACAAAATAAAAAAGCCACTACTGACTATATCAGTAACGACTTTTTGAGCCTAGCGACGTCCTACTCTCACAGGGGGAAGCCCCCAACTACCATCGGCGCTAAAGAGCTTAACTTCCGTGTTCGGTATGGGAACGGGTGTGACCTCTTTGCCATCATCACTAGACTTATTTAATTGAAAGTTTGTTCTTTCAAAACTGGATAAAGACATTGATTGCTTTTCAAGATTTGTCTAGTTACAAACGCTAACTCGTACGCCTGTTTCGCCATTTCATTTCGAAGCTAAAGCTTCTCATTCAATGCCTCCAACAGTCTAGCGAGTTGAACGAGCGTTTTTCACATTTCTTGGTTAAGTCCTC
>DATMGC010000059.1:0-17815 GCA_035555915.1 Ureibacillus sp. | reverse complement strand
TATTGGGCGAAGCTCAATTTAAAAAGCCTCGTTCAAATAATTGAAAAACCATAAAACTTTCGAACCGCCGTATACGGAACCGTACGTACGGTGGTGTGAGAGGTCGGCTAGCCAACTAATGGCTAGCCTCCTACTCGATTGCGTTATTGTAGAAATATATTCTTTTGTGTCCTAAAGATGAGAAAAAAAGAAATTTATGTAATAAGTCTAATGATTTCAAAACATATATTTGATAGACTAGAGATAGTCATGAGAGGAGGTCAAAAATGAATAAGACAAAGCGAAAGGTGCTAAGCTTAGCATTAGCCCTAACTCTGGTAGTTCCAGTTGTTGGTGTGAAGACTGCAAGTGCATCAACGGTATTTAGTGATGTTCCTTCAACGCATGAAGCATATGAGGCAATCAACTATATAACAGACGCACACATTGCAGCAGGATATAACGAGGGTGGACAATTACTATATAAACCAAGCCATCTAGTAACGAGATCTCAAGTTACTATAATGCTTCTAAATGCACTGAAAGTGAATAAGATAACTACATCTAAATCAAGTTATAAAGATGTACCATCGGGTGATAGCCTTTCACCATTTGTTGAAACAGCTACAAAAATGGGATTACTTGTTGAAAAATCAACTGACGGTAAATTTTATCCATATCTTGCTGTTTCTTTGAAAGAAGCAAGTTTATTAATTGCAAATGCGTATAAGTTAGATGTTTCGAAATATAGTACATATTCTGTACCTTTTAATATTTCATCTTCAGACCCATATTACAAGTATATTAGTGCGCTATATCAAGAAGGTATTTTAGATAGTAGTTTTGCAAGTATTGATCCAAATAAGAATATTAACAGGGGTCAATTTTCTATCTTGTTAGTTCGTGCTGCTACTAAATCTGGCTCAACAGTTGGAGGCGTTTCAGCACCAAATGATGCCAAAGTTATCGGGAAAGTTGAAATCACTGTAGATAATTTAAACGTGAGAAGTTCAGCATCATCATCCTCAACTACAAATAAAGTTGGACAAGTTAATAAAGGAACAATTTTTAATGTTTATGAGGATAGCAATGGTTGGTTAAAAGTAGCTTATAATGGTGTATTTGCATATGTTTCAAAACAGTATGCTAAATATATCACTGGAGAGAATTCTCAGCCTGAAACAACTCAACCAGCCCCAACTCAGCCAGCTCCAACTCAGCCAGAGCCAACAAAACCATCAGAAACGGTTAATGCAAGTGTTATTGGTCGCGTTACGGTAAATAATTTACAAGTGCGTCAAGGTGCAGGCACTAATTATTCTTCTATTGGTGTTTTAAATACTGGGGATGAAGTTACAGTCCAAAGTATTTCTGGTTATTGGGCAAAAGTAAGTTATAGCAATAAGGTGGGTTACGTACACAAGTCCTACTTAAAATTAATAAACCAGAGTGGTAAGGCTGTAAAAGACCGAGTTATAGTACTTGATCCAGGACATGGCGGGAAAGATCCAGGCGCTTCTGCTGAATCTGCTGTAGAAAAAGCGATTGTATTAAAAGTTGGTAATCTAGTAAAACAAAAGCTTGAAGCAGATGGTGCAAAAGTGGTCATGACGAGAACTGGTGACACGTATCCAACTCTAGAAGATCGTGTGAAAATTACAAATGATAATTTTGGTGAAGTTTTTGTAAGTATTCATGTCAATTCGGCTGCTTCTTCTTCTGCAAAAGGTACAGAAACATACTATAGTGTATCTACAGGAGATATGTATAAAGAAGATATTAATCTAGCGACTTATATTAATAATCAAATTGTTAATAACGCTGATATGACAAACCGTGGTGTTAAAAAAGAAGCATATTATGTGATTAATAATACAATTATTCCGGCTGTTTTAGTGGAATTAGGCTTCGTTTCAAATAGTGCAGACCGTGCAAAACTTGTAAATGATCAATATGTTTCTATTTTTGCAGATTCTATTTATAAAGGAATCGTGCAATATTATAGTAAATAACATAAATTTTTAGTTAGATGAAAATCTGTCCAAAGGGTACAACTTGGGCAGATTTTTCATTTTTAAGTGAATTATTCTAGTAAATAATGTTGCTGGTTATGGAAAAACTATCTTTAGTAAGATTAATTGCAACTAAACTGTCGGAAAATACGTCAAGATAGAAAAGGTTTGGTATTATGTAATTTCTTCTTATTTGATAGAGATTGATGGTACAAACATGTGATATAATGAACAATGGCTAAAATGCTCCAACATTTACTTAGTAGAAAAAAATATAGTGTAAAGAGAGGGAATGAGAGCATCACTAATAGATGTTTATAAAATTATGAAAGATAAAAGCAAAAGGTTCATCAATAATATAAATAGAATTGATACATTTTCTCCGTATTTCTTCTTACCGTTTATTTTAATTCTGTATTTCTTCTTAAGCCTTTTTGATTTCCATCGATTTGAGTTATATAATGTGACGGTTTCAATCTGGCCCGCTGTATTCTTAGCGGTAATTTGTTATTATATCGGAGTTTATGCGATTGATAAATTACAATGGACATTTCCTACATTTGGTTTATCGAAATTAGCTAAATTCGTTGTGCATTTCATTATTGTGTTAACAATAATTGGACTCGTCGCATATGTCTTAATGATTGTCCAAGGAAGCGTTGGACTTTCAGACGAATCCGTACGCCGAAATCTTGATCCAAGACTTAATTTCTTAAGTTCTCTTTTATGGTTTGGTGTATTATTACTGCTATCATACAAAATGATACGTGAAGAAAAAATGACCTATAAAAAAGCAGCAGTTTATTTTGTCATTTTTGCTGTTGTTATGACACTCTTCCTATTAATGGGTTACCGCACACCATTAGCAATCATGTTATTTACTGGACTTATTATTTTCCATTACGTTGTAAAACGAGTTAAATTAACATGGTTTATTACATTCTTAGCAGTTGTCGGAATTTCCTTTGCGTTATTCGGTTTCTTCCGTGTCATCTCTGAAGATACAACTAAAGAATTTAATAATCGTGAGCAACCCGATATTACGCACTTAGAAGAAGAGAAAAAAGAGAAGTTGGTTTCTGCAGAACAAAAGGTAAATCAAACACCTAAGTTTATGCGTGCTTTAAACCAAGAAATGGTAACGGGTCATATTGTATTAAGTAAAATTATTGAATATACAGACCAAGAAGGTTACTTAGGTGGAACAATTCATAAAGGAATTGTGAGCACAGTACTTCCAGGTGAACAGATTTCTCCACGTATGAAAGTAACAGAAGTTGTGAACTCGCTGAGTGTAGAAGAAGGGAAATACATCACTCGTGCCAATCGTACGACGACGCCAACATTTATTGGCCAACTATTCTTAGATGGTGGTTATTTATTAGTAGCGATTGGTTTCCTTTTATACGGTGCCATTGTTTCTCTAATTTATAATAAAGTAAAACAAGATGGGGTGAAAAGTTTCCATTCTGTAGCCTATGCATTTACAGTTACGCTATTTACAGTATCTATGCATACAGGCTTATTGGATCTTATCTTCATCTTAATGTTAGGCTTTGTAATTTTAGCCTCGGCTATTATGAAACGTCAAAATAATCAACTTAGCATATAAATTAAAATCTACCTTCATTGTTAAATAATGGAGGTAGATTTTTTTCTTTTACTTTGAAATGTTATTTAACGATAGATAATAAACGTAGTAAACTGCTGTCTAGAAACAGGGCTGTATGGATTATAAGTAGTTGGTGTCGTACCAGTTGTAATACGATGGTGGTATAAGATCTCAATATTTTTATATTGTGCATACGATGGAAAGATATCGGTAAAAGGCATTTCACTTTTTCCTTGAAGATTAAAACCTTTCACTAAAGCTTGTGCCATGACTCCTCGTAATTATAAAAATATGTTTTTTTGTAACTATAGAACTAGAAAAAAAGACTGTCTCCTTAAAAGAGACAGTCATTTATTATTATTTCGTAGTATTTAGGATATCGATTAAATCGCTACGAATATATCCAGTTTTCACAGTTAAACTATCTGGAACCACTTGATACCAAGGAAGTTCGTTAGACTGATATAGTGTTTCAGTGATAATTACTGGCATCAATGTACGAGAATATGTGTAGATTTTTGACGTACTAACATTCGATGGTGCCGTACGTACATTTAAACCACTCGTATTTGTTATACCGACTGTATAAGCAGTATTCGCATCTTTATAGCCTAGATACTTATCGGCACGATAGTAATGACCTGCAGCTTTTGCACCCCAATATGGATCAGATGCATATTTGACATTAAAGCCAATTCGTTTTGTACCAAACACTGAACCATGTGCAAAAGAAGCATTTGCAGGGACATAGTTTTTCAACCAGAATGCATTTAGTAATTCTTTAATATTTGCTTCTACCGAAGGGAAGTTCTTATTTAATGAACCTGTATCATAGACGTATAAACCAAACAAGTTATTAAGGTTTTGGGCATTGTCGCTTAGTCCATAATTACTTTCATGCATAGCTAAAGATAGAATCATTAGTGCATTAACATTGTACTCAGCTTCAATATTTTTTAATACTTGTCCTAGATTTTTTAATTTACTTTTAGATCCATTTGTTTTTGTTGAAAGTACATAATCAATATACTTGTTCAACTCTTCTGCAGAATATTGCGTTTTAGAATGGATTGGCAAGAATTGATAATAGTTATAGTATGTGAAGGAATTCGCTCCAGAGAAGTTGATACCATTCCAACTATAATATTTTACACCTTGTTTCATTTCAGTTGGAGCTTTACCATATGAATAGCTTCCATTAGAAGATCCATCTTTCTTCAATAAGTAATGAGTAATTTCTCCGTTAGTGTTCATATAATATGAACGGCCTTTTGACATAGAGAAGGGAATTAATGTTACCGCATATTTGTCAACATAACCTACTTGTCCAGCCATGTCGATTTTAATACTTTCTCCATCTGCATTTAAATATTGCATCTCTGTGTTTGCAGAAACACCAATGTTGTCTTTAACTGTTTCAGAGAAGAATGTTGTATACCCATCTGAAACTGTATAACCAGTACTTGGATCCATGTAAACAATTTTGTTTTGTTCACCTTGCGTAATTACTTGTGTACCTTTTGTTTTAGCACTTAACACTGTACTAAAGTTATAGGAAGATTTACCGCTGTTAATTAAAGTACCATTTGAAATTTCTTTTAATTCATATGGACCTGCATGAATTGCTGCAGCATCACCAGCAACTTGCATTAAACGTAGAATGAATCGAGAGGCCTGTGAAACTGGTGTATTTTTATTAGGATAGAAATACTTAACGTTTCCAACTTCAGCTCCATTGATCATTCCAAGCTGTACGCCAATTGCAACTGAAGGGCGATAAGGCTCCAAAATTTGATTTGTATCAACAAAAGTTAATTGATAATTAGTAGTAGTGCTTTTTTTCATGTAAGTTAACGCGTTTTTAAGCATTAATGCCATATGTTGACGATTAATATTAGCTTCAGGTTTGAATGTACCATCTTCATAACCTGCAATAATACCAGCACCTGCTGCGTTTTTAATATCTTGATAATACTTAGTGTCAGAAGTTACGTCTTTAAATGAACTTTTAGTATCTTTTGGTAAACTTAAAACTTTTGATAGAAAACTAGCAAACTGACCACGAGTAATCGTTGCGTCAGGATTATATTTTCCGTTTGCATCAGGTTTATAAGCACCTTTTTCTATAAGATATCGAAGTCCCACTTCATGATAATTCCCCGATACATCATCTGCTGCACTTGCTTTTCCCGATAGAGAAAATACAGATAACATAACAGCAAATGCTAATAGGAATATACTAATCTTTTTCTTATTCAATTCTATTTCGCCTCCATTTCCTCATTACAATACTATCAAATTTTTGCTAGAAAAATAAGAGGCCAAATCTATTATCTAATAGAAAATATATGAAATTATAAGGAGAATAGTCTTATTTACATAGGGAATAAAAGGCTAGTTTACTAGAAAGTATTTATATTAGTAGACTAATATGATTAAATGGATAATAGAGGAAAGGATGGTGGTTGCTCGCACTAGAGCAAGTATTATGCAGAAGAGAATAACAAGTGTGTTGTTAGTTTTTATTATGATTTTTGGAATAATCGGAGTACCAGCTAAAGCACAGACGGTTAATGAACAGTATCCGATTTCAAGTGGTGTGACTTATAGTCAATATACATATAAAAGTTCATCAACAAATGTAATTAATCATTTAGCTATTAATCTAAATGATCCATATACTAAAGTAGATTTAGGGTTACCTTCTTACTATAATGGAAAAGATCGTGTAACAACAACTGCTAATCGTCATTCAGTAGAAGGAAATCGAGTGGTTGGAGCAATTAACGGGTCATTTTTTGATATGAGTGAAGGAGTTCCTTCCTTTTTAATTGCACAAAATAATCACATTATTAACGGAGGGGTTGTAACGGAAGGTTCAGAACAATATATGAATGTTCCAACAGCCTTCGGAATTAATCAAAATGGTCAAGGAGTTATTGATTATTTTGATTTTGATATTACTTTGTCTCATAATGGAGCATCTTATGAAATCTCGGGGATGGACCGTATTCGTAATGGGAAAGAAATCATTGTATATACTCCTGATTATTATAAAGGATATACAGATAACAATGAATATGGATACGATATTATAGTAGAAGGTAGTTCTTCTATTAATAATATTTCTTTTGGGGATACAATTAGTGGAACAATTAAAGAAGTTAAACCATATGGAGAATCAAAGCATACAATCCCTAAAAATGGATTTATCATTTCCGTGCAAGGTGGTTCACCATTAAATAAAGATTTCTCTCAATGGAAAGCGGGAGAAAAAATTGATGTATCCTTTTCAATCGATCAAACATGGAATAATGCTCAATTCATTTTGGCTTCAGGACCAATGCTTGTTCGTGATGGTAAGCCATATATTATGATGAGTACGACAAGTAGCCGTGCAAAAGAAATTGCACCAAGAACAGTAGTCGCTCTAAGTAAAGACAAAAAAACAGTCCACTATATTACAGTTGATGGACGCCAGACTAGTAGTAAAGGGATGAACATGGTTCAACTAGCAAACTATTTAGTAGAATTAGGGGTAGATACAGCTATTAATATGGACGGTGGCGGATCTACAACGATGGGAATTCGGAAATACGGTAGTAATGAAGTCGTTTTAGCAAATAGCCCATCCGAACCACCTGGACGTAAAGTAAATACAATATTAGAAGCTGTTAGTACAGCGCCTACTAGTGAAGATAAAACGATGAAATATTCGAGAACAAACGTAGGGACTATGTTAGCTGGTACAAGCTCTACTATTACTGTGCAATATGTTTTAGACCAATACTATAATCCACTTTCGTTTTCTAACGGAGAAATTACTTTGACATCGGTTAATAAGACACTAGCAATTAATGGCACAACTTTTACTACAACCACTGCTGGTTCTGATTATGTTTATATAAATCATAATGGGAAAGCGGTACAATCATTCGCAGTAACGATCGTAGATGCCCCAGCAACAATGAAGATTAATGGAAGTAATGCAGTATCAGTAGGAAAAAATGCAACTTATACAACTACTGCCCTTGATGCAAATGGAAAGAATTTAATCTATAACGCCAACCAATTGCAATGGTCTGTTGAAGGAAATATTGGCACAATTACAAGCGCGGGTAAATTTACTGCAACAAAACCTGGCAAGGGAAGTATTGTAGCGAAACTCGGAACAAAAACCGTATCTTATCCAATCGAAGTGCCTGAAAATAGTATTTTCACAGATATAGCAGTAAATCATCCATACTATGAGCAATTAAAATACTTAGCTGAAAAAGATTATGTGTCTGGGTATAGCGATGGAAGTTTTAAACCAAATAATGAGTTAACTCGTGCACATAGTGCAGTTATTATTAGTAAAGTTCTTGGATTAGATACAACAAATGTTAAAAATCCAAACTTTACTGACGTTTCAACGGCTCATATTTATTATAAACAAATAGCAGCTGTAGAAAATGCAGGAATAATGGGTGGAAAAGAAGATAAATCATTTGATCCAGATGGAAAGCTAACACGTGGTCAAATGGCTGTAATCATCGCAAATGCATTTAAATTATCAGGTATCTCTTCTACACAATTTAAGGATGTACCAAGTGATTTTTGGGCTTATACTCATATTCAAGCATTAGCGAAAAATAATGTAACGGCTGGTTATGAAGATGGCACGTATAAACCAAATTCGTATATCACTCGTGCACACTTCGGATTATTCATCTATAACTCATTAAAATTGAAATAGTTTTTTTAATAAATAGGAGGCTGGGACAAAGGCCAAAATAGCATTTTTCCACACTAGGAAAAATGCTATTTTTACGTTCCAATGAAAATTGATTTCCATTCCGGGTACGCTTTCCGCGGGCACGCCGCCTGACACGAACGTCTCAGGCGGCGTGCTGTTCCCGCAGGAGTCGACCCTCCATTCCAATCAATTTTCAAAGTATCAATTTTTTAATATTACGTTTTGGGAATTTCTTTGAGTTTTTCACTTATGGCCCAGCCTCTTTCTATAATCTTTACTTATAGTAGGAAATGTTAAATGTTTGAATATTAAATACAAAAGAGGGATTATTCAATATATGGTATAATTGTTCAATATAAAATGTAAAAGGATGTAGGTTAATGAAAATCGGGATCGTAGGAAATTACGGTAATGACAACAACGGTGATGAAGCAATATTACTTAGTATCATTACACAAGTGGAACAAGTATTTTCTATAACTAGAGAAGATATAACCGTCTTTAGTAACAATACACAACAAACTTCAGAACAATATGGAGTGAAAAGCTATCCTCTTTACTATAAAAAGGGAAATTTATATAAAACTTTCTTTCATACGTATAAATCCAATCAAAAATATGTTGCACAATTTGATTTACTCATAATAGGTGGCGGCGGTATTCTCATGGATTTTTATCGTAGAGAAGCACATCTATATAGCACCTATGGGTTAATGGCTGCAAATTCAAAAGTACCATATATTGTCTATGGATCAGGAGCAGGACCACTTGACACTTTTACTGGGAAATTAATGATTCGACTACTGTGCAAACATGCTGAAAATGTTTCGGTCCGTGATCCTGAGTCTAAAGCGCTTTTACAACAAATCGGGGTAAAAAAAGACATTCAAGTAATTGGTGACCCTGCATTTACTTTACATAATCCGAAAGAAGAACACGTGAAAAAGCCAGTTCAAATTGGACTTTCAGCTGTTCCGATTTATAACGCGAATTATTGGCCATCTGGAAATGTAGAGAAATACGACAAATATGTGAAAAGCATGGCGAAAAATCTTGATAATTTAATCAAAGATCAAAATGTCCAAGTTACTTTTTTCGCTACAAAATATCCTCAAGATGTTTATGTGACCAAAGATATTCAAAAGAATATGCAATTTGGAAATCAAACGAAAATAATCGATGAGAATTTAAAACCCCATCGCTTATTAGAAGTGACTAAGAAGTTCGATATTGTTATAGGAACACGTCTACATTCATTAATCATGGCGACAAATGCACAAACACCCATTATCGCACTTTCTTATCATCAAAAGGTAACCAATTATATGAAACTCATTAATGCTTCGAACAGGTGTATCTCTTTAGAAGAAATTCAACGTGACCCAAAAGTTATGTCAAAAATAGTTTCAAATGTAACAATCAATTGGGAAGAAACGATTGAAGAAACAAAAGAGATTTCGAAGCGTTTATATTCGGATGCGATGAGCGGAAAACAATTGATGGCAAAGGCAGTGAAGGACAAATGAAAAAAGTATTTGTAATTAGTAATATGTATCCTTCCAGCGAGCATCTTTCTTATGGGATTTTTGTTAAGAATCAAGTAGACGCACTGAAAAAAGAAAAGATAGATGTCATTGTCGCTGCAAATAATAATCCGGCAACAGGTAAAAAGAATATCATTCTAAAATATAGTAAATGGGCACTTGATGTATTTGGTAAGGCCTTAAAAAATCGAAAACAAATATCAGTTACTCATTCGCACTATGTCTTTCCTTCTGGGGTATTTTCTTACATGCTAAAGAAACTTTTTAACATTCCTTATGTGGTTACAGCACATGGTGGGGATATTGAGAGAATGGCAAAGAAGAGCGGTAAAATACGTAATTGGACACAAAAAATTCTGCAAGAAAGCAGTCACGTTATTGCAGTAGGTCCTGTACTAGCCCAACAGATTGAAAACGACTTTAATATTCCACGTGAAAAAATCTTAATTTGTAGTATGGGTGTGAATCGAGAAGTTTTCCATCCTGAAAATCGTACTGAAGTTAGAAAACGTTTAGGAATTGTTGAGGAAGATTTTATTTATTTATTCGTTGGAAATGTTATTAAACAAAAAGGGATAGAAGAATTATTGCAAGCTTTCCAACAAGTAAAAGAACAGACAAGTGAACGAGTGAAACTAGTGATTATCGGTTCACGTAGAGATCAAAATTTTATTCAAAGTATACAGCCGCTCGTGGACAGTTCTGTTAGGTTCATTGACCCTTTGGAACAAACAAATCTTGTAAAATGGTTCCAGGCGAGTGATGTCTTTGTATTACCATCTCATATTGAAGGCTTTGGTTTAGTTGCTCTAGAAGCTATTGCTTCCGGAACACCAGTTATTGCTTCAAGAGTAGGGGGACTTGTATCCTTATTAGAAAATGGAGCAGGGCATTTAGTAGAATCACAAAACAGCGAAGCTCTAGCAAGTGAAATGTTGAATGCCTTAAATACACCAAAAGAGCAGTATTATAATGATGAAGCTGCTAACGAAATCTTATTAATTCATGATGCAAATGAAATTACAAAGCGTGTCATTGGGCTTTACGAAACTGCAATTAAAGGTGGTTCTGTCCAATGAATAAGTTTATAAAAATAGTCGGAGCAGTGGCAATTATTAATATCGTCGCAAGGCTCTTTGGATTCTTTCGAGAAATGGCAATCGGCTATCAATATGGATTATCTAATGTAGCGGATAGTATTTTTACTGCCTATACATTACCCAACTTTCTATACTTAGTAATTGGCGGAGCATTTACTACCGCAGTGATTTCGCTTTATAACAAAAAGGAAACGGATAAGGCTTTATTCATCAAGCAATCCTTTACGATTGTATTAGCGTCTGTCACAGTCATGACAATTATTGTCTTATTTTTTACAACGCCAATATTAAATATCACTTATAATACCAATTACAATATAAGTGAAGAAGATTTTACATTAGCTAAGCATTTGTTTTATTGGATGATGCCATCTTCTATCCTACTTTGTCTTGCATCTTGGTATAGTGGTCTTTTAAATATTCATGATAAATTCCATTTATCGAGTGTATCTATTCTAATTTACAATGTGTTTTTCTTAATTATTGCTCTCGGTTTATCGTTTGTAGTTGGGCCGATTGCCTATGGGATTAGTGCTCTTGTAAGTGCGATTATTATGATTTATTTCCTTATCGATGGTTATCGCAAGCTTAAAACACATCCAGTTGGATTATCTTTTAAGCATGATAAAACAACTAAAGAATTATGGTTAATGGTATTGCCAATTGCTCTTGGGGGAGGAACAATGCAAATCTATGCAATGTTACAGCGTTTTTTTGTAATGTTCTTAGGTTTTGGAGAGAGCGCCATTTCTGTTGTCAACTATGCATCCCGTTTAACTCAGTTCCCACAAGCAATTTTAATTACAGCTGTTACGACAGTTATTTATCCAATTCTGAGTAAAAAAGAAGCTGAAGATGATTATGCATCCATTAAGAACTTATATAGTAAAGGCTTGCACTACTTACTATTGCTATTAATTCCTGTTTCGATTTATTCTTTCTTCTATTCAAAGAATTTGCTACAAATAGTATTTGAAAGAGGGAATTTTACATCGGATGCTACAATTATTACGACACCGGTCTTACAAATCTTTGTCTTATCGATGTTTTTCTTAGCAGCAAATACGTATATTACGCGTTTCTACTACGCAAAAGCAGATTCAATGGCACCGGTTGTATTTAGTTTGATCAATGTATTTGTTGTAAATATTGCAGTCATGTATTTATTGGCCGATTCCACGGGAGTCAATTCAATCGCATGGGGAACGCTTATTAGCTCTATTACGAATACCATAATGTTGATTGTCTATGCGCGCTTCAAATATGACTTGAAATTAGGTTCAGATAAAGGACGTTCAGACTTGTTTAAATCGATAGTTTCCTTTATTTTAATTGGAATTGTGTTGTATTTATCGAGTACTTACTTAGAGTTTAATAATAGATGGGTTACATTTGTGATAGGTGTAATTATCTTTACTCTTGTTACTATTGGTTCTTATTTACTGTTTGGTATAAAAGAAGTGAAGGACTATCTATTTACCATCAAAAATAAAATATTTAAAACATCCTAAAATTAGAGCACCTTTCAAAAGGTGCTCTTTTTTATTTTGAAATTTAGGTTGAAAGAACTATGGTATTTATTCCTCAAGTCATTGGAAGTATCCTATCAAAAGTATAATACTTTCTTTTTATGAGTCTAAAGTCTTTATAAAACTTTGAAGATATTATATAATATTGTTAAAGATTAGCAAGTAAATAATATTTTAGAATTTACTGAATAATTTACTACATAAGATAAGGTGGAAAGCTTGTATGGCACGAGGAAGAAAAGTGAATTCAAATGGTGAGAAAAGTAAACAATTACTACGTCAGAAAGCAATTGAACTTTTCTCAACAAAGGGCTATTATCAAACGAAAATTAGTGACATTGTAAAAGCGGCAGAAGTTACCCAGCCTACTTTTTACTTATACTTTGATAGTAAAGACGCGTTATTCTCTGATTTGAATAGACAATTCCAGGATAATTTATTTACTATTTTTGATGAATATCAATCTAATCATGATAGACAATTAACATTGATCGTTGAGAATTTATTAAAATACTTTGCAGCTAATCCATTACTTACAAAAATCGGTATGTACCAGTCTGAAGCGGCTTACGCAGTAAAGGAAAAACTAGTTGAGAAGTTTGAACAAATTCTAACTGTTCATTATAGATATAATCTAAATGGACTTCAAAGTGATATTCATATCATTGCTCAAAGTTTAATGGGATCTATCGAACGTTTAACATTTACCTTGTTACTAACTCATCGAAAAACAGCCAAAGAGCTAGCTCATGATTTATTATCTATCTATTTAATGGATAAAGAAGAATTGGTTGCGGGCTAATAAAAAAACATCTCAAAAAGATTGAAAAATCAATTTTTAGAGATGTTTTTTAGTTTATATGTTGGAGATTCTTTATCACAAGAGTTATTGGTGGCTTTTCAAACAACCAACTATTGTACTGAGACTTTTAAATAATAACCTTTAATCATGGATTTCCCATTTTTATCTTTAATAGTAGGTTTGACGATTAATACATATTCTCCTCCGTTTTGAAGGGGTTTAGTAGGAGTAATGATTAATTGTTTTCCAGATACCTTTGTGGTTACGTTTACTTTAGAGCCACCTAATTGGACTAATTCAACACCATCTAATCCGATTGTAGAATTAATTTCTTTATTAAAACTGATTGTAAAAGTTTTTGTCGTTGGTACCTCTTTTAAGCTTGGTAATTCTTTATAGTTTACTAGATTTTCAACAATCTGATCATAATGTGCTGTATATAATGGGTTCGAGGTTGTAATAATATTGGGCTTTACTCCAACATTTTTAACAACTGTACCATTTGGACCAAAAAATTCCGCAATAGTTAGTTTTAATACACTACCATCTGAGAATTGGTAGAAGGTTTGCATTGTACCTTTTCCATAAGTTTGTTCTCCGTATAAAATCGCTGAATGCTGATCTAATAATGCAGCTGCTGTCATTTCAGATGCACTTGCACTATAACGATTTACTAAAATCCGTGTACTTGTAGGGAATTTGATCGCTTGTTGAGTTGCACTGACACGAACAGTTGTTGTAGGAGATTTCATTTTATAGGCGTAAGTAGCACCAGGAAACATCCCTATTAATCTTTCAGCCGTTAAGACATAGCCACCACCATTATTCTGTAAGTCCACAATAAAAGAAGTAGCTCCTTGACTTAGTAGTTTTGTATAGGCATTTGCCACTAATTCAGCTCCGTCCTCTGAAAATGAATTTAATGAAATATATCCAACATTCCCGTAAAGGAGCTTCGAACTTACATTTGGAAGTGAAAACGTACTTAGTCGAATAGTCTTAGTTACAGTTTTTCCGTTACTTTTTAATAATTCCAGTTCAATGTTAGCATTTTCTTCTTTTAATGTGATGGCCTGAAACTCTTCAATGCTCATATTAATTGTGGATTGGCCATTTATTTTGGTAATAACATCACCAGCTTCTATAGTAGCTTTAGCGGCACTACTATTTTCAATTACCTCCACGATTAAAATACCATTCTCATTTTCTTCAATGACTATTCCTATTCCTACAGAAGAGTTATTGATTGCATTCATAAATGAAGCATATTCTTCCTTTGTAAAATAGTCGGAATAAGGATCAAGCATGTCGATAACTTCATCAATTGTTTTAGCAGATTTAAGATCGCCATTAATCTCACCAACATAGTCACTCCGGATAATACTTTTAATATCATCAAGCGTGGCTGCGAATGTGTAAAATGGAAGACTCAGCAGTATGAACATGCTTAAAAAAATTGTTGTAAATTTTTTCATAGGTCTAACTCCTCTTATTTATATGTCTTCTATTATTATAACTTTTTATTACTTATTTACTAGGAAGAAAATATTATTGATCTATTTTTGAAAAAAATAAAGAAGCTGGGCCATAAGTGAAAAACTTAAAGAAATACCCAAAACGTAATAATAAAAAATTGATACTTTGAAAATTGATTGGAATGGAGGGTGACTCCTGCGGGAACAGCACGCCGCCTGAGACGTTCGTGTCAGGCTGTGCCCGCGGAAAGCGTACCCGGAATGGAAATCAATTTTCATTAGAACGTAAAAATAGCATTTTTCCTAGTGTGGAAAAATGCTATTTTGGGTTTGTCCCAGCCTCTATGTTTTACTTTATTTTCTTAGAGCTTGAATGATCCATCCAATGACCATACCAACGATCGCTGGTACTAGCCAACCAAGACTTTGATCATATAACGGTAATTGACTTAAGATATTTTCATACCAGCTAATTGAAAAGCCTGCTGTTTTGATTCCATCGTATAAGCTAACAAGAGCAGTAGCAATTAGCGCCAAACCATAAACGATTGGAGCACGGTTGAAAAGCTGATCAAATAATACTAAGAACATTAACACAATCGCAATTGGATAAATAAACATTAATACAGGAAGTGTTATTGCAAGTAATTTAGATAATCCAAAGTTTGAAATCACTAGACTAAATAAAGTGAAGATAACAGCTAAAAATTTATAAGGAAGTTTTGGGAACATTTTATTGAAAAATGTTGCATTTGCAGAAACTAGTCCAACTGCCGTTGTGATACAAGCTAGAATGATCACGACAGATAGAATGATATTACCGAAACTACCATAAAGTACGCGGGCAGATTGTGCGATAATACTGCCACCATCACCAATATAGCCAATTGAATCAACACTTGTTGCACCGATATACTCTAAAGAAATATAAACAAAGGCTAAACCAAGTGCTGCTACAATTCCTGCAAAGATTGTTGTTTTAACTTGTTTTGAACGTTCCTTGATCCCTTTGGCCTGTAAAGATTGTACAATAACAATACCAAATACAAGGGATGCAAGTACATCCATCGTTAAATATCCTTGTACAAAACTTTCTGAGAATGCTTTTGTAGCATAAACATCATGGGGTTCACCAAACTCACCCATAGGAGTTAGAAAAGCTTTAATTGCAAGTAAAGCGATAACAATTAATAAAGCAGGTGTTAAGACTTTACCAATTCGGTCAACTAATTTTGAAGGATTTAAAGATAAATATAAAACAATCGCAAAGAAAATAAGCGATGTTATAAATAAGTAAATTCCATTAGATTGTGCCGCTTCCGATAAAAAAGGAGCAATTCCAATTTCATAAGTAACAGCTCCTGTGCGCGGAATCGCAAATAATGGTCCAATCGATAAATAGATAACCGCTGTAAAAATCAAACTGAACAGTGGGTGAATTCGATTAGCAACAACTTGCAAATCGCCACCGTTTTTAGCAACTGCAATAATTCCAATTAGTGGTAATCCTACTCCTGTAATAAGAAAACCAATAATGGATGGTAGAAACTCCGTACCCGCATTTTGTCCCAACTCGGGAGGGAAAATAATATTACCTGCACCAAGAAATAATGCAAAAAGCATAAATCCGACTGCAAGATTTTCTTTAATAAACTTCATAAAATAATTTCCTTTCTATGTTTGAAAAGCGAAAACTTTCAGTTAATTTATCGCAATTTTCGACATCACAAGGTTGAATTATAACATAGACAATCAATGAAGAAAATACAATAATCATATTTTTAACAAATAACAACTGAATTATTGCTATTTTGATGAAAAATGTCGAATTTTGCGATGGATATTTGATTGAAGAATATTTATGGTGACAGTTGTATAGATAGTTTCTGTAGTACACATTAATAGATTATTTAATAGATTTAATTTTAGTACAATTTGTAAAACTAGATAGAAAAATCCTACTAAAATAGTTATGATGGAAGTAGAGTAAAAATTTACTAGAAAGGGTGAGCGAAGATTGTTACAGAAAAATAAATTACTAATGCTCAGTTCTGCAGTTATCGCTACTTCTGCCATTGTTGCACCGATTGCCGAGGCATCAACGTATAGTGTAAGTAAGGGGGATACCCTGACGAAAATTGCTAGCGCAAACAAGACAACTGTGAACCAATTAAAACAATGGAATAACTTGGCGAATGATTCTATTTATGTAGGGCAAAAGCTAACAGTAAGTACTGTAAAACAAACAACTACAAATACAACAAGTACTTCTGCAGTAAATAAAAATACATCAACGCCAGTACAATCAACTGCAATAGTTACTTCTTCTACTTATAAAGTAGAAAAAGGCGACACTCTATCTAAAATAGCGAATAAAGTAAAACTAACGGTTGCGGATCTGAAAAAGTTAAATAATTTAAACTCTGACACGATTTATGTAGGGCAACAGCTTAAGATAGGGGAAGTTAAAGGGACTTCTATTGTAAAACCAGAGACTAATACGAGTACTAATAAAGATACTGCTAACTCAACAAATGGACAAGCCATTTACGAAAAAGTACTTAAGATTGCAAAATCGCTAACAGGGACACCTTATGTTTATGGAGGAAATACACCTGCAGGATTTGATTGTAGTGGATTTGTAAAGTATGTATTTTCAAATGCAGGAGTTACACTTACAAGAAAAAGTAGTAATGACTACTATAATAATGATACAACTGTAGTCGAAAATCCAATTCCTGGTGATGTCGTGTTCTTTAAAGATACCTATATTCAAGGGATTTCTCATATGGGCATATACATAGGGAATGGCCAATTTATTCACGCGGGGAACAACGGAGTTGAAACTTCAAAGTTATCCTATGATTACTGGGACTCAAAATTCGTCGCGTTCAAAAGATTTAACCAAGTGAAATAGTTGAGGACGCTAGTAAGCGAGCTAAACAAGTGGAATTCCAAGTGACAGTCATTGTACTCGCGTGATGGGTTATTGGCATTCTTAATTTGCGCACAGGAAATTATCTA
>DATMGC010000058.1:0-18125 GCA_035555915.1 Ureibacillus sp. | reverse complement strand
TCAGCTACTTGTCATCAAGTAGGTTATGAAGGGTACTTCACGTTTCTGTCAGACCTCCCCGGGTAAGCACATGCACTTTCACACCATCTATCCGCCTCATTTACTTGATATGACCTTCGACAGAAAGGACTTTGTTTTGTTAAGCAAACTCATCCAGTCATACCTAGCCTTATATGAGATTCGTGTTCCTCGGACCGGTGTTTTGCCTCCAGCTTCCTTCAGATTCCGCGTCACCACGGACACCCTTGCTCTTGGCTAACCTCTACTTCTGTCTTCGAGGCTCGGGACTTGCACCCTAGAGTTCATGCACATGCCGGGCGCACTTAAAAAAGCATACCTGCACTTAAGTGTGCAAGTATGCTTTTGCTTTAACTATTTATACAAATATCAACCAAAGGATGATTGTGAATACAATCGTTGTAACCCCTTGTAATAGCGTTGCCATAGTTTGAGCTTTATAGGCTTGTGTTACTTCCATACCACTGTATTGCGTAACTACCCAGAAGAAGCTATCGTTGACGTGAGAAACTGTCATTGCTCCAGCTCCAATTGCCATAACTACTAACGCTAATGGTAGCGCACCTTCAATGCCAGCTGTTACTAACATTGGTGCTACAAGTGTAGATGTAATGACTAAAGCTGTTGTTGAAGATCCTTGTGCTGTTTTCAATGCTGCTGAAATAATAAATGGAACTAATAAGAACAGAGAACCTGTTGCTAATGAACCAAGATCCATTTCTTGTAACATATCGCCGACACCAGTTTCTTTAATAATTGTACCGAATGATCCACCTGCTGCAGTAATTAATAGAATAGGTGCTGCGTCTTTTAAGCTATCCCCAATCCAGCCAGTTAATGTTTCTTCGTTCAACTTCGGTAGTAATGGGAATGCCGCAACTACCCCAATAAGTAATGCTACAACCGGACTTCCAAAGAATCGTAGAATCATATTAAATGTAGATTCTGGATCACCCACTAATGCTGCAACAGAACCAATCCCGATTAATACAATCGGTAGTACGATTGGGAAAAATGCTTTAAATGTTGATGGCATTTCACCAAATGATTTAATCACTTCTTCATAATCCATTGCTTCTTCATCATCCAATGGAACTCTGATTTTTGAAGCTACTTTTGTAGCCCATAAATACCCTACAAATGTAGCAGGAATCGCTACAATTAAACCAACAAGAATAACTGTTCCTAAGTAATCTGTAGCTCCAATATTACCAGCCGCCGCAATTGGTCCTGGTGTTGGAGGTACAAGTACGTGTGTTGCATATAAACCTGTTGCTAGTGCAACCCCCATCGATGCAACTGTTACTTTAGCACGTTTTGCTAATGATTTTTGTAAACTTGATAAGATAATGAATCCAGAATCACAGAATACAGGAATTGAAACAATATAACCGATAATTGACATTGCAAGTTGTGGACGTTTTGGCCCCACAATACGAAGTACAACTTCCGCCATACGATAAGCTGCACCAGAACGTTCTAAAATAACCCCAATCATAGTCCCAGCCACAATGACAATCCCAATGCTTGTCATCAAGCTACCAAAACCAGTGTTAATGTTTGTTACTACATCTAATAACGGCATGCCACTCGCAATACCTACAAAGAATGAACTTAAAATCAATGCTAAAAACGGATGTAATTTTAACTTTGCCGTTGCAAATACAACGAGTAAGACCCCTAATAAAATAATGACAAATAACATTCTATATCCCCCTTTATAGTAATCTACTAAATACTTCGGTTGCTCTTTGTGTCAAAGAGCTTGTGGCTTCTTCCATTGCCTTTTCATTCGAAATGGATTCCCCTACCACAGAATGAATCGATTGGAAATGCTCGCCTAACGGTTGGTGATCACTTTCTTCAATACAACCTGAAAGTAACACTGTTGGGATTTTGTATTGTTTAGCACATTCTAAAACCCCAAATGGTGCTTTCCCATGTAAAGTCTGGCTATCAGATTTCCCTTCACCAGTCACGACCATGTTAGCCCCTTGTATTTTCTCCCTGTAATTCATCACATCCAGAACGAGTTGAATTCCTTGATGAAACTCCCCTTGTAAGAAGGCAATCAGTGCACCACCCATACCACCAGCAGCTCCTGCTCCTTTGTAGTCATGTAGGCGGATTCCTTTTTCCTTTTCAACTACATCCGCAAAATAAGTAAGTGCCTGGTCGAAATACACTACTTCATCTTCTTTCACACCTTTTTGCGGACCAAATACTGCAGATGCCCCTTTTTCACCGACGAATGGATTATCGACATCACATGCAATCGAAATCTTTGACTCTGCTAATCTTGTATCCCAGTTCGAAAAGTCTAACTGTCTCACGTCAAATAGACCATCAATTGACTTTTGTACATCCAGTCCAAGTCCATCAAGTAAACGAAGTCCGAGAGCTCGTAACATTCCTACCCCACCATCGTTTGTAGCACTTCCCCCGATACAAATGATAAAGTCTCTAAACCCTTGATCTAATGCGAATTTAATCAATTGTCCTGTACCAAAAGTAGAGGCAATTCTAGGATTTCTTTCATTGTTATGCAACAGGGTGATACCAGATGCAGCGGCCATTTCAATGACACAAGTTGTTTGATTCCCTAGGATACCAATCGGTGCTTCGATTTCGCGTCCAAGTGGATCGAGTACTTTTGTATGAAGAATGTGACCATTAGTTGCTAAAACCAATGCATCCATCGTTCCTTCTCCACCATCCGCAACAGGGAGTAAAATTGTTTTAATCTCTGGATTTACTTGTTTGATGCCTTGTTCTATCGCTTTGGCAGCCTCTAGTGCTGTTAATGTCCCTTTAAAAGAGTCTGGACTTATGACAACTTTCATCCTCCTGCTCCTTTTTGTTCATTTATTTTTATATCTAATCGGAAATTTCAAAACAATTAAGTTATTAAGCGTTTACATAATTATAATGACAGACTATGGGAAATAGCATTATAATAGATGTACAATTTATCTGTATTAGTACAGCATTATTTTTATACGAGGTGTATAAATGTTATCCATCAAGCTTGCAGAAAGAATCGTTGACCAAACTATGTTAAGACTACATCATAATATAAATGTTATTAGTCCAAATGGTGTTATCTTAGCTTCTGGGGATAAGGAGCGAATTGACTTAATACATGAGGGCGCTATAGAAGTTGTTAAAACAGGAATGCCACTGTTAATTGATGAGGGCCTTTCCATAGAATTTCAAAATTGCAAACCTGGTATTAATATGCCAATCAAATTCCATGATGAAATAATTGGTGTAATCGGTATAACTGGAAATCCAAATGAATTGAAGGAGATTGCCAACCTCGTTCAATTAACAACTGAAATGATGGTACACCAAGTCCTGACCGAAAGTGAAAGTGAATGGCAGCGAAAAAATGGTGATTTTATTTTTAAAGCTTTGATTGAAAAAGAGCCAAATCATACTATATTATCAGAACGAATACATAAACTTCCCTTTAGTTTGAAGGCTCCTTTTCAAATTATTCTACTAAAACACGAAGGAAATAATGCATCTAATACCCTATCTATGAATTTAGAAAATATTTTATATAAGCAACCTATTCTTTTTGGACAAATGGAGTTAAATGAGTATTACATTCTTTTAAGTGGCGACTCGATTGAACAATCAAAGAACACGATAGATAAAATTGCGCATCTACAAAAAAAGCTAGAGATTTATATAGGAATTGGTCCGGTTGTCCAGTCTCTAGTTGACCTTTATTATGCATATAACGGTGCTAAAACCGCACTATCTTTTGCTATTAAATTTAAAAAGAATACCCATTTTGATGAAGTTGAGGTTTACACATTACTGAAAAGCAAAAACGAAGATGATGTGAATAAATTCCTCACAAATGTTTTATTCGGCATGAGTGAAAAAATGATTCATACATTAGAAAGTTTTTTTGATAGTGACCTTCAAATTAACTTATGTGCGGATCGGCTACAAATTCATCGCCACACCCTCACCTACCGATTAAATAAAATTCACGAACTAACTGGATATCATCCACAAAGTTTTAAGGATGCCTTCGTTCTAAAATTAGCATTAATGCTTAGCAAACAGTGAGAATACTTAGTCCCTCTAGTAAAATCTTTTCATCTTAAAATTTAAAAAATGCATTGAAAGATTAGTAAACTCTTTCAATGCATTTTACACACTTCAATTATACTTGAATAGATACTCTTACCCTATGGAAAGAAACATATTATAATAAGCTTAAATGGATTAAAAGGATGATTTTGGATGCCCCAACATGACTTTATTAAACAATCATTGAAGGAAATATTAGTAAGGCTTGACTTAAATGATACTCAATCGATTCAAATCCAGTTACTCCGCATTCACGAGCTAGAGAAAAAGATTAATGACTTAATTGAAAACGCAACAATAAGTTATCAAAAGGAATCCTATGAAAATACAAAAAGGCAGCTCTTTGCACGTCATGGTGAAATCTACGCACAATTAGCTAATCTGTACGTGCAGGAGCAAAACTTTGAAGCAGCTGAACTTAGTTATTTAAATGCAATTGCCTATGATGATAATCCACACTACTACTGGAAATTCATCCTTTGTGTGTTAGAAAAAAACAACCTTTCCCCCGCTGCTGATATCACAGTAACGGTCGATTATTTGACGGATCGTACGGTTAAACGCGTATTTGACGATCTCAAACGAATGGAAACTTTAGCTACACATCCTAAACTCTCGAGCTATTATTTGGATGAGCTGAATAAATTAAAAAAATGGTTAACTGCATTACATAAAGAAATTTATACACGTCCACTACTCCGCGAAGCTTTATCTAAGCCTACTGCTAACGAAGAGGCTATGCCGATTGAAGATGCGTTGCAGCAACTAGAACAACTAACCGGCTTAGAGGAAGTAAAGCTTCGTATTAATCGGATTCATGATTGGATAGTTTATAGTGAGATGCGTAAAGAACAGGGACTTAAAACAGAACCTATGAATTTACATATGGTATTTCACGGTAACCCAGGAACTGGTAAGACAACTGTTGCTCGTATTTTAGCGAACATTTACAAATCCTTAGGGGTTTTAAAAAGTGGGCATCTTGTTGAAGTGGATCGTGCAAGTTTAGTAGCTGGCTATGTTGGACAAACCGCTACCAAAACTAGAGAAAAAATTGAAGCCGCATTAGATGGTGTATTGTTTATTGATGAGGCTTATTCACTCATTCGGGGCTCTGAAAATGATTATGGGATTGAGGCCATTGATACACTCGTAAAATCAATGGAAGACTACCAACATCGACTCATCGTCATTTTAGCTGGCTATCCACAAGAAATGCATCAATTTTTGGAAAGTAATCCTGGATTACAGTCACGATTTAAATACCACATCAACTTCCCGGATTATTCAACAGAAGAATTACTCAAAATATTGCAAACCATGCTTCGCGAGCGTCAATATCGTTTGGATGAGGAGGCCGTTCCACAGGTCCAACAATTACTCGAGCAAGCGATTGAACTTCATCCTGAAAAGCATGGAAACGGCCGCCTTGTACGTAATCTTTTAGAGGATTTGATTCTCTCAAAAGCAAGCCACGCCGTGAAGAATCAGGATGGTACACCTCTCGATCTATTAACAATGGAAGTCGTAGAATTAGTGACACTTAATTAAAGAAATACTTTACTACTATCCCCTGTTCTTTTTTGAGCAGGGGATTTTAATTTTTTCTACTCTCTCCACTTTGCTTATGAAATAAATAGGATATTATTACTGTTTTATTTTTTAAATAAATTTCATAAACGCTTGAATTATCAGTGTTTTACGCCTGATTTTTATCGACCTATTACTTAAGTATTAGTTTTCTCCTTCCAATTGTAAGGAATAGAGTACTTGTAAAACGCATTGAATGGAGGAGATTTAAATGAATAAAAAACAACAACAATTAGAGCAATACAAAGCCAATGACAATAATCAACCTCTTACGACGAATCAGGGATTGAAGGTATCAGAAGATGAACATTCCTTAAAAATTGGATCCCGTGGCCCAACCATTATGGAGGACTTTCACTTCCGTGAAAAGATGACTCATTTTGACCACGAACGTATTCCAGAACGTGTAGTCCATGCACGAGGAACAGCAGCACACGGTGTATTCGAATGTTATGAAGATGCAAGTGATATTACCAAAGCAAAGTTTTTATCAGAAAAAGGAAAACAAACCCCAGTATTTGTTCGCTTTTCTACAGTAGCAGGCTCTCGTGGTTCAGCAGACACTGTGCGAGATGTACGTGGTTTCGCAACAAAGTTTTATACGGAAGAAGGCAATTATGATTTAGTTGGCAACAATATCCCTGTTTTCTTTGTTCAAGATGCGATTAAATTCCCTGATTTTGTCCATGCAGTGAAACCAGAACCACATAATGAAATTCCTCAAGCACAAAGCGCCCATGATACATTTTGGGATTTCATCGCTAATAATCAGGAATCTGCTCATATGGTTATGTGGCATTTATCTGACCGCGCGATTCCACGAAGTTACCGTATGATGGAAGGCTTCGGTGTAAATACGTATCGCTTTATCAATGCAGCTGGACAAGCCCATTTTGTTAAATTCCATTGGAAGCCAGTATTAGGCATCCATTCACTCGTTTGGGATGAAGCACAAAAAATTGCCGGAAAAGATCCTGACTTCCATCGACGTGATCTATATGACAATATTGAACAAGGAAATTTCCCTGAATACGAACTAGGGGTTCAACTCATTGCTCAAGAAGATGAATTCAAATTTGACTTTGATATTTTGGATCCAACGAAAATTTGGCCAGAGGAGGAAGTGCCCGTTCGAATCTTAGGAAAAATGACTCTCAATAAAAACGTAGATAACTTCTTTGCAGAAACAGAACAGGTAGCCTTCCACGTTGGTCATGTTGTCCCTGGTATTGATTTTTCAAATGATCCATTACTACAAGGGCGTCTCTTCTCTTATACTGATACACAATTGATTCGTTTAGGTGGGCCTAACTTCCATGAGCTTCCAATCAATCGACCTGTATGCCCATTCCATAACAATCAGCGTGATGGCTACGGACGTCAAACGATAAATGTTGGTCCTGTAAGCTATCATAAAAATTCGATTCAGCAAAATACACCAGCTCCTGTTTCTGTCAGTGACGGTGGTTATGAACATTATCAAGAAAAAGTAGATGGTGTAAAGGTTCGAGCTAGAAGTAAGTCTTTTGAGGATCATTTCTCTCAAGCTCGCATGTTTTGGCTAAGTATGACTGATATTGAAAAAGATCATATACTCAAAGCCTTCAGTTTTGAGGTAGGGAAAGTTGCTCGACGTGAAATTCGTCAACAAATCGTTGAGATGTTCGCCAATATTGATGTTGAATTAGCCACTCAACTTGCTCTGAATGTAGGTGTTCAACCACCAAAAATCAAACAATCCATAGACGTAAGTAAAAAATCTCCTGCTGTTAGCTTATACGTAAACCCAGTGCTAACAACTGAAACAAATAAGGTAGCAATCATCGTCAATCAGGAAACTGAGAATCTTGCTCCTATTCTTGATACATTGAAAACTAAAAAAATTACGGTTGAATTAATTAGTGATAAACAACAAGTAATCAATAATCTTGAAGTTGACCATACGATGGATACAGCATCACCTGTACTCTATGATGGACTCATCGTAGCTTGTACTTTTGAAGATGCTAAAACAAAAAATAAATTAAATCATTTTATTGAAGAAACCTATAATCACTACAAACCACTTGCCTTTTTAGTAAAATCTGATTCAGTAAGTCCGATCACTAAACCGGGTGACGAAGGTGTAGTCCAAACCATTGAGTCATTTATTGAAGCTTTACGTGTAGGTCGCCATTGGAATCGCCCAACAGCAATCGGTTAACAAAGAGCAATCCACTTGTTTAGTTTTACTTCAATTAAGAAAGAATTGAGATGAGCATGTTTTAATTACTTTGAAACATGCTCTTATTTAACATAATAGAAAAAATCAGTCATCATGACTTTTATCTGATTTAGGAGGTTGTACTTTTTTATGACAAATCAATCAAATAACGAAGAATCCTATCCACAAATCCCCCCTTACAAGAAAATAACGCAACAGCAAGAAGTCACTTTAACCGTACCTGAACAGACACAACAAAGTCAGCCTGGAATTGAAGAATTAATGGAACCAAGACCCATTATCGAAAACCCTACTTATCAAGGAAGTGGCAAATTAAAAGGAAAAGTTGCCTTAATTACTGGTGGAGATAGTGGGATTGGTGCTGCGACAGCAATTGCTTTTGCAAAAGAAGGAGCAAGTGTTGCCATCTCCTACTTTGGTGCACAGGAAGAAGTAGATGCAGAACGAACAAAATCAAGAATTGAAGAATTGGGCCAGCAATGTTTGTTATTACCTGGTGACTTAAGAGAGAAGCAGCAATGCATCGATATTGTAACGAATACGATTGAGAAGTTTGGTCAACTTGATATACTTGTAAATCATGTCGGTGTTCAATTTGAGCAGACGGATTTCCTTAAAATTTCAGACGAACAATTCGATGAGACATTTAAAGTTAATGTATACTCCCATTTCTACACAACACGGGAAGCACTAAAATACTTAAAGTCTGGCAGTGCTATCATTAATACAGCATCTGTTGTCGCCTTTGCTGGGAACGATAAATTAATGGATTACACGATGACGAAAGGAGCAAACGTTGGGATGACTCGAGCACTTGCGAAAAATCTGGTGAGTAAAGGAATCCGTGTCAACGCAGTTGCACCAGGTAGAGTATGGACACCGCTCATTCCAGCAAGCTTCTCTGCTGAAGAAGTGCCACAAGCAGGTAATCCGATGAATCGTCAAGGTCAACCTTTTGAATTAGCACCCGCCTATGTATATTTAGCATCTGATGATTCTCGTTACGTGACAGGTCAGATCATTCATGTAAACGGTGGGCAAATTTTTGCTTAACTTAAATTAAGTCATAACGAGAGCAACTTCTGTTTTACCAAGTTGCTCTCGTTTTTAGTGTCTAGTTGTTTAATAATGCAAAAAAAGGAATCCTAATTGAAAGGATTCCTCTGGTTTTAGTTTAGCTATTTCTTAAAACTATATTAAAAATTAAAGTTTTACGATGTTAGCAGCTTGTGGGCCACGTTGACCGTTTTCAACTTCAAATTCAACTTTTTGACCTTCGTCTAAAGATTTGAAACCTTCACCTTGAATTGCTGAGAAGTGAGCGAATACGTCAGATCCACCTTCAACTTCGATGAAACCGAAACCTTTTTCTGCGTTAAACCATTTTACTGTACCTTGTGTCATTTAAATGACCTCCATTAAATTAAAATTTTCATAAGGATTCCGAAAAAAAAATTCACCTATTACAAAGAGTACCGAACAAACACGATTACTTTTTGTAATAGGTGAATTGATCTTGTCCATTGAGGACCTTATTGATTACATTATATACTAGCGATTAATAATTTGTCAATACGTTAACGACTAAAATTTGTAGGAATGAAAAATTCCTTTTTTTATTAGTAGGAAAAATACGTGTACCTGTATACAAAATGAGTGAGTAATTTAGAGCAACCTACCGTGCTTGGTTGCTCTTTTACCCTTTCCAACAATTATTTAGAAAGGAATGATACCTAATACTAGAGATACTACAATCATGACAACTGTTGAACCGAACGCCCACTTCAAGAAGATTCGTTGGAATTTCCCAAAGTCTTCTCCTACCATCCCTACTAATAGGTATGTAGAAGGAACCAATGGACTCAAGAGATGCACTGGTAGCCCTAATAACGATGCACGACCTATAAGCTGTGGATCGATTCCATATACCGCGCCTGCTTTTGCAAGTAACGGTAGTACTCCATAGTAAAAGGCATCATTAGACATTAAAAATGTGAATGGTGCACTTAAAATCGCAGTGATAATGGCAAAATGCGAACCCATTGCATCTGGAATAAACTGAATCACGAAATTCGCCATTGCATCAACCATTTCAGTTCCTGATAGGATTCCCGTAAAAATACCTGCTGCAAAGACCATCGAAACAACTGATAACGCATTATCTGCATAATTCGCTACGCGTTCTTTTTGATCTTTAATTTTCGGATAGTTTACTGTAATCGCAATCGCAAAACCTAACATAAATAATGCAACGGGCGGCAACAACTCTGTAATTAAAGCCACTAATAGTGCAATTGTTAACGCATAGTTAAAGATGATCAACTTCGGACGTTTAAGATAGTCGAATTCAGCTGTAGCAGCCAGTTGAGCAGTTGCTTGGAAATCGATTTCGATAATCCCAATACGTTTTCTTTCTTTTCTTCCAAGGACAAATGACATTACTATAACAAATAGTGCTCCCGCAATCATAGCTGGAATTACTGGTGTGAATACTTCGGACATTTCTAAACTTAAAGCAGACATCACACGTGCAGTCGGTCCACCCCAAGGTAATAAATTCATAACACCTGAAGCGGAAACGGCAATCCCCGCTAAAATAATTGGACGCATACCAATTCGTTTATAAAGTGGTAGCATAGCAGAAATTGTGATCATATACGTCGTCGTACCATCACCATCTAAGGAAATCATCAATGCTAAAATTGCTGTACCAATGGCAATTTTTACAGGATCTCCTTTCACTACTTTAAGAATCGTCTTAATAATTGGGTCGAATACTCCCGCATCAATCAACGTACCAAAATAAAGTATCGCAAACAAAATCATAATGCCAGTTGGGGCTACACTTTTAATGCCCTCTAACATCATTGGCCCAATGTCACTTCCAAATCCACCGATGACAGCAAAAATAATTGGTATCGTAATTAAAGCAATCATGGCAGAAAGACGGCCCGACATAATTAATATCATAAATACAATAATCATTAAAAATCCTAATAAAGCTAGCATCGTTTCATCCCCCTTAACATTGTGTTATTACTACTCTTTAGTTCATTTGTTCCCCGTGTATCTATATTAAAATAGAAAACTCGGATTGTAAGCGTTTGCAAAATATTGTGTTTTAAAAACATTTAGAAAGTTTTGTTCATTGTGTTCACGCATTTACTTTTTTGAGTTTGTAATCTAGCAACATAAAAATAGGCACCTTCTTTAAAGAAAGTGCCCTTAAAAACAACCATTTAAATTTTATAATATCTTCTCTCCGGTCTCCCTACTAAACCATATACCACTTCAGCCTTGCACTTTTTAACGGTAATCAAATATTCTAGATATCGTCTTGCCGTCGTTCTAGAAGCCCCAATTTGCTCACTAACTTGTTCTGCTGATAATCCGGAATTACTTGACTCTAGTACCTCTGTAACTTTTACAAGTGTAATTTCATCAATCCCTTTTGGGAGATTAGACTTAGTAGATTCTTTTGTTTCATTTATTGACGAAGATTTTTTTAAGAGTTTATTCACAAACTCCTGATCGACTTCTTCTTTAGTGCCCATAAGGCGAGACTTATTCAAATACTCTTCAATCGTTTGATAGAACAATTCCATTTTCACGGGTTTTATCAAATATTGCTCTACTCCATAATGAAGAGCTTTTATCAAGATTTCTTTGTCTGTCGCAGCTGTAATCATAATGATATCGATATTCGGAAATTGCTTCCGAATAATTGGCAAAAGTTCAGTACCTAATTGATCCGGCATATATACATCCAGCAATAGTAAATCAGGTTTATGTTGTTCCAATAATTCAATGGTTTCATTGCCATTTAACGCTTTGCCCACTACTTCAATTTCTTTAAAGTTTCCTAAGAATTTTTCATGGATAGCGGCAACACGAAAATCATCTTCTGCTATGACTGCTTTAATATTCACCATCTTCGCCTCCTAAAGGTTTCTTCGGCAAATACACTGTAAATACGGTGTTTTCTTTTCCGTTTTGAACTTCGATAATGCCTCCAAGTTCTTTTACTGCATTACTTGCATTTGAAAGTCCATATCCTCTTGGAATCTCTCCTTCTTTTGAAGAAAAACCACGCTCGAAAAGTTCTGGCAACTCCTCATCTGAAATCCCTTTACCATTGTCACTGACTTCAAAAATAATATCTTCACCTATGTCAGTGGCAAAAAAATTGATTATTGGCTTTTCAAAACCATAGACAGCCTCGAATGCATTATCAATAATATTCCCTAGAAATAGGGTAAGCTGTGAGAGGTGAATATGCTCAGGAAGCTTTTCTATATAACTCTCTGAATCAATTTCAAAGTTAATCTTTTTCTCTGAGGCTTTCCCTAATTTCCCTATTAGGATCACTTGAACTTTTGTATCTTTTATTTGTTGGAAAACAATTTGATTTTGAAATTCCAGTTCCGATGTCTCACCTTGAATCATTTTGATAGCTTCTTCGTATTCCCCTAATTGCAACAAACCCGACAAAGCGTACAACTTATTCGTAAACTCATGTGTTTGTGCGCGTAATTCTTCAGAGTATGTCTTCATTTCCGTTAAGGTGTTAATCATTTGTTCGATTTCTGTTTTTTCACGGAATGATGCAACAACACCTGTAACATTTTTTTCATCGAGTATTGGTGTACAGCTAACAATAATTGTTTTCTCTTTCCAACTCATTTCTTTATCGAATAGAGGGTATCCTGTCTTGAGCACTTCATATAAATGATGTGTAGGGAATAATCCATCTACCTTTGAATGACGAACGGAGCCGCTTATCCCAAGTAAACTTTTAGCGCGCTGGTTCATAGAAGTAATCATACCCTTATTATCAATAGATAAAATTCCTTCTTGTACAGAATGGAGTACAGCTTTTTTCTCTTTATATAGATTAGCAATTTCATAGGGCTCCAATCCTAAAGTATCTTTTCGGATACTTTTAGAAAGCAAAAAGCTGCCTATAATGGATGCAATCAATACAAGCAGAGCGATGACTATCTCTTTTGATACAACCTTAAACACCTGATGTTCAATATCCTCTACTAAATACCCGACTGACACCACTCCAATAATATCGCCATCGTCATTAAATATAGGTGATTTTCCCCTCATAGAAAGTCCAAGGGAGCCACGTGCTTCTGAAATATAATACTCTCCATTTGCTAGAGCTCGCTTACTGTCGCCCCCGATCATCTTCTTTCCAATTTCAGATTCAATTGGATGGGAATAACGAATGCCTTCCTTGTTTCCTACGACAATAAATTCAGCTCCGGTCTTTTCACGAATTTTTTCCACAATAGGCTGAATTCGTTTAGAGGGGTTCTCCAATTCAAATGCTTCAATAATAGAAGGCATCAATGAAATGGATTTTGATATTTCTAGAGCTAAACGCCCGCGATCTACTTCTATTTGCTTCCCATTCATATAAGTAAAATAGGAAGTTAAGAGAATTACTAATAGGAAGCTAAGTGATAAAGTAAGCCCCAAAATCTTTGTATGTAATGATACTTTTACCATAGTAGCTACCTTCTTATGTTAGTTTCCTTTTATTCTATCGATTTATAAAAATTCTAGCAATTTATTTTGATTTGCTTAGAACTAGGAAAGAATTCAAAAAGCACTCTCTTTAAAAGAAAGTGCTCAATAAACTAATTATTGGTTATAACCATCGTCTGGGTTAAGAGATGTGCGGTGACCCGTGTTTAGCGCTGTAATTGCTGCCACTTCATCGTTTTGTAGACTGAAGTCATAGATATTTAGATTATCCGCAATACGTTCTGGTGTTGATGATTTTGGGATAACGATATTGCCAATTTCTAATTGCCAGCGTAAAACGATTTGAGCAGGCGTTTTTTCATACTTCTCAGCTAATTTTTTAACAACTGGATGTGTAAAGACAATGCCTGTACCAAGTGGTGCCCATGCTGTGATGACAATATTTTCTTTTGCACAGAACTCACGTAATGCATTTTGTGATAAAGATGGATGGCATTCTACTTGGTTGACCATTGGTTTTACTGTACACTCTGCAAATAATTGCTCGAAGTGATGCTCATGGAAGTTTGATACACCTGGAACACGAATTAGTTTTTCTTCATATAAGCGTTCAATCGCTTTATATGTTTCTACTAATGTTGGTTTTGGCCAATGTACTAAATATAAATCCACATAGTCTAAATCTAATTTTTTTAAAGAAGTTTCAAAGGCTTTTAATGTAGTATCATAGCCTTGATCTGTATTCCATACTTTCGTTGTGATGAATAGTTCCTCACGAGCTATGCCCGAATCCTTAATCGCTCTACCTACTGCTTCTTCATTTTCATAAATGGCTGCTGTATCAATAGCACGGTAGCCTGCATTTAGTGCATCTACAACTCCTTGATACGCAACTTCGTCATCCTTCATACGGAAAGTACCATAACCCACTCGAGGCATTTCTACGTTATTTGCAAGAGTAATTGTTTTAGAGATAGTTTTAGTGATTGACATTCTATTTCTCTCCTTTATCCCATTATTTAGACTGTAGAAGTAATTACACTTCAACTTTACCTAAAATCTTCTAGCAATTCAAAGAATATTCGCTATTTTCAATGTAAAATTTTACAAATTATTAAACTACTAAAAAAGCAGTCACAGATAAATAGAACTTATATCAATAGCAAAGGAGGATTACCCAATTCAGGCAACCCTCCTAATCATGTTATTTTGATTCTACTTTTTTCGTACGATTCAACGCATGCTTTACGGCATTGACATATTCTTGATTTGTACGTTTACTGATTTCTGCTTCTGGATTTACAATTTCATACGCATGGTAGCCACCAGGATATAAATGGAATTCCACATCTACTCCTGCTTGAGCAAGCTTCGTTACATATGCTAATGTTTCATCACGGAACGGATCAAGTTGTCCAACACATGTGTACGTATATGGTAAGTTTTGAAGCTCCTCAACTGTAGCTCTACCTGGAGCTGCATAGATGGAAACATTCTCTTTTCCATTTTCACCATTCAAGTAGAAATTCCAACCTTTTTCGTTTAAATCATGATTCCAAATATAGTTACCTGTGATTTCATAACTAGAAGCTGTATTATTACGGTCATCAATCATTGGATATAATGGCATTTGGAAGCAAATTTCTGGTCCTTTACGGTCTCTAGCTAGTAATGCTAACCCAGCAGTTAAACCTCCACCTGCACTTAGCCCTGAAATCCCAACTCTCTTTGGATCCACACCTAAGTCTTGCGCGTTATCCACTAGCCATTTTAGAGCTGCATAACAATCTTCTATTGGAGCTGGATATGGATGTTCTGGCACTAGACGATAATCCACGGATACGACAGCACAGTCTGCTTCCTTTACAAACTGTTGGCATAATCCATCATTTTCTTCTGGCGATCCTAATACATATCCACCTCCATGAATCCATAAAAGTCCTGCCAATTCTCCCGTCTTTGAAACTGGTTCATAGATTCGTAGACGTAAATCATTTCCATCTGGACCTTCAATGATTTTGTCAGTAATCGTAATATTTGGGTCCTGTGGTGCTAAAGGTGCCTGTGCAGCAGCCGCACGAGCTTCTACATAATTATCTAAATCTAGCGGTGGAAATACATCTAAAATATCAACAAGCTCAGGATTCACACGATTTTTCATTATAAATTCCCCCTAAAATGTTATCTTTAAACAAACTAGTCCAATATATGATGATAAGTGAGACACTATTATTGAAGCACGACATTTGCTTGTGCTTTTTCAAACGAAAAACCTTCGTAATTGTTGTCAGCAACCTTATCACAAAGCACTTTGTAATTATTTAACCCACCCACATAAATTACAAATCCACGTTGGGTCCCGTCGATATTAGCTCCTGTATACCAAGAATTTGTATGGGGGAATAAAGTTGTATTTGCTAAATCATCACATTGTTTTCCCCATTTCACCTCAGACACTTTTTGCGCTTCAATCGTTTGTAATCCATTCGCTTCTAAATACTTAATACAATGATCAATCCAATCTACATGTTGCTCAATCGCAGCAGGCATGTTCGTTAGAACGGATGGACTTTGTGGACCAGTAATCATAAAGAAGTTTGGGAAGTTTTCCATCGTTAACCCAAGATATGTTTTCACATCTCGCCCTTCTGCCCACTTCTCTTGTATTGTTTGACCATCTCTTCCTTGAATATCAATTTTCAAAAGAGAACCCGTCATCGCTTCATACCCCGTTGCGTAAATAATCACATCACACTCGATTGTTCCTTCACGTAACTTCACGCCATTTTCAGCAATTCTTTCAATTGGATTCTCTTTTAATGAAATTAAATTCACATGATCCTCATTAAAGATTTCATAGAAGTTCGTGCCAATAATTAATCGTTTCGTTGTAATGTAGTAATCTGGATGTAGCACTTGAGCTTTCTCCGAATCCTCTACTATTTCATCGATTTTGTCTCGAACGTATTGAGAAACTACGAAGTTCGTCTCTTTATTTGAACCTGTATCTGTATAAACAGAACCTAACGCAAGTCCTCCTGTTTCCCACACATAATCGAGAGTTTTCTTTTGCTGTTCTGCCTCAAATTCAGTTGCCGATTTTCCAGTAGTAAACATACTAATCCCACCAGGAGTAGTTGTAAATGAATCACGAATAGCTTCATAGTTCTCAATCGCATCATCATGATCTTCTTTACTTAACTTTCGGTTTCGTGCTTCCGCTACATAGTGAGGCGTACGCATTAGTAATGTGAGCTCCTTTGCTTCTTTAGCAATTTCAGGCATAGCTTGTACACCACTCGAACCATTCCCAATGACAACTACCCTTTCACCTGTAAAATCAACTTTTTCATGTGGCCAGCGTCCTGTATGGTACTGCTCACCTTTGAAAGATTCAGTCCCTTCAAATGGGGGTATATTCGTTGTAGATAAACACCCAACTCCACTTATAAAGTATTTCGCTAGGAGCGTTTCATTTGAATCAGTTGTAATCTCCCATTGCTTACTATCATTATTAAAACTTGCTTTCGTAACACGAGTTTTAAATTGAATATCACGTCTTAAATCTAGTTCATCCGCTACAAAATTTAAGTACTCTAAGATTTCAGGCTGAGAGGCATAGCGATCCTTCCAGCGCCATTTTTTATATAAGTCTTCTGAGAATGTAAAATTGTAAAAAATAGAATCAGAGTCACACTTTGCCCCCGGATAACGACTCCAATACCATACTCCCCCAACTCCATCAGCAGCTTCAATGACTTTTACTGATAAACCGCGCTCACGTAGTCTATGCAACATGTACAATCCAGCAAAACCTGCCCCAATCACGACTGCGTCATACTTCTTTTCTCCCATAATAATTCCCCCTTATATGTTAGAAAGATTTGTTGGTACTCCTAACAAACATTCACCGAAAGTTACTGAAAATAAAACGCTTACATTTTCTACACCCTTTCATCCCATGACATCGCTACTTTCGTTCACAATCTCATCTTAACAATCATTACAGATCTAAAATATTCCTTCTTTTAGCTATTTTACCTACCATATTTGGGAGGATTTTTTAAGATGATTACTACTTTTTAGTAGAGTTAAAACATATAAAACATAAAGGGGTGAACTCTATGCAAATATCTACTTGGATTTTAGAAGAGAAACTATCAAAGTGTGTTCATTTGCACACTCATGAAGAAAAAATTTGTTACATCCTCAATGTATTAGACGAACTAGCCTTTTGTGAGAGAGTTTCTTTTTACCGTTATAGCCATATTGGTTATGTTGCTGAAGGAGTCGCGGAAAAGCATGATGGTCAGCTTCATTCCATCACTTATATTAGAGATGATATTCGTTCATTGCCAATTGTAAGAAATGCAGTAGAAAAACGTAAAACGACTTTATATGAAGGAAAAGAAATCATTACCCTCATCTCAAGTCGTTATAACCTGAGTGTTCCATTGAAAGCCTTACTTGTCATACCGGTTGTAGTGAATAATATGACAATTGCTTATATATGTTGTTATTTTACAAAAGAGACTGCTCGGCCTAACGAGCAACAGTTAGAACAATTAAACCATCTTGGTAGATTAATTGGTGAGCTTTTTATTTCACCTCAAACAATGGCTCATCCCAAATTGAGTCCTCGTGAAAATCAAATTTTGAGAGCGCTCGCAAGTGGCTTATCAAC
>DATMGC010000057.1:0-38730 GCA_035555915.1 Ureibacillus sp. | reverse complement strand
ACTGGGAAAGCCAAGGGCTGAAAAGTCTGCAAGTTCGTTACGAAACTTTGCGTTATTCATCTTAATTGAACCGCCGTATACGGAACCGTACGTACGGTGGTGTGAGAGGTCGGGAGTTAATCACTCCCACCTACTCGATTTAATTTGAGTTACTTTATTTCAATTTGATTCATTATATGACAGTGGGGTTTGAGTTTTATCATTGTTAAACGACGATGAACGTAGTAACTGGGGTGCCTTTTTTAGGGACCATCCATAGGCTAATCCAAAACAACCTAATAAAATTCCCGCTCCTAATATGAATGGAATAGATAAATGCCATTCTAATAATACGCCAGCGAGTGCAGGACCAATCATATTTCCTAAACTCATATAAGCATTATTCATACCAGCGGCAAAACCTTGTTCGTTGCCAGCAAATTTTGAAATCAATGTATTTACTGCCGGACGAATAAACACTGTGGCGATTTGGAATAGTGTTGCAACAGATAAAATAATGAAGAAACCACCCACAAATATCATCATAACCATTGCGAATGCAGCAACAACTAAATTTACTAGAATAACTTTCATCTCACCAAAACGTTTAAATAAACGATCAATGATAAACATTTGGAGAACAACACCAGAGAATCCTCCAACAGTAATAACAATTGCAATATCTGTTGGTGAATAATCGAACTTGTAAGTTAAGAACATTGATAATGTTGATTGGAAGTTTGATATCCCGAAACTAAACGTAAATACAACAATTAATATAACAAAATAGGGTGTTTTAACGGAACGTATTAATTGCGTAATGATATTTTCCCTAGTTTTATTTTGCATAGGTTCTTTCATTTGAGGTTGTACATTTGGTAAAACGATGAATGAAAGTAAGGATGCAATTAAAGCTATGGAACCTGCTAAAAAGAATGGGAAATGAAGATTAACATTTACTAAAAATCCTCCTAAACCAGGCCCAATCATAAAACCTAGGGAGATGGCAGCTCCAATTAATCCCATACCTTTACCACGCTCTTGCAACGTAGTAATATCAGCAACATAAGCCATTATGGTTGTCATAATAAAGGCTGCACCGACACCACTTAAAAAGCGCCCTAAGTATAACATCCATACTTCAGAGGCTAATCCGAAAAAGATTTGAGCAACTCCATAAACAATAAGTCCCCCAATAATAAACTTTTTACGACCTAAACGATCTGATAAATTACCAGCTACCGGTGAAAAAATAAATTGTGCGAAGGCAAACACTGCTATTAAAGTACCGTAGACTTCGCCACCAACTCCGAACTTATGCAAATATGTAGGTAATATAGGAATAATAATTCCTACCCCACCCATGGTAATAAACATATTAAGCATTAATATTAATAATGCTAGCTTTTTCTTTTTCTGAGACATAACATTCCACCTTTCCCCTTATCAGAGTCCCCCAAACAGTAAATATTTGTATTTAAAAGCTTATCATATTGTATATTGTTTAACTATATATAAATAGGGTCTTAAGACTGAACTTCAATAGAAAAAGTCGATGATATTCATAAAGAATCTCATCGACTTCATAGAGTGTGTGGATTAACGAATACTCATCTTAAATTTCAAGAAATATTCATTATACTTTCCTAACCAATCAAGACCTAGGTTTTCGTATACTTCTAGTTTATCGCGAAGTTCTACCCCAGGATAGAAACGTTCATCTTCTATTACCTCAGGATCCATCAATTCCATAGCTGCGGCATTTGGAGTGGAGTAGCCAACATAATCAGTGTTTTGAGCAGAATTTTCTGCATCTAACATAAAATTGATAAAGGCATGAGCGCCGTCGATATTTGCTGCAGTTTTCGGTATAACAAAATTATCAAACCATAAATTTGAACCTTCTTCAGGAACTGCATAGTCGAGATCCTCATTTTCCCACATCATATCGGCAGCTTGACCTGACCATGTAAGAGCAACAGCTGCTTCGTTATTAATCATTAGCGGCGTAATTTCATCGCCAATTATTCCTTTAACGTTTGGTGATAAGTTAGTCAACTTATCTGTTGCTAGACGAAGAAGATTCTCATCCTTTGCGTTGAGGGACTCACCTATAGAATTTAAGCCCATTCCCATTACTTCTCGAGCACCATCAACTAAGAAGACTTTTCCTTTTAGGGAAGGGTCCCAAAGATCTTCCCAAGATGTGAAGGATAGATCTTTATCCAGTAAGCTTGGATTGTATACAATACCAACTGTTCCCCAGAAATAAGGGATAGAATATTTGTTTCCTGGGTCGAATGGTAAATCTAGAAAGTAAGGATCAATATTCTTTAGATTAGGTAGTTTTGTGTGATCAATCGGTAAAAGCAGATTTTTTTCTTTCATCATTTCTATAGTATATTCGGATGGAACGGCCACATCATAAGCAGATCCGCCTTGTTCTATTTTTGTCATCATTGCCTCGTTTGAGTCAAACGTTTCATAAATGACATTAATGCCTGTTTCTTCCGTGAATTGGTCGATTAAATCTGGATCAATATATTCGCCCCAATTAAATACGGTGATAGTATCTTTACTACCTTTTGTTCCTGCAGATTCTAGACGATCTACAGCTAAGAATAGAAGAGCACAAACGACTAAAATGCCTACAGTAGCTTGAACTAATGATTTCATCGTTGTCCCTCCTCACGCACATGTTTCACACGGTTTGTTACGAAGTAATAGCCAATAACAACTAACACAGTTACAAAGAAGACAAGTCCTGAGATTGCATTAACTGTTAATGTAATACCTGTTCTTGCCATTGAGTAAATTTCAATAGATAATGTTGAAAAACCGTTTCCAGTTACAAAAAATGTAACAGCAAAATCATCTAATGAATAGGTTAAGGCTAAGAAGAACCCTGCAAAAATTCCAGGTTGGATATATGGTAAAATGACGCGCGTTAATACATCTCGTCTGGAAGCACCCAAGTCCCGTGCTGCATCTATTAGAGAAGTATTCATTTCCAAAAGCTTTGGTAAAACCATTAAAACCACGATTGGAATACTAAAGGCAACATGTGATACTAACACAGAAGTAAAGCCTAATTTGACACCAATCATAGTAAATAATATTAAAAAGCTGGCGCCAATTACAACGTCTGGACTTACGATTAAAACGTTGTTTAAAGAGAGTAATGTATTGCGCATTTTCTTATCTTTAATAGAAATAATCCCAATAGCCCCAAGAGTACCGATGATAGTTGCGATTAACCCAGACAAGAGGGCAATGATGACGGTATTAATCAATATGGCAATCAGTCTCGTATCTTCAAATACTGCTTTGTAGTGCTCCAATGTGAAGGATTCAAAGTTGTTCATTGAGCCGCCACTATTAAATGAATAAAAGATTAAATAAAAGATAGGTGCATATAGCACGACAAAGACAAGTAATAAATAGATTTTTGGGACAGTTGATAATTTTTTCATGATGCACGTCCTCCTTTCTTCTGACCAGTAAGGAGCATAATGATAACCATGAAGATAATTAAAAATACGGCAATTGTTGACCCCATCCCCCAGTTTTTAGAAACAAGGAATTGTTGTTCAATCGCAGTCCCCAATGTGATTACTTTGTTTCCTGCAATTAGTCGGGTAATCATAAACAGAGAAAGTGCAGGAATAAAGGTTACTTGAATTCCAGATTTTACACCGTCAATTGTTAAAGGAAAGACAACACGACGGAAAGTAGTAAAACTAGAAGCACCTAAATCCCGTGCTGCATACACTAGTGTCGGGTTTAGTTTATCAAGCGAGTTGAAAATCGGAATAATCATAAATGGAATAAAGATATATACCGAAACAAAAATAAAACTGAAGTCTGTAAACAAAATTTGCTGTGGGTTCAGACCAAATACTTCAATAAAAGCGTTTATCGGTCCGTATAATCCAAAAATCCCAATAAATGCATAAGTTTTTAATAATAAATTTATCCATGATGGAATAATTATTAGCATTAACCATAAATTTTTATGCTTCGTTTTTGTAAGGAAAAAAGCTGTTGGATAAGCGATAAGTAATGTAAAGAACGTAATCAAGAATGCATACCAAAAGCTTGTTAACGTCATCTTTAAATAAACAGTAGAAAAGAATGCCTTATAGTTATTTAAAGTGAAATTTCCATGTAAATCTAACATGGAATAGTAAACGATTAAGACGATAGGCGCGATAACAAATAAAGCTATCCAAATAGTGTAGGGAATTAGTGAACCCTTGGAAGGTTTATTAAACATGATCTTCTTCTCCGTATGCCTCTAAACGTTTATCAAATTCTTCTTCTGTTTCGTTTAGACGCATGACATGAATACTTTCAGGGTCAAAGTCTAAACCAATTTGTTCGCCTACATCTGCTTTTTTAAGTGAATGAACGAGCCATTCATTGCCATCTTTATCGTAAGTAGAGAGTTCATAATGAACACCTCGGAATAATTGAGTATCTACGGTAACAACAAGTTTTCCTTTGTCCACGGATGTAATCACTAAATCTTCAGGACGGATGACGATATCGATTTTTTCATTTGGTCGCATACCTTGGTCAACGCAGTCAAACGTTTTACCAGTAAACTTAACTTTAAAGTCTTCAACCATTACTCCGTCGACAATATTGGATTCACCAATAAAGTCTGCAACAAAACGATTAATTGGTTCATCATAAATATCTACAGGCGTTCCTGACTGTTGAATTTCACCATCATTTAGTACGAAAATCTCATCAGACATGGCCAAAGCTTCCTCTTGGTCATGTGTTACAAATACAAAGGTTTTGCCTAAACGTTGCTGTAATTCGCGAAGTTCATATTGCATCTCAGAACGTAACTTTAAGTCAAGAGCAGATAATGGTTCATCTAAGAGAATCACTTCTGGATCGTTTACAATTGCTCGTGCGATTGCAACACGCTGGCGTTGGCCTCCAGACATTTCCGAAATTTCTCGGCTCCCATAACCGCCTAAGTTGACAAATTTTAAAGCTTCCAATACACGTTCTTGAATCTCTTTTTCTTTCAGCTTTTTAATACGTAAGCCAAATGCAACATTTTCAAAGACGTTTAAATGGGGAAATAAAGCATAATCCTGAAAAACTGTATTTACTTGACGCTCATTTGCAGGAATTTGATTTATCCTTTTGTCATTAAAATAAATAGACCCTTCTGTCGGATCTGTAAATCCAGCAATAATACGAAGAATAGTTGTTTTCCCGCAACCAGAAGGACCTAAAAGAGTATAGAATTTTCCTCTTTCGAGTTCGAAATTAATATTTTTTAAAACGACTGTTCCATCGTCATATGATTTAGAAACATTTTCAAATCGAATAATTGTATCGCTCATTCCCTAGCCTCCTAAACTATAAATAAGATTCTGTCGCTACTAGTAAAATTTGGGTTTTTCCGTTATTTGCATTGACTATCTGATGATTTGTAGATGCCTCATAATAAATAGCATTTCCTTCGCTAGCAATATACTCATTATTACCTAAAATAACGCGTATACGCCCCTTTAATACATAGATAAATGTCTCAGCTAAAGAAGGTTCAAACTGTTTGTATTCGCCATCCTTCTGGAGAGTAATAAGTACGGGCTCCATCTCTTTTTCGTTGGAAGTCGGAATGAGCCATTGTATTTTATACTGTTTTTCATCATCAATGTAAGAGGTTTGATCATTTTCGTTATATATAACCTTTTGTTCTTGTAGCGAATCGTCAAAGAAATCCTTTGGTGTTGTTCCCAAAACTTCTAATAGTGAAAATAATGTTTCAATTGATGGCGAATTTAAATCACGCTCTAACTGGGAGATATAACCTTTAGTTAAATCAGTTCTTTCACCTAATTCTTCTTGTGTTAGTCCTTTTTTAAGTCGTAATGCCTTTATTTTCGCACCAATTTGCACTTGGAATAACTCCTTATTTGTTTAATATACATAAACTTAAAGTATTAAAGTTTACTATTTAAATACTTAATGTTTACTATTACCGATATTATTATACAGAATCCTAATGTCAATTCAATAGTTATTTTAGAAAAATATCGCTATTTGATGAGTCTTTATTCTAAATTTTCTTCAAATAGATGGGATTTACTAGATGGTAGTTCTACATTGAACTTTTTAAATTGGGGGAAATGAAATGCAAGATTTAATGGTTGGTAAACCTGCTCCTAGATTTGTAATGGATGCAGTAATGCCTGATAAATCTTTTGGAAAAGTATCTTTAGAAGAAAACATAAAACAAGATAAGTGGACGGTATTATTTTTTTACCCTATGGACTTTACTTTTGTTTGTCCAACTGAAATTACGCAAATATCTGATTCCTATGATGAATTTGATGACCTTGACACGGTTGTGATAGGTGTCTCCACTGACACGATATATACTCATTTAGCATGGATTAATACAGAGCGAACAAAAAATGGACTTGGACAATTACAATACCCTTTAGCTGCTGATCATAATCATCAAGTAGCTAGAAAGTATGGAGTGTTGGTAGAAGAAGAGGGTGTTGCACAAAGAGGTCTCTTTATTATCAGCCCAACTGGTGAACTCCAATATCAAGTAGTTCACCATAATAATATTGGTCGTGATGTGGAAGAGGTGTTACGTGTTTTACAAGCACTTCAAACAGGAAGGTTATGTCCGGCAAGCTGGCGCCCAGGTGACGATACTTTATAGTTTAGAATGGAAGTTACCTTTTAATTCATTAAGGAGGTAGTTGAATGAAATTACGTTCTCAAATGCCTGATTTGAAGGGTGAAGCCGCGTGGTTAAATGGTAAAGTACAGCGAACGGATTTAATAGGGGAAAAACCTACCATCATACATTTTTGGTCTATAAGTTGCTATGACTGTAAAGTGAGCATGCCACAAGTAAATGAACTTAGAGATAAGTATGAAAATCAGGCTAATTTTCTAGCTGTGCATATGCCAAGGTCAAAGGAAGATACAGAAATTAGCCGAATACGAAAAGTGGCCAGTAACTATAACATCTCACAGCCAATTTTTGTCGACAATCAAATGACACTTACTGATACGTTTAATAATCAATTTGTACCATCATATTACTTATTTGATCGTAAAGGTATGCTTCGTCATTTCCAATCAGGAGGAAGTGGTATGAAGATGCTCGAAAAACGGTTACTTAAACTTTTAAATGAATAGCAGATTAAAAATGTAGGTCACTATGGGTGGGCTACATTTTTCATTTTGATGACTACGCTTAATAGTGTTGTGTTTGAATGTAGTTTTGATTACAAACTGTAAATACCTATCATAGTAAAAATCCTATGCATCTTATAACTTTAATTTATAAGACTTATAAGTTATGGGTCATATTCAGTGGATAGTTTTTCCAGTAAAATTAGATCATAAGGAAGGGGAGGATGACATGTTAAAGTCAGAAAACGATCAATGGAATGCTAGTTTATATGATCAAAGTCATTCATTTGTTTCGCAGTATGGAATGGGTTTAGTTCAACTGCTAGCGCCAAAGGATAACGAAGTCATTTTAGATCTTGGCTGTGGAACTGGGGATTTAGCTTGGGAAATTATGAAGTACGGTGCTAGGGTAATGGGTGTCGATCAATCTTCTAATATGGTTGAACAAGCGAAAATTAAGTATCCAGATAGTTCATTTGTAGTAAAGGATGCCACTGACTTAGATTACAAGGAAGAGTTTGATGCTGTTTTTTCAAACGCAACTCTCCATTGGATTAAGACACCAGAGAAAGCTTTATATTGCATTTATCGTAGCTTAAAGCAAGGTGGACGGTTTGTTGCAGAGTTTGGTGGAAAAGGAAATGTACAATCTATTACTGATGAACTTATCCATCAAATAAAAGATGAGGGAATAGAGTTTAGTGAGAAACAATTTCCATGGTACTATCCTAGTATAGCCGAATATGCTTCTTTGATGGAAGCAACAGGCTTTAGAGTTACATTTGCTCACCACTTTGACCGGCCGACAAAATTAGATGGGAATGAAGGCTTGAGCAATTGGATTAATATGTTTGGGGGGCAATTTTTTGAAGGGGTACCCGAACAAAGAAGAAAACATATTATTGCCCGTGTTGAAAATAATCTAAAAGGGGAGTTATTTAAAGAAGGCTATTGGTTTGCAGATTATAAACGTATCCGTGTGATTGGAGTAAAAGAATGATACTAACATGAACCTTACAGTGTTGTGGGATATCTTAATTTGTCATATGGTTGGTATCAATATTTATTCGAAGATAGTTTACGTTTTTTTTAACATTTAACAAATTTTTCAATGGATATTTGTACAAAATAACGACACTAAGATAAAATAGTAGCATTGATGATTTTGTACGGAGGTTTATGATGAAAAAAGAATTTGTAGTAGTGGGACTAGGGCGCTTTGGTGGGAGTATTGTAAGAGAGCTAATTCGTCTTGGGGCAGATGTATTAGCAATCGATGTCCAAGCTGAGCGTGTAGATGAATATGCCAAAATAGCAACGCAAGCAGTTATTGCGGACACAACGGATGAAGAAGTAGTGATTTCGTTAGGAATTCGAAATTTTGAGCATGTAATTATTGCGATTGGTGAAAATATTCAAGCTAGTATTTTAACAACTTTGATATTGAAAGATCTTGGGGTAGAGCAGATTACGGTTAAGGCACAAAATGATTATCATGCGAGGGTGCTCCATAAAATTGGGGCAGATCATGTTGTACATCCAGAGCGTGACATGGGTATTCGTATTGCAAACAATATGATGTCTAGTAATGTATTAGATTATTTAGAGCTATCCGATGAGCATTCGATTATGGAAATTCGTGCAAATGATCGTATTGCAGGATTTTCACTGATAGATTTAGATATTCGTGCAAATTATGGTATCAATATTGTTGGAATCAAAAGAGGAGAATCCATTGTTATTTCTCCAGCAGCAGACGATAAAATATTATTAGGGGATATTTTGTTAGTAATTGGAGCAGATGTCGATATCAATCGTTTTGTAAAAAAAGCGATGAGTTAATAGCAAGCGTAAAACAAGTATGGTAGTAAAGCTTAAATCCCGCAAGCTTCATATAAAAATAAAAAGGTTGTCCAATTTGGACAACCATTTTTCTTATACTTCCATAATAATTGGTAAAATCATTGGACGACGTTTTGTTTTCTCAAATAAATATGGTCCTAAAACGTCAGTAATTTCATTTTTCATTTCAGTCCATTGAGTAGATTTTACTTGGACCATTTCGTTTAAATGGCTATTTAACATTTTTTGAGCTTCACTAATAAGTGAGCCTGACTCACGCATATAGACAAATCCACGAGAAATGATGTCTGGACCTGCCACAAGTTTTTGTTTCTTCATATCTACACTTACTACGACAATGACTAATCCTTCTTCAGAAAGAATACGACGATCGCGTAAGACGATATTTCCGATATCTCCAATTCCACTTCCATCAATATAAACATCTCCAGAAGGGATTTTGCCAGAAACATGCGCGGTATTAGCACTTAATGCTAACACTTCGCCATTTTCCATAACAAATGTATTGTCGATAGGTACATCGCAACTCTCTGCTAGTTTCGTATGCATCTTTAACATTCGATATTCACCATGGATTGGCATGAAGAACTTAGGTTTCATTAAGCGAAGCATTAATTTTTGTTCCTCTTGAGAACCGTGTCCAGATGTATGGATATTATTTAAAGAACCATGGATAACTTCTGCACCTGCACGGAATAATAGGTTAATAATTTTATTAACGCTAATTTGGTTACCAGGAATAGGTGACGAAGAAAATACAACTGTATCTCCAGGCTGAATTTGAATTTGTCGATGCGTACCATTTGCAATGCGTGATAATGCTGCCATTGGTTCACCTTGTGAACCTGTACATAAAATCAACACTTCATTTGCTGGTAAACGATTGATTGTTTGTGCATCTACAAATGTTTCTTTAGGTGCAGTAATGTAGCCTAGTTCACGTCCAATAGAGATTGCATTATCCATTGAACGACCAAATACGGCAATTTTACGTCCGTACTGTGCGGCTGCATCAGTTACCTGCTGTAAGCGATGAATATTAGAAGCGAAGGTTGCAAAAATGATTCGCCCGTCTACTTTACGTAAAATATCATCAATACTTTCTCCTACTTTACGTTCAGACATAGTAAAGTTAGGTACTTCAGCATTTGTACTATCAGAAAGTAAGCAAAGCACACCATCGCGACCAATTTCAGCCATTTTTGTTAAGTTCGCAGGTTCTCCAACCGGTGTAAAGTCAAACTTAAAATCTCCAGTATGAACAATATTACCAGGAGGTGTTTTCACCACAATGCCATATGCATCTGGAATACTATGTGTCGTACGGAAGAAGCTAACAGATGTTTTTCTAAACTTAATAACATCGTCTTCTTTAATTTCTATAAGTTTAGTAGTACGTAATAATCCGTGCTCGTCCAATTTATTTCGCAATAAACCTAAAGCAAGCTTCCCACCGTATACTGGGATATTAATTTGGCGTAATAAATAGGGTATACCACCAATATGATCTTCATGTCCGTGAGTGATAAATAAACCTTTAATTTTATCGACATTTCGTGCTAAATAAGTGTAATCCGGAATAACATAGTCAATCCCTAGTAAATCGTCCTCCGGAAATTTAATTCCAGCATCAATTACAATAATTTCATCCTGAAATTGTACTGCATAGGTGTTTTTTCCGATTTCGCCCAGTCCGCCGAGAGCGAATACCGCTGCTTGATCATTTTTTACAAATTTCATAAAGATCTAAGCATTCTCCAACTTGAAGTTTGGGCTATTTTTTTCATATTCTAAATAATTGCCCTCAAGTAATTGTATATACTCGATATTGTAATTACGATCTTTTAAATAGCTGCGCACTTCTCTTTCTGAAGCTGCTTCTAAATAAAGACTTTTTGTGTTTTCGCGAACTGGTACCTCTTGAGCATTTTCTTGGTAATAAACTTTGTAAATCATGTTTTCTCTCCTTTAATTAACGTACATTTCGTGCATCTTTTAGATTATTTCAAGTTAACTTATTGCCATAAAAAAGTAGCGTTAGCATTAGATAATTAAAATAAAGATATTTATTATTGATGATATCAAAAGCCACCGTTTTTGCAAAAAGCTTTATCTTCTTAACAATAATTGTCTTAACACGAAAAAAACACTTATACCCATTTTACCATCAATTGGTTAAAGAGTCTTGTTCTACTGTTAAGGTAATTTAAATTTTATGAAAGAACAGTATTATTTCGACATTGATTTTGTATGTTGGATAGAGTTTGTCTTTTCTATAAAGTAAGAAGATAAATAGCCTAAATCTTTGTTAAGGATGCATTTCCTTTATATTATCATGCGTCTGCTTTAAAATAAAGAAAAGCCCTTCATTTTTGAAGGGCTTAAGCAATTGATTTTTTTCCGAGGATGCCATTTAATCGTTTCAAAATCTTTTTTTTGAGTCGTTTTAACATGGCGTATCACTCCTTACTAATAGAGTACTGAATATTTTTTCTATATGTAAAGTATTTTCTATTTACATATAAATATGTGTTGAGAGGTTTATGAAATGACAAATATCATATTTTTTGATGTTGATGGGACACTTTATAATCGTGAAAAAAAGATTCCCAATTCGGCAAAAAAGGCAATTGAAGCAGCACGCAATAATGGCTATGAAATAGCAATAGCAACTGGCAGGGCACCATTTATGATTGAAAATATTTTAGAAGAATTAAATATTGATACATACGTTACTTTTAATGGACAATATGTTGTTTATAAAGGTGAAGTTATTTACACAGACAGTGTACCGAAAGAATATTTAGCGAAAATTATCGCATTTGGTCAAGAACGAAATCATCCAGTCGTGTTTTTAGATGATAAGGAAATGATTTCTTCAATTGAAGGGCATTCCTTTATTGAGCAAAGTATGAATACATTAAAGTACCCGTATCCCTCTAGTAACCCTTTATTTTATGAAGAGAACGAAGTATATCAAACTCTTATATTTATGGAGGAAACTGACGAGCAGTTATATAGAGACACTTTTTCAGAAGTAAAATTTGTAAGATGGCATCCCTATTCATGTGATATTTTACCAAAACATGGTTCAAAAGCGAGAGGGATCAAGACCTTATTAGAAAAGATTAATATACCAATTGAAAACTCTATTGCATTTGGCGATGGATTAAATGATATTGAGATGCTTCAAGAGGTTGGTACTTCAGTAGCGATGGGTAATGGTCATGAACTAGCAAAAAAAGTAGCGGATATTATCACCGATGATGTTGACCGTGATGGTATAGCAAAAGCCATGAAGAAACTTAATATTATTTAAAACTTTTTTACTATACCGTTGTGGGACTTTCTTTATTAGTCTATGATGAATGCTTTAAAATGCTTAGACTATAAATAAATTATTTTGTTAATAATGAAGGAGGTGTTTCTTAATAAGAAACACCTCCTTTTACGGTCTATAAATCAATTAAGAACTTATTCTTCACCTAATGGGAATGAATTCGGTACTGGTTCAAATGGTTTTTCATTATTGATGTAATCAAAAAACATTACACCATTTAGATGATCTAATTCATGTTGAAAAGCAATCGCTGGTAAGCCTTTTAAGCGTATTTTCTTTTCCTCTCCATCAATCGTGAAGAATTTAGCAGTAATTCGAGCATGACGAGGGACGAATCCAGGAATTGGACGGTCAACTGAAAGACATCCCTCGCCGGAAGGAATGTATGTTTTTTCTACTGAATGACTAACGATTTTAGGGTTAATGGCAACAAAACTTAATAATTCCCCTTTGTCATCTTCTAAATGTAGGGCAAACATTCTTTTTAATGAGTTTACTTGGTTGGCTGCTAAACCAACTCCTGGACGAAGACCATATTTTTCTGATACCTCAGGGTCTTGACTGTTGATTAAGTATTCTAACATGTCATTAGCTAATTTACGGTCGTCTTCAGTTAGAGGGAATTTTACTTCTTCTGCTTTCGTTCTTAAAGTTGGGTGCCCTTCCCGAATAATATCTTTCATTAAAATCATATATAAACTTCCTTTCAACATAAAACTATGTAACTAAATTATAGTAGTATTCAGTGCAAATCGCTAATTTTCTTAGCTAAAAGCTTTTGGTACATTATGGATGAATCGAAAGTAAGTACTTTCAATAGCATTTGATAGATAAATTTTATCTATATTAAAAAATATCATATGTAGCAATTTTTTGCCTAGAAAAGTTTAGTTATTAAAGTATATGTAAATAGAAGTAAAAATGTTTCATAAAAGGGAAGTTATTTAAGAAAACTAATAACTGCATGTGTTGGTTATTTCTGTTGTAACACAGTTTTGCAGTTAATATATAACAGATTTATTTTTTGTTCCAAATAGCCATATGACAAAAAAAGTGCGAAATAAAAGGAAATCAATGATTGACCGAATGAAATTATTTTTATATACTCAATTTAATAACATATTGTACTAATGTTTTTGGAACTAATTTTAATACAGAAAATAAGGAGAGGTGCTATATGGGAGAAAAATTAAAAAAACAATTTGATCCAGCTGCTACTTTACAGGACATTGAAAATAAATTTGAAATGTTCCAAATCTTAAATGAAGAGGGGAAAATTGTTAACGAAGATGCTGTCCCTGATTTATCAGATGAAGAGTTAATCGAGTTAATGACTCGTATGGTATATACACGTATTCTAGATCAACGTTCTATTTCATTAAACAGACAAGGTAGACTTGGTTTCTATGCACCAACTGCTGGCCAAGAAGCTTCTCAGCTTGCATCACATTATGCATTAGAAAAAGATGATTGGATTTTACCTGGTTACCGTGATGTGCCACAAATCGTTTTCCACGGACTTCCATTATGGAAAGCCTTCTTATTTAGTAGAGGTCATTTTGTTGGGAATCAAATTCCTGAAGGTGTAAATGTATTACCTCCACAAATCATTATTGGTGCTCAATATGTTCAAACGGCTGGAGTAGCCCTTGGTATTAAAAAACGAGGTACAGCTGACGTAGCTGTTACTTATACAGGTGATGGTGGTTCATCACAAGGCGATTTCTACGAAGGAATTAACTTTGCAGGAGCATTTAAAGCACCAGCAATTTTCATCGTACAAAATAACCAATTTGCTATCTCAACACCACGTGAAGTTCAAACAGCTGCAAAAACAATTGCACAAAAAGGGATTGCTGCTGGAATTCCAAGTGTATTAGTAGATGGTATGGATCCACTTGCGGTTTATGTAGCAACACGTGATGCTCGCGAACGTGCAGTGAAAGGTGAAGGGCCTTCTTTAATTGAAACGATGTGTTACCGCTATGGTCCACATACAATGTCAGGTGACGATCCAACACGCTACCGTACAACTGATATTGATAATGAGTGGGCAGCAAAAGACCCAATTGTTCGCTTCCGTATTTACCTAGAAGGAAAAGGTTTATGGAATGAGCAAAAAGAAACAGAAGTGATTGAGCAAGCAAAAGAAGAAATTAAAGCTGCGATTAAAAAAGCAGATGAGACACCTAAACAAAAAGTAACGGACTTAATTTCAAATATGTTCGAAGAAAAACCATATAACTTGCAAGAGCAATATGAAATCTTTGAAGCAAAGGAGTCGAAATAAGCCATGGCACAAATGACAATGATTCAAGCGATTACGGATGCACTCCGTTGTGAATTAAAAGATGATGAAAATGTTTTAGTGTTCGGTGAAGATGTTGGGGTAAACGGAGGGGTATTCCGTGCAACAGAAAATCTTCAAAAAGAATTTGGTGTTGATCGAGTATTTGATACACCGCTTGCTGAATCAGGAATCGGTGGATTAGCAGTTGGTCTATCACTAACTGGTTACCGCCCAGTACCTGAAATTCAATTCTTTGGATTCGTGTTCGAAGTAATGGACTCTATTAGTGGTCAATTAGCTCGTTATCGTTACCGTACAGGAAATACTTATAATATGCCGGTAACGATTCGTTCACCATTTGGTGGTGGTGTTCATACACCTGAAATGCACTCTGATAGTTTAGAAGGTTTAATGGCTCAACAACCGGGGTTAAAAGTAGTAATTCCATCAACTCCATACGATGCAAAGGGATTATTAATTTCATCTATTCGTGATAACGATCCTGTAATTTTCTTAGAACATTTGAAATTATACCGTTCTGTGAAAGAAGAAGTTCCTGAAGAGTCATATACAATTCCACTAGGTAAAGCTGATGTGAAACGTGAAGGTAAAGATTTATCGATATTTGCTTATGGTTTAATGGTTCACGAAAGCTTGAAAGCTGCTGCTGAACTTGAAAAAGAAGGATATTCAGTAGAGGTTGTCGATTTACGTACAATTCAACCATTAGATATTGAAACTATTATTGCATCAGTTGAGAAAACAAATCGTGCAATTGTAGTTCAAGAAGCGCAAAAACAGGCAGGAGTTGCAGCTAACATTGTTGCGGAAATTACAGAGCGAGCAATCCTAAGTTTAGAAGCACCTGTTTTACGTGTAGCAGCACCGGATACAATTTATCCATTCCCACAAGCTGAAAACATTTGGTTACCAAACTATAAAGATATACTAGAAACGGCGAAAAAAGTTCTAACATTCTAATGATTTGTAAAAGGAAAGGGTGAATAATATGGCGTTTGAGTTCCGCATGCCTGATATTGGAGAAGGTATACATGAAGGTGAAATCGTAAAATGGTTCGTTAAAACTGGCGATAAAATTCAAGAAGATGATGTACTATGTGAAATTCAAAATGATAAAGCAGTAGTTGAAATGCCTTCACCAGTAGAAGGAACTATAGAGGAAATTCTAGTTGAAGAAGGTTCTGTAGCAGTTGTTGGCGATGTTATCATTCGAATTAACGCACCTGGTTACGAAAATCTTCAATTTAAAGGTGATGATCATCACAAAGAAGAGTCCACTACTACAACTAGTGCACAAGTTCAAGCTTCTGCTGAAGATGGTAGTAAAGTAGAAAAAGCACCAGTTCAAGGTGATTCTAAAGAGAATGCAGCTGTTGATTTATCACAAGCATCTGCTTCATCAAATGAACGAATCATTGCTATGCCATCTGTACGTAAATATGCTAGAACAAAAGGCATCGATATTCATCTTGTAAGTGGTACTGGTAAAAATGGACGAGTTCTTAAAGAAGACATCGAAAACTACTTAAATGGCGGAGCGAGTGTTGCTCAAGCTGAAACTGCTTCAGATGAAGTAAATGTAGTTGAAGAAAGTGTAACTGAAGAAACAGTTACGTCAACACCGTATGTAAACTTAGAGGGTGAATTCCCAGAAACTCGCGAGAAAATTTCAGGAATACGTAAAGCTATTGCAAAAGCGATGGTTCACTCGAAACATACAGCTCCTCATGTTACACTAATGGACGAAGTGGATGTAACTGAACTTGTAGCTCACCGCAAGAAATTTAAGGATATTGCGTTACAAAAAGGTATCAAATTAACTTATTTACCTTATGTTGTGAAAGCATTAGTATCTACTTTACATGAATATCCTGAATTTAATCGTTCATTTGACGATGCAACGAATGAAATTATTCAAAAACATTACTTCAATATAGGTATTGCAGCAGATACTGAAAAAGGTTTACTAGTACCTGTAGTAAAAAATGCGGATCGAAAATCAATTTTCACTATTTCTGCTGAAATCAATGATTTGGCAACAAAGGCTCGAGAAGGTAAACTATCACCTAATGAGATGAAAGGCGGATCATGTTCAATAACGAATATAGGATCTGCTGGTGGTCAATGGTTTACTCCAGTAATTAACCATCCTGAAGTAGCAATTTTAGGTATTGGTAGAATTTCTGAGAAACCTGTGATAAAAAATGGTGAAATTGTAGGTGCACCTGTGTTAGCATTATCATTGAGCTTTGATCATCGAATGATCGACGGAGCCACAGCACAAAATGCTTTAAATCATTTAAAACGTTTGTTAAGTGACCCGGAACTATTATTAATGGAGGCGTAAAAAAATGGTAGTAGGAGATTTTCCAATCGAAATTGATACACTTGTCGTAGGATCTGGCCCTGGTGGGTATGTAGCAGCAATTCGTGCGGCACAAACTGGACAAAAAGTAACAGTAGTTGAGAAAGGGCAATTAGGGGGCGTTTGTTTAAACGTTGGTTGTATCCCTTCTAAAGCACTTATTTCAGTTGGTCACCGTTATGAGCATGCTAAACATTCTGATGACATGGGTGTAGTAACATCTGATGTTAAACTTGATTGGAGCAAAGCACAAGCCTTCAAAGACAGCGTAGTTAAAAAATTAGTTGGCGGTGTCGAAGGTTTATTAAAAGGTAACAAAGTTGATATTGTTAAAGGTGAAGCTTACTTCGTAGATGCAAACACTGTACGTGTTATTAACGAAGATTCAGCTCAAACATACACTTTTAAACATGCAATTTTAGCAACTGGTTCTCGTCCTATTGAGATTCCAACATTCAAATTTTCTAAACGTGTAGTAAGCTCAACTGGTGCGTTATCATTCCCAGAAGTACCAGGTAAATTAGTAGTAATCGGTGGTGGTTACATCGGTACTGAGCTAGGTTCTGCATATGCTAACTTAGGTTCTCAAGTTACAATTCTTGAAGGTGGTAAAGACATCTTAGCAGGCTTTGAAAAACAAATGACTCAAATTGTTAAAAAAGGTCTTAAAAAGAAAGGCGTTGAAGTTGTAGTAGGCGCTCTTGCAAAAGGTGTTGAAGAATCTGAGTCTGGCGTAGTAGTATCTTACGAAGCTGACGGCGTAGAAAAAACTGTAGAAGCAGATTACGTATTAGTAACTGTTGGTCGTCGTCCAAACACTGACGAACTTGGTTTACAAGAAATCGGTATCGAATTTGCTGATCGCGGTTTATTAAAAGTAGACAAACAAGGTCGCACATCTGTACCAAATATCTTCGCTATTGGTGATATCGTATCTGGTCCACAACTTGCACACAAAGCTTCTTATGAAGGTAAAGTTGCTGCAGAAGCTATCGCTGGTGAACCATCAATCGTTGACTATTTAGCAATTCCTGCTGTATGCTTCACAGATCCAGAAATGGCTACTGTTGGTTATTCAGAAGACCAAGCAAAAGCTGAAGGTATCGAAGTGAAAGCTGCGAAATTCCCATTCGCTGCAAATGGTCGTGCATTAGCATTAAATGCTACAGAAGGTTTCGTAAAATTAGTTGCACGTAAAGAAGATGGATTACTTATCGGTGCTCAAATTGTTGGTGTAGGCGCATCTGATATGATCGCAGAAATGGCTACTGCTATCGAAGGCGGCATGACTGCAGAAGATATCGCTTTAACTATCCATGCTCACCCAACTTTAGGTGAAATTACTATGGAAGCTGCTGAAGTAGTACTTGGCAACCCAATCCATATTGTAAGCAAATAATATACTCAAACATATTTACGCAATGTTACAGTTATGTAGCATTGCGTTTTTTTCTTTTGTCATGAGAATGAGTACGCTATATTAATAGAGAGATTTTCCTATATACTTGATAAATAATTATTTTTTATAACAATAAAAAATGTTATGATAATGATAAACATTATCAATTAGGTGAGGAACAATGTTAGATAAATATACAACACTTGTTACAGTAGCAGAAAGTACCTCGTATACAGAGGCAGCGAAAAAGCTTTATTGTTCACAGCCAACGATTACACAGCACATCCAACAGCTTGAACAGCATTATAATTGTAAGCTTGTTAGACGTCATAAACGTTCAATTGAATTGACAGAGCAGGGTGAGTTGCTCGTAGATTACGCACGGAAACTTATTCAATTAGAACAAACTGTAACAAATCGACTTGCAATGATTAAGGGAAAGCATCAGGCACTGCCGATTTATGTCAGTCATTATTTTGCTGATACTTTCTTTTCAATGTTATTTAATTGTCCTGCTCATGGTACATGTGAGCGATGTCCGTATGAATTGCATAGCTTGTCGTATAAAGATTTAAGAGCAGCATTACTTAATAATGATACAAATTTTGCTATTATGCCGGTTTATGAAGACGATGAAGCAATTGCAAGTCAATTTAAAATTGATGTGTTATTTGAAGAAGAACTATACTTAGTCATGTCTAAGACGCATAAATTAGCGAGTCGCAAGCAGCTTTACTTGAGAGATCTAGAGGGACAGCAGATGTTACTGCCTCAAAGTTATTATTTACAGCAGCTCATTAAGAAATCATTAGAACCGGTTCAAGTTCAATATTTGCAAATGACGAACTTTAGTTTAATTGAGAAAGCGGTAGAACAAGATGTAGGAATCTCCTTTGTACCGCTTGTATCAGAGCAATATATGAATGATTGTTTAGTATACAAAAAAATAAGTGGGTTAACAATTTTACGAAAAAATGCAATTATCAGTAACCCCGAAAATCCTTTATCGGATGTGGCTTTAACATTCTATGAGCATATAAAAAAGCAGTTTTCTTAACAATTTTTGTTAAGAAGACTGCTTTTTTAATTTTTCTTATAGAACTATAAAAAAACTTTATATTCCTTAAAGGAATGCTTATAAATACTAAATAATTTTAATAATTACTCAAATGGATGATATTGATAATCATTATCAAAGGTGTTAAATTTACTCAAGAGCAACAATAGTAATAACTTAGGGAGGAACATTTATGAAGCAACTAAAGAAATTATGGTTACTGCCTGTAATGGCGTTAGCATTTATTTTAGCAGCTTGTGGCTCAGATGATGAAGCAACATCTGATAAGAGCTCTAAAGACTCAGCTTCAACTGAAAAAGTTGAGAACTTAACAATTGGTCTTCAAAGTGATGTAGGACCATTAAATATTTATACCGGTAACTTAGACTGGTTAACAGATATAGTTTATGACAAATTATTCTCACCATCACCATATGTTGACGAGCCAACACCTTGGTTAGCAGAATCAGCAACTCAAATTGATGATGATACTTGGGAAGTTGTTATTCGCGACGGAATTAAATGGCATGATGGTGAAGCCTTCACAGCGGAAGACGTTAAATTTACATATGAGTACTACCGTGATGGTCCTTCAAATCGCCATACTCACCATGTAAGTGAAGTGCCAAAAATTGATGAAATTAATATTGCTGAAGATGGAAAAACACTTACATTTGAATGTGGTTATGCTTGTCCATCATTAAAAACAGTAACATTTGCAGATTTACCAATTTTACCAAAACATATTTGGGAAAACGTTGAAAACCCACGTAAATATACTGATCTTGCAATTGGTACAGGTCCTTATAAATTAGCTGAGTACAAAGCAGATGAGTATTATGTATTAGAGGCAAACGATGATTACTTCATGGGTGAGCCAACAGTATCAAAATTAACATTACCGATTATCGGTGACGCAACAGCAATGTTTAATGCATTGAAATCAGGTCAAATTGACGTATCATCACGTACAGTACCTGCTGAGTTAGTATCAACATTCCAAAAAGATGGGAAATTTGGTTTAGCAAAAACAACAAACTTATCTATTGTTCAATTTAACTTAAACTATACAATTGCACCATTTGATAACGGAGATTTCCGTGAAGCATTATCTTTAGGGATTGATCGTCAAGCAATCGTTGACACAATTTTATTAGGACAAGGTACAGCAGCGGATACAGGTTACCCACACCCATCTTCACCTTGGACAAATCCAGATTTATCAACACCATATGATGTTGATGCAGCAAATGCTCAATTAGATGAACTTGGTTATAAAGATACAAATGGTGACGGCTTCCGTGAAACACCAGAAGGCGAAACATTAGACTTTACTATTAAAGTATCATCAGCAGAACCGATTTATGTTCGTGCAGCTGAATTAATTGCTGAGCAATTCTCAACAAACATCGGTGTAAAAACAGATGTTCAAGCAATGGATGCAACAACATTCTCAGCTGATTCAACTGATAAAAACTATGAAATGACAATTAGCTTAATTGGTCCACACGGCGTTGCCGATCCTGACCAATTCATTATGTCTCAACTTTCAGGTTACTTATGGGATAAAACAATTTCTTATCCTGAATTAGAAAGCTTAATTACGGATTGGAAAGCAGCATCAACAATTGAAGACCGTAAAGCGGTTTCTTTTGAAATGCAAGAGCTTTATAACTCTCAACCAACATCAATTGCACTTTACTATCCAGAAGATGTTTATGCATACAATGCAGATGTATATGATGGCTATGTTGAATCTTTAGGTTACGGCATTATTAACAAATTCTCGTTCTTACCTCAAGAAACACAAAAAGCAACATCAACAACAGAACCAGTATTAGTAAAATAAGGGTGGCAAATTAAATGAACAGAAAATTTTCGTTTATCGGAAAAAAACTGTTCCAATATGTGCTCGTGCTATTCGTGGCAACTATGATTAATTTCGGGTTGCCACGTCTTGCGCCTGGTGATCCACTGTTATATTTCTTCGATGAATCGACCATCAAAGAACTGACAAGTGAGCAGAAGCAAGCAGTGCTTGATTCAGTTGGGTTAGGCGGCTCATTATGGGAACAATACGTTAATTACATAGTAGGAATTTTTAAATGGGATTTTGGTAGTTCAATTACCTATGCTAAGCCAGTGACAGAAATAATTGCGGATAAATTACCTTGGACATTGACATTGGTGTTTCCAGCGTTAATTTTAAGTACAATTATTGGCCTCATTATTGGTGCATACTCAGCTTGGAATCGCGGGAAAAAACGCGATATGACATTGCTAACATCGATGCTTACATTCCAGGCTATACCTGGATTCTGGTTAGGGATGTTATTGATTGCCATTTTTGCAGTAAGTTTTGGTTGGTTCCCGACATATGGGGCATTGTCAATTGTACAAGATGGTACAACTTGGGGCTTTATAAAAGATGTACTTTGGCATTTAGTATTGCCGATTTGTACTTTAAGCATTGCAACAGTTGGTTCTCATTATTTATTAACTCGTTCTTCGATGCTGGAATCATTAGGGCAAGATTATATGACGATGGCTGAAGCAAAAGGCGTTTCGAAAAAAACGTTAATTTTCAACCACGGCTTAAGAAATGCACTATTACCTATTTATACAGAATTTACGATGGCACTAGGGTCATTAATCGGTGGTTCAGTCGTAATAGAAACTGTGTTCTCTTATCCGGGAATTGGTAGCCTGTTATATGAAAGTGTAACAGCACGGGATTTCCCAATGATGCAAGGTATTTTCTTAATTATTACCCTTGGGATTATTGCAGCAAATATTTTTGCGGATTTAACATACCCATTAATTGATCCACGAGCAAAATCAAATCACTTTAAAAAGGAGGGTTAATGATGCGTAAATCAACAAAAGTAATCGGTGCTGTAGGTGTCAGTATGTTTGCACTTGTTCTGTTATTCGCTATTTTTGGCCCACTTTTTATACCTTATGATGCATATAAGCAAGTAGCAGGCTCATTTTTACCGCCAAGCTCAGAGCATTGGCTCGGGACAAATGATATGGGACAGGATATTTTAGCAGAGATTGCTGTAGGAGCAAGAACATCATTATTTATTGGAATTGTCACAGCTATATTAGCAACAGTAATTGGTGGCGTAATCGGTGTATTAGCAGGGTATATTGGCGGTGCATTTGAAACATTTACGATGCGTTTTATCGATATCGTGCTAACATTACCGTTTTTACCGTTAATGATTGTTGTAGCTGTATATATTGGTCCAGGCATTTTTACACAAGTATTTGTCATTACATTAGTAATGTGGGCAGGGAAAGCACGTCAAATTCGTGCGCAAACATTATCCATTAAGTCAGCTGGCCCTGTATTAGCAGCAAGAACGATGGGTGCAAGTAATTTTTATATTTTTAGAAAGCATATTTTACCGGGTGTTTTTCCAATTTTCATTCCTCAGTTTGTTGGAGCAGTCAATGCAGCTATTTTACTAGAATCATCTTTAAGTTTCTTAGGAATGAGCGATCCAACAATGAAAAGTTGGGGGAGTATCTTATATTATGCCAATAGTCGAAGTGGTTTCTTAACAGATGCTTGGATGTGGTGGATCATTCCACCGGGTGTTTGCATCGTGTTAGTTGTATTGGCATTTTCATTTATGGGCTATTATTTAGAGGAAAAAGTGAATCCTCGCTTAGGTAGCTATACGGTATCGAAAAAACGTCCAAAGCAGCCTATTGAAATCAAAGAAGAATATGTAAAAGAAAAAGTAGCAATAAGTGTTGATAATTTAACAATTCAATATCCCAAAAATGGTCGCTATATATCTGTTGTATCGAATGTAAGTTTCCAAGTGAAACAAGGTGAGGTATTGGGGATTGTTGGTGAATCGGGTAGTGGTAAAACTACCGTCGCTTCTGCCATTATTCAACAACTTCGTTCGCCGGCTCATATCGATAGCGGCGAAATTTATTTTGAGGGTAAAGATTTACAGAAATTTAGTGACGAAGAAATACGTCAAGTACGTGGTCAACAAATTGGTTATATTGCACAGGCAGCAATGAATGCATTAAACCCTGTATTATCTGTTGAAAAACAATTAAAAGAAGCCATTTTAGCCCATAATCAAATGTCGAGAAAAGATATTGATGAGCGTATTGATGAAGTACTTATTCAAGTAGGACTAGAACCAAAATGGCGCTATGCTTATCCACATGAGTTGTCGGGCGGTATGCGACAACGAGTTATTATTGCGATGGCATTAATTAATAATCCACGCTTTATTATTGCCGATGAGCCAACAACAGGCTTGGACGTTATTGTACAAGTAGAAATCTTACAGTTGTTACGTAAATTACAAAAAGAAATGAATTTATCAATGATTTTCATTTCTCATGATTTACCTGCTGTATTAACGATTACGGATCAATTAATTATTATGAAGTACGGTCATATTGTAGATGGCGGTCCATCAATAGAATTAGTTACTAACTCAACACATCCATATACAAGACGTTTAATGGATGCTATTCCATTATTACGCCCGAAGAAAGTGCCAGTAGCTGAAGTAAAGGAGAATGAACTTGAATACGTTAGTTCGCATTGATAACTTAATGAAAATCTATGGACATTCAAAAAGCGATAAAGTAGCTGTGTTGAAAAATGTTTCATTCTCTTTAAAAGATGGTGAAATTATTGGCCTTATCGGTGCATCGGGTGCTGGGAAAAGTACAATCGGTAAAATATTAGCGGGCCTTGAAGTACCGAGCAAAGGGAAAGTATTTTTTGATAATACCGAGTTGACGGGATTAAAGCCAAAACAACGGCGTAAATTTGCGAAAGATATTGCGATGATTTTCCAAGATCCGTATGATTCTTTATCGTCACGTTTGAAAATTTGGCAGCTAGTGGAAGAACCACTTGTTATCCAAGGTACAGAGTCAAATAAGGAAAAACGCTTGCAACTTGTACGGGAAGCGCTACGTGTCGTATCGCTGGACCCAGACAAATATATGGATCGGTTTCCCCATGAATTATCAGGTGGGGAAAGGCAACGTGTAGGTGTTGCACGAGCTTTCGTCAGTAAGCCACGTTTAATTATTGCAGATGAACCAACATCAATGCTGGATACTTCATTGCGATTAGAGCTTATTCAATTACTGAAGCAAATGAAGATCGATTACGGTATTTCGTATGTGTTCGTTACACATGATATCGCGTTAACAAAAGGTTTTTGTGATCGCATTATCGTTCTAAACCAAGGTGAAATTGTTGATGAAGGACCAACGGAGCAAGTGATTGAACACCCAACTCATCCATTTACAAAATTGCTAATTGAGGCGTTATTAATTTTAGAAACACATGAAGGAGCTTAAAACATGACAAAAGAGTATATCGTTGTACACCCTTGTAATATCTTTTCACAAGGTAATCCAACACAACCTAAAGTAGATGAACGTTTTGACATCGTAGATATGTATAAATTAGAAAACACAGACTTAAATCAATATAAATGTATGATTATATTAAATTTTGTCGATCAAGATTATTTATATGAGCAACGTGAGGTCATTGAGAAGTTTTTAGATGATAAAAAAATTGTTGCTTTCTTTGGAAATTTAGTAACAGATTTCTTACCAGGTCAAAAACCATTTATTGCAAAAGAAATTAAATGGCACGGTGATTATAATTTAACGATTGTAAAAGAACACTCAATTTTTGAAGGTGTGAAAGAAGACGATATGACAATTAATAAAGGGGTTAAAGGATTCTTCGCACGTGGTCATCACCCGGCTCCAGAAGGCGCAGAAATTTTATTACGTTTAGGTGAAGATGAACCGGTAACATTTATTGACCGTAATTCAAGCAAAGGCACAATCTTCATGCATTCCGGCAACTGTTTATTTGATCTTGGTGGGATGCGTCAAGATAAGACGAAAACAACTCATGTATTGCCCCAACGGTTGATTGAATGGGCAGAAGCAGAATATGCTCGTCTTCAGGAAGGGGAAACACAAAATGCGTAAAATAGCAGTCTTTTATAGTGGTAGTTCACAACACTCTCGTACATATAAAACTTCAGAGTTTGGCAAGTATGTCGATGCACTTATTCCAGCACGTCAATTTGCGGACACTTCATTAGATGAATTTGATGTATTAATTATTCCGTCTCAATCACATTTAGATTTATTAGATCAAAATGTAGAAAAAATCCATGCCTTCGCTAATGAAGGTAAAGCTGTTGTAGTCTTCGGTCCACAGCATCGTGAATGGTTACCAGAGCATAACTGGGAATTCCGTCCGACAAACTTTTGGTGGTGGTTAGAACCAGGAGCAGATAGTGGTTTACGGTTAACAGGTCCAGAGTCAGATTTATTTACAAATTATTTAACATTATCGGATGCAACATGGCATCAACATGGTGTTTACTGGCCAAAAGAAGACTGTGAAACATTAGTATCAACGGTGGATGGTGGCTCAGTCCTTTATATTGACCGTGTGAATACAAAAGGTACTTGGATTATTACAACACTAGACCCTGATTATCACTTTGGTTCATACTTTATGCCAGCAACTGAGCGCTTTTTACGTGGCTTTATGCCATGGCTAAAAGAGGGCCAACTTTAGGATGATTCACTTTCATGCTGTCACGAAACATTACAATGACAGTTCTATATTAAAAAATGTAAACTTCCACTTGCAAAAGGGGGAGTTTGCTTTTTTAAAAGGACGTTCAGGGTCTGGGAAAAGTACCTTCTTAAAGTCAGTATACCGAGAAATTGATATTGATGCAGGTACAATCGAAGTAAATGGTAAGGATAATACCAAAATTGCTAAATATGAGTTACGTAGACAAATAGGAGTTATTTTTCAATCATTTGAGCTTATTGAGAAAATGACAGTATTCGAAAATATTGCTATAGCTGGTAAAGCAATCGGTACGCCAATCCAAGAAATTGAACAGCAAGCGATGCGTTTATTGAAACGTGTCGGTTTGGAGCATAAACGGGATGCCTATCCTTCTCAACTATCAGGTGGTCAACAACAACGCGTAGCGATTGTACGTGCGCTACTCAATCATCCTCCGTTACTAGTTGCGGATGAGCCAACTGGGAATTTAGATGAAGAGACAGCAGCAAAGATTATGCAGCTTTTGCATGATTTACATAAAGAAGAGCAGATTACGATGTTAATTGTCACGCATGCACAATGGACAATCCCAGACAGTAAAATTTGGGTCATGGAGGAAGGTTGCATTCATGAACAAACAACAGTTTAACTACATGCTTGAGGATATAAAATTAGGACTTAAGCGAAATCTTGGCAGTACGACTGCATCGATTTCGCTTTTGTTTATCGCCCTCGTTTTAATAGGTTTTGTGTTACTATCACGCATCTTTGTACAAGATGCAGTAAGCTATGTCGAATCACAGTTAGCGATGAAAGTATATGTAGAGGATGGATTAGTAGAGGATGTCGCAGCGATTTTACAAAAGCAAAGCTATGCAACGGACGTAGAAATTGAAACAGGTGACGATACAATGAAGCAATTAGCTTTTTTCTTTGAAGGGAAAGAGCATTTACTAAAAGCTTTTACGGATGGTAGTGTGCCGGATGCCGTGAAGTTTCAAGTGACAGATCCAACCTATATGGCATCAATCGCTGAGAATTTATCGGAAGTAGACGGAATTTTACGTGTAGTTTATCCACAAAAGATGGCTCAGCAATTAAGCCATTGGGTAGATCAAGTGGAGCTGTATGGAACAATTGTAATCATTGTTTTTCTTGCATTAGCCTTTTGCATGGTATTTTTCACAAGTCGTCTTGCAATATATCAGCGTCAAAAAGAATTGAAAGTGAAATTACTACTGGGTATGAATCCGAAGGTGGTTCGCTATCAATTTTTACTAGAAGGTTTTGTGATGGGCTGTATAGGTGCACTTTTTTCATTTATTATCACAGGTGTGATGTATTCAAAAGTCTTTTTATCTATTCAACATGCAATACCGTATATAGGACAACTGACAATGATGAATTTAATCGTGGTGCTTATTTTACAAGGTGTGTTAGCAATCGCACTTAGTATGACGGCAAGCTATTTATGTACGAGAAAGATGATTGCCTATGTATAAGCGAATATTGAGTAGTGTGGCACTTTGTCTACTAATAGTGACACCTGTATACGCCCATTTAACTGGGGCATTTGTGGACTACTTAGCTGTAGTTTATGATGACACGACAATTGAAAAGCTACAGCAAGGAATGGAAGAAACAAAACAGCAGATTGAGGAGCTTACACCGAATGTTCAACAGGCAGAAGAGGCATTTGAACAAAATCAACAGCAAGCAATAGACCAACTGCAATTTTATTCAGAAGTTGGTCTTGATACATGGTTAGCATTAATGCAGCAAGGAACAGATATTGTTGATTTGCAGGGCAATGAGTGGATAATGCAATATAAAATCGAAAACTATTTAGATGACTTAAATGCCTTGTATTTAGAGTATAATCAACTGCTAATTAGTCAGCAAACGTTGGAAGGACATGTGCAGCTATTACAAGCTATAGAAAAAAATCTTCAGGCACGTCAAAATTATTTGGATCAGGCAGAGGGTTTAGAGCTCGAAGTCATTGCAAACTATTTAGACATTGATTGGACATCTGAAGTGGAGGAACCAATCATAAATGATTTACAGCGTGATGCTGATTTAGTTAAGACAAATCTAGCAAGTTGGGTAGATTCTTCAAATTATCTTGATGAAGAATGGTTAAATGAACAGAGCAATGCGACCTATTATTTCCATCAAGACCATATTTATATTGAATATGTAGTAAATGCTGAGCATGTTATATTGCTCGGACAAATATTACAAAATGACAAAGGTAATGCTGCTCAGCTTGTGCTTGAAGCAGGCTTTTATAATGGCTTTTACCTACCAGAAGAGCTGCTAGTAGAATTGCCAAGCTTTACATTATCCTATGCGGCGTTAAGTGAAGCAAGTGGCATTGAAGAGCCGTATGTTTTACAACAAAATGGCGGACTACAAATCCAATCGAAATAAGGTGAATGTTAAGTTGAAAAAATTAATGATCCTCTGTATCGGATTAATGATTTTTACAAAATCGGCATCTGCCCATGTGATGAATAGTAATAATGTATATGAGGATTTAGCACTCACAGATGCTGCGAATGATATTGTATTGTTAACATCATTGAATTTAGTGACAGCTGTTGACGATAGTAAACAATTTAAACCACAGCAAACGTTAAGTGCTGAGCAATTTGCTGCATGGGTGGCAAATTATAATGGTTTACAAGCAGATTCTACTGTGGAATTAGCAAAGCTTGCACTTGAGAAAAATTATGTGATAACAATTGATGGAGATGCAACATATGAGATGGTCAATGAAGCATTTTTCCAAAATACAGTTGCGTTGGATGAACCAACAGCAACAATGACTCATGAGCAATTTGCTGCTTTTGTGGTGGACCATTTAACGGAGAACTTTTTTGAAAAGCGCAATTGACAGAAGGACCTTCAGGTATTATAGAAAAAGTCGAACATATAAATAAACAATATGTATTAACTGTTGCTGGTGAACAATATACATTGACGAAACATCCGTATGTAATTGCTGATTCGGCAGATCCATCTGTATGGGTTGGACAAACGTTATCTCAAAGTTTTGTTACATCAAGTGCCTCACATGAGCACGGACTGCAGGTGGAGGTTGGGGTAACAGAGCCAGGCTTACAATTATTAGTGGTAGCGGATACGCCCTATATTACATTTGAAGAGGAAGCGGATACAGTACAAAACTCTTCTACTGAATTTATTGAAAATAGCTTAAATAGAGTTGAATCTCAACCAATAGAAGAAGAACCACAGTCTACTAATATATGGCTAATTAGCGGCGTTATAGTTGTAGTGCTCACTGCTTTTGCTGTTATCTTTTTACGTAAAAGAAAATAATGTTTAAAATCCCCCGATTATTTTTTGAAGTGAACCTTATAAGTTAGAAATGGTTATTTCATTAAACTGCGGTTTGGGCATGAGTTCGGACTCATGCCTTTTAATTTTGTCTTAATGCGTTTTGTGTTGTAATAATCTATGTATTTCTCTAATTCTAATTTCATATATCATTTACTTATGTAAGGAAGTTAGTTAAACTTATGATTAAAAGTTCCAGATTTTAGTAAAAATTTAAAGCGGATAATAAACAAAAGAAACAATAATAAATTAGATACACTCGTTCACTAAAGAAGCAAAATTGCTCATAAACATTAAAAGATTCTTTCTTAATATGCACTCCAATCCCTCAAACCCCTCAAAAATAATTTCCAAAAAAAACCTTAAAAATGGTTCGTTAATTTTTAATAGATACGTAGACAGTTGTTTTGAATAGGCGTAAAATGACGTTACATAGGAGGGGACTGGTAATGAAAGTGAGTATCAGACTTGCAGATGCCCTGATGAGGACCATAAGAATCATCGCTCAAATTCTCATACTCTATATTTTTTATTATATTGGGGTATTTATTGTACACATAACTGGACTGCCTCTACCAGCTAGTATTTTAGGTTTAGTACTGTTGGCTTTCTGTTTAAAAATGAATTGGGTAAAAGTTGACTACATTCGTGAAGGTGCTGGATTTTTAATCGGGTTTATGACTTTATTTTTTATTCCACCGATTGTAGGCATTATAGATTACCCTGAATTACTGTCAGTTAATGGTTTTCTTCTTTTAGGAACAGTTTTTGTAAGTACATTATTCGCTATCTTAATCTCAAGTAAGTTCAGTGAAGTAATTGAGAAGAAAGAAATAGCACTGTTAGAAAAAAAGGAATTTAATCAATCGATGATGAAAAAAGCAGAAGCTATTCAATATCATAAATCGGGTCAAAATTTAGAACTACAACAACCCAATACAAACGTAAAGGAGGATGAGGTTCTTGAAAGCAATCATCTTCATCGTTAGTACGGTAGTGTTATTTATATTAATGTATAAGATTCATAGAAGATATCCATATCCATTTTTATTGCCAATTTTAACAACAACCATTGTCATTGTTGCTGCCCTGTTAGTATTTCATATTCCATTTTCAGATTATATGGAAGGTGGAAAATATATACAAAATCTTTTAGGGCCAGCTGTTGTAGCGCTAGCGTATCCTTTATATAACCAAAGAAAGCTAATTTTAAAATTTAAATATACCATTCTATCAGGAATTTTCATTGCCATGATGAGTGGATTGCTTAGTGTTTATTTAATGCTTCGACTAATGAAAATGGATACAGATTTAATATTAACTTCTTTGCCAAAATCTCTAACAACTCCAGTAGCAATGCAGGTGAGCGAGACAATTGGTGGAATTGCACCTCTCACAGCGGTATTTGTGATGGTTGCTGGATTTACAGGTGCACTTTTTGGTCCAGCTATTTATAAATATTCAAAAGTTACTTCATCGATAGGTAGAGGGATATCGATGGGAAGTGCTAGTCATGGTGTAGGAGTTTCAAAACTAAAAGACTATGGAGAAGAAGATTTATCTATTGGTTCATTATCGATGGGGCTAAGTGCTGTAATTGGAGCGGTCATTTGTCCGATTTTTGTATTTCTATTTATATAAAATAGGAATTTGTAAAGACTGCTCATATTTAGGAAATTTATATATACGAAAAAACACGATTTTTGCTAGATGATAGCAAAAATCGTGTTTTTTTTCTGTAGAAATATAAAATTTATATAATCGGCATACGTTCTTTAATCACACGGATTGTTTTTAGTGAAAGATCCTCTGGACCTTGAACAGGTAAGCCTGCTTCGATATTCATGTTAATATAATCAATGTTATCTTGCGTTATAATTTCCCCGGGAATGAAAATCGGGATACCTGGAGGATATACCATGATAAATTCTGCGCAAATATACCCAACGGAATTTTCTAAAGGCATGACTTCTGTACTAGCGTAAAATGCATCTCGAGGTGTCATTGCTAATGCTGGAATATCTGGTACATTGACAATTGTCTCTTTTTGTATAGCCTCTGAATCGAATGTTTGCGACATTCTTTGCAATGCATTTACAAGTAAATTGATTTCCTTTTTAGTATCGCCTAATGTAATAAGACACAATATATTATAAAGGTCAGATAATTCAACCTCGATATTGGCATTATAACGTAACCATTCCTCAGCCTGATGGCCTGTAATTCCCAAATCTTTTACACTAATAAGGATTTTTGTTGGATCCATATCATATGTTGCAGATGAGTGAAGTTTCTCTCTACCGGCAACTTTCAAATGCGGAATTTTGTTTATACGCTTTCTCGCATCTTTTGCAAGTCTAATTGCTTCATCTATCATATCATATCCATGTACAGCCAATTGACGTCTAGCACAGTCTAGAGAAGCAAGAATAGGATATGAAGTTGAAGTTGTTGTTAACATCGATAGCACAGATTGTACTCGATTAATTGTTACAAGCCCTTCACGAACATTTAATACAGAACTTTGTGTCATAGAACCACCTAGCTTATGAACACTAGTTGCAGCCATATCAGCTCCTGCCTGCATAGCAGATAATGGTAGTTCATCATGGAATTTAATGTGAACACCGTGCGCTTCATCTACAATAACAGGAATGTTGTGGGCGTGTACAATATCAACAATTCGTTTTAAGTCCGTTGCAAAACCAAAATAAGTAGGGTTAATTACTAACATTGCTTTTGCATCAGGATACGTTTTTAAAGCTTTTTCAACAGACTCTGCTGAAATACCATGTGCTATCCCATATTCTTCATCGACCTCAGGATGGATAAAAATAGGAATGGCACCAGATAAAACAATTGCAGACATTGTTGATTTATGAACATTCCGTGGTACCAATATCTTATCACCTGGACCGACGACGGATAAAATCATCGTCATGATAGCGCCACTAGTACCTTGAACGGAAAAGAATGTATGGTCAGCACCAAAGGCTTCGGCAGCTAAGTCTTGTGCTTCTTTAATCGCGCCTTTTGGTGAATGTAAGTCATCTAGTGGAGCAATATTGATTAAATCAATTGATAAAACGTTGTCGCCGACGAACTCACGAAAAGCTGGATCCATTCCTTGCCCTTTTTTATGTCCGGGAATATGGAATTGAATTGGATGTCTATTTCTATGTTTGAGTAATACGTCGAACAATGGAGTCTCTAACTGTGACAACGCAGGTACCACCTCACTTTATATAATTTAGAAAACAAGAAGAATTATAGCATCTATTGTACTTCATGACTACAAAAATAAAAGGATTTTTTTTAGGTAAAGAGAAGTTTAATAATATTAAAGAGAAAAAAGGGGATGGGGATTTGAATTGGAATACAAGAATAACAAGATTACTAGGAATTAAGTATCCAATTATACAAGGAGGACTAGCTTATTTAGCCTATTCCGAATTAGCTGCTGCAGTCTCTAATGCAGGTGGTCTTGGCCAAATCACTGCGATGAGTTTAAAGTCACCTCAACTTCTAAGAGAAGAAATACATAAAGTGAAAGAAAAAACGGATCGACCATTCGGTGTCAACTTTGCTATTGGTATGCACGGGAAAGGCTATGAAGAGATGGTTAAAGTAGCCGTTGAGGAAAATGTTCCGGTTATTTCGATGACCGGAGGGAATCCAGCTCCAATTTTTGATTTATTAAAAGGAACACCTATAAAAAAATTAGTATTAGTAGCGGCGAGAAGGCAGGCACAAAAAGCAGAACAACTTGGAGCTGATGCCGTAATGGTTGTTGGGCAAGAAGGCGGGGGTCATTTAGGACGTGATGATGTAGGGACTTTTGTGCTCGTACCACAAGTTGTAGATAGTGTCTCTATTCCAGTGATTGCTTCTGGTGGAATAGGGGATGGACGAGGATGGATGGCTGCTCATGCATTGGGTGCAGAAGGTATCGAGATGGGAACAAGATTTATTGCAACAAAGGAATGTGTACATGCATCAAAAGAATATATAAATGGTCTTATAAAAAGTTCTGAGTCGGATACAACTATTATTAAACGATCGATTGGTGCTCCTGCACGTTGTTTAAAAAATGACTTTACAGAAAAAATATTAGAAATTGAAAAAACTACTCCTACGTATGAAGCTTTAAAAGACTTTATAAGTGGGGAGGCAAATAAAAGGTTTATATATGACGGCGATGAAGCCAATGGATTTGGCTGGGCTGGACAGATTGCTGGAATGATTCAAGATGTACCAACTGTGCAGGAGCTTATTAATCGGATGGTTGTACAAGCTGAAGAAATCAGAGTAAAATGGGGACATTAAAATTAGAAGGTAGGGTGTTTTTTATGGAATACTCATATCCATTTTCACCAGATTGGACTACAACAGAAATAATAGATGTTGTTCGCTTTTTTGAAGGAGTAGAGCAAGCTTATGAAAAGGGAATTAAAAGAGAGGATATGCTAGCGAGATATCGTCGGTTTAAGGAAATTGTACCTTCTCAAGCAGAGGAGAAAACAGTATTTCGTGAATTTGAAGAGGCAAGTGGTTATGTAAGTTATAAAGTAGTGAAATTAACTAAAGAACTTGAAAATGGTCAAGTGATTAAAATGTAAATAGCAAGAGGGTGAGCTACTTAAACAAATAGATGGTTTAAGTTGTCACCCTCAATTTTTTCAAGATTCTTATGCTATAGATGAGAATGATTGGTTGTCTGAATCCTTTCTTTTAGGGGAAACAATGTGAGCGTCATTATTTTCTTTCCCTGCAATCAGATCACTAATTATTTTTGCACCTAGTACACTGTAGACTGTACCATTCCCACCATATCCAAGCAGATAATAATGATGAGGTTTTGTGGGATGTGCACCGATGAAGGGTAATAAATCTTTTGTTTCAGCGAAGGTAGCTGCATAGCAACAATCTACTTCGAGTTCTAAATTAGGAAATAACAACTTTGTTTCTTTTAAAAGCTTTTCTGCACATTCTTTAATCACGTTTTCATCTACTTGTTCTTTTGGAACATTTTCATCCATTCCTCCAACCATGATCGCGCCCTCAGCTGTCGTACGTAAATACAGATAGGGTCTTTTCGTTTCCCATATCATTGCTTGATTATGCCAATGTGTGACTGAATGTATCGGTTTTGTAACCATTACATATGATCGGTTAAAGATGGTATCTTCTTTCTTTGCATTTTGATTCTTTTCATAGCCAATTGTATAGATGACATCTTTTGCTCTAAAAGATTGTCTATTCGTTTGTAAGTGAATCAGTTGATTTTCATAAGTAGTATGGGATACAACTGTTTGGTCAAATAAATCAACACCGTGTTCCTGTAAATAGATTAATAAACTTGTGATGAATTTTAATGGGTTAATTTCTGCATCTTGAAAAGTAACGATGGCAGCAGGTTTTTTAAAAGGCATATAGAATGATAATGTTGACTCGTTCCAAAATTCGCAAGGAAAATTGTTCATATATAATGTCTCATATTCAGTACGTAGTTTATTTACATCGGCATTATCACTAGCATAATAAATACTTGGTCTACGTACAAAATCTACTTTATGCGGTAATTCATTCGCTATTTGTTCAATATCATCTAACGCTTCGTAACATAGTTGGTAAAATCGGATGGCATCTTCTTCGCCAATTTCCTGGATCAGTTCAGAAAGCATAATATCATTTGAATATTGTAGTAACCCAGTATTTGCTGCTGTACTACCTTGTCCAAAGTTTCCTTTCTCTAAAATAGCGACAGAAAGACCTTGTTTCAATAGTTTATACGCTACTAAACAACCTGACATTCCGCCTCCAATAACAATAGCATCATATTGTTTTTTTGATTGTTTTGAAGTTTTTACACTAAATTCTTCTGTAAGTGTTGTAGGCCAGTATAAAGTACCATTGTGAAGTTTCAAATCAAAACACCCCTTAAATTGTCAAATTATGTCCTTTGACTTTACCCCTATTTTTTTCTTTTAATCATTTAGAGTTTTAAAATGAATATTTCGTAAGTGGAACAACTATAGTGAAGGAAATGAAGGATTAGGAAGAGAATAATGAAACAATAGGAAAAGAAGTAAACCTATTGAAAATATGCTTAAACATAAAAAATAAAAAAGAATTAGTGTAAATATGTAATGATTGTCAGTCTCTTGAGCATATTAATTATACAACACCAAAAGCAAAGCACAGATTCTAGAACTGACTTTAATTAACTGAATAATCAAACTTTAAGTGAAGATGTAAAACAATTAAAGGCAAAAGTTAGTTAATAACCTTTGCCTTTAAAAGTAACTATTTACCAATAATTGTGTTGTAGATTGGTAAAAGAGCCTCAAATGTATCCTCTGCTAGTTGTAAAAATTGTTCAGATGAAAGATTAATTGCTTCTTCTCGTGCAATATGACGTCCAACTAGAAATTCACCTTTTTTGACGTCTCGCAATCGAATTAATAAGTCTTCTAGCTGTTTTTCACGCCCAGTTTTTAAAGAGATTGAGTCTTGTGACATATGATCACCAGAAAGAATAAAATCGTCAGGTAGCTTATCAAACAACTCAATATTGTTTAATAAACGAGTTGCCATTTCAGATTTTTGTGGTGCTTCATAAATAATTGCAACAATTATGAATAAATGTGTATTCCAAAGCCCAATTTGAAAATGAGGGAGCGATTTATATCCACGCTTATATGGTGCAAATGCAACCCATGAATCTTTAGGAGGATTAATTGTTCTTCTAGCATGCTTTGCAACATGAGGGAAAAATTCATCACCTGTTTGAGCGCTAAAATAACTCGAGAACAACTCACCTAATTCTTGGAACTTCGGGCGAACAATAGTAGTTAGAGCTTCCATTCGTTGCTCTAATCCATCAATTTCGAAAACTTCGAAGTCTTTGTTTGTCCAATCAATTTTGTTCATTTATTTTGTACCCCCTCAATGATTTACATGTTTATTTTATCTGTTTTTTGGGAAAAATTTTGTAACAAACCATTTCATGAGACTAAAATTTTAAAAAATGAAAGGGAAGTGATTTAGTATGAAACAGATGATTAAAATTATACGTAAAGTTGATATTGAAAAGCAATATGAACACGTTTTACGTCTAGAGCTTGATTACGAGCTTGCCTCCTTATATGCAGCAATGCAAAGTAAGGATGAAAAAGAGATGGAAAAAAGTAAAAAACGTTTAAAGGAAATACAGGATGAATTAGATGGTCTCCACGCGTATGTGTAACAATTTAATATTAAATTAAAAATCACTTGCATTCATTTAAGACTGCAAGTGATTTTTTGCTATAATAGTGGTAATGAGAGAATTTTTCGAAAAGTTAAGCTAGAAGAATGGCTTGAAATAATACTTCATACTGTAGAAAATGGGTTGCTCAAAGAAGGTGGGAGTTTAATGGATTTACGCGAAGTGGACAAGTTTGCAAAGGATATTATTTTTGAGGCTGGTAAAAGAATTAGGGATGCTTTTTCATATGATATTAAAGTAGAAACGAAAGCAGACCCTAACGATCTAGTAACAAATATCGATCGAGAAACTGAAATTTTCTTTATCGAGAAAATTAAAGCTTTTAATTCAGATCATAAAATATTAGGTGAAGAAGGAATGGGAGAGGGAATCGATTCCCTTGATGGAGCAGTTTGGCTTATTGACCCAATTGATGGAACGATGAATTTCGTAAAACAGCATCGACATTTTATGATTAGTATAGGATTTTTTGTTGATGGTATAGGAAAACTAGGGTACATATATGATGTGATGAGGGAAGATTTGTTTTATGCGATAGTCGGAGAAGGCGCATGGTATAATGAATCCCCATTAAGAAAATTAAAACCTATACCATTGAACGAGTCAGTTATTGGGATCAATGCTAGCTGGGTTATCCCAAATAAAAGAGTAAACCATGAGAAAATGATCGATTTAGTTCGAGGGGTTAGAGGTACACGCTCATATGGATCGGCCGCAATGGAAATTGCCTTTGTGATTAGTGGCAAATTAGATGCTTATATTTCAATGAGATTATCTCCATGGGATATTGGCGGTGGAATAGTTATTGCACATGAAGTAGGCGCTATTGCAACTAACCTAAAAGGAGAATCATGCAATTTGTTAGCTCAAGATACATTTATTATCGCCAACCCTTCAATACACCATGAAATACTAAATAACTATATTGAATTAAAATAAACTGTTTGATGTGCGACATAAAAAATAAGAATTTAATTTCAATATGTAAGTTGAAGATTTTTTATATAAAATATTACTTGGACTGTCTAGGAAATGTGTAATTTTGCATTTGGTAACTGCCCGAGAAATATTTTTAATAACAAAAAAACACGACTTGGTAGCATTATTTATGACCAAATCGTGTTTTACTAATGAATTTAATTAATATTATGTCGCAGTATAAGTGTACAAGTCTTAAAGAAGACCTTGTTCACGAAATTTACGTTTAAGTTTAAAGCCAATGATCATAACTGCGCATAATGCTACAATCCCTGCTATGATTCCTAGGACTGTTTTTGCCGCAATTGAATATCCGATTGAGAGCATGGATAACATCGCAGCAACCGCAAAAATAAACATGACTACTTTTGCTCTATTCATGGAAATGTGCCTCCTTAGTATATATGAAAGGGTTTTATGAATAATATTGTCGAATTGTATAAAACATAAAAAGACAATATGAACTTCTTGTGCTATAATAACACAGTTAATCATATGAAAAAAGAATGTGGAGTGGAATAATGACAAAGTTACGCGAAGATCTACGCAATATTGCAATTATCGCACACGTTGACCATGGGAAAACAACATTAGTCGACCAATTGTTAAAACAATCTGGTACTTTCCGTACTAATGAACATGTCGAAGAACGTGCAATGGACTCAAATGATATCGAACGCGAACGCGGGATTACAATCCTTGCTAAAAATACAGCTGTAAACTATGAAGGAACACGCATCAATATCCTGGACACACCAGGACATGCCGATTTCGGTGGTGAAGTAGAACGTATTCTAAAAATGGTAGACGGTGTTTTACTTGTTGTAGATGCATATGAAGGTTGTATGCCTCAAACTCGTTTCGTATTGAAAAAAGCACTAGAACAAAAATTAACACCAATTGTTGTAGTAAACAAAGTAGATAAAGACTCTGCTCGTCCAGAAGAAGTAGTTGATGAAGTAATCGATTTACTTATTGAACTAGGTGCTGACGAAGAACAATTA
>DATMGC010000056.1:0-23525 GCA_035555915.1 Ureibacillus sp. | reverse complement strand
AGAGGGGAATCCCCTCTGCCCTAGACCGTTACTTAGAAGTACACACTGTAATATAAATTGAAACGCCGTATACGAGACCCGTACGTACGGTGTTGTGAGAGGGGCGAAAATAGGTTACTTATTTTCCCTCTACTCGATTGACAGGGATGGATATATACGTTCGATTAACGAAATTATCAATAATATTTATAAGAATATAAGAAACTTATTTAGTGATTTTTAGCTTATTTTTTATATGAAATAATAAGGTAAAATGGTTGAAACAGTGCTAAAATATAAGCATTGTATAGGAAAGAGGCTAATAGGATTATGAAAAGACATACAACCATTAGTAATAATAATAGTAAAAAGAAATACATATGGATTGGTGTTAGTGTGGCAGTGATTTTAGTAGCTGCTGTAGTGGTATTTATGTACCTAAATCAAAATAGCGTAAAAAATGAAGCAACTCCAAAAGAAACTGAAGAAAATGACTCGACTACGATAGAAGATAATAACTCGCCCACAAACTCTGAAGAAAATGGAGAAACGGCTAAACCAGAAGAGCAAACAGAAGAACAACCACTTACAAACAATGGGTATATTGAAGGGCAGCCTTTACCAACAGAGCCTACTTATGTAGATGGAATCTTAATAGCAAATAAAAAGTATCCATTACCAAGTACTTTTGCTCCAGGAGAGAATAAAGAGGCTCGTAATGCATTTGAACAAATGGCAGCAGATGCAAAAGCTGCTGGTTTTGAATTAGTAGCTTTTAGTACGTATCGTTCATACGAATACCAAGATACACTTTATAATAATTATGTTAGTCGTGACGGTCAGGAGAATGCGGATCGATATAGTGCTAGACCTGGATATTCTGAGCATCAAACGGGTTTCGCCTTTGATATTGGTGAAGTTGGAAAAGAAGATTTATGGTTAACAGAAGAGTTTGGGGAATCAGAAGCAGGAAAATGGCTTGTTGAAAATGCAGTAAACTATGGTTTTATCTTACGTTACCCTAAAGGTAAAGAAGCAATTACAGGTTATATGTATGAATCATGGCATTTCCGTTATTTAGGGGTAGACTTAGCAGCAAAAGTAAAAGAAGCAGATGTTACATTAGAAGAATATTTAGGAATTCAATAAAAAGGATGGCGCACTTTGCGTCATCCTTTTTTTAAAATCTTTGTACTAAGGAAAAAATATCATTACAGGATTGGAGTTAATAATCGTGATATAGATTCCTTAAATTTTATGATAATTGAACGTTTCTCATATTTTTCTAGCGTTAACTCTGTACAATCCAGTATATCCTTCTCAAAAACTTCAGCTAATTCGTGAGAGAATACACGATCGTATATAAATGCGTTTACTTCGAAATTTAAAGCAAAGCTTCGTACATCAATGTTAGCAGTTCCAACCGTTGAAGCTTCATCATCGATCACGATTGTTTTAGCATGAATAAAACCTTTTTCATAAATATAAATTTTAGCGCCAGCTTTTAATAATTCACCAACATATGAATAGGTAGCCCAATAAACAAACATATGATCTGGTTTATTTGGTATCATGATACGCACGTCGATACCGGAAAGAGCAGCAATCTCAATGGCATTTAAAAAACTATTATCGGGTATGAAATAGGGTGTTTGGATGTAAATATAACGTTTTGCACTCATTAGCAATTTAAGATAACCATTTTTGATAGCAGGAAATTCAGTATCTGGTCCGCTCGATACAATTTGCATCGCTATGTCGCCTTTTTTAGGTATTGCAGGGAAGTACTTTTCGGAATAGTTGATATTATTATCACTTGCTTGATTCCAGTCTAGTAAAAAGCGAGTTTGTAAGGGGTGGACTGAACTCCCCTCAATACGCAAATGAGTATCTCGCCAATAACCAAATTTCTTATTTAATCCTAAATATTCATCGCCAACATTAAAACCGCCAATATAACCGATACGTCCATCTATCACAACGATTTTACGGTGATTTCGAAAATTCAAACGTGGATTAATGAGAGGGAGGATAGAAGGGAAGAACACTTCTACTTCTCCCCCTACTTCAAGTAAAGATTTAAAGTGTCTTTTTTTTACACCACGGGAGCCCATTTCATCATAAAGAAGCCGAACTTTTACGCCTTGCTGTGCTTTTTTTATAAGTAGTGAATAGATACGCTTTCCTAAGTTATCTAATTTAAAAATATAATATTGTATATGAATATGGTCTTTTGCATTCTCAATATCCTGAAGCAAGGCCTCAAACTTTTCTGAACCATCATCATAAAATTGAATATGGTTATCTTGAGTTAAAACGGAATCACTTGTTTTTAAATTCATATGAATTAAACTTTTGTATTTTCCAACCTCATCTTGATGGAAATCAAGTGAGTTTTCTTCTAGGGCCTCAATTTGATAACTGATTAATTTATCAATCCCGATATCCTTTTGTCCTTCCCATCGAAATAAATGTTTTTTTCTCATTGGTCTACCAAGTAATAAATATAATATAAATCCGGCTAATGGAAGGAAAAATAATACAAGGGTCCAAGCCCAAGTGGAAGTAGGATCTTTTCTTTCTAAGAAAATTACAGTTATTGCAAGAATAATATTTAATGTGAGAATAATTGGAATAACAGATATGGTATTAAAGAAAATACTCATATGACTGCACCTACTTTATTTTTTTAAAGTAATTATAGCTTAACGAGTAAACGAATTGTAGTACTTGAAATATAGTCAGAACTGTTCAGCAACAAAATATATAGTAGAAAAGTCAAGATTTTTAAGAGACTGTTGATTAATAAAGAATTTAATAATGCCTGAATCACCATACATAATGCCTTGTTCGTCGTTCGATATAATTTGGAACAATAAAGTATCGAACTTTTTTAAGAACGTGGAATCCTTTCTAGTATCATATTCAATAAAATAAGGATAGCCACCTAATTTATGTTCGGCTGATAAAAAATTTTCTAAATAGATGTCTTCAAACGTGCGATCATCTTCGCTAAAGAATGGTTCTTCAATTTGAGAATGGGTCATAAATTCCTCGAATCGATAATCAGTTGCAGATACTGGTTCTAGTTTTATTTGGAATTCTAACTTCATCTCGTCCTGAATTAAGAAGCTATTATCGAGTTGTAAATAAGAAAAATCAGCTACGAGGTGTTCTTCGCTTTCTAACTTTGGAAAGTAACGTATTTTATAGTCTTGTTGTAAAAGCAACTCCATCTTTTTTTGTGTTGAGTACGAAATACTACGTGATATAAAAAATTGTAACAGTCCTTCATTTGGAAATAGCGAGGGGGAGAGTAATTGAGCAAAATTGATTTGAGCTAATAATGGCATATAGTCTCCGTTAGAATCTTTCGGATGTATATGAGATTTGGGTAAATAAGGGGATCCTGAAAATTTACTATCAGTTATTGAGGGCTTCTCTTTAACAGGAGTAATCCATAATGAGTTTACTATTGATGATTCAATTTTATGACGATAACATTCAAGTTGAGTTGGCAAAGTAATTGATTTTTTTGTTTGCACTCTATTTCCTCCAACAACATTTCTATCTATTCTTCCGTGACTTTTTCAAAAGTGTGGGCATTTTAATATACGCAAGATTACTACTATTCATGTCCAAAATCTTGAGCTTCTATTAATAGCAATTTTCAATTGATTAAGTTTTGAAAAAATGAACAAATTGTGTCTATGGAATTTTGAGGTTTAACTTATAGAAATTACGGTAATAATTCCAGTAGAATCAACAATCTAAACATGAAGTAAATCTTGACGATAAAAAAGTATGCGATATAGTTGACAATTAATTGGAAGTTGTAACAGAATTGATAAATTTTAGTCAAAGGAAACATGTTATGATGAATCTAAGAAATTGTAAAGTCAGACTTATTTTTTGAAACTTTTAAATAATTAATACGTTATTAATAATATAAAGAAGGTTAGGTGGAAGAGCATGGCGAAGGAAGTAGACTTAAAGAAAATCGTTTCGAATTTATCTAGATTAGGTGTTACTGCAACAGTTACAAAATCCCGTCTTGAATTACTTAAAGTATTAACACCACCAACTCAAACTCCACAAGTATAATAAATCAATTAATCAGAATTAGCATAAAAAAGTCCCGACTTTTGAAAGTCGGGACTTTTCCTTTTCTAATCATCATCTTCGTTAGATGCAAACATGTACGATTTATAATGATATTTCATACTAAATACTAATCCTAGGGCCAGTGCATTCCCCATTAATGAACTACCGCCATAACTGATGAATGGTAATGGAATACCTGTAATCGGTAACAGTTGGATTGTCATCCCAATATTTTCGAATACGTGGAATGTAATCATAGCAATAATCCCTGCACAAACATAAGTGCAGAAAGGATCTTTCAGTGTTAAAGTCATTTTTGTTAAATGATAAATTAATAAGAAATAGAGACAGATTACAAAGCTAGCGCCAAGAAATCCCCATTCTTCTCCGATAACTGTAAATATAAAATCGGTATGACTTTCAGCTACATAAACTTCACGGTCCATATATCCCTTACCAAAAATCTCTCCCGAACCAATCGCATTTAAAGAAGTAATCAAATGATAGCCGGAACCTGAAGAATATGCATAAGGATCTATCCACGAATAAATTCGTGCGAACTGATATGGACTAAATCCGAATTTCTCTTCTAGAAAGTCTTGCATATATAATGCCATCCAGAGTAATGTCCCACCAACAGTTACTGAAACAGCGAATACAGGTAAAATAATTTTCCATGAGATACCTGCAACAATGATTAATGCAGCTGTAATAGCTAAGAAAACTAGAGAAGAACCTAAATCTGGCTGCATCATGATAAATGCTAACGGAATAAATAAAGTAACGGCAATCTTACCTAGTAATATAAAGTCTGATTTAATACTTTTAAGGGAGTATTTTTCGTGGTGCTTACTTATTACCCAAGCCATGGATAAAATATAAAAAGTTTTCATAAATTCAGAAGGTTGTAAGCTTCCGACTGGTGTTGAAAACCAACTTTTTGCACCGTTTCGTTCGATGACAATTCCACCTGCTGGAATTACTGCAAGTAGTATTAATAGTAAAATACCAAAGCCATACAAGTACCATGCCATCTTTTTATACTGGTCAGGGTCAAAATAAATGACTACCGCAACAATAGCAGCGAAGATTATATAGTTAATTAATTGTTGCATAACAAAGTTTGACTGGTATTGTCCTGTAGTTTGTGCGGAAGAAATGGCTAACAAACTAACTATAAGAAATAAAAAAATTATCAAAGCAAGCTTCCAATCGAATCGGCCTGCGAAATTTTGGTTATTTTCCATTCATTTTCACCTAATTAATCTTAAAGATTTTAGAATTACGTTCGAACTTGTACATTTTACTTTAACATAGAAACGATTAAAAGGGGATAATGGTTTATATGTTAAAAAGGGTGTAAAAATTTAGAGCAATTAGTACTATTTACAATTTAAGTTATAGTTTCTTGTTATCAACTAAAACTTAAGGCAAAAGTTACGACGAAATGGAAATGAAAATGTTTCAAATTTACGAGTTACATCATATAATAACTAATGTATTGAATTCCTGGGGGAGTGAGCGTATGGCTAGAAAACAAAAAACTGCGGATGATTTTATACATCATTTATTCGTACATATGAATGATGTCGATCATTTTGTAATCTACAGTGGCCTGACATTAAAGCAGTTTATTAGCTCGGTCGACCCAATACCAAACTTATTACTACTTAAGCATGGCTATGAAGATGGATCATTTAATATGCATACCCAATTTGATTTTGTATCCTTCGATGAATTAACGAAGTTTGTTAAGAGAATGGGTGATGTTGATGGTGATTTATGTTGGATTGATTTTGTTAGCGAAAAAGATGTTAATCAGCTTACTTCTTTAGAGCAAGCAGAACTGTTATACCTTAGCCATAAAAAAGAACCTATCCATTCTCCGTTCTTTACTAAGTTGCAAAATCGGTATGTGTATTATTCAGCAGAAAATGATAAATTAACAAAAGTCTATTATCGTTACTTAAATGATTCGGAATATTTAGTTTCTAATTTATTTAATCAGTTGATAAAAGAAAAAGAAGGTAACGGTAGTTTTTGGCGTAGAAAAACTAAAGATGCAATCCCAACTTTAGACCCAATCGTATTAAAGGCATACAGACCTTTTGTAAAAGAAGGTGCCTTGCTATCTCTTTACAAAATGGAGAAACAAAATAACAGTTACGGTGTTGAAATACGTACTCTTTCCGACTATGATTATCCTGATGAAGTTTGGGATGATTTAGAAGTTATATTAAAGCAAAACTACGATGAACTTATTAAAATCACTTAAAACTTTCTGTCATAGCTCACTGTTGACAGGGAGTTTTTTCACTTTCTTTACAATAGTATGTCCTTATTTTAATTTATTAGTGAAAAGAACTAATTTGTGTAAATACTACAAGATGGCAGTAATTTAATTGTAACAGATAAAAAGTAGGTAATCTTTTTTAACTAATGTAGTGCAACTAACACTTATTGAAATACGTCATTTTGATATGTCAAGTTTTCTAAATAATAAATGGGTTTTCATGTTAAACTAGAACTACTCAATATTTTGGAGGTCAAAAAATGAAAAAGCGCGTTGGTTTATTATATGGAGGGAAATCTGCTGAGCATGAGGTATCATTATCTACTGCAACAGCTGTATCTAAAGCAATTGATTATAACAAATATGAAGTACATCCGATTTTTATAACATTGGATGGTCAATGGCTTAGAGGACCTCAATTAACAAAACCAGTTGAATCAATCGAACAATTACAATTTAAAAGCGAGACAATATCACCAAATAATATTACAGAATTTGTTTTAGATAAAAATACACAAGCTCAATTTGATGTAGTCTTTCCGTTATTACATGGAACGAATGGAGAAGATGGTACGGTTCAAGGGTTGTTAGAAGTACTGAACTTCCCTTATGTGGGGAATGGAGTATTAGCTTCAGCAGCTGGTATGGATAAAGTGACAATGAAACAATTATTTAGTGTAGCAGGGTTAAAACAAGTACCTTTTGTTCACTTTATTCGAAAAGAGTGGAATCAAAGTTCTCAAGATCTTATCAAAAAATGTGAGGACGATTTAGGTTGGCCGATGTTCGTAAAACCAGCTAATCTAGGTTCAAGTGTTGGAGTTAGCAAAGCTTCTGATCGTCAAGAGTTAGTAAAAGCAATTGAATTTGCCTTCCAATATGATCGTAAAGTAATTGTTGAACAAGGAATTGTTGCTCGCGAAATTGAAATGGGCGTACTTGGGAATGATACCCCAAAAGTATCTGTTGCAGGTGAAATAAAACCTATGACCGATTTTTATGATTACGATTCAAAATATAAAGATGGTTCAACAGCGCTAATTATTCCTGCTGAAACTTCTACTAAAGTGGAAAGTACAATGAAAGACATGGCCGTTCGTGCGTTTAAAATTTTAGACTGCTCAGGACTTGTTCGTTCAGATTTCTTTGTAACTCAAGATGATGAAGTTTATATTAACGAAGTAAATACAATGCCTGGTTTTACGCCAGTAAGTATGTATCCGCTTTTATGGCAACACACAGGTATAAATTATCCACAATTAATCGATAATTTGATTGAGTTAGCGATAGAACGCCATACAGAAAAACAACAATTACAATATAATCGAGATTAGAGTGAATAGATATGAAAAGAACACTAAAGGAAATTGCTAATTGGTTGAATATAGAATGTCCTGGCTATTCAGAAACAATTGTTACAGGAGTTTCTATTGATACACGAACTATTTCGAAAGGGGATTTATTTATTCCTTTTCGTGGTGAGGCGGTCAATGGACACAAGTATGTAGAGCAAGCATTTGAAAAAGGTGCTGCCGCTACTCTTTGGCTAAAGGATGAACCGAATCCTCCGAAAGATAAACCAGTTTTATTAGTAGAAGATGCAGAGGTTGCGTTACAACAAATGGCTCGCGCATACCGTCAAAAACACCAAGCCAAATTTATTGGTGTAACAGGCTCAAACGGTAAAACTTCTACAAAGGATATCTTAGCTAGTATGCTAACTCCATTCTATAAAGTGCAAAAAACAATTGGAAATTTTAATAATCAATTAGGTCTACCTATTACGTTGTTAAATTTAGAAGAGGATACAGAAATTGCTGTCCTAGAAATGGGAATGAGTGGTTTCGGAGAAATTGAATTCTTAACAAAATTAGCAAAGCCTCACTTTGCTGTAATTACAAATATTGGTGAGGCTCATATGCAAGATCTTGGTTCACGTGAGGGGATTGCAAAAGCTAAATTTGAGATTATTCAAGGTTTAAATGCAGAAGGATTTTTGTTCTATGATGGTGACGAGCCATTGTTACAAAATTTAGTTAAGGAACAAACGCAACTAAATTCAAAAGCCTTTGGATTCCAATCATCTAATGATTTAGTTGCTACATCCATCGAAACAACTGAAAAGGGTAGTCATTTTAAGGTGACCGGCGAGTTGAATGGTGAATTCTCTATCCCTGTTTTAGGTAAGCATCAAGTGAAGAATAGCTTAATTGCTCTTTTAATCGGTAAAATGCTTGGCTTAACTGAGGCTCAAATTCAACAAGGATTATCCAAAGTATCGTTGACGGATATGCGAATGCAGTTAGTACCAACTAAAAATGGAATCTTATTTATTAATGATGCCTACAACGCAGCACCAACCTCTATGGAGGCTGCGATTCAATTTGTACAATCGACATCTTTACGTGATGACAAATGGCTTGTTCTAGGTGACATGCTGGAGTTAGGTGACGATGAAAAACCATTTCATGAGCAAATTGCTAATGTTATAGATGTCAATGAAATCTCAAGAGTTTGTCTATACGGTCCAAGAATGAAATGGCTATATAACCAATTACAACAAAACTTTAGCAATGATAAACTAATTTATTCTGAGAATAGCTACGAAGAAATTATTCAGTATATTAATGAATACGCAAATGAAAAAACATTAATTTTATTAAAAGGCTCTCGAGGAATGAAGTTGGAAACAATTTTAAAATCATTTAACTAAAATTTAAAGCACTATTTAGCCATTTTTAGGCTAAATAGTGCTTTTTTAATTTATTTAATGATTATTATTTTGAGGTTTTCCAATCGTTGAAGATGGTAGAAGATGCAATACATGGACAATGCAAATAATACGAATGTTTTTTATGGTGCGAGTGCAATATAAGGAATGTACCAGTTACAAGTGCTTAATTTAATCGTTACCCAAAGATGCAATGTTTAATTTTTATTAAGAAAGGAAATTACGTTAGTGAGACTGTGACCTATGGTTTTCTTAGTTTTAGTTAAAAATTAAGAATATTATAACAAGAGCAATTTCGTTGCAATGCAGTAAAGAGCCATGATAGACTATGATAAGCAATGGATACATTTTGTGCGAAGGCTCTTCACAAAACATGATGAAGAGTGCTTTTTTTTGAATTTAACGGTTTTATTCTATTTTTATCAGAGTTTTAAACATAAGAAAATGGGTAGAATTGAACCGCTCGGCAAAGACCGGGCTTTCCCTTTCATATAAAATCGCTCTCTGTAGAGTTCAGAGAATTATTAAGTATCGGAAACGTTCCAAACTTAGGCTCGAAGTTTGCCGCATTTCATCTGAAAATGTAACCATTTGTCAACTTAAAGGAAAAAGGAGATTGAAGAGTTTGACAAATTTTTCAGAATTAAATATTAGCGAATCAACATTACGTTCATTAAAACGTATGGGATTTGAAGAAGCTACACCAATCCAAGAAGGCACTATTAAGTTTGCATTAGATGGTCGTGACGTATTAGGTCAAGCGCAAACTGGTACTGGTAAAACTGCAGCATTCGGGATACCACTAATCGAGAAAATTGATCCAAAAAACCCAAGCATCCAAGCTTTAATTATTGCCCCTACTCGTGAATTAGCAATCCAAGTTTCAGAGGAATTATATAAAATTGGTTATGACAAACGCGTTAAATTGCTATCAGTATATGGTGGGCAAGAAATCGGACGCCAAATTCGCGCGTTAAAAAATAAACCACAAATTATTGTAGGTACTCCAGGACGTATCCAAGACCACATTAACCGTCGTACACTAAAACTTGATGAAGTACAAACACTTGTTTTAGACGAAGCTGATGAAATGTTAAACATGGGCTTCATCGATGATATTAATGCGATTTTAGAAAACGTACCGGATACTCGTCAAACATTATTATTCTCGGCTACTATGCCACCTGCAATCCGCAAAATTGCAAATACATTCATGAAAAACCCTGAAGAAGTTAAAATCAAGTCTAAAGAAATGACAGTTGAAAACATCGAGCAATTCTTCGTGAAAGCACAAGAACGCGAAAAATTCGATGTGTTAACTAGAATTTTAAACGTTCACCAACCAGAGCTTGCTATCATCTTTGGTCGTACAAAACGTCGTGTAGATGAATTATCACAAGCATTAAGCATTCGTGGTTACGTTGCTGAAGGAATTCATGGTGACTTAAGCCAAGCAAAACGTATGTCTGTACTACGTCAATTTAAAGAAAATAAAATTGACATCCTTGTTGCAACAGACGTTGCTGCACGTGGTCTTGATATTTCAGGTGTAACTCATGTTTATAACTTTGATATTCCTCAAGATCCAGAAAGCTATGTACACCGTATTGGTCGTACAGGTCGTGCTGGTAAATCAGGTCTTGCAGTAACATTCGTAACTCCACGTGAAATGGGTTATTTACGTATCGTTGAAGAAACAACGAAAAAACGTATGACTCCACTTCGTCCACCAAGTGAATCAGAAGCACTTGTTGGTCAACAAAAAGTTGCTATGGAGAAATTAATCGAAATCGTTCAAGCAAACGACTTAAATGAATACCGTATTTTAGCTAATGAATTATTAGAAGAACACAATGCAGTTGATTTAGTTGCTGCGGCTATTAAATCAATGACAAAAGAACCGGATGATACACCGGTAACAATCTCTGAGGAACGCCCATTACCAGCGCGTAAAGACCGTTCTGGTGGAGGCCGTGGACGTGGAGGAGACTCTCGTGGAGGACGTCGTGACTTTGGTCGTGGCGGACGTAGCGGTGGAGCTCGTCGAGACGGAGCACGCAGAGATGGTGCACGTCGTGAAGGTGGACGTAAAGAAGGAGATCGCCGACGTTCTTCAAGTACTCCACGTCGTCGTGAAGACTAATATATATAATATGCGCTAAATGTAGTGCTACACCCCTGAAGATAGAGTTACTCTTACTTCAGGGGTGTTTTTTATTTCTTTATATTTCTAAAAAAATAGACTATATTATTGAAACAATTTGTATTTTCATACGTATTAAGTGAATAAGAAGGGGTGAATGTGGGTGCGGGAAGAATTAATGTATCAAATACCAAGTAAGGGTTTGTCTGTATGGAGATTGTATGGTTTCTTTAAAACTTTACTTATAGCCATTGTTTTAGGTGTTGTATGTTTTTTAACTTATAAATTTGCGTGGCCAATGTTTATTTTTTATATAGCAATAGCAGTAATTTTCATTTTTGCTTTCGCTACGATTTGGCTATTTCCAAAGATTCGTTGGGATCATTGGAGATATGAGGTTCGGGAGCATGAGATTGAAATTCAGTATGGTCTTTTTATAATTAAGCGAACGCTTATTCCGATGGTTCGTGTACAGCATGTGGATACTTCACAAGGACCAATATTGAAAAAGTACGATTTATCCAATATTTCCATCTCTACGGCTGCAACAACGCATATTATCCCGATGTTAGTAACAGGGGAAGCAGATAGTTTACGATCGCGTATCTCTATTTTAGCGAGGGTGGCTGAAGATGATGTCTGAACAACGATTTAAATTACATCCCATTTCTGCAGTAGTAGACTTTGTTAAGGGCTTAAAGGAACTAATTCTTCCATTTTTAATTCTCTTTATGGCAAATGGGTTTAAAGTTACTTTTAACCCAAGTGATAGAAGTTCATGGGCTAGTCTCATTCCTTTAGGAATCTTTCTACTTATCATTATCATTCGTTTAATAAGTGGTTTTCTTAAATGGTGGACATATGTGTACTGGTTTGAGGAAAATGAGTTAAGAGTGGAATATGGGCTTATTGTAAAGAAAAAACGCTATATTCCTTTTGACCGGATTCAAAGCTTTAACTATAAAGAAGGTATCTTCCATAGACTATTTGGACTTGTCCAAGTAATGGTTGAAACAGCTGGTAATTCAAATGGGAAACCAGAAGTTATATTAACTGCCATTACGAAAGAAGCAGCAAATCAAATTGAATGGATTACTCGAAATAGTAAAGAAGAAAAGATTGATCATACACAACAAGATGTATCAGAAGTATTAGTTAATTCCAGCTTAGATTCAAAAGAGATTCATAAAATGAGCATAAAGGATTTATTAATTCTAGCAACAACTTCTAGTAGTATGGGCGTTGTAATAGCGGGTGTTGCAGCAATCCTTTCACAATTTGCAGAGTTTATCCCTTTTGAATTGATTTTTGAAGAGCTTTCGTCGTTTATAAAATTTGGTTTCGTTATTGTTGCACTAGCTATTTTTGTTACATTAATTGTTACATGGATAGTCGCTGTGATTATTACATTTTTCAATTATTATGATTTTAAGGTTATAGAGGAAAATGAGCGCTTAACGATTACACGCGGGTTGCTTGAAAAGAAAAAGGTGACGTTACCTTTAAACCGAATACAAGCTATTAAAATTGTCGAAAACCCTTTAAGACAAATGTTTGGTTATACAGCAGTAATTGTTGAAAGTGCAAGTGGAGGATTTGGAGGGGATGAGAAGAAAGTCACACTCTTTCCTCTAATAAAGAAAAAAGATGTTCTTGAGCCGCTTCAAAAATTGTTCCCACAATTTGAATGGCAACAAAGCTTAACGAAACCACCGAAAAAAGCCAAACCTTTTTTTTACAGAATAGATTTACTATGGTTACTACCGGCTATTGTATTTTGTTCCTATTTTTGGTTCCCATATGGATTACTAGCAATATTGATACTGTTACCAGTTCTATTATTGGGTTTGTGGCAGTATAAATCGGCGGGCTTTGCTATTAGTGGACATCAATTGACTTTTTGTTATCGAATTTTTAGTCGAGTAACTTTTATTGTGGAAAAAAAACGAATTCAAGCTTTGGAATGTAGGCATACTTATTTTCAAAAGAGAAAGGGTATCAAAACAGTAAAGGTAACTGTCATGTCTGGGGTAACAGGAGCAACCGCAAAAGTACCCAATCTAGAAAATAGAGATGTAGAGTCGATAAAGAAATGGTTTGAAAAAGCATCTTCATAATAGGTTAGTAATAATAAAGGCAATCTTGTAAATAAGATTGCCTTTTTCTTTATGTTTTATTTTTGTCTCCAACGAATGATATTCTTTGGAGAGAAGTAAGATAAACCAAGTAAGAAACCAGTGATCAACCCGCCGATATGTCCAGCAACATTGATATTAGGAGATATAAACGTAATAATTACACTAATAATAATAAGTGGCATTATTACTTGCTTTAACTGTGGCATCGTTCGTCGTGTATAGTAGACAAGCGCGGCAAAGGCACCCAAAATACCGTATATTGAACCACTTGCACCAACACTTGCATACATACCATCTTGCGTAACAAATGTAGCAACATTTCCAAAAATACCTGCTAAAGCATAAATAGTTACAAAACGAGCTTTCCCAGCAATTTTTTCAAGTTCAGGACCAAACAAGAATAATGAAAACATATTAAACAGAACATGCATAAAGCCGGCATGAAGAAATAATGAGGTAATAACTCGCCACCATTGTCCTTCACCTATTAAATAATTTACACTCATTCCAGTGTAAAAAACCGTATCACCGACATTCGGTATCATTGTGATAATATAGACGATGAAATTGATAGCAATGATTATAGACACAACAGGATAGAGCTTTAAAAATTGTTTGAAGTTTTCTCTACGTATAAACATGTGTACACCTCCATATCAAATACGCCTTGGCGTACTTGCCGCCCAGATTTTTTAGAGATAGTTCTGCTTGATGCAGACGAGTTAGGAGTTGGCGCAGGACGCGACTAACTAAAGCTAATCTTCGTTTAAGATCTGTGGCAACCGCCGGAAGCTTTGACTCATTCAGTCGGAGGTGGAACCCCCATTAAATTAATTGATTCATAATTTGTAATCATCTTACCCTTAAAAGAAAATTGGAGACTATTACTGAATGAAGTTAAAATTATTATACATTGTATTTTATTAATAATAAAAGGAGAACTTCCATATGATAAAAGGAATTGGACTAGATATAGCAGAAATCGCAAGAATAATGAAAGCTATGAATCGTTCAGAAAAATTCCAAAGACGAATTCTATCTGACCAAGAATTGGAGATATTTTACCAACTATCCGAAGCACGAAAGGTTGAATTTTTAGCGGGGAGGTTTGCAGCAAAGGAGGCATTTTCTAAAGCGAAAGGTACAGGCATAGGGAAAAATTGCGAGTTTCATCAAATTGAAGTGTTGAAGGACGATTTAGGGAAACCGATATTATTGTTCAACGGAGAAATAGTGAGTGGACATGTCAGCATTACACATACAAAAGAGTATGCAGCAGCTCAAGTTATTCTAATGGAATAGAAAACAGTGCAAAAACAATCCATAGAAAGAGTGTAAATATTAATTTGTTAGGTTGTCCAAAAGTGATAGCATAAAGTTATACATCCACTCATATATTTTGACTACGGAGCTGAAAGTTAGAGGAAAGGATGGAGTTTTGCGACACAAATTAACCTTATTTATTGTCATGTTGTTAGGAGTGCTAGTGCTTACAGCTTGTGGGGAGGATTCACAGGAGGATGTTCTACAAAATCTTAATGATAAGTGGAACGATGTAAAAGGATATGAACTAGATGCTACCATGGAAATCAAAACAGGTACTGAACCAAGAGTTTATGATGTAAACGTGTGGCATACTGAACCAGAATTTTACCGCGTAAAAGTAACTCAACAAGGTGAAGATGTTACACAAATGATTATCCGAAATGATGAAGGCGTATTTGTAGTAACACCGTCTCTAAGAAAAACGTACAAGTTCCAAAGTGAATGGCCAAAACAAAATAGCCAAGCCTACTTAATTGGAGCATTGGCGGAAGATTTATTGGCCGATGATGGTGTGACGATGGAAGAAACTGAGAAGAACTACATCTTTACAGCAGCTACAAGAAATAATCATAAGAGTATAATGCCTACACAAAAAATTACAGTGGACAAGAAAACAATGCTACCTACTTCTGTTTCAGTTGTGAACGAAGCACAAGAAGAACAAATGTTAATTACGTTTAAAAATATTGATTTAGGAATGCAACATAAGAAAAGTGAGTACGCTGTAGAAAACTTCTCTGAGAAAAAAGACGATGAGAAAGCAAGTGCAAGTGCAGAAGTACCAACTGAATTCCAAACATATTATCCAAATTTAAATTGGGATAATACGAAACTAATAGATGAGAAAACGGTAATGGAAGATGGAACACAACGTGTAATTTTAACGTTCGAAGGTGATAAATCATTCACACTTGTTCAACAACCTGTGGAGTTTGGAGAGTCAGCAACACTTCCAGTTTATGCTCCAGGGGATCCAGCAGACTTAGGATTTACAATTGGTGCAATAACGGAGAATTCAATTAGTTGGGAACGTGATGGAGTATCATTCTTTATCGCTTCCAATAACCTAACGCAAGAAGAAATGGTGCAAGTTGCTGCATCAGTTTCAGCTGGTGGGTTAAAATAGAGTAAATGGGACTTGCCTTCCACAATGAGCATAAGAGATTTGAGGAGATTAGCATTAACCTACTAGAGTGCACTTGTTGCACTCTAGGCTTTCTCCCACTCTTTAATACTTTAAATAGTAAAAGTGGTGGACAAGAACGGTTATTAAAACTTAAAATAAATATGACAAAATTTTGAAGTTTATACACACAAAAAGAGGGAACAACAATAATGCAAAATATAGAGCACTTTCGTCCAACTAAAGCCATTATTAATTTGGATGCCATAAAACATAATGTTAGTCATTTGAAAGAATTATTAAAGCCAGGTGTAAAAATCATCGCTGTAGTAAAAGCAAATGCATATGGACATGGGGATATTGAAGTGGCGAAAGCTGCGATAGAATCCGGCGCAACGATGTTAGCAGTTGCGACACCAGAAGAAGCGCTCCATCTCCGTAAAGCTTTTCAGGATATTGATATATTGATATTAGGATACGCTCCTGTATCATTTGCACCGTTTGCAGCAAGTGAAAATATCACTTTAACTGTTTTTTCAATTGATTGGGTACAACAAGTACAAACATTAACACTTCCGAAACCCTTAAAATTACATATCAAGATTGATACAGGTATGGGTAGAATTGGCGTAACAAATATCGAAGATCTACAAAATTTATATCACACATTAAAATCTTCTCCACAATGCGTAGTGGATGGAGTATTTACACATTTTGCAACGGCAGATGAAGAAGATGTCACTTACTTTAATCATCAAGTTGCAAAATTTGAAGAGTTTGTAAGTTCTTTGCCTGAAAAACCAAGACTTGTACATGCAGCAAATACAGCCACAATCCTTATTAAGGATCAAGCTCTTCAGTATGATGCAGTAAGGTTTGGGATTTCTATGTATGGTCTCGCACCCTCTTCTTATGTGAGAACAAAATTACCGTATCCATTGTTACCTGCTTTCTCATTGGAAACAGAACTTGTTGAAGTAAAGAAAATCCAAGCTGGAGAGTCAATCGGCTATGGAGCTACCTTTACAGCATCAGAACCGTCATTCATTGGGACAATCCCTATTGGTTATGCAGACGGTTTAATACGGAAACTAAGTGGTCAACATGTATTAATAGATGGCGTACGTGTACCAATCATCGGAAGAATTTGTATGGATCAATGTATGTTATTATTACCAGTTGCATATAATATAGGTAAAAAAGTAACTTTAATTGGAAAACAAAATGACGAAGAAATTACAATTGATGAATGGGCAGCAAAAACAGATACAATTAACTATGAAGTTCCTTGTATCATAACTTCGAGAGTGCCTAGAATCTACTACAAAAAATAGTAAAATGCGACAAAATCTTCAACAAAAACCGGTAATACTACATGGATAGCCATATTTTTTAATTATTATCTTTTCAACATATCATTTCGATGATAGAATGAGAAAAGAATTTGAAATGGTACGGTTTTTGTGGAGGTGCTTGTTTTGTACGCGAAAAAAGTAGAAGAAGTAAAGGAAGTTTTAGAGCTTCCTCAAGAGATGTTAATGGCATTTAATACACTTGAGCAAAAATCTAGAGAGAGTGAAAGTTTTGTTTATATTTCATCTCGTAGATTGTCTACGCACAAGCAACCAAATCAAATACGGGAAGCTTTAATGAAAGGCTATGTGGAAATGTCGCAAATCAACTTGAACATTTGTAGCGAATGCCTACATGCAGAGTATGAAGCGGAACATATGGTAGAGCGTCTCGTAAGCGGGGGATGACATTTTGATTGTAAAACGAGGGGACGTGTTTTTTGCAGATCTCTCACCAGTTGTGGGATCTGAACAAGGCGGTACGAGGCCCGTATTAATCCTTCAAAACGATATAGGTAATCGATTTAGTCCGACTGTAATCATCGCTGCGATTACTGCGCAAATACAAAAAGCAAAATTGCCGACTCATGTCGAAATTGATGCCAAAAAATATGGCTTCGAAAGAAATTCGGTAATTTTGCTTGAACAATTGCGTACTATAGATAAGTCTAGACTTACAGATCGAATTACTCAATTAGATGTTGAGCTTATGGAAAAAGTGGACGTCGCATTAGAAATAAGCCTAGGATTAATGAAATTTTAATACATAGTTAAGGGAATGACCTAAAGGAACGGTTCTTTTAGGTCATTCTTTTTTTGTACATTAGAAGTATAGAAACTCAATCTCTTATAAAAGAGGTGGAGTTTATTAATTTATCTAAATAACGGAGTTTTTGTCCATTTGCACGCGATGTTTGATGTTAAAATGTTTCTTAATATATAGTAAACTTACTAGGTTGGATTCATATTTTACAATTAGAGTAAGTGCCACTTAATGGATTTGGATTCATAGTAGTTAAGAGAATTATAGATTCAATCATATTCAGTCGAGATTTGGCGAACGGACACTTTGAAAGTTGTGAAAATGCTAAGGTGCGATGTGTTTAATTGATAAAATTTAACAAACAATATAATGCGTCATCAATGTAAATTAGAGACAATATAAACTGTAGTGAAACTAAAAAAGTAATTTTTTTTATAATTATAGGTTTAACAGAAAAAATATGGGGAAAAGAACGAGTAGGTAATCGTGGGAGGTGTCTTAAATGAATGTTAATGTACAATTTCGTGAAGATGGGGATATGCTTTTAGGATATATTGAAGGAGAAATTGATACTTATACAGCACCAATTTTAAGAGATGAGCTTGAGTTGATTCATTTATCGGAGGGCTTATTGGTAGAATTGGATTTATCGAATGTGAATTATATGGATAGTACAGGTCTTGGTGTTTTTGTGGCTTTTTATAAAAAAGTGGTTAAAGAAAATGCTAGCTTGAAGCTAGTAAACTTATCTGCTAGATTGACGCGATTATTTGAAATAACAGGTTTAAGTGAATTAATGGAAATAGAAAAAGGTGGGGCGACTAATGCGAGCATTTGACTACATTGAAATTAGAGTTCCTGCAAAGCCACAGTATGTAAGTGTTATCAGGTTGACTGTTTCTGGATTAGCATCTAGAGTGGGGTTTTCTTATGATGAAATTGAAGATATGAAAATTGCTGTAAGTGAAGCGGTGACAAATGTAGTTCAACATGCTTATGGAATAAATGAGGATGGAGAAATTGTCATCGGGGTTGGCTTATATACAGATAAATTAGAGGTAATGGTATCAGATTACGGACATAGCTTTAACTTCGAAGAGATTAAATCGCAAATTGGTCCTTATCAAGAAGACGAAAGTGTTGAATTGTTAAGAGAGGGCGGGCTAGGACTTTATTTAATGGAGACATTAATGGACGAGGTCAGAGTGAACAACAACGAAGGTGGAGTCACTGTTTTCATGACAAAATATGTCACGAGAGAGCAGGTGAAAGATAATGTCAAATCAATCACCACATAATCGGAGCTCTGATGAAGAAATATTAGGATGGATAGAACATTATCAGCAATCAGAAAACCAAGAGGTCTTGGATCGACTCGTAATTCATTATAATAATTTTGTAGAGTCAATTGCCAGAAAATATTCTTATGGTAAAACCAATTATGAGGATATCGTTCAAGTAGGAATGCTCGGTTTGCTCGGGGCAATTCGACGTTTTGATACGTCTTTAGGGAAGAGTTTTGAAGCATTTGCTGTTCCAACAATCATTGGTGAAATCAAACGGTTTTTACGTGACAAAACGTGGGATGTACATGTTCCCCGACGCATTAAAGAGCTTGGTCCAAAAATTAAAGCGGCCGTAGAATTTTTAACTACTCAACTACAATATTCACCCTCTATACAGGAAATAGCTCAATATCTAGAAGTAGAAGAAGAAGATGTTTTAGAGGCGATGGAAATGAGTAAGAGTTATCATGCGCTATCGATGGATCATTCTATTGACGCAGACTCTGAAGGTGGTACGGTCACCTTGATGGATATCGTAGGGCGAGAAGATGATGGATTTGAAAGAACGAATCGTCGGATAGTAGTCTCTGAAGCAATGGAAGTATTAGAAGAACGTGAAAGAGAAATTTTAAAATTGACTTATTACGAACAAATGAGTCAAAAAGAAGCAGGAGAAAGATTAGGTATTTCTCAGATGCATGTTTCGCGTATTCAAAGAAAGGCGATTAAAAAGTTACAAGAAATTATATTGGCAGATGGTGTTGTTTAGTAGTGCAAGATAAATTACTATCATAATTTAAATTTAATTATCGTTTATAGGATTATCTCTAAATAAATACCGAAGGACAAGTCTACCCTTTAGATAATGAAGGGTAGTTTTTTTATTTGAAAGGGAAGCAAGAAGTTAAGAACTCCTCATTAGGAGAAGGTCAATAATAGAAGTACATTATATAAAAGTGTTAAACTTAGAAAGTAAAGAGGGAAGTCTGGAAAATGAGCGAATACTATAGTTTGGCCCATAAAATATGGTAAAAGCATATAAATGGATAAGTTGTAACTAACTTATTAATCGTTGCCAAGAACCGTACTAATCGTATTTCATGTTATGAAAAATTGAAAGGCTGTGGAATGATGGAAGAAAAGAAAATGCTACAAATAATTGCTAAGGATACACAAGTTAAACCTTATCAAGCAGAAGCAGTTATTAAATTACTAGAAGACGGAAATACAGTTCCTTTTATTGCTCGTTATCGAAAAGAAGCAACAGGTTCCTTAGATGAGGTACAAATTAAATCAATTGAAGATCGATATCATTACATACAACAATTAGGGCAAAGAAAAGAAGAAGTTATTCGACTAATTGATGAACAAGGGAAATTAACAGAAGAACTGCAAACATCTATTGTCGCTGCGACGGTACTGCAACGAGTAGAGGATTTATATAGACCCTATAAACAAAAACGTCGCACGAAAGCAACTATTGCTAAAGAAAAAGGACTTGAGCCCTTAGCGGATGAATTAATGAAATTTGACAAGGTTGACGTCAATCAAGTTGCGCAAACATTCCTTAATAGCGAAAAGAGTGTAGAAACAATAGAAGAAGCTTTGTCTGGGGCAAAGGACATTTTAGCTGAAAGATTTTCTGATGATGCTCAAGTTCGTGACCAAATTCGAAAACTGTCCTGGAGAGAAGGGAAAATTACTACTTCTGTGAAGGATGCTGAAAAGGATGAAAAGAAAGTCTTTGAAATGTACTATGAGTATGAAGAGCCTGTTAGATATATTGTTCCTCACAGAACGCTTGCTCTAAACCGTGGTGAAAAAGAGGACATTCTTAAAGTAACAATTCATGTACCGATAGAACGAGTAATTCAAATTATGGAGAAAGTTTGGATTCCATATAATTCATCTTCTTCAGCAATCTCTCATGTAAAAGAGGCAATTGAAGATAGCTATAAACGATTGATTCAACCGTCTATTGAACGTGAATTACGTAGTGAGTTAACGGAAAAAGCGGAAGAACAAGCGATTCATATTTTTGCTGAAAATTTAAAAAGCCTGTTACTACAACCTCCGATGCGCGGAAAGATGGTTTTAGGGGTAGACCCAGCATATCGAACAGGATGTAAATTAGCGGTAGTTGATGAAACCGGTAAAATGTTAGAAGTAATTGCTATTTATCCTCATCCACCAAAGCCAGATGTAGCAAAGTCAAAAGCAGTTGTGAAAGCCCTGTTAGATAAGTACCCAATTTCAATTGTAGCAATTGGTAATGGTACAGCGTCACGCGAAACAGAACAATTTATCGCGGACGTATTAAAGGAAGTGGAACAGGAAGTAGCTTATGTTATTGTGAATGAAGCGGGGGCTTCTGTTTACTCCGCTTCTGAAATAGCTCGTAGTGAGTTCCCTGATTTACAGGTTGAACAAAGAAGTGCTGTTTCGATTGCACGTCGTTTACAAGACCCTTTGTCAGAACTTGTTAAAATTGAACCAAAAGCGGTTGGGGTAGGACAATACCAACATGACGTTTCTCAGAAGAAACTAACAGAATCATTAACTTTTATTGTTGAAACAGCGGTTAACCAAGTAGGTGTTGATGTGAATACTGCCTCCGCTTCACTATTACAATATGTGTCAGGCTTATCAAAAACAGTTGCCGAAAATATTGTAAATGCGCGGAGTGAAGGTGGAAAATTCACATCTCGAGCACAATTAAAGAAAATACCTCGTTTAGGGGCAAAAACGTATGAACAAGCAATCGGTTTCTTACGTATTTCTGAAGCAAAGAATCCGCTTGATGCAACAGGAATTCACCCGGAAAGCTATAAATTAGCCGAGGATATTTTAAATAATGTAGGTTTAGCGAAAAAAGATGTAGGAACGAAGAAGTGTGAAGAAGCGTTAGCACAAATCGATGTGAAGGCATTAAGTGATCAACTTGGAGTAGGTGAAGTTACGGTAAAAGATATTGTTGATACATTAATGAAGCCCACTCGAGATCCACGTGACGCATTTCCTCAACCGTTATTAAAAACAGATGTTTTAAAGATGGAAGACTTACAGGTAGGAATGGAGTTACAAGGAACGGTTCGTAACGTAGTAGATTTTGGGGCCTTTGTTGACATTGGTGTAAAACAAGATGGGCTCGTACACATTTCAAAATTACAAAAACGCCGTATCAAACATCCTTTAGAAGTTGTTTCACTTGGAGATATTGTAACAGTTTGGGTAGAGAAAGTAGAAGTGAATAAAGGCCGTATATCGTTAACCATGATTACTCCTGAAAAACAAGTAGAAACAATTCAATAATACTTTTAAAGATTAAGTAAACACCTAGGTTAATGAAAGACGTAACCTAGGTGTTTATTGTATTGCACAATGTATTTAATTTTAGTTGATGATTATGATAGATTAGAGGGCGGGGGGATATACATGACAGATAATGAACTTCAATTATTGGTAGAAGAACTATCGCTTAAACATTTTCAATTGCCCTTTATCCATAAAGCGTACTTTAATAGTAGATTGCGAACTACAGGTGGAAGGTATCTGCTTAATAGTCATAATATCGAATTCAATAAGAAATCATATGATCTCTTTGGCTTCGAAGAATTACGTGGGATAATATTGCACGAACTATGTCATTACCATCTTCATATAAGAGGAAGGGGGTACAAGCATCGTGATGCTGATTTTCGAGCATTGTTAAAGAAAGTTGGTGCTCCTCGTTTTTGTTCAACAATTGTAGAAAATAGAAAGTTAGCTAATAGCAAAGTATACATTTATGAATGTGTAGAATGTAGACATAAGTACCCCCGTAAGAGAAGGATGAATATAAACAAATACCGATGTGGAAAATGTCATGGACATTTAATAGAAAAGGTGCAGAATGATTGAAGGATAGTCGCAACATAAATAGAAGGACACTATAAGTTTTTTTAAAGAGATGTGTATTATTTTTTAAAAAAGTGCACATTATAGTATGGCTGTCCCTTATAGAAATAGTAACAAACCCTTGATATATAAAGGGTTTGCATGGTTCTAGTAAAAAGTGAAAAAAGTTTTAGTGAAAGTGTTGACTTTATATTAAAGTGTCTCTATAATAATAAAAGTCGACAAGATAAGTCGAAACAAAACGAATTATTCCGAAGTAGCTCAGTGGTAGAGCAACCGGCTGTTAACCGGTTGGTCGTAGGTTCGAGTCCTACCTTCGGAGCCATGGCCCGTTGGTCAAGTGGTTAAGACACCGCCCTTTCACGGCGGTAACACGGGTTCGAATCCCGT
>DATMGC010000055.1:0-2105 GCA_035555915.1 Ureibacillus sp. | reverse complement strand
AGGGGAGCCAATTTGTTATATTAATAGTTTAAATAATCTCGGTATCGCCATTAACCAGAAATCAATGGCAGCCAATTATAAAATTGGTACAGGAGTAGATTGGAAGGTTCAAATCCGTTTAATTACATAGGTATTGGTATTTGATTAATCATAGCAGTATAGAGCAGGGGTTTGGAGAGTTTCCATAATTTAAAGCTGTCGGCAACGTAGGAGTTGTTGATGGCTTTTTTTGTGGGGGAATGAGTGTGGTGTTTGTTATGTGAATGCCGATAAGCATGCGAAGGGGGAGAAAAAAGTAAAAGAGAAGCCTCGTCCGTTACCATAAGTCTACTGTTGAGTAGGAAAAGGGAATAGAGAGCATTCATCCGTGCCCGAAGTTAAGCGGAAAAAGTCAAGTCCGAAATAATGTGTAAATTCTTTAGCTACAATGTTACAACTTAATTTAGTTTCTTTTAATTCTAGGTAAGAAGGCAAAAGGAAACTTCGAAATAGCACAAAATTATCATAGATAATCTATTCTAGAAACTTTATATGGAGAGGCAGGTGTGCTAGCCTAATTGGGCAGGGCAGAAGTATTAAGCTCTTGACCCTCTGGCTGGTAAAGCAGACCTGCAGAGGCTCCATGTCAAGTTTCGATATCATTTCCACTTCTTTAAGAAGTCTTCGTCCACTATCTTCTTCTGTTTAATTTCAAATTTTCATTTTCCATTAAAAGTGCACCAATAAGACGAAAAGCAGATTGGGTATTTGGAAAAATTCGTATTACCTTCTCTCGTCTTCTAATCTCTTGATTCAATCGTTCTAATGAATTAGTACTCGTTAGGTGTAAGTGGTATTTTTCTGGTTCATTAAAGTACTGAATTGAATCTTCAAAACCCTCTTCTAATATGTCTATCGCTCGTTGTATTTTTGGGTTTTCTTTATAGGTTGAAACAAAATCATTCTTGAACTTTCTAGCTTCGTCTGAAGAAATGGCATGATAGATTTTACGGATATCTGCGATGACTTGTTTACTGTTGTTTTTTGGCAGTTTTTCAATAATATTCCGTTTGAAATGAACTGTACAGCGTTGCCAAGAAGATCCGATGAATTCACGTTCAATTGCTTTCCTTAGTCCAGCGTGGGCATCAGAAATCACTAATTTTGGAGATTGTAAACCACGCGCTTTTAAGTCCTGGAAAAAGCCTTTCCAAGCTTCAAAACTCTCAACATGATCTATCTTTAACCCAATAATCTCCCGTTTTTTCTTTTCATTCATACCTGTCATAATATAGACAGCCTTCGATACGACTTTATTGTGTTCTCGAACTTTAATATACATGGCATCTGCATAGAGATATGGAAAATACTCCACATTGATAGGACGGTTAGCCCACTTAATTACAATGGGATCTAGCTTTTCTGTCAAGGAGGAAACAAAAGACTTAGATACGCTCTCCCCACAAAGTTGTTCTACAATGTTGGTTACCTTTCTAGTTGAGACGCCATTTACGACCATTTCTAACATAGAGAGCGTTAGGGCTTGATCGACACGTGAAAACCGCTCAAATATGGAAGGCGAAAAGTGTCCTTCTCTTGTACGAGGAACACGTAACTTTATCTTTCCAATATTAAGCATCAATTCACGCTCATAATAGCCGTTGCGGTAATCACGTCGGTCGGCAGAACGTTCATAAGAAGTGGCATTTAGATACTGGTCACGCTCTTTCTCCATAAGTTCATTTAGTACTAAAACGATAGAAGATTTCATAACTGCTTCCATATTAGAATTTATTACGGATTCTTTTAAAAGATTAATATCTAGGGTAAACTGTAATTGAGTCATTTTATTCCTCTCTTTTCTATGTTTTTCGTCGTTGTTAAACATTGTAGACAAGATAGAATAAAATGACTCTTTCTTTTTACACAATTATATGGACTTAATCCTTCTCTCTTGTTTTCGGTCACAGAGAATGCCTCTCTGTTACCTTTTTCCGCTTTCCCTCTTGTTTTCGGTCACAGAGAACGCCTCTCTGTTACCTTTTTCCTCTTTTCTCTTGTTTTCGGTCACAGTGAATGCTTTTCTGTTACCTCTTGACTGCCCTTTTAAAAAGGGCCTTAACAAT
>DATMGC010000054.1:0-4390 GCA_035555915.1 Ureibacillus sp. | reverse complement strand
TATACTACTATCAGCTAATATCGGGCTTGACCAAATTCTATTTGGCTTTTAGTTGTTAACTTCATCATCAGTTTTTCAATCGGCTTCAGTTGCCGGGCGGACACAGCAACAATCCCAGCCCTGCGGCAAGCCTCGAACGTTAGCGGTCATGCTATTGAACATTCTGCTAACTTTAATAGAATGACAATTATCGCAGACATCACCAATTTTCTTTTTACACTTATAAATAACCTGACACCTTATGAAATGGATTGATTCTACAGATTTAAGAAGTTGGGCAAACAGAAGAGATTGCCAAGAGACACTTCCACATTTAGTGAGAAAACTTATCAGAGCAACATCTAACACTATACAAAGCATAAAATTTCCTTCGGGTGAAAGTGTATTACTTGGCGGCTGGGATGGCATTCTTGAAGTAACCGAAGAAACAGAATACTTACCAGCAGGGACTTCACTTTGGGAATTTGGAGCAAGTAAAGACCCTAAAGGCAAAGCAGATGATGACTATGCAAAAAGGTCTGCTAACCCCTTAGGGTTTGACCCCGCTGAGTCAACTTTTATTTTTGTTACACCCAGACTATGGCAAAACGGAGATGATTGGGTGACTGAAAAAAAGAAAGATGGTATTTGGAAAGATATTAAAGTCTATAACTCTGAAACTTTAGAGGAATGGATTGAAACTGCACCAACAGTTGGTTCATGGTTAGCTAAACACATTGGGAAATATCCCCAAGGTGGAATACAACCAACTGATGATTTTTGGGAAGAATGGGCTTCAGGAACAAAAATTAGACTTAATACAGAAATACTTTTAGGAGGAAGAAAAGCAGAACAGGGTAAATTAATTGAGCTTTGTAAACCATCGTCAATAATTTCTGTTCAAGGAATTTCCAGAGAAGAATCTTTGGCCTTCATAATTTCATGTTTTAAAAGCAATCAAGATATTGAAGAAGATTTTTTTTCAAGGAGTATTATAGTTGACAACGCTGATGCATTTAGAGAATTATCTGTTCATGATAAACCATTAATTCTGATTCCCAGATTTGAAGACAACGGAGTATTAAACAGAGCTATGCAAAAGGGACATACCGTTATTGTTCCTTTAGGTGCTGATTCATCAAATAGCTGGAGCAACAAAATAATTCTACCTCAAATAGAAAGGGAGTCATTTATTTCAGCACTCGCAAAAACTGGAATGTCTAAAGAGTTTGCTGAAAGATTTTCCAAAGAGTCTGCAAGAAACATTACAATCTTAAGACGACAACTTGAATTTACAAGAACACTACCGAGTTGGGCTTTGCCTGAAAATGTTTCTGATATTATTCCTGCTTTAATTGTAGGTAGGTGGGATGAGAATTTTGAAAATGACAAAATAATAATATCTAAAATAGCTGGCGATACCTATGAAAATTATTCAAAGAAATTAACACGGTGGCTTAATACACATGATTCGCCAATAATAAAAATTGGTAGTACATGGAGATTGACCTCCCCTTTTGATGCCTGGACAAATGCATCGAAGAATTTAACTGGAAATGATTTCGATTTGTTACATAAATCTGCGATTGAAATTCTGTATGAAATTAATCCTGCTTTTCAGCTTTTACCTGAACGAAGACACATGGCAGCATTTTATGGAAAGAAAAGAGAATTCTCAGGATGGATTAGAGAAGGGGTCATCCAATCCTTAATATTAACTTCAATATTTGGCGACAAATTAAAATTTAATCTGCCACTGAAAGCTGACCTGTGGGTTGATAGCATAATTGCTGAACTTTTAAGCTCAGATAATATTTTATTGTGGAAATCATTTGAAAGCAAATTGCCCTTAATTGCGGAAGCATCGCCCGCATCTTTTTTAAACGCAATTGAAAAGCAACTTTCAATAGAAAAATCACCAGTAGCATCTCTTTTTGAAGAAGACCCGGGATTTTTATCTGCACAGAGTTATCATACTGGTTTATTATGGGCGTTAGAAAATCTTGCATGGTTTCCTGAATACTTATCAAGAGCATCTTTAATTCTTGCAAAACTTGCTTCTATTGACCCAGGCGGTAGTTTATCAAATAGACCTATAAATAGTTTGTCAGAAATATTTAAAACATGGCACCCACAAACCCTTGCCTCTTTTGAAGAAAGGATGCAAGTGCTAAAATTAATGACAGAAAGAGAACCAGAAATTGGATGGGCTATTCTAATTCGACTGCTTCCTGACTCTACAGGAGGTGTTGCATTTCCAACACATAAGACAAGATGGAGGATGTTTGAATTAGAAACAGACAAACCACTTACATACAAAGAAATTTATGATACACATGCTTCGGCAGTTGACATGTTAATTTCATTTTTTGATTATACTGAAACAAAGCTAACACAGCTCATTGACGAATCAATTAGGTTAAGTTCTCCCGATAGAGATAAACTACTTACATTCATTGAAGCCTCCATAAGTAGAGTAACTCATACAGATAATTTAGCTTGGCAAAAAATTAGGGGTATACTATCACATCATCGGTCTCATCCCGATGCAAATTGGTCATTCCCCGACACAGAATTAAATCGATATGAAAAACTATATTCCACATTAGAGCCGACAGATGAAATACAAAAAACTATATGGCTGTTTAATGAACACTGGCCTGCATTTCCAGAAGGATATAATCGTAAAAATGTTACAACAGATAACCAACAACAAATAATAAATGAAAAAAGGATTGCAGGACTAAATAATATTTACTTAAAGTACGGAATTGAAAAAATAATTGAGTTAAGTGTTACAGTAAAAGAAGCATGGATTTTTGGTGATACCTCGGCTCACATAATTGAAAATGAAGCAGAAACTCTTTTAGTTTGCCAAGAACTTAAAAACGAGGATGATAAATTGCGATTTATTTATGGTTTTATAGGAAGAAAATCGATTTTGAAAGGCATTGAGTGGGTTTTTGCATTGTATGAAAAGTTAAAGCTGAATGGCCTAGACGATTATGCTTTAGCTAAACTTTTCGTCCCTCTCAATCAGACAAAGCAAGTATGGGATTTTGTTGATTCTACTAATAAAGAAATAAGACAGGAATATTGGGCAAGAGTAATTCCCCACTTCTGGAATATCTCAACTGAAGAAAAAATCCTTGGTCTTAACTACTTAATGGAATTTGCTAGATATAATAGTGCCATAGCCATATGCTCACATTCTGTGGATGAGATTCCAAGTACTTTACTTGTTGACATCTTAGAAAAAGCTGCAACAGAAAAATCAAATGAACAAGGTCGTTTACATGGCTATGAAGTTGAACAGCTTTTTGAAACGATAGATAAAAGAGGTGACGTTGAACCACAAAAACTTATTAGACTAGAATGGTTATATCTTCCTATGTTAGCTTCATATGGAAATACTCGAAGTCCCAAAATGCTTCATGATGAACTATCAAAGAACCCTCAATTTTTTATTGATGTTTTAAAATGGGCTTATAAGCCAGATAATGATGAACTACTTGAAATAGAAAATAAAGAATTGTCAGAGGAACAAATTTCAAATAGAGCTATGCAAGCCTATGAACTTTTACATTCTTGGAAAAAAATTCCAGGTGTAGATGACTCAGGCGTTATAGACAATAATTTTCTAACCGAATGGGTAGATAAAGTTAGAGAGTTGGCTATTGCTGTATCCCGTTTGGAAGTCACAGACATGACCATAGGACAGGTTTTTGCACAATATCCAGAAAAAGCAGAAAACTGGCCACCTGATGAACTAAGCGCCATAATTGAAAAAATAAATACAGATAGTATTAAATGTAATTTTTCTGCAGCAACATTTAATAAACGAGGCTCTTCTTCAAGAGGGGCTTTTGATGGAGGATATATAGAAAGAGAAAAAGCTGATTACTTTCATAAACTTGCATCTTTACAAAAAAACAAATTTCCAACCATAACCACAATATTTGAAAACCTTGCAAAAGGTTATGAAGAAGATGCAAAGAGAAATGATGAACAAGCAGAACGGGATAGACTTGATTATTAATATTGGCAAATTCATAGCGACACTGAGAAGCACGAACCGCTAACATGGGGTTTGCCAAAATGGGGGCGGACGGAAGCCGTGTTTCAACTTTTTGTAATTCTGTTGGGCTGCATATCCAGCTGGACGTAATTCTATTTAGCTATGTGCATATCATCAACTTTTATTTATAAATTTAGCTTCAGTTAGCCGGGCGGACGGAATTCTATTTCCCCCACTTCGGCAAGCCCTGAACGTTAGCTGCAAGCGCCCAGAACCCAAAAATTTCAGCAGTTTTTATTTTTTTAAGTGGTTTGAAAAGCAGGTTTTAAACAACGGAAGAATTTCTATTGAACAAAAATTTTCAATATTAGAAACAATCCTTAGAGACAGCAT
>DATMGC010000053.1:0-3485 GCA_035555915.1 Ureibacillus sp. | reverse complement strand
CGGTGCTCCTGCCGCTTCGCTTTCGTCGCAAATAAATTTGCTGTTCCCGCAGGAAGCTTGGGGATCTTCTTTGAATCTACTTCGCTCTGCAGCGAAAGGCGTAGCCGTCAGCTGCACTCGACCCTCCATTCCAATCAATTTTGAAAGTATCAATTTTTTAATATTACGTTTTGGGAATTTCTTTGAGTTTTTCACTTATGGCCCAGCCTTATTTTTTCTTAGTTGAAGAAACAAGATATATCTAGGTTGAAAGTTTAATGATTCCCATAAAAAATAAAACCCGGAATAAATTCCGGGTCTGATTACACTTACATGAATGTATCCACGACACGTTGCCTCGCTTTCGCATATAACCTTAAGTAAAACCTAAGATATCAGCATTTAAAGGCGTTAGATGGTTCCTTTAGAGAAAACAATCATGCCCACTCATCGGGTTAACCCTCCCAAGTCATTGGATTAGAAGTGAAATCTCTAATAGTATAAGTCGAGACTAAATTTTTATACGCAAAAAAATTATTAAAGCTCATAAATACCATGAGCACATTCCATGCCGGTATTATCCTTAAATAGTATAATGATGGAATAGTGAAAGTATGGAAGGAGCCGATAACATGGCACAATCATTAAAAGGTAAAGTAGCGTACATTACAGGTGGAGCTAGAGGGATTGGTAAAGCAACTGCTACTGCATTGGCAAAAGAGGGCGTAAATGTTGGACTAATCGCACGTTCTGAATCCAATCTTAAAGAAGTAGCTTCTGAACTTGATACACTCGGTGTAAAAGTTGCCTACGCGGTGGCAGACGTTTCTTCGAAAGAAGAAGTAGAAGCTGCGGTTGCATCTCTTGCAAAAGAATTAGGGGATGCTGATATTTTAATCAACAATGCAGGTATAGCTACATTTGGATCAGTTTTAGATATGGATCCAGAAGAATGGAAGAAAATCATTGATGTTAATTTAATGGGTACATATTATGTAACACGTGCCGTATTACCTCAGTTACTCGAAAAAAATAGAGGGGATATTATTAATATTTCATCCACAAATGGTTTGAATGGAGCTGCGACTTCAAGTGCTTACAGTGCATCTAAATTTGGTGTGATTGGCTTTACAGAGTCTCTAGCGCAAGAAGTACGTCGCAATAATATTCGTGTAACAGCGTTAACACCTAGTACTGTAGCAACGGATTTAGCGGTAGCAACAAACCTTATCAAAGAAAACGATGAATCTAAAATGATGCAGCCAGAAGATATTGCTGAATTCATTGTAGACCAACTTAAACTAAATCCACGTATTTACGTGAAAACAGCAAGCTTCATCGCAACAAATCCGTTCTAATTATCAATACAGTAATTTGTAATTTTGCCAACTCTCCTATTGATGGGGAGTTGGCTTTTATTTTGTGTAACTTTAACTAGCACAAGCTATGTTGTCGAACTAAAAAGAAAAAATTTATTATTTTATACCTTGTAATATAGAGTACCTTGTTTTAAAATAAATTTACAATATAATACCTTGCATTATAGAGTATCAGTTGAAAGTTCAGGAGCTGCTCGAATATGGAAATAAATAAAGAAGTTTTAAAAGGCTATATCGATACGATTATCCTAAGTATGATTCATCAGCGAGATATGTATGGGTATGAACTAAGTAAATGTGTTAAAGAAGAAAGTAACCATGCATTCGAGTTAAAAGAGGGGACACTCTACTTAGCCTTAAAACGGCTAGAAACGAATGGGCTGACAGAATCTTACTGGGATGAGAGCTTCGATGGAGGACGCAGGAAATATTACCGAATTACAACCGCTGGAAAGTCCTTTTTAAAAAGTAAAAAGGATGAATGGGAGTTTTTTAAGAAGTTAATGGATCATTTTTTAAAAGGAGTGACTGGTCATGAATAATCCGATGCTCAGTACAAAAACGGAAAAGGAAATACAAAAATTTGTGAAAAACATATCTTTAAATGCAGGTATCATTTCATCTGATAATAGAACTTATATCGAGGAAGTAAAATTCAATATTAATCATGCAAAACAAGAACTGAAACAAAATGTGGAGCAATTTAAGGCTGATACAAAGGATTTTCTATCCAAGCTACGAGTATCTTCTATCCAAAATGACGAGTTTCAGGAAGAAATACAAACTCACATTAAGGACCATGTGAATGAGTTAGTTGCGAATGGCATGAACGAAGAGGAAGCCTTGAAAATCGTTCTTTCTGAATTTGAAGGCATTGATTTTTCAGAACTTAATCAAAAGAAAGGGGAAAATCAAATGACAAAATCAGATGAACGGATGTATGAAGCGATTGGGGTATTTTATGCAGGGTTTTTATTCATAGGAGGGGCTGTTGGTTTTCTAACTGGAAGTTGGAAAGGTGCTATCCTTGGATGTGTCATTGGGATTGGAATGGGGTTAATATCACACGGGATTACGGCTGTTTTGAATAGGGATAAATAATATAGAAGTTGGTCTACAAACAAATCCTTTTGGAGTTACGAGGGTTAATAAAAAGAAGTGCCCAGTACACGACTCTAAATTGTGTGCTGAGCATTTTAGATAACTATTATGATCCTTCACGTAAAATTGGGAGTGTGCAGCAACGGAAGGACCCACCGGATTTAATAATTTCGGTAATATCGACTTCAATTACTTCAAATCCCCTCTTACGGAGTTGTTCATTAACATTTTTATTAACAGGTAAACTAATAACGCGTTTATTACCGATACTTAATACATTTGTTCCCAACTGAAACTGTTCTTCTTTTGAAACTTCAATTAAATCATAGCGAGAAGCAAATAGTTCAATATCTTCTTGTGTTAGCGCATGTGGGTATATTAAAGCTACTTCCGGGGAAACAACGTTAAATACGCAGTCTAGATGCAAGTACCTTTCTTTAAAAGGGATTGTCACCACATTAAAGTTATTCATGAGTCGCTTGATATGAGCAGTCGCTTTTTCGTCTGTACGATTACTTAGCCCCACATAGATAGTATCGCGATCAATGATGACATCGCCGCCCTCAATTTTTTCCTTTACTAAATTAAAATAAGAGATTTCTTCATCTTCTAACCATTGTTTTAAAACATCTTCCTCCCCAGAGCGGGCATCTGTAGCCATATTCGCCACAAAAATCGTTTCGCCCAATGTAAACCCAATATCCCGTGTAAAGACTTGTTCTGGATATTTTTTATGATAGGGAAGTAAAATAACATCGATATCATAATTTTTAAGTGTATTCACAAATTCAGCATGCTGTTCAAGCGCACGTTCAATATGAATTCCTTCCTCTTTAAAATGTTCCTGTGTTTCATTAATCACTTGTCGAATTGTCATATATTGAGGCTGACAAAGAAGTACTCGCTTTAACGTGTCATACTCACTCTTACAGAAAACTTTCGTTATATTCGATTGCTCTTCCATTATGCTTCATTCCTATCTTATTCTTTATATTAGTTTTTCCTAGTTTTAATGGATTATATCCG
>DATMGC010000052.1:0-20285 GCA_035555915.1 Ureibacillus sp. | reverse complement strand
AATGCGATAAGAATGAGCCATAATCCGCCTGCACCAGAGTTATTGGATATGTGTGATAGGTATGGTTTTTTGGTTCAGGATGAGGCGTTCGATGAATGGGAATATCCCAAAAATAAATGGGTAGAGGGTTGGAATAAAGGCGAACCTTCACTTGACGGGTATGCATCAGACTTTACAGAATGGGCGGAGGCCGATTTAAGAGATATGGTATTAAGGGATCGAAACCATCCGTCAATTGTTTTCTGGAGTATTGGAAATGAAATTGATTATCCTAATGATCCCTATTCGCATCCAGTACTTGAAGATCGCTATAAAGCGGAAAAGCCTGAAGCAAAGGGCATGGGTGATATTGCGAAAAGATTGGCAAATGTTGTAAAGCAATATGATCCAACAAGACCTGTAACAGCAGCACTGGCAAGTGTCATTATGTCCAATGAAACGGATTTCCCGGATGCCCTTGACGTGGTTGGTTATAACTATCAGGAATTTCGTTATCATAAAGACCATGAAAAATACCCTGATCGAGTCATTTATGGAAGTGAAAACGGGAGACATCATAATGAGTGGAAGGCTGTAAAAAATAATGACTTCGTTTCAGGGCAATTTATTTGGACAGGAATTGACTATTTAGGAGAAGCCCGCGGATGGCCTGTTCGTCATGCAACACCGGGGATGCTTGATCTAGCAGGATTCAAGAAGCCGCTATTCTTTTTTAAACAAAGTCAATGGTCTGAGAAAGATATGGTTTATGTAGGGGTAACGTCTATTAAAGAAGAACACCCTGATCAAATTCATTGGGACCATGAAGTAGTTGGTGCTTGGAAAGGAATGGAAGGCGAACTTGTAAGGGTGGCATGTTGTACAAATTGCCCGGAAGTAGATCTACTTTTAAATGGGACATCACTTGGTATCAAAAAACAAAAAGACTTCGAAGGTGGATCGATCTATTGGGATATTCCATATGAGGAGGGGACGTTAAAAGCAGTAGGAAAAAGAAACGGTACCATTTGTTGTACCTATGAATTAACTACTGCTGGTATGCCTGCAAAGCTACACCTGCACTCTGATTCAACTACTCTTAAAGCTGACAAACAGGATATAGCACATGTAGAAGTAAATATCCTTGATGTAGATCATCTGCTTGTCTATGAGGCTAATAATCAAATAGACTGTGACATTGAAGGTCCTGGTGAAATTATTGGATTGGAATGCAGTAACCCAACAAGTCATCAAAATTATAAAGAAACCAACAGAAAGGCCTATCATGGGAAATTATTAATTTATGTTAGAGCCACTGACCAACCCGGTACAATTACATTAAAGGTATCCTCAGATGGTTTGGAAAGTTCCTCTGTCGTTATTGAGGTTAGGTGAAACAAATTTATTAACAGGAGATGCTTAAATGCCCTATAACATTGCTTCTGATACTTGCAATCCCAGGAATGGTCACCGTCTTGCAGATATTCCTGCACATGACCCATTTGTTTTATCACATAAAGAAACAAATACCTACTATTTATATACAACAGGAATTCCGGAATTAACAGATTTAGAAAGAAATGGAGTATTAGTTTACAAAAGTAAAGATTTAGTAAAGTGGGAGGGACCTTTTGTTATATTTGAGGTTCCTGACGGGACATGGGCACATCCTCAACATGGCACATGGGCACCGGAAGTTCACCAGTACAAGGGTAAATATTATTTATTTGTTACCCTCCATAATAGAGACAGTATATTAGCAGAACCACCAGAGGTTTGGAAAACGAATCATCTTCGAGGTACTGCTATTGCAGTATCAGATTCGCCGGAAGGTCCTTTCCGATTAATAAAAAAGGATGGCCCTGTTCCACCAGCAAATTTTATGACATTAGACGGAACGCTGTATGAGGATGAGAATGGAAAACCGTGGATGGTATATTGTCATGAATGGATTCAGGTCATAGATGGTACGTTTGAAGCCATTCCATTAAAGCGGGATTTATCTGATGCCGAAGGTGAACCGATACATCTTTTTAAAGCTTCAGATGCTCCCTGGATAAATGCTGAACGAAAACCCGATGACAAGCCTCAAGTATATGTATCTGACGGGTGTCAATTATACCGAACAAAGGGCGGTCATCTCATCATGCTCTGGTCAAGTTATAACCATGAAGGATATGTACAGACAATTGCAAGATCTCAGTCAGGTAAACTGGAAGGACCTTGGGAACAGCTGGACCCATTAGTTAAAGGTGACAGCGGCCACGGCATGCTGTTCAAAACCTTCGAAGATAACTGGATGCTCATTCTGCACCATCCCTTCAGCACCCCAGAATCCCGAGCAATAATCTATGAAGCAGAAGAAACCGAAGATCGTTTTAAAATAATTGGACCATGGGGACAGGTCCCTCGTCCCAAATGATGAAAAATTTAGGGGACAATCGCATTCTATCACTCATCTAGTAATGGAGGTAAAATATGTTATTTCATAAAAAGGTAGTTTCAAGGTTTTGTCTATTATCCATCTGTCTTTTAATGTTCACACTAATACCAACAAATAGTAAAGCAAAGGAAAACAATATGTCTACGAAAAAAAAGGAAAATACACAAGAAATTACGATTAATGTAGAAAATAAATACCAAGAAATTGATGGTTTTGGAGCATCTGGTGCTTGGTCCTTCGATAAAATCGGCTCTGAATGGTCTGAGGAAAATAAGAAAAAGGTTGCCGACTTGCTGTTTTCAACGGAAAAGGGAATTGGTTTATCCATGTGGCGTTTTAACATTGGCGCTGGGAGTGAAGAAACGGATAAGGAAATCATTACAGACCCGTGGAGAAGAGCAGAGAGTTTTAAAACAGGTGAAGATGAGCCGTATGATTGGTCCAAACAGGCTGGACAGCAATGGTTTCTTCATGCAGCAAAGGATAGAGGTGTCGAGGAATTTATTGCGTTTGTAAACAGTCCACCTGTGTGGATGACAAAAAACGGTCACGCACAACCTGATCCTTCTGTAGGAAGTACGAATTTAAAAGAAGAATCAGTTGATGATTTCGCTGTATTCCTGGCAGATGTATTGGAGCATTTTGAAGAAGAAAATGTACCATTTAACTATATTAGTCCTATTAATGAACCTACTTGGAACTGGGATTACGCTGGGCAGGAAGGTAATCGATATAACATAGAAGATATTAAAAAAGTCATATTGGCGTTACACTCGGAATTAGCAAAAAGAGGACTTGATACAGAAATTGACGCCACTGAAGCTGTAGAGTATACATCTCTGCTTGATGATGAGATGTATGGGGAATTTACTGGTAGTGATCGTGTATACAACAGCGGGAATGCCAATGGTAGTTATCCTGGAAAGTATCGTGAATACATTAAAGAAATGTTAGGGGATTCCGAAATTAAAGATATTATTGGAAATAAAATTAGTGCACATGCGTATTGGTCAGATCATTATTCCGGTGAAGACCGTCTCATTCCTTTGAGAAAATCAGTCCGGGAAAATTTAAATCAATATGGTCAAGATATTAAATTTTGGATGTCAGAATATTGTATTTTAGGAAGTAATGGACCTGGAAGAGATTTAACAATGAAGACAGCGCTTGATGTAGCAAGACTCATTCATTTTGACATGGTTGAAACGCAAGCCTCAGCATGGCAATGGTGGCTAGCTCTGTCAAATTATGATTATAAGGATGGGTTGATTTATACTGATTATTCTCAGCCTGGTGATGAGGAGTCAATCATTGAATCAAAATTACTTTGGGCAATGGGGAACTACAGCCGCTTTGTTCGACCAGGTGCGTACCGGGTTGATCTTCAAGGAGCAAATGATCAAGAGGAACTAATGGGTTCCGCATATTATCATGAAGAAGACGATCAACTAACTGCTGTGTTTGTTAATTACAGTAATGAAGAAAAGTCAGTAAAAGTGAATGTTGATCACCTTCCTGGAAAAAAGAAAGCGATCCAATTCAAACCATATGTTACATCTGAAAACAACGATTTAGAGGAAAAAAACCTAATCCCTGCTAAAAAAGCAGTTACCATTCCTCCACGATCAATTGTAACGTTAGTTGCTAAATAAGTAGAACAGAAAAGGCATAGTGAAATACCGTTGAATCCTTATATCACGGTATTTCACTATGCCTTATTATGGAAGGTCTATCTTAAAAATTTATATTTTTTCCTTTTCTTACATATTTAATACCAAAAATGGGTAAATTAATTTTAAAAATGTAAGAAAGGAAGGAGATATAATATGTCACTTCAAAACAAGGTTGCTCTCATTACGGGCGCAGGATCGGGAATTGGCCGTGCTGCGGCTTTACGTCTTGCAAAAGAAGGAGTGAAAATTGGACTTGTTGATTTAAAAGAGGAAAAGCTTAAACAAGTTAAACAGGATATTGAATCACAAGGCGGGGAAGCAATGATAACTGATACTGATGTATCAGATCCCAAAAGAGTTGAACAAAGTGTAAAAGAGATTTATGAAAAATGGAATCGATTAGATTATGTCTTTGCAAACGCAGGTATTAATGGGACAGTTGCACCGATTGAAGATCTATCCCCGGAGGAATGGGATCAAACGATATCAACTAATTTAAAGAGTACTTTTTTAACGGTAAAGTACTCAATTCCTCATTTAAAAGTAAATGGAGGGAGTGTGGTTATAACAAGTTCTATTAACGGAAATCGTACGTTTAAAGGGTTTGGCATGTCAGCATATAGCTCTTCTAAAGCTGCTCAGGTAGCATTTGGTAAAATGGCCGCATTAGAACTTGCTAGATACCATATTCGAGTGAATATCATTTGCCCTGGAGCAATCGAAACCAATATCGGACAAAATACATTTCCTGAAAAAGAAAACTTAGAAAAGATAAAAATCCCGATTGAATATCCAGAAGGAGGTCAACCATTGGAGCATAAGGCCGGTGAACCTGAACAAGTTGCAGATTTGGTTCATTTTTTATTTTCTGATGCTTCAAACCATATAACAGGCACGAAGATATTTATTGATGGTGCAGAATCATTGTTATAAATGAAAGAAAAATATAATTGAGTAAAAATAAAACTAATGAGAATCTTCATTAGTTTTATTTTGTAGACAGAGTAAAATTTGCTAGCCTTTCAGAATGATTGCTAACGCTTGCGTATCAAGGCACGAAGCCTTGTGAGGAGCGGAGTTACCGGTGTTGGTAATGAGCACCGCAGCAAGGTGAGTAACGAAGAAAGCGAGCGTTTGTCAACAGTCTGAAACTAATGAGAATCTTCATTAATTTTATTTTTATATAGGGAAAACTTTATACATCCGGATTAATTCTAAGAATCTAACAGAAATATCAGATGGCGAGAATAAAATAATTGACACATATCTTTAAGTAAAGGTAAAATGTGAGTATAGCATGAAAGTGCTTTCATTCAACCATTTTAATCAAACTTCTTTTCATGAAAGATTTGTTTGTTACCTCTAAAAATGAAACCAGTTTCATTTTACTTTCCCCGAGAATTCTTCAGCTTTAGCTTTAGTATGTAATAGGAATAGGTTAGTTAATAAAAAAATTCAAAAATGAATGGAACCGGTTTCATCTAGTAGTTTATGTTTGGAAAGATTAGCCTATTATTATAGTGAATTATTAAAAGCAAATTTTAACCTAAATAGCAGTGTCTTAAAAAAGGAGTGTGGAGATATCCATGGCAACAACAAGTATAAACAAAAAAATAAATCCTAGTATTAGCTGGCTTACAGATCTTAATGTGTTTGCAGTAAATCGATTACCAGCACATTCAGATCACCTTTATTATGAAACTAAACAGGAGGCACAAGCTTCTACTGCAATGAAATTAAGACATGATTTAAACGGAAGCTGGAAATTCCATTATTCTATAAATTCAAAAATGAGACCTGAACATTTTTATCATCAGAATTTCGATTGTATAGGATGGGATGATATTCAAGTACCTGGACATATTCAACTACAAGGATATGGACAGCCCCAATACGTGAATACGATGTATCCGTGGGACGGACACAATGATATCCGTCCGCCTGAAATTCCGCAGGATCATAATCCGGTTGGAAGCTATGTAAAGTACTTTCATGTTCCGGAAAATATGCAAAATAGACCGGTTTATATTTCTTTTCAAGGTGTTGAATCAGCTTTTTATGTTTGGCTTAATGGTGAATTTGTAGGCTACAGTGAAGACTCATTTACTCCTTCTGAGTTTGATCTCACACCTTATTTAATGGAAGGGGAAAATAAACTAGCTGTTGAGGTTTATCAACGAAGTACTGGAAGCTGGCTTGAGGATCAGGATTTCTGGAGATTTTCTGGAATTTTTCGGGATGTATATCTTTACACTGTTCCTGAGATCCATGTTTATGATTTACATGTTCGTGCAGAACTGGATTCTTCTTTTACGAAAGGAACAGTTCAAGCTGATATTACGTTTTTATCTTCAGTACCTGAAGGGGCAACAATTATAGCGAAATTATGTGATAAAGAAAAGAATGTTGTGGCATCAACAAACTGTCAAACTAGTGGTAAGAATCCATCATTTCTAATGGAGCTCGATAAACCACATTTATGGAATGCAGAAAATCCATATTTATATAGATTATTTATAGAAATCTATAATGAGTCTGGGGCACTGGTAGAGGTTATTCCTCAAAAAGTAGGCTTCAGAAGATTTGAATTAGTAAATAATATCATGTGTATCAATGGTGAGCGTATTGTGTTCAAGGGTGTGAATCGACATGAGTTTAATTGCCGAAGCGGTCGAACCATCTCAAAGGAAGATATGTTATGGGATATTAAGACACTAAAACAACATAATATTAACGCTGTTCGTACATCTCATTATCCAAATCAAAGCTATTGGTATGAACTGTGTGATGAATATGGTGTCTATGTAATCGATGAAATGAATCTCGAAACACATGGATCATGGCAAAAAATGGGTGCTATTGATCCTTCATGGAATATCCCGGGAAATAAACCAGAATGGCTGGACATTGTGATGGACAGAGCCATCTCTATGTATGAAAGAGATAAAAATCATCCTTCCATTCTCATTTGGTCATGTGGGAATGAATCATATGCCGGAGAAGTTATTTTAACTGTTTCAAAATACTTTAAGTCTGTCGATCCAAGTCGTCTTGTCCACTATGAAGGAGTTTTTCATAATCGGGCATATAATGAGACAAGTGATATGGAAAGTCGTATGTATGCAAAACCGGCAGATATTGAGAAATATTTGAATGATGATCCTGAAAAGCCATATATAAGTTGTGAGTATATGCATGCTATGGGGAATTCTCTTGGCGGTATGTATAAGTATACCGATCTTGAAGAGAAATATCCGATGTATCAAGGAGGCTTTATTTGGGACTTTATTGATCAATCTTTAATAAAGAAAGATCGTTACGGTCAAGAATTTTTAGCATATGGTGGAGATTTTGGTGATCGTCCTTCAGACTATGGTTTCTGCACAAATGGAATTGTATATGCAAATCGAGAGCTGTCTCCCAAAATGCAGGAAGTGAAATTTTTATACCAAAATATCAAACTAATTCCAAATAGAAATGGTGTTACAATTTATAATAATAATCTATTTATTGGTACAGAAGGCTATGAACTAGAGTACACGCTGTTACTGGAAGGTGAGGAAACTTTCAGAGGAGCAATTGATGTAGATGTTGCACCTCAGAGTAAGCAGCAAATTGAATTTGATTTACCAGAAGGTATTATAGAGTCAGAAGGTGAGTATTGTGTACAAACTTCAATGAAGTTAAAAGTGAATACCCTTTGGGCTAAGGCTGGATATGAAATTTCTTTTGGACAATTTATTTTCCATGAAGGCAAATTGATAAATGAAAAGATTGATCTACCAAAAGACAGCTTACGAGTTGTAAATGGAGATGTGAATATTGGTGTTCATGGCAAGGACTTTACGATCATGTTTTCGAAACAGGTTGGGAGCTTAACGTCTATTAAATATTCTGGGAAAGAAATGATTGAACAACCACCTTCACCTTTATTCTGGAGAGCGCAAACAGATAATGATAAAGGATATCAACAAAGCTTTCAATCCGGATGCTGGTTAACAGCCAGTATGGCAAGAAGATGTATTGGGGTTGAGCTTGAACAACAGTATGACAGGGTCAAGGTTGAATTTACCTATAACTTCTCTATCTCTGCTGATATTGAGGTAAAAATCGCTTATATCGTATTTTCTGATGGAAGTGTAAGAGTAAAATCTGTTTATACTGGAGCAGAAAATCTTCCACAAATGCCGATATATGCAATTTCCTTTAAAGTATCTGCAGATTACGACCAGGTTGAAATGTATGCAATGGGACCGGAAGAGAATTATTCAGACCGGGCTGAAGGAGCAAAACTTGGTATATATCAATCTCAAGTCATAAACAACACAGGATATGTTGTTCCACAGGAGTCTGGTAACAGGACAGGAGTACGTTGGGCAAAATTAACAAACCAAAATGGAAAAGGTATAAAAATTGCAGCGTCTACAGAGCCGTTAGAATGTACTTTCTCACCATATACTGCATTTGAACTTGAAAATGCTGCACATCATTATGAGCTTCCAAATGTTCACTATACAGTGGTAACAGTTGCCGGTAAGCAAATGGGTGTTGGCGGGGATGACAGCTGGGGGGCACCCGTACACGGCGAACATCTTATACAAGCAAACAAGGATATGGAGTTCGAGTTTATGATAAGTAGAATATAGAAAGAGCCTAGGCTCTTTCTATTTTTCTACTATTGCTAAAAGAGTGGAGGAAAAATATGGATATAATGACGCAAGCTTCTATTATTAAGGGAGAGTGGGCAGATCCATTTATTTTAAAGGATGGAGAAGATTATTATTTATATCCCACCAAGGATAGTGATGGGTGGGTTTATGAAAAGTTTCACGTCTTTCACAGTACGAATTTGATTGATTGGGATGGTCCTCATTTAGCCCTTGATTTGAATAATGTTTCATGGGCTAATACAAAAGCATGGGCACCGGGAATTACGAAGTACAATGGTAAATACTATATGTACTTTTCTGCAGAAGCGCAAATTGGTGTCGCTGTTTCTGATTCTCCAATGGGCCCGTTTGTTGATATTCTTGATCAACCGTTACTTTCAAAGGGCGAATATGATTGTCAAAGTATTGATGCAGATATATTTATTGATGATGATAACCAACCATACCTGCTTTGGGGACAAGGAAAGTGTTGGATTGTACCTTTAGAGGATGACATGGTGACATTCAAAACAGAACCAATCTTGCTCTCGGATCAGCTTTATGAAAATTGTAGAAAAGATCCAAGGATATTTGATAGTGGTGTATATAATGAAGGACCTCATCTTCAGAAAGTGAACGGAAAGTATCTTCTAACATGGAGTAATTATGATACACGAGATCCAAGGTATCAAATTTGTTTTGCCACTAGTCAGCATATTTATGGTCCCTATGAGTATCCGGAAGATAATCGAGTGACACAGCCTTCAGATCAGTTTTTTGGAACCGGTCATGCTTCGATGACACATTATGAAAATGAGTGGTATTTGGTCTATCATAGATTAATTGACAAAGACCGAACACTCTTGCGGGAAACTTGTATAAGTAAAATAACATTTGAAGGTGAAAAGCCTGTTGTAGATGTTAATAAAACGATAAGTAATTATTAGTATATAGTCGTTACATTATCTTCAATTTGAAATTGATTGACAAGGAAAAATAAAGGGCTTATATTTGAAATGCAATCGGTTTCAAAAGTGGGGTAAAATAATGAATAAAAAAAATATTACGATTTATGATATTGCAAAAGAAGCGAATGTTTCACCAACAACTGTTTCTAGGGTATTAACGAATAATCCGCTTGTAAAGGAAAGTACCAGACAGAAGGTCCTTGCAAAAATGAAAGAACTGGATTTCTCACCTAATGAGGCAGCCAGAAGACTAACAAAGCCACAAGCAAATTTAATTGGATTTATATTGCCAGATATAACAAACCCCTTCTTTTCGCAAATTTATATGGAAGTTGAGAAAAGAGCATTTCAAAAAGGGTATACAGTATTATTACGAAACTCAATGAGTAATAGTGAAGTTGAATCTACTTATCTACGTGAATTTACGGAAAGAAGAGCAGCTTGTATTGTCTTCATGGGAGGTCGTATTAATAAGACGAAGCCTTCAGAAGAAGAGATTCATGAAATGCAGGATGTGCTAAGTAAAGTTCCGATCATCATGATCAATGGTAAAATGAAGGGCGTTAAATCTGCCAATATTAGAACAAATGAAGAAGAAGGAATTCGCTCGATTGTTGAACATTTAGTTTCCCTGGGACATAAGAAAATTGCACTCCTAGGAGGAGTGAAAGGGATATCCTCATCTGATAATAAACTTTCGAGTTTTAAGCGTGTATTAAAAGAATATAACTTAGAATTTAATGAAGAATGGCAAATTTATTCAGATTTTTCTGTTGATGCTGGACGAAAAGCGATGAAGAAGCTGTTAGAACAAGAGACATTGCCTAGTGCAATTATAGGTATTAATGATCTCATTATCTACGGAGCTTTCAAGGAATGCAGAGATCAACAAATTCCGATTGAAACATTCTCTTTTGTTGGGTTTGACGATATTTACCCATCTGACATCGTACATCCCAGCTTAACAACAGTTAATCATAATTATGAGGTACTGGTAAATGAAGTGATGAGAACGATTGATAGTATTATTAATGGAAAAGGGATTGGAAAAGGGAAAATTATCAATACTCAGCTCATTATTCGAGAGTCATCGAAAGAATCTTAATTGAGCCAAAATAGAGAAATGAAAGTTGACCAATACCCAAGATTGATATAAGATAAATATATAGTTCAATAGTTTAACTATCAACACATCCTTTTTTAAGGGGAGTAGCTTTTACAGCAAAGTCGTCATTACGGAGTACTAAACTCTCGGCTTTGTTGGCAACAAAAATGTTGTTAGCGAGACCTTACCAATTTGGTATAGGTCTATTTGTATACATGAAACCGGCCTATACCAAGCGTATAGGCCAATTTCATTTTCAAAGGGAGGAATACAATTGAAGATATTTACAAATATACCCCGATACGTAGAAAGAGAAATAGAAGAAATTCAAAAATTAACACTACCTATTATAAAGAAAACGAGAAAATATTCGTTTTTAGCTATTCTCATAATCCCAATCTCTATATTGAATTTACTTAGTTTGGTTTTTTTCACCCCTTGGAGCCAAGAAATGTTCATTTCAACCCTTATATTTGCGATCGTAGGGGCGCTGGGATTTGCTTTTCAAAAAGAAGTCAGATATTCTGCAAAGGAAATTCATAAAGTTAGCATTGCATATATGAAGAAAAGAGTAGAAAAAAGCAGAGTGCTAGATCTTCATCGCCAACGTCATTATATTGAATTACTTAGTACACATCCTACTCGAACATTAAATACATTCCAGCAATTTTTGGAAGAGGAAAATAGAAAATTGCAGTAATGGATCTTTTCCGTGCCTTGAACAAATTAGCATCAGTTCCATTATTTGGACTGATGCAAGGTTATATCGAGTTATTCTTTTATTGAACGATTCCAGGCTCTAATAAATTTTAAATGCCAGGGTAAAGCAAAGAAAAAAATAACGGTGAAAACAGGGATAGAATAATAAGCATGCCAGATGTTTGAGGTCATAATCCCTGTTATTTCGGCTAATCACTCAAGAAAAAATGATAGAATGATAAAAAAATCATCAATGCTTTTTTCTTTGATGCAGGTATATACAAGTTCAAAAAAATAATGGCATTACATGAAGGAATAATTCCGTATAACAATAAATCTGGTAGCCCATTGCGTTTTGTTCCAATATCAAATATGTCAGAAGGGGCTGCAATTGTCATAGCCACCATCCAAACAAAATATCCAATCACACCAAATGTTAAGTAAAACCCTTGTTTAGAAAGCTTCATAGGGATAATGAAAATAATGGTAACAAGTATATACTAAGAACAATTGGATACCATATACTTTTTGCCAAATCAAAATTTACATACTTAGTTTAACCCTCCTAGTTTATTTTTAAATAGTATTCTTTTTTTCTTTATCCAGGAGAGTATGTATTAATAATAAAGGTATCTCTTTTAATAATTGTATTTAAATACTAGGAACATTCAGCTCGGACATCTTAACCAACATAACCTCATAAATACTATCCTCTTTCTTAATTTCGCAATATCCACTATCGTAAATGTGGACGATTCTGTAAAGTTTTGATTCATAATAAACCACATCACCAATCTTCATTGTTAGCCCTCTTTCTCTGCAAATGATTATCCTATAATTGACATTAATAACATTGGAAAACGTTTCCTAACAAGTAGAAAAATATGGATATTCATTCATTGCTGGAAAGTAAAAAGAGTGCAAAGTTTTTATTTTATTTGAAGGGTTTCTATTGAAAACGTTTAACTAATAAATAGTACCAAAAGACTCTCAGATAATTTTAAGGGAAAACAAGATAATATGAGACGATGAATGAACCGAATGATTTCACTATAATAAGGTTAGTTCCATTGGAGGTTTTGAATGAGATGCTGTCAGCAAGCTATCGACAAAAATGGAATGGGGAGTACAGCTTTTCTTATCATTCTCATCAGGATTATGAAATTTATTTTTTCCATGGTGGAGAATGCAGATATTTAATTCATAACCAAATTTATGATTTGGAGCCTGGTGACATTCTTGTCATGGATGGATTAACATTACACAAACCACATGTTAATCCAACAAGGGAATATGTCCGGAGTGTGATTCAGTTTTCTCCTGTATGGATTAAAGGTCTCCTTACGGAAATGGGCAGTATGTATTTACTTGATACCTTTCAAACGCTGCATAATTGTCTAATCCGGACAAATGAAAATGAGGAATCAAAGGAATTAGAGAGAGTTTTTGGCCGTCTGGCTACATTACGTAAAATAGCTAAAAAACCTACGTTGCAAGATGAGACTGAGATGAAAATACTATTACTTTATGCATTAAATATTGTGCATAGGCTTGGCCAAATGAATTCGATTAAAATTCCTGATCAAAAAGAAGATAAAACCCTGCACGCTGAAAACATTGCAAGCTATCTTCAACAGCATTATATGGGAAAGGTGACCTTACAGAGTGTTGCAGAGAATTTAAATTTAAGCAGATCTTATGTCTCTAAAGTTTTTAAAATGATGACAGGTTATACGGTGATGGAATTTGTGATGGAATGCAGACTTACACAAGCAAAGTATTTACTTGAAATGGAACCGCTTAAACCGATGAAGGATGTTGGGTATGAATCCGGATTTGAAAGCCCCACCCATTTTAGTCGTTATTTTCGCGAAAAAGTGGGTGTAACTGCAAAGGAATACCGGAAATTGCGATTAAATCATCAGTAAGGAAGTGGTAAGGTATGGCTTATAAATTTGCAGCACAATTATATACATTACGTGAAGAGTTAAAAGAAGGAATCTATCCTTTATTTAAAGTCCTTAAGGAGATGGGCTGGGATGGTGTGCAAATTTCTGCTTTGCCAAAGAATTATGATCAACAAGAAGTAGCCTTTGCTTTAAAAGAAAATAATTTGCAAGCGGCAGGAATGCATATATCATTAGATCGTTTAACAAATGATCTTGGTGGTGTAATAGAAGAAGCGGAACTTTATGAAACAAAGGATATTATCCTTCCATTTATTCCAAAAGAGTTACATCATGCAGAAGGATTTAAGGAAGTAAAGAGACGATTAAATCACATCGCAAAGGAAGCACCTGAACAACGTATTTCCTATCATAATCATGCCTTTGAATTTGATATCGAAATTGAGGGGCAGGATGGACTTCGTTACCTGCTTAATCCCGCAAATGATAACCATATCCTTGCAGAAATTGATGTGTATTGGGTAAAAAAGGCTGGTAAGGACCCATTGGAATATCTTACTCCTTATGCAAATCGTATGCCAATTATCCATTTGAAAGATATGACAAATGATGTACGTCAAACTTTCGCAGAAGTAGGAACGGGTGTAATTGACTTTATCCCTATTTTGCAATGGGGTAAAGGGAATGGTATTGAATGGTATGCAGTTGAACAGGACATATGTGAACGTCCTCCATTAGAAAGCTTGGAGATGAGCTTAAGAAACTTACAGGAATTTGCTAGAAAAATAAATTAAGAGGATCTGAGGTGTAATTGATGACATTAATTAAAGTAGGGATTATTGGCATTGGAAATATGGGTAGTTCACACGCAAAACTTTTAATAGATGGGAAAATTAAAGGAGCAATTCTGAAAGCGGTATGTGATCCTAACCAAGAGCAGCTCAATGTGATTTCTCGCTATGCATCAGGTAATGTACAAACATATCTTGATGAAGATGCCTTTTTTAAAGAATCGGGTATAGATGCTATTCTTATCTCAACACCGCATTATGATCATCCAAACCTAGCAATCAAGGCATTCTCCAAAGGAATGCATGTGCTTATTGAGAAACCAGCAGGTGTTTATACAAAAGATGTAGCAGAGATGAACAAAGCAGCAAAAGAGAGCGGAAAAGTCTATAGTATCATGTATAATCAACGGACAAATCCGATTTATCAAAAATTACGAAGCCTTATACAGTCCGGTGAATTGGGTGAGATAAAACGTACAAATTGGATTATTACAGATTGGTACCGCTCTCAAAGTTATTATGATTCAAGTGAATGGCGGGCAACCTGGCAAGGTGAGGGAGGAGGAGTATTATTAAATCAAGCCCCACATCAGCTGGATTTGTGGCAGTGGACAACAGGGCTAATGCCAAAGCGAGTACACGCCTTTTGTCATAATGGAAAATACCATGAGATTGAAGTCGAAGATGATATTACGGCATACGTAGAATATGAAAATGGTGCAACAGGTGTATTTATTACATCAACAGGTGAAGCGCCAGGCACAAATCGTTTTGAAATTGTCGGTGATCGGGGAAAAATGGTGGTTGAAAATAATAACCTATCCTTTTATCGCCTAACTCAATCAGAACGTGAATTTAACGCGACATATAAAGGTGGATTTGGAAGTCCAGAATGCTGGACAATTGATGTCCCAATAGAGGGGAATAGCACTGATCATCAAGGGATTATTCAAAACTGGATTGATTCAATTTCAAAAGGCACCCCGTTATTGGCACCAGGTGAAGAGGGAATTAAAGGTCTTGAGATTTCAAATGCGATCTATTTATCTTCATGGTTAAACGAGCCTGTAGAATTGCCAATTGATGCGGATCTCTTTTATGAGAAGCTGCAAGAAAAAATAAACCAATCTACTTTCCAAAAAAAGAATGTAACAAAAATGACTTTAGATGTGTCGGGAACACATTAAGAGAGGAGAATCATTGTGTCAAAAGATGGTATGAACTATGCACCAAAAGGAAAACCAAATCCTGTCGTCGAAAAAAGAGAATTTCAATTTGCTGCAGCCTGTCTTGATCATGGTCATATATATGGGATGTGCAATGGATTAATGGAAGCAGGTGCTACATTAAAGTGGGTATATGACTCTGATCCTGAAAAAGTAGCTCAATTTGTTAAGGTATTTCCAGAAGTAATGCCTGCTGAGTCGCTGGATGAAGTTTTATCTGATCCAGACATTAAGCTTGTAGCAGGAGCGGCAATTCCTTCTAAACGCAGTGAACTTGGAATTAAAGTGATGAAAGCAGGAAAAGATTATTTCACAGATAAAACACCCTTCACTTCAATGAAACAATTGGAAGAAGCAAAAGAAGTAGTCGAGCAAACCGGACAGAAGTATATGGTCTATTACAGTGAGCGTCTTCATGTCGAAGGAGCGGTTTTCGCCGGAGAGCTAATTGAGAGTGAGGCTATTGGTCGTGTTATACAAGTTACCGGATTTGGTCCACACCGATTAAATGCAGCAAGCCGGCCAGATTGGTTTTTTAAGAAAGAGCAATACGGCGGAATCTTATGCGATATAGGCAGTCACCAGATTGAGCAATTTTTATTTTATGCCGGCTGTCAGGATGCAAAGGTTTTGCATAGTAAAATAGCCAACTATCATAATAGTGAATATCCTGAGCTGGATGATTATGGAGATGCTACACTGGTTGGAGATAATGGTGCTACGAATTATTTCCGTGTAGATTGGTTTACACCTGATGGATTAAGTACATGGGGAGACGGAAGAACCTTTATTATTGGAACTGAAGGAACAATTGAGATTCGCAAATACGTTGATCTTGCAAGAGAACAAAACGGTAATCATGTTTATTTAGTTAATAAAGACGGAGAACAACATTTCAATGTATCAGGTAAAGTTGGATATCCGTTCTTCGGGCAATTAATTCTGGATTGTTTGAACAGAACGGAATCAGCGATGACACAGGCTCATGCCTTTAAAGCTGCTGAATTGTGCCTGCTTGCACAAGAGCAAGCCATTGTTGTGTCGGAACATAAAGCTCAAGTTAAATAAGCGGTAGATCCCTCATACAACGAGTATGAGGGATTTTTTTATTTTGTGCTTGCAGAAATTATTATTTTTCGTTAAAATCGTTTCATAGCTAACGATTAGATTCGAAAAGCAGGTGAGTTACTATTCATATCTATAATAAAGATGGAGAGTTATTACAAGATGAGGTCGATACAATCAGCTCTTTAACAAAGTTACCAATAGATTCTCTTAATTTGGAAGCTATTGCGGTTGTAACGAATATCTATAGAGTAGCACAAGGTTTGAAAAATAAAATGGAGCAGGAAATACTATCAGAATACGGTCTTTCGTGGACCTCATTTTCAATACTTTATGATCTATGGATATGGGACTCTCTCGAAACGAAAAAACTTGCTGAATCAGCTGGTGTTTCAAAAGCAACAATAAGTAACATCACAAACACACTAGAAAGAAAAGAACTGTGTTATCGCAAAGTTGATGACAAAGACCGTAGAAAAACGTTTGTCTTGTTAACTGATAAAGGGAAGAAAGTGATAGAGGAGTTGTATCCACGTTTCCATACAGGTGAAGTTGATATTGTTTCCAGTTTAAGTGTGTCAGAACAAGTATCGATGGCAAATTTACTAAGAAGAGTCGTTAGGGAAAATAAATTTTAATAAGCTAAAAGCGAAGATAGGAAAAGCAGTAGTCGTTATCTCACTGTTTTCAGAGAGTCGATGGTTGGTGTGAATCGATACATAGATAACACGAATTACATTCCTTGAGCTTTCTTTGTTGGTGCTAATAGCAGCAAAGAACGGTTGAACCGTTAACGATTGAGCGGAAGAATATGATTCTTCAACAAGGGTGGTACCGCGTGAAATAGTCAAGCCACGTCCCTTTTTTAGGGATGTGGTTTTTTAGTATTCAAAAATAGGAGGAGTCATAATAATGAGTAAAATGAAGTTAACAAAAGAACAATCATTAGAAGTAAAAAGGCAACTTGGAATATACAGTCAGGGCGTACAGGAAATGATCCCCACTGAAGAATTAGAAGCCAAAATAGCTAAGTCAATTGTTGAAAATCGACCATTAAAAATTAAATTAGGCTTAGATCCATCAGCACCTGATGTTCACCTTGGTCATACGGTGGTTCTAAATAAAATGAGACAATTCCAAGAAAATGGACATATTATCCAGCTTATTATCGGCGATTTTACAGGGAAAATTGGTGACCCAACAGGTAAATCAGTTGCTAGAAAACAGCTGACAGATGAAGAGGTAAAGCATAATGCTAAAACATACTTTGAGCAATTTGCAAAAGTTATCGATATGGAAAAGGTGGAATTACACTACAATTCCAAGTGGTTGTCTAATTTAAATTTCGAAGATGTCATTCAATTAGCAGGAAAAATAACGGTAGCAAGACTTTTAGAAAGAGATGATTTTGAAGAGCGAATGGCTTTTAACAAGCCGATATCACTGCACGAATTCTTTTATCCTTTAATGCAAGGATATGATTCGGTTGTTTTAGAAAATGATATCGAATTAGGTGGAACAGATCAGAATTTTAATATTTTAATGGGAAGACACTTTCAAGAAAAGTTTGGGAAGGAAAAGCAAGTGGCTATTCTTATGCCATTGTTAGAGGGGCTTGATGGTGTTGAGAAGATGTCCAAATCTAAGAAAAATTACATCGGGATTGATGAAAGTCCACAAGAAATGTATGGTAAAGCAATGTCAATTCCGGATGAATTAATGAATAAATACTTTGGACTAATTACAGATTTTACACCAGATCAAATCAAAAAACTGAAAGAAGAGCTAGAAAACGGTATTTTACATCCAAGAGACGCAAAAATGCTGCTTGCTAAAACAATTGTCCGAATGTACCACGGAAATGACGCGGCAGAAAATGCAGAAAACCAATTTGTGTCTGTGTTTCAAAAAGGAACAATGCCAGAAGATATACCGGTTGTCATTTGGGAAGGTAATCAGGAAGTATCGATCATAGATTTACTTGTTGAATTAAAGCTGTTGAATTCTAAAAGTGAAGCACGAAGAATGATCGGAAATAGGGGAGTTAAGCTCGATGGGAATAAAGTGGAGGATTCAACATTATCTATAACGGTTAAAGACGGATTAATCGTTCAAGTAGGTAAACGTAAATTTATTAAGATAAAGTTTTTGATGTAATGGAATTTCCAGCGTTCAGTGTCAAGCTACAGATGGCTTTACTAAGATATGACAATAAAAGAACCGTCTGAGATTTTCTGGCGGCTCTTTTATTGTCCAGAAAATAAAATTATATACTAGGTGTTGGTGTTAAAGCTTCCGCTTCTAGCCACTCAGGCTGATCAGCGTGCTTTTAATACCTCTGCATTCCTTCTATTAGACCGAATGTTTGATGAACCTTATGAATAAAATATAGAAGAACAGCCTGCTGTACAGCTAGAGGTTTTTCCACTTATTCTTCCAGTCTAAGTTCATTCTGTAAGAATTTATCATGGCTCTTAGATTAAAGAAGAAATATCTATGAGCCTTGAAATCTGTTTTAATTATGAATGAATAAAAAGTTTTTCAGATGTTAAAGTTTCTAGTTTCTTTACATAATTATCAATATTTGAATATTCCTAAAATAATGATTTTATGGTATTCTTGTCCAAAGGTTATATCTTATTCATTTTAATTTTTACAATGTTTATTTAATTTTCTAAACATAAATAAATTACATGTCCTAACGCTTCATGCTTGAATGGAATTTATTGCTTAATTGAGAAAACGGTTTCTTATACTTGTAATTAAATAATATAAAAGGATTATAATGAGATGACAGAAAAACCCCTTCTTCCATTACGTACATTTATGTTTTTTGTCAGTGCGATCGGCTCCATGGTTGTGAGTTTTTTACCGATTTATTTTCAGCATAAGGGATTTTCTAGTTCGCAAATTGGCTGGTTTTTAGCAATTGGTCCATTAGTTGGGTTAATTGCTCAGCCACTATGGGGATATGCAAGTGATAAATACAAAACTGTTAAAAAGGTTTTATTTGTTTGTTTACTTGGCTTTGTTGCAAGTGTGATTTGGTTATTCAAAATTGACTCATTCTTATGGATTATCATAGCTGGTTCATTCTTTTTCTTCTTTTTCTCACCAGTGAACCCGTTAGCTGATAATCTGGCAAAAAGGCAATCTCAGCTGCATTCTGTAACATTTGGTTCTATAAGAATGTGGGGCTCAATTGGGTTTGCGCTTGTTGCGTTACTTAGCGGCTATCTGCTTTCAATGTTCGGGATTGAATTTTTAGTGATCCCTATAACAACTTTAGCAATAATAACCTGCTTATTATCATTGGTTTTATCTGATGTAAAAGCAGGAACAAAAAAAGTGAATTACAAGGATATCGGCTTGATTTTTAAGGATCCAACATTAGTTGCATTCTTTCTTTTGATTGCTCTTGTTATGCTGACACATCGAACAAATGATTCGTTTATTAGCTTATATTTGTTTGAAATAGGCGGTAACGAGATGTTAGTCGGCTGGATTTGGTTTATTGGCGTATCAAGTGAAGCGCTTCTTTTCTTCCTAAGTGCAAGATGGTTTCGCGCCTCTAATCCAATCATATATATTATTATTGCATCGGCTTTATTTTGTGTAAGATGGATCCTGACCGCACTCGTCAATGATCCATCCATGTTATTAATCGTTCAAGTTCTGCACGGAATTTGTTTTGCAATCGTTTTCCTTGGAGCAATTGAGTATTTATATAAAGTGATTCCAGAAGAACTTCAAGCTACTGGCCATATGGTGTTTGTTGGT
>DATMGC010000051.1:0-42737 GCA_035555915.1 Ureibacillus sp. | reverse complement strand
AGCCAGCAATTACAAGGGCTGGCTGACCGAACAAGGCTATCATGCTCGCCCCTCCATGTAAAGTTGTAATATACACTGGAGATCAAAAATGTACACGGTTAAACGAGCGTTTTTGTACGTCCTTAAATTGGCATTTATACCGGAAGAGCCCTAAAAGGTAGAAGAGAGTGGGTCTCTACGACGAAACAAGACCGGAAGAGCCCCAAAAGGGAATAGGGAAACGCCTCTACATCAAAAATAAAATCTCAGTTTACAAGAATTAAAGAGGGGATCTCCAGAATGAAAAAAGAAAAAAAGTTATCAACACAAATTCTCTTATTAATAGTGATAATATTTATTATCCTATTAGGTATGTATGTCGTAACTTTAAATTACAACTCCAAGGAATCTGTTAAGGCAACCGTTGGAGATAGAACAATACAAATAGCTGAGAATATCGTAAATTTCATCGATGTTGAGCAGTATAAAGAATTAGCAGCAAATCCAGCTGAGAATGATCTCTATTGGGAATTAAGAGAACAATTAAATGAACTAAGAGAAATTAATGGAGTGCTTTATGCTTATACCTATGCTGTGCCGAAAGAAGGGGACGAGGAGGTTACCTTTTTAGTAGATGGAATGCCGACTAGTGAAACTGAAAATGCTGCCGCTTTAGGTGACCCATCAGGCTCCACAACAGTTGAGGATTTACAAAAGGTATTGAAAGAAGGTTCTTACCACTCAGATTTACTAAGCAGTGATTATGGTGAGTATATATCAGGTACGATTCCAGTGAAAGATACTAATGGAGAAGTGGTTGCATTTCTTGGGGTAGATATTGATGCATCCTATGTAGATGCAGTAAGTTCGCAAGTATCAAAAGATACTGTTCCAAAAGTTTCGATTTTCTTTTTATTGATAATAATAATCGGCTTGTTCATTACTCAACGTTATATAAATAATACATTGAAACCATTAAATGCTTTAAAAGAAGCGTCTGAGAAATTTGCTGAAGGGAATTTAAAAGGAGTAAACGATACACTTTCTACTTTGAAATTAAAGAAAAATAATGAGATTACTCTTTTTGCTAATACATTTTCTGAGACCCTTAAGAACTTATCGGCTTCCTTGGGAAACCTACATAAAAAATCTGAAAATCTAGTAAAAGCTGTAACAGATATAGATCTTACTGCTTCACAAGTTTCAAATTCAAATCAAATTATAGCTTCGAGTATTGTTGAAATTGCGTCGAGTAGTGATCAACAGGAGACGAGTAATAATGAAGTGAATCATGCAATGAATGAAATGACGATTGGTATCCAGCGTTTAGCTGATTCAACATCGGATATTGCAGAAGCATCGACCGATATGACAAATTTAGTTGATACAAGTGTTGTACATGCAAAACATGTTATCACTCAGATTCAGGATGTAGAAAAGTCTGTTTTACATACGGAAGAATATGTTAAAGAAATGAGTGAAAAATTCAACTCGATTAAGGAAATGGTTTCTGTTATTACTAGCATAGCTGAACAAACAAACTTACTAGCATTAAATGCTGCAATTGAAGCTGCTCGAGCAGGGGAGGCAGGTAAAGGGTTTGCTGTTGTAGCGGATGAAGTACGAAAACTGGCAGAAATGTCAAGAAGCTCCGCGAAGGATATTCAAGATTATCTACAAAGCTTTGTACGAATAAGTGAGAAAGCGTTAGTAGAGATGGAGAGTAGCACCGAAAAAGTGAAAGTTGGAAATCAATCTGTTACTGAAATTGGTGGCAATTTACAACAAGTTTTAACGGTTGTTATGGATGTGAATGCTAAGATACAAGATGATTCAGCAGTTATAGAGCAAATGTCCGCTAGCTCACAAGAAATTTTAGCATCTACAGAAGAAATGCATAAACTTGTCATTCATACAACAAGTCAAACTAAGGAAGTAGCGGTTTCTTCAGATGTACAAGTAGAGATGGTTCAAAAACTAGAAGAAGTGGTTCATTTGCTAGATGCAACATCTAAGGAAATGATTACAGAAATTAATAAATTTAAATTTTAATTAGGAAAGAGCACATTTATAAACTAGATAAATGTGTTCTTTTAGTTGATATCCATACCCACAAACAATTATCTGAATAGTTGCTCTTCTGAATAAAATGGTTAATAATAGAAAAGTAAACTTCGGATTGCTAAATATTTGAAAGGTGTGAAAGACAATGGTAACTTTTAAAGATTATGAATATAAAAGACCTGATTTAGATGATATAAAAGAGAAAGTAAGAGCTTTGATTGTTCAATTTAAAAATGCAGATTCAGTTGAGACACAAAGTGAAGTAATTGAAAAAATTAATGAATATCGTAATGACTTCTCAACGCAAGCCAATATCGTATACATTCGAGCTTCAATCGATACGAATGATGAGTTTTATCAAAAAGAACGTGATGTTTTAGATGATATGGAGCCTCAATTTGAAGAGCTTTCATTTGAGTATTACAAAGAGCTTGTTCAATCGCCGTATCGAAAACAATTGGAGGAAAAATGGGGAACACAACTATTTGCCTTAGCGGAAAATCAAATTAAAGCATTCTCTCCAGAGGTAATTGAATTAATGCAACAGGAAAACAAACTTGTTTCAGAATATAATAAACTCGTTGCCTCAGCACAAATTGAGTTTGATGGAAAAACGTTAACACTTGCTCAACTTACTCCATATGGGGAATCTACTGATCGCGAAGTTCGAAAAGAAGCGATGAAAGCACGCTTTGATTTCTTCAATGAAAATAGTGAAAAGTTTGATGACATTTTTGATAAACTAGTAAAATTACGTCATCAAATTGCTACGACATTAGGGTATAAAAATTATGTAGAATTAGGCTACGTTAATATGAACCGCATTGATTATAATGCAGAAATGGTAGCAGGTTATCGAGATCAAGTGCGTAATTTGATTGTACCGGTTGCAACGAAGTTATATGAAAGACAAGCGAAACGAATCGGTATTAATGACTTTAAGTATTATGATGAAGGACTGAATTTTTTATCAAGTAATGCGAAGCCACAAGGGAATCCAGATTGGATTGTAGCGAACGGTAAGAAAATGTATGAAGAGCTATCACCAGAAACAGGAGAGTTTTTCAACTATATGATTGATCGTGAGTTAATGGATTTAGAAGCCAAAAAGGGAAAAGAAAGTGGTGGCTATTGCACGTTCATTGAGAATTATGACTCGCCATTTATTTTTTCAAACTTTAATGGTACGTCAGGGGATATTGATGTCCTAACACATGAAGCAGGACATGCCTTCCAAGTATATTCAAGCCGTAATATTGGAATCCCCGAGTATTTATGGCCTACTTATGAGTCTGCTGAAATCCATTCGATGAGCATGGAATTCTTCACATGGCCATGGATGGAATTATTCTTTAAAGAAGAAACAGAAAAATATAAATTCTCCCATTTATCAAGTGGGTTGTTATTCCTTCCTTATGGGGTTGCAGTTGATGAGTTCCAACATGTGGTATATGAAAATCCAGCAATGACTCAAGCTCAGCGTAAACAAGTATGGAAAGAAATTGAGGAAAAATATTTGCCACATCGTGATTATGATGGGTATGAATATCTAGAACTAGGTGGCTTCTGGCAACGTCAAGGTCATATCTATGCTAGTCCGTTCTACTACATTGATTATACACTTGCTCAAGTGTGTGCTTTCCAATTTTGGAAACGTTCTAGAGAAGATTTTAAATCAGCGTGGAAAGACTACATTCACCTTTGTGGGTTAGGAGGTTCTATGTCATTTACAAAACTAGTAAAAGAAGCGGGGTTAATCTCTCCTTTTGATGATGGTTGTGTAGAGTCCGTTATAGATGCAATTGAAGAATATTTAAACTCCGTAGATGATGCGAGTTTATAAATGTTAAATAGAAAACTCTCGGAAGCTCTAATTTCCGAGAGTTTTTTGTATACGAGGATACTTTCCATACATTAAAATAAATTTAGTCTATAATGGGTGAATAGGAAATTATTTTCAATGAAACAATGTGGAAAGAGGTGATTTTATTGACTAAAAAAGTCTGGTTCCAAGTGGGAATTGGAATGATTATTGCACTTTTAATTATTAAATATGTAGTTGAAATACATTGGATATTAAGTCCACTTTATATTATTGTTAAAACAATCTTTATCCCAATGTTATTAGGGGGAGTCCTTTACTATATTTCTGAGCCATTACAGAGAATAATGGAAAAGTGGGGAGCACCAAGGTGGTCAAGTATACTTACGATTTTGTTATTGTTAGCAGGTATCGTAACTGGGATATTGTTATTAATCGGAAATCCGATTACGGATCAGGTCAATAATCTTGTGAAAAATGCACCGTATATTGAAGATAAAATAATGGATGCAGCGGACTTTGTTGAGAAAAATAAGGATAGTTTGCCACCACAGGTTGAGAGTTTTGTAAATTCGGTTTCCAGCTCTATTCAACAGATTATGATGACAGGTAGTAAATATATTGTAAATATCATTAGTGGGACAGTTTCAGCAACGTTTACATTGATTTTAGTTCCATTTTTCTTTATATACATGTTGAAAGATCATGAAAAATTTGCACCTAATATTTATAATATCTTTACTGGCGAAAAACGTACTTGGGTAAAAGAGACACTAGCTGATATTGATAATGTTTTACGAAATTATGTTCAAGGACAGGTTCTAATTAGTTTTATCCTAGCTGTGATGATTTATATAGGGTACTTAATCATCGATTTAGATTATGCTTTGTTACTTGCAATATTTGCTTTCTTTATGAATATGATTCCGTTTATCGGACCATGGATTTCTTTAGCACCTGCACTAGTAATCGCGATTATACAAGACCCGATTTTGGTAGTATGGGTAGCAGTCATTACGTTAGTAGCACAACAAATTGAAAGTAATTTGGTAACGCCGAATATTATGGGGAAATCACTTGATGTCCATCCATTAACCGTTATTACGATTGTATTAGCAGCTGGCAATATTGGTGGTTTTATTTTCATCATTATTTCGATTCCTACCTATGCAGTAATAAAAGCCATCGTAAAAAATATTTATGAAGAGCGGAAGAAGATTAAAGAGGCCGCAACCAAATCAGTTTAAAATGAGAACGAAAGAGCGCAGTATACCAAAAATGGTGTACTGTGTTTCATTTTAGTGTATTGTAAAACAAGAATAGAAAAATTAATAAGTATATCGATTAGGAAAATAAAGGAGCTCATTATATACATGTTATCATTTGAACAAAAACAATCAATTATTGAATCATTTCCAGAACTAACGAAAAAGGAAATTTCTATGAATCGCGTCAACTATCACTTTGAAGAGAGTTTATATGAAAAAACCATTGTGGTTGAGAAATTACATCCCAATGGAAATGGTTTCGTTTATGTAGGAGATCTATTAAAGTATGAGAAACTTGCCAATGATAAAGGTTTAGTGAATATACGTGACTTTAGTGAGTTAGAATTACGTGAGATTATTCAAGATGCTATTAATTTCTTATCTGAAGACTTAGATATACCGGTAATTGAAAAATGGAGTTCTCGAGATGGAGTGACATTAGAGTTAAGACATCATTTGAGAGATTGGAATATTTATTATCAAGATAATTTAGAAGAGACTTTTGGCACTCGTGAAGCAGCAGTAGAATATTTGCTAGAAGAGGGATTCAGGAAGAAAAAATAAAGGAGTAGCTAACATGAACGGAAAAAAAGTAGCAATTTACTTCGTCGGATTTATTATTATGGTGTGTTTACTAATTGTAGTTATAATGGAAATTTTCTTTGCAACCTATGAACCCAAACATATTAACGGGGAAGCAGCACTTTCTATCCCGTATGTGCTAGAAAATAATAATACCTATTTAAAGTGAATTTTAATATCATACCTTTAATCGTTAGCTTAAATAAAAAAGGAGTTGTCTTTAGCATAGACATCTCCTAATTTTTATTTAAAAATTAAATTTAAAATAAAGTAAATGATTCCAGCCATTACTGCTGAAATAGGCATCGTAATAATCCATGTTAGGACAATTTTACGAGCTATCGCCCAGTTAACTCCTTTTACACGTTGGGCAGAACCTACCCCCATGATTGAAGATGAGATAACATGTGTGGTTGATACCGGTAAGTGGACAAGAGTTGCTCCAAAAATAATAGAGGCAGATGCTAAGTCAGCTGCAACCCCATTAACTGGGCGAATCTTCATAATCTTACCGCCAACTGTTTTAATGATTTTATAACCACCAATGGAAGTACCTAGCCCCATAGCAATAGCACAGGCAATACGAACCCATTCTTGAACCTCATCTGTCGATTGTAAACCAGATGCGATCAATGCCATTGTAATAATCCCCATAGCTTTTTGAGCATCATTAGTACCGTGCGTGAATGATTGTATGGCAGCTGTAATAATTTGTAGAATACGGAATCCTTTATTCGTTCTGTATAAATTCTGGTTTTTAAATAGTACTTTAAAGAAAGACATAAAGATATAACCCATAAAAAATGCTATAAATGGTGAAGTAACTAAGCCGATTAAGATACTAGTAAACCCACTATAATTTAAAATATTAAAACCGGCTGCAGCGATAGCAGCACCAGCTATAGAGCCAATTAATGTATGGGAAGAACTTGATGGAATTCCAAAGTACCATGTAACTAAATTCCAAATAACAGCAGATAATAGAGCTGCTAGTATAACGATTGTTCCAGTTGTATCATCAGCTGTAGTATTTAGTGCGAAAGGGTCAACGATATCCTTGGCAATAGCCTTTGCCACACCAACGAATGTAATTGCCCCGATAAAGTTCATTCCAGCAGCTAATAATACAGCAACGCGCGGAGGTAATGCACGAGTAGACACAGAAGTAGCGATTGCGTTTGCTGTATCATGGAAACCGTTAATAAAGTCGAAACCTAAAGCAAATATTACGACTAATATTGTCAGTATTAAGATAGTGTCCATTTAAAAATCTCCTGATCTACGCGTTACGCATAATAATTGTTTCTAAAGTATTCGCTACATCTTGACATGAGTCAGCAATCTCTTCCAGTTGGTCGTAGATGTCACGCATTTTAATTAAACGAATTGGATCCTTTTCTTTTAAGAACAATTGTTTTGTTGATGAACGAGAGATTTCGTCGCATTCACGTTCATAGTCTTTAATAAGGATAATATGCTTGCGCATTGAAACTAAATCTTTTTTGTTCAAAAGGTCAGTAGCAGATACAATTTCATCAGCACTTTTTGAAATATAATAGAAGAATTTTTCCATGGACTCATCAATATCAATGAACGAGAACATTTCAAAGTGTGCTACACAATGTTCTGCTCCATCTAAAACATCATCCATTTTATTAGCTAGAGATAAGATATCTTCACGTTCGATTGGCGTCATGAAGGATTTATTTAACATTACGATTAGCTCATGAATTAGATGATCACCATCTGTTTCATATTTTTTCATTTTAACGCTAAGCTCTTTTAAATCAGCTACAGAATCGATTTTGAAATCCTTAGCATAATAAACAGCTTCTCTCATATTTTCTGCTATCTTGTGTAAAGATAAGAAAAATGGATCCGGTTTTCTTGAACTAAACATGGAATTGCCCCCTGGTATACATGTATATTTAAAAGTTAAACTAAAACCTCAATAATCATAACAAAATATTTCTTAAATCTATACATTATTTAACTCGAAACACACAAAATTTACATTGCTGTAATATAAGGCTCCATTACATAATAATATTGTATAAAAATGGATGGGAGTGACAAGCGAATCAATGTAAATCATTATTTTATATATACTTGCCATTTAGGTTCCATTTTATGAAGAGATGTTTTTAAAAATATCTTTTAGTTCATTTTCTAAGAAGGGCTTAGCTGATAAAAATTGAGTAAATGCATGGTAGCGCTCCAATTGAGTAACAGTTGGTTTTTTACCATTGAAGTGTGCACGAATTAAGATATTCTTTGGTGTATGCTCAATATCGATAAATTCTAATATCTGCGTTTCATATCCCATAATTGTTAGAATTTCTGCTCGGATGGAGTCAGTTGCCAGTGATGCGAATCGCTCTTTTATTAAGCCATGTTGGGTCATGATTTCTAATGCTGGTGATTGAAGCTGTTGATTGAGTTCATGCTGACAACAAGGAACACTTAGAATTACTTTTGCTCCCCATTTAACAGCTCGAGCTAATGCCATATCTGTTGCAACGTCACATGCATGTAAAGTAACTACCATATCTACAGAGTTTTCATCATTGTAGTCATTTATGTCTCCTACTAAAAATTCTAGTTGTTCATATTGTAAATCACGAGCAATCTGGTTACATTCCTCAATGACTTCCTTTTTTAAATCTAGTCCTGTTACTCGAATATCAAGTCCTTTTTCTACTTTTAAATAGTGATATAAAGCAAAGGTTAAATAGGACTTTCCAGATCCAAAATCAAGAATTCGAATTTGTCGATCTTTAGGAAGATAATCTAGTGAATCATGGATAAATTCCACAAACCGATTGATTTGGCGAAATTTATCGAACTTTTGTTTTTTTACTTTCCCTTCTTCCGTTTGAACACCAAGGCGAATTAAAAAAGGATAAGGAGTAGTTTCATCTAACAAATAATTCTTTTTTCGATTGTGAGAAAGATTAATTTCTTTTGTGGTACTGACCTTTTCAGTTTTCCAAAACACTTTATTTTTCTTTGAAAGCTGTATTTGGATAGATTGATCTAAAAATTGTGCATGTATTTGACGGAAATTTAGTAATAAATGATTGAAAGAATCTAAGAACTTTTCAAGTGTGACATTTTCATGTTTTAGAATTCGTTCAAATTGATATTCAATTTGAATATGATAGATGCCCTTTAGTTCTATAGGTTTTAACTTTACACGTTTTAAATCATTTGATTTTTGACGAGGTTGACTAATCGTAGCATTGACTAGCTCTTTACGATTAATAAGGTTTAAAAATTCTTCTTTCATTTGTTCGAAGTCCATGGGTATCAGCCTTTTCTAATAATTGATGGCAATAGTGTAACATAGCTATTAAATGAAGTGTTAAATTCACTCTTTGGTGGAAACAGTATGTTTTATTAAAATATAAAGTTATTGAAATATCATTTTTTTCTAAATTATTAGTCACCTAATTAATGAAATATGTTAAATTAGATTAAAATGAAGTAGCGTATCTCTAAAACTGCTTATAATTACTAAATTTAAGCTCTATTTCATTACTTGAGAATAAGCAAAAGGGGGATAAGGGATGTCCGATCACGCATTTCAATTACTCGCGATTATTATTTATATGCTTGCTATGATTATTATTGGTTGGTTTGCATATAGAAAAACTACTAATTTAAATGATTATATGCTAGGTGGACGGGATTTAGGTCCTGCCGTTACTGCGTTAAGTGCTGGGGCAGCAGATATGTCTGGTTGGCTACTAATGGGTTTACCTGGGGCAATTTATGCAGCTGGGTTAGTAGAAGCATGGATCGCAATCGGCTTAACTGTTGGTGCTTGGTTAAACTGGTATTTGGTTGCACCTCGTTTACGTGTTTATACACAAATCTCAAAGGATTCTATTACAATACCAAGTTTCTTAGATAACCGTCTTCGTGATAATACGAAATTAATCCGTATTGTTTCAGGTATTGTTATCTTAGTTTTCTTTACATTCTATGTATCATCAGGGATGGTATCCGGAGGAAAATTTTTTCAAAGTTCTTTTGGGTTTGATTATCATACCGGATTAATAATCGTTAGCGTTGTGACGGTTGGTTATACTTTATTTGGTGGATTCTTAGCAGTTAGTTATACAGACTTTTTACAAGGCCTAATCATGTTCTTAGCATTAGTATTGGTACCGACTATTGGAATATTCTTTACGGGCGGTATTGGTGAGACGATTGATTCTATAAAGGCGGTCAATCCAGAGCAGTTTAGTTTATTTGCTTCAACAGCAACTGCAGCAGGAATTATATCATCTGTAGCTTGGGGGCTTGGATATTTCGGGCAGCCACATATTATTGTGCGATTCATGGCCATTAAATCCGTAAAAGAAACAAAGCAAGCTCGTCGTATCGGAATTGGCTGGATGATATTAAGTTTAGCTGGAGCAATTGGGACTGCACTTGTTGGATTAGCTTACTTCCAACAAAATGGTGGAACAATCGATGATCCAGAAACCATTTTTATCGTTATGGGGCAAATATTATTTCACCCATTTGTTGCGGGGATTATGCTAGCAGCTATCTTAGCAGCAATTATGAGTACAATTTCTTCTCAACTAATTGTAACTTCTTCTGCATTAATAGAAGATATGTATAGAGCGCTATTCAAAAAAGAAGCATCCGATCGGCATTATGTGATGTCAGGGCGAATTGCAGTACTTATAGTTGCAATCGTTGCGGCAATTTTAGGCTGGAATCCAAATAGTTCAATCCTTGACTTGGTAGGATTTGCATGGGCTGGATTTGGTGCAGCATTTGGACCAACCATTTTACTTGCTCTATATTGGAAAAAACTCACTAATATTGGGGCGTTAGTCGGTATGATTGTCGGCGCAGTTGTCGCATTTGTTTGGGGGCAATCTGCATTAACTGATGTATTGTATGAAATTGTACCTGGATTCATTATTAACTTAATTTTAGCGGTAATTGTAAGTTTGATCACTTATAAACCAAATACTGAAATTGAAAAAGAATTCAATGACACATTAGAATTATTGAATTCTGAAAGAGAAAAATAACCAAAAAATGTCTCAACAGCTTGTCAAACAAGCTATTGGGACATTTTTTTGGACTACTGAATTCTTTTCAAGCGTTTTGCTGAATTCACTAATGACGTAATTGAAATGATAATAAAGCATATAATATATGATACGATGGATTGAAATCTCTATTTTAAATTTGAATTTCTCTATTCTGTAACGAGGGAAAACGAAATTGGTACTTTATCAGCTAAAAGAATATGCTGTTAAAGTTGTTTGTTCAAACAAGGAGGTATCTTAGTGACGAATTTGCAAGAAATAGAAACAATTATTGAAAAAGCGATTTTAATTGGTGTGAATTTACAAAATGATTCTAATTTTAATTATTCCATGGAAGAATTAGAAAACTTAGCTGAAGCATTAGATGTGGAAGTTATCGGTAGTGTTACACAGAACTTAGAAAGGGTAAATCCTTCTCATTATGTTGGAACTGGGAAAATCGAGGAAATTAAACATTATATAGAAGAGACTGATGCGAACCTTGTAATTTTCAACGATGAGTTATCTCCTTCTCAAATTCGAAACCTAGAGCACGACTTGGAGTGTAAAGTAATTGATCGTACAATGCTCATATTAGATATTTTTGATCGACGTGCTAAAACGAGAGAAGCACAAATGCAGGTCGAATTAGCACAACTTCAATATATGCTACCTCGACTAGTTGGTCTACATGCATCCCTTTCACGTCAAGGTGGTGGCACTGGGGGAGGATTTAGAAACCGTGGTGCGGGGGAAACGAAGTTAGAATTGGATAGACGAAAAATTGAAGATCAAATTGCAAAACTTCGTAAAGATCTTGAAGTCGTAAAAAGTATTCGAGAGACGCAAAGGAAAAAACGTCGCAAAAATCAAGTTCCTGTTGTATCTCTAGTTGGGTATACAAATGCAGGAAAATCAACAATAATGAACCGTCTACTTACTAAAGTTGGACAAGAGGATAATAAACAGGTATTGGAAAAGAACATGCTATTTGCAACTCTTGATACATCTGTTCGAAATATTGAATTACCAGATAAAAAGACATTCCTACTGACAGATACAGTTGGTTTTGTTAGCAAGCTTCCACATCACCTTGTGAAAGCCTTCCGTTCTACACTGGAAGAAGCAAGGGAAGCAGACTTATTATTACATGTTGTAGATGTCTCAAATGAACAGCATCCATTTATGATGGAAGTTACAAACAAAACTTTAAGTGAGGTAGAAGTTGAAGGAATACCAACGATATATATTTATAATAAATCGGATTTAGCGAATGTGAAATATCCGTTAGTTAGTGGGGATAATATTTGGATATCTGCACAAGACGGAGAAGGACTTGATGAGTTAATTGAAATGATTCGTCAACACGTGTTTTCAGACTACGTTGAATGCGAAATGCTCATTCCCTTTGAGCGAGGGGATGTTGTGTCATACTTAAATACGAATGCACAAGTAAAAGAAACTGGGTATGAGGAACAAGGCACTAAACTTACGGTAGAACTTAAAGATGCTGATTATAAAAAATATGAACAATATGTTATAAAATAATAAAAGTGGGTAACGATGAATATGTCGTTACCCATTTTTTGTGTAAAAGGGATTAAGAATTATAAGAAATCTAAAATATAATATTATTTCAATATATTAAAATTTTATGTATAAATATAAAATAAGGAGAATAAAGAGAAAAAAATGAAATTTCGGACTTTTTTATAATATATTGAAAAAACATTCATTATGCTTTAATGTAATAAAATGCAGTTTTTTAGACAGTTAGTGTTGCAATATAAATTGTCGGAAAATATGAAAAATAAAACGGAAGAGGGTAAATCTTTATGTTTAGTAAAGAAGAAATAGTCAAATCCGTTCCTCAAAAAGGTTTTTTTGGACATCCTAAAGGATTATTAACTTTATTCTTTACAGAATTTTGGGAACGGTTCTCTTATTATGGAATGCGTGCCATCCTTATCCTTTATATGTACTATGAATTACATGATGGCGGATTAGGATTAGACCGAGGAACAGCTAACTCTATTATGGCTCTTTATGGGTCGTTGATTTATATGTCTGGTATTATTGGTGGTTGGTTTGCAGACCGAATCTGGGGTACACGTAAAACTGTATTCTTTGGTGGTATTCTCATCATGATTGGGCATATAGCTTTATCATTTCCAGGTGGGCTACCAGCTCTACTAATTTCAATGGCATTTATTATCATCGGAACAGGGCTTCTAAAATCGAATGTATCAACAATTGTTGGAGATATGTATGCAGAAGGCGATAATCGTCGTGATTCTGGTTTTAGTATCTTCTACATGGGGATTAACTCAGGGGCATTTATTTCACCACTAATTATTGGTTGGGTCGGTGAAAGATATAACTTCCATTTAGGCTTTGCAATCGCTGCTGTGGGTATGTTTATTGGATTAGTTGTTTACTATTTTACTCAAAAGAAATTCTTAGGTTTAGCAGGTATTGAAGTTCCAAACCCACTAAAACCAGAAGAGAAAAAGAAAACACTACGAAATGTTGTAGTTGCTATACTTGCGATCTTAATTATTGGGGTGATTTTATACTCTACTGGTAATTTAACAATGGCAATCTTCAGTTTAATTATTACAACACTTGGTGTATTAATACCGACAATCTTCTTTATTGTCATGTATCGCAGTCCTAAAACAACAGCGGATGAAAAGTCGCGTGTGTTAGCATATATTCCTTTATTTATTGCTGCGGTTATGTTCTGGGCAATCCAAGAACAAGGCTCAACAATATTAGCAACATATGCGGATACTCGTACAGATTTAACAATTGGAAGCTTTGAAATTCCAGTTTCATGGTTCCAATCATTAAATCCGTTATTCATTATTGTATTTGCACCAATCTTTGCATGGGTTTGGTTAAAACTTGGTAGTCGTCAACCGTCTACACCAAAGAAATTCGCCATCTCTTTATTCTTTGCGGGTGCTTCTTTCTTAGTTATGATTATCCCAGCTTCAATGTCTGGTGGTACAGAACTTGTTAGCCCATGGTGGTTAGTTCTTTCATTCTTCTTAGTAGTAGTTGGGGAATTATTATTATCACCAGTTGGTTTATCGGCAACAACAAAACTTGCACCAGCAGCATTTGCAGCGCAAACTATGGCACTTTGGTTCTTAACAAGTGCTGCAGCCCAAGCAATTAATGCACAGCTAGTTAGAATATATGAAGCTGTGACAGAAATTACGTATTTCGGTACACTTGGTGGTATTTCTATTGTATTAGGTTTAATTTTATTAATCCTAACACCAATTATTTCTAGAGCAATGCGTGGAGTAAATTAACTAAAACATCAACTCGATCTACTATGGTCGAGTTGATGTTTTTATATTTAGAATTTAGAAAAAATGCTTCCTTCCAATATCAAGTGGAATGATTCGAATGTCGACTTTACGTTGGATAATGTAAGGAAATTGTATTAAGCTGTTTCAAATACTTTCCTTTAATAATATCAGGTGGTGTAGATGAAATCGTTATACCCAAGAAGTAATCGATGCTGCAGTTGAAATAGCGTATTAATATAAAAAGAATGGGCTCGAATCCTGAGTCCCTTCTTTTTATATTAACTTTTTATGTGTATAAGATATTTGATGTTTTCAACGATACCCATTCTCAATTGCTGTTGATTTTTGAAAATTTAGTGATTATAATTAGAAGAGGCTCAAGATGAGAATGATTTTCAGTAATTTTTACATACTTGAGAAAACATAGAATATATAGAATATGGGGATAAAGATGAGACTATGGATGTTAATTATTGCAACCATCATTCTGTCCATTATCTCGCTATTTATTGGTGCGATTGATATTAAGCCGAGTGACCTTCTCGATTGGGATTCAGATAAAACACAAATTTTCTTAATGAGTCGTGTTCCTCGATTAATGGCCATAATATTAGCGGGGGCAGGAATGAGTATTGCTGGTTTAATCATGCAAAGTTTAAGCCGCAATAAATTTGTATCGCCAACAACGGCTGGTACATTAGATGCAGCAAAACTAGGTATAGTTGTTTCGATGTTGTTCTTCACCAACGTGGCTTACTTCCAAAAGATAATATTCAGTTTTGCCTTCGCATTAATAGGTACATTTCTATTTATGAAACTACTAGATCGTATTAAGTTCAAAGATGTTATTTTCGTTCCACTAATTGGGATTATGTATGGAAATATTATCTCAGCAATTACTACGTTTCTAGGTTACGAATCTGACATTTTACAAAATGTTCAGTCATTCTTTATGGGAAGCTTTACGCTTGTTGTAAGTGGACGCTATGAATTACTATATGTCGCTATACCTGCTGTTATTTTGGCTTACATATTTGCAAATAAGTTTACTGTTGCTGGTATGGGAGAAGATTTTGCAAAAAACTTGGGGCTTAGCTATAAGACAGTTTTAAATCTAGGTTTAATACTTGTCTCAATTATTTCGACAACTGTCGTACTAACTGTTGGGGTTATTCCTTTCCTAGGGTTAATAGTGCCAAACATTGTTTCTATATATATGGGAGATAATTTACGTAAAACTATTCCACATACGATTGGATTAGGTATTGTATTCCTTTTAATTTGTGACATTTTAAGTCGTTTAATTGTTTATCCATATGAAATTCCAGTAAACGTAACAGTCGCAGTTATAGGTAGTGCGATCTTCTTAGTGATGTTGTTCAGGGGGAAAGCATATGCGAAAAAATAGTACGAAATTTATCATATTAACCATAATCGCAATAGTGTTTATTCTACTATATGCTTTTTACAATATTCAAGGTGGATTTGGATATGCCTTTCCGCGACGTTTAGTTCGAGTTGCTGCAATGATCGTTACTGGGATAGCTATCGCATACTCTACAATTATGTTCCAAACAATTACACGTAATAGAATTCTAACACCTTCTGTTATGGGTATTGATTCCATGTATGAAGTAGTTCAAACTGTCATTTACTTTGTGTTAGGTTCTGCATCCATATTTGTTGTGAATCATTATCTTAATTTTGGTGTTGCAATTATCGCAATGATTATTTTTGCGTTAATTCTTTATCGATTTTTATTTAGAGCAGATAAACATCCGATTTATCTATTATTACTAGCTGGTATGATCATCGGAACACTTTTAGGGAGTCTAGTTTCTTTCCTTCAAGTAATAATTGATCCGGTTGAATATTTAAGTTTACAAACTCGTTTATTTGCAAGTTTTAATAATGTAAAGACGGAGCTTTTATATGTTTCGTTAGTCATTTTAGGTGGATGCTTTATATATGGTGGCCGAATGCTTCGCGATTTAGATGTCATGTCTTTAGGTCGTGATACGGCGATGAACTTAGGCGTCAATTATGACAAAATCGTATTGAGAGTATTGGTATTATCCTCCATATTAATTGCAACATCTACAGCACTTGTTGGGCCTATTACATTCTTAGGTTTAATTGTATCTAATTTAGCTTATCAATATATTGTCACGTATAAGCATTCTTTATTAATTGCTGGAGCTAGTCTAATCAGTATAATTGCTTTAGTTGGTGGACAGTTTTTGGTTCAACATGTGTTCCATTTGAACACAACCATTAGCGTTATAATTAACTTTATCGGTGGTATTTACTTCATTTACTTATTATTAAAAGAAAGTAGGGCTGCAGGATGATAGAAATTAAAGGTGTCTCAAAACTTTTTGGTAAAAAACCTGTAGTTGAAAATGTAACAGTGACAATCCATCCAAAAAAGATTACTTCATTTATTGGTCCGAATGGTGCGGGGAAATCTACGCTATTATCAATGGTCAGTCGCTTATTAGATTCCGACACAGGTGAAGTGTTATTAGATAAAAGTAATGTTAAAAAGATGAAGTCTGTTGATTTTGCAAAACGTGTCGCTATTTTAAAACAGTCGAATTTCTTAAACGTACGCTTAACAATTCGTGAATTAGTATCTTTTGGCCGTTATCCTTATTCCAAAGGACGTCTAAATGCAGAAGATGAAAAGCATGTGGACCAAGCGTTGGAGTATATGAATCTAACAGATATGCAAGATAAGTATCTTGATGAACTGTCTGGTGGACAAAAACAACGTGCATTTATTTCGATGGTAATTGCCCAAGACACAGAATACATCTTATTAGATGAACCGTTAAATAACTTAGACATGAAGCATTCTGTCCAAATAATGAAAATTTTGCGTAAGCTTGTAGACGAATTAGATAAAACTGTTATTATCGTTCTACATGACATTAACTTTGCTTCAGTCTATTCAGATCGCATTGTGGCATTGAAAGATGGCCGTGTAGTAAAAGATGGACCAACAAATGAAATTATTAACTCTGCCGCTTTAAAAGAGGTTTATGATATGCATATTCCTGTTCAGGAGCAGGACGGTTGTCGTATTTGTGTATATTTTAATTCGCATTCGTAACGAATGATTTAGAAAAGTAGAGTTAGCTTTGCTTTTCTAATTCATTTTTTTAAGTAGCTTGTAAATGAATGTAAAAAAGTATTGACGTTATTATTATTAATGCTATACTTTCAATTAGGTTGATAATGATAATGATAATCATTATCGTTAGAGAAAACAAAGAACAGGGGAGAAAGACAAAATGAAAAAATGGAAGTTCCTAACTGCAACAGCAGTACTAGCTTTAAGTTTAGCAGCATGCGGTACAGATGAAGAATCAAATACTGAAAGTGCTGATACTGAACAAACAACGGCAAGTGAGACAGCTACAGATTCTGCATTTCCAATGAAAGTTGCGTCATTAACTGGAGAAAGAGATGACGAAGAAACTGGTACAACTACAGTATTTGAAGATGTAACTTTTGAAGCTATGCCTGAGCGTGCGGTTGTTTTAGATATCGGATTCTTAGATACATTAGACGCATTGGGTGTTGAAGGCATTGTTGGACTTGCAAAAGGTGGAACTGGTTTACCAGAGAATTTATCGAAATACGAATCAGACGAATACACTAGTGTAGGTACTTTAAAAGAGATCGACTTAGAAGCAGTTGCGGCGCTTGAGCCAGATGCAATTTTCATCTCAGGTCGTCAAACAGCATTCTACGAGCAATTAAAAGAAATTACACCAAACGTTGTATTCATTGGTTCTGATAATGAAAATTACATTGATGGTGTTAAAGAGTCCATTGATTTAGCGGGTCAAATCTTCGGTAAAGAAGAAAAAGCAGAAGAATTAAAAGCTAACTTAGATTCAAAAGTTGCTGAAGTTGTAGAAAAAGCATCTGGTTATGAAAACGCGTTAGTGACAATGTACAGTGATAAAAAACTTTCTGGTTTTGATAATGGTCCAGATTCTCGCTTTGCATATGTATATAACACATTTGGCTTCAACCCTGCAACTACAGGTATCGAATCTAGTTCTCATGGATCTGACTTTAGCTTTGAGTCAATCTTATCAGTAGATCCAGAAGTATTATTAGTTATCGACCGCAGTGGTAGTGATGTAAAAACACTTAAAGCTGATATTGAAAACGATATTATTAAAAAAACACGTGCTTACAAAGAAGGAAAAATCGTATACCTTGATGGTACAACTTGGTACTTCGGTAGCAACGGTGCAACAACAGAAATTAGCAAAATTCAAGAAATTTTAGATGAATTAAAATAATACGTTTCTAATCTAAGGCTATCCTAAGAATAGGATAGCCTTCATTAAGAAAGTAGTACCTTTTTAAGTTAATAAAAAATGACTAACAGAAAATGCATACATATGTTACATGTTACAGGCCCCTAGAACCCATGTCAGTTCTTAAGAAGGGTTATGCTTTTTTTTATAGGAGGAGTTTTGTAGATGTTTGTACAAATGCGAAGATGGACGGTTACGGAGGGGAATTCCGATAAAATTCTAGAACGTTTTAAAAAGAAGGCTGATCAAGGACCTTCATTGCTTGAACAAAGAGAAGGATTTATTGGTCGTGAGCTTCTTGTGAAAAATGTACGCCGTGGTGAAGAAGAAGTAGTTATGATTATTCGTTGGAAATCTGAAGAGGCTTGGAAAGCATGGGAAAAGACCCCAGAGCATATTGCAGGACACAAAGCGAAGATTAAAGAAAACGGTGGAAAGCCACCAAAACCAGAATATGTAATCAGTATGGAGCATGGAAATTATACAGTAGTTGAATAAAATTTGATGCCAAAGGTTTGGGTGACTCAAGCTTTTGGTTTTTATTTTTACTCAAATTTTGTGCAAATTTAATGTAGAAAAATTTAAACTTACTTATTAATAATCAGTACTATTATGATAATATATTTAGAAATGTGGGGAGGTTAATTGTGAAAAAAGTATCGTATATTTTAGCAGTTTTTACATTTGTTTTATTTATTGTATTACTAATTAATTTTGAAAAATCTCCTTTTGTAAAATTTGATCAAAGGGTGTCTGATGTCTTTTATGGAAATGACTTCCTAGATGGTTTTCATATTTTAGGAGAAACAATGGTCATCGTTGTCATAGCTTTAATCCTTTTAGTTGTCTTAGGGCTTAAACAGCGGAATTATAAGGGGATGCTTTTCGTTCTATTGACTATTGGCGTAGGAAGGGGATGGAACCAAGTAATAAGAAATTGGGTCGACCGTCCTCGTCCTGAATTAGCAAGTGAAATAGTTTCATTTAGTTTTCCATCAGGTCATGCTATGATAGGAATGCTTTACTTATTTACTATTGCTTATTTGCTATCTAAGGCATATTCCAATAGCAAAATAACGATGGGCTTATGGATTATTTCCATTATTTTAACTTTACTCACTGGGCTATCACGTCTAGCAGCAAGTGCACATTACGCAACGGACGTTATTGCTGGATGGTGTATAGCATATACATGGTTCGTCATTTGTGTAGCTTGGTATGAACGAAGAAAGAATAACACTAACGAGCGTACATAGAATACCTAACTTATTCACTGACACACATCTCAGTAGATGTTTTTAGTCTGTTGACACTAATTCTTTCGCTCAAGTTTAAAAATTGCTGACTAGCCTTTTTAAAGAGTTTAGATAGTAGACATAAAGAAGAAATAAACCTTGCGGAAAAAATTGTTTTCTCTCTTTTCTGAGACTCTAAAACACCTACCAGTAGGTGTTTTTTTTATACGCAGAAATTAAAGGTTAGTGTTTGGTTTGTTTTTAATCAAGACTTTTCCTTGTACATAATATGTTGCTTTGGTGAAAAAAGTTTCACAAAGGAAACTTTTAAGTATATAATACTAGTAATAATAAAAAGGGGAGACTAGAAACTATGGAAGGTAATGTAGTGTTAGCTTTAGGATTAACGCTTTTTGCTGGTTTAGCTACTGGGGTAGGGGCATTAATCGCATTTTTCACTTCACGAACGAACAAGAAATTCCTATCTGTTGCATTAGGCTTTTCCGCAGGGGTTATGATTTATGTCTCTTTAATTGAAATTTTTGTCAAAGCGAAGGATGCTTTAGTAGCAGCACACGGGGAAACACAAGGGTATTGGCTGACCGTAATTGGATTCTTTGGAGGAATTGTGTTCATAGCACTAATTGATCGCTTTATACCACAAGGAAATAATCCACATGAGGTAAAAACTGTTGAGGATGTACATGATGCCCAATCACATGCACCGAAGATTGAAGAAGATAAATTAATGAAGATGGGGATGTTCACAGCATTAGCCATCGGTATTCATAATTTTCCAGAGGGTATAGCTACATTTATGTCAGCTATGCAAGATCCAAATGTAGGTATTGCCATTGCTATAGCGGTTGCCATACACAATGTTCCTGAAGGAATTGCTGTTGCTATTCCAATATTTTTTGCCACAGGAAATCGAATAAAAGCTTTTAAGCTCTCATTTCTATCGGGTTTAGCTGAGCCAATAGGGGCATTAATCGCGTTTTTAATATTAATGCCATTTTTAACTGATACAATGTTTGGGATTGTTTTCGCAGCAGTTGCAGGGATTATGGTTTTTATTTCGTTGGATGAACTATTACCTGCCGCTAAAAAATATGACGAAACACACCTATCTATCTATGGATTAGTAGCAGGGATGGCTGTAATGGCTTTAAGTTTGTTGCTATTAGCTTAGACTATATCCCTTTTTCAAAATAATCAAAGTTCTATAAATAATAAATGCCCTTAAAGACATATGATGACTTTAAGGGCATTTATTTACTTTTGATTTGTCTCTAAGAAGTGATTTTACGAGCTGCTCGTTGCATTTTCGGAGGCAACTGTGAAACGTGTATTTTCATGATTTGGACTTTCAATTTCGTCTAATGCAGCTACTGCGTAATCGGCATAGCTGACATAGCTAATATGTTGGGAATTTAATAAGAGATGGTCTTTACCTAAAATGTAATGGCCTGTTCTGGGTCCATCGGAATCGAACAGGGCAGAGGGACTTAAAAATGTCCATTTAATAGAGGAGTTTTGTAAATCGATTAGATTTTGTAACTGTTGAATAGCAATTTCTCTATATTCTTCAGGATAATCTGGAATATCGATTAACCTAGTATTGCCATCAATTAATAAACTACCGGCTCCGCCAACTACAAATAGTTTAGTGCGACTTCCTTCTAAAAGATTGATAAGGAAGCGTCCAAATTCAACATGTAGATGTTCTTCACTTGGTTGTGAACCAAAAGCGTTTACGACTACATCAAATTGTTGTAAGTCATGAGTTGTTAAATCAAATGGTTCTTTTTCTAGTACGTTGATATGTTGATGACGAATTGTATCCTTATTACGAACGATGGCAGTTACATCATGATGTCTCATTCTGGCCTCATGTAGGATCGTTAGACCCGCTTTGCCAGATGCCCCAATAATCCCTATTTTCATTTCGATTCCCCCTTCTAATCTTTTAATAAATAATACATCCCCTTAAATTAAATACCCAAATTTCAACCGGTTGAAACATAGGTTGATGTTTTGAACAGTTCTTTTCATAAAATGAAAAAAAGATGTCCAATAGTTTATATATATGAACCATTGGACATCTATATTAATCATTTATGCTAAAACATCATTGAGAACTTCTGTTACGTGAACACCGCGGTGATCGGCCTTTGTTAAGATAATTTCATGTGTAGGGAATCGTTCTTTCATTGCTAAAACAAACTGTTCACCAATTGTGTTAGGAATAATTGAAATAACAGTTGGTCCTGCCCCACTTAGTGCAGTACCAAATGCACCGGCTTCTTTTGCTGCACAATGAATCTCGTTAAAATTTGGTATAAGCTTTGATCGGAAGGGCTCATGGAACAAATCAGATTCCATATAGCGTCCAATACGCTCATAATCTTTTAACATTAAAGAGGCGGCAAGCATGTTAGCATTTGCACTTGCACGTACAGCATAGCCACGCTCAAACTCTTTTGGTAATACTTTTCGAGCTTCAGAAGTTTTTAACTCGACTCTCGGTATGAAAACCACAAAAGAAGCATCTATATCACTTACATGAATAGTATCAACAATGCCTTGTTCATCCATTTGTGAAATTGTTAAACCACCTAATACAGAAGCTGTTGCATTATCAGGATGACCTTCAATTTGAGATGAGATATTTAATTTATCTTGTGTCGTTAACTGTAAATCACATACAAGGTTAGCTAACTCAATCGCAGCGACAATCGCTGCTGCACTACTTCCGAGTCCACGAGCGTAAGGTAATTGACTACGCATTTCGATTCGACAAGGAGGTAATTCCTTATTAAAACGAGCAGCAGTATCTTTTGCAATCGTATAAATTAAGTGTTCTTCAATTACGATATCCTGTGGAAGGTGATCAGATACATGAATAATCTCCCATTTATCTGCTATTGAGACAATTAAATCAAGATATAGATTTAAACTAAGGCCAATAGAATCAAAACCAGGTCCTAAATTAGCAGTACTTCCTGGTACAGTTATTTGCCACTTTTTACTCATAAAATTTCCTCAATATATTGGCGAATTTGGTTTTCGTCGTTTTGAAGAGAGACTAAATCAACTGTTGAAACGCTCATTGCAGTATCTGGATCTTTTAAGCCATTACCAGTGAATACTGTGACAACTCGGCTGCCTTTTTTAATTCCTCCATTCGCAACCGACTTAATAACGCCTGCAAGTGAAGCTGCAGAACCTGGTTCAACAAAAATTCCTTCAGTACGTGCAATTAATTTATACGCTTCTAAGATCTCTTCATCAGTAACAGAATCAATAATTCCTCCAGATTCGTCACGTGCTGCTTCAGCAAATTTCCAGCTTGCTGGGTTACCGATTCGAATAGCTGTAGCAACAGTTTCTGGATTTGAGATAGGTTCACCTTTTACAATTGCAGCAGCACCTTCTGCTTCGAAACCATACATTTTAGGGAGACCAGTATTTTTAGCTTCATTGTATTCTTTAAAGCCTTTCCAATAAGCTGTAATGTTACCTGCGTTTCCTACTGGAATACATAAGTAGTCTGGAGCTTGTCCTAAACTATCAACGATTTCAAATGCGGCTGTTTTTTGACCTTCAATACGATATGGGTTTACTGAGTTTACTAACTTTACAGGTGTTGTTTCACTTACTTGACGAACAATGGAAAGTGCATCATCAAAGTTTCCGTCTATTTCAATAATCTTTGCACCGTACATACATGCTTGTGCTAACTTACCAAGTGCAACTTTTCCTTTAGGAATAACAACGATTGATTGGATACCAGCACGTGCAGCGTAAGCAGATGCAGCAGCTGATGTGTTACCAGTTGATGCACAAATAACGCATTTTGCACCATCTTCTATAGCTTTCGCAACAGCAAATACCATTCCACGATCCTTAAACGATCCAGTTGGGTTTGCTCCTTCAATTTTGCCGTATAGTTCAATACCTAATTCTTTTGAAAGATTAACCAAATGAATAAGGGGAGTATTTCCCTCATTTAAAGTAAGTACGGGTGTATTTTCAGTAACGGGTAAAAATTCTTTATATTCTTCGATAAGACCTTTCCACATAACCGATTAGCTCCTTTTGTTCTCACTGAATGAACAGTTGTTTGTGTATAAGAGACATTTTAACTCAATGGTGTGGTACTTTTCAATAGCATTTACTAAATTAACTATTATTCACATATAAAATTTATCTTGTCACATAATTGAAATAAATGTATGGTAGGTTTATGTAAATTCAAGTGTAAAGACAGGTGGATGCGGAATGAGTAAAAGGATAGATAAAGCACCAATCTCTCGAAACAAGTTATTAGGTGTTGCAGGCGTAGGATGGATGTTCGATGCAATGGATGTGGGAATATTATCGTTCGTCATTGCAGCCTTAGCAGCGGATTGGAATTTAACTTCTTCCCAAATGGGATGGATAGGTAGTATTAATTCTATTGGGATGGCAGTTGGTGCATTAGTATTTGGAGTATTTGCAGATAAGGTTGGACGTAAACAAATCTTTATGTGGACATTAATTATCTTTTCGGTGGCAAGTGGTTTGTCTGCCATGACAACAACATTTGTTGCATTCCTAATTCTAAGGTTTTTTGTTGGAATGGGTCTTGGTGGAGAATTGCCCGTTGCCTCTACATTAGTATCTGAAAGTGTAGAAGCAAAAGAACGAGGGAAAGTCGTCGTATTATTAGAAAGTTTTTGGGCAGGAGGTTGGCTAATTGCTGCGATTATTTCCTACTTTGTTATTCCAGCGGAGTTTTGGCCATTTGAAGGATGGCGTGTGGCACTATTATTAACTGCAATTCCAGCATTATATGCTGTGTATATCAGAATGCATTTACCGGATTCTCCTCAATTTACAGCAAAACTGGAGTCAAAAAACCGATCTATCTTTCAAAATATCGTAGGGGTTTGGCAAGGAAGATATACTCGTTCTACCCTAATGTTATGGATTCTTTGGTTTACAGTCGTATTTTCTTATTACGGAATGTTTTTATGGTTACCAAGTGTAATGGTAGGAAAAGGGTTTGATTTAATTTCTAGTTTTAAATATGTACTAGTAATGACATTAGCTCAATTACCAGGTTATTTTACAGCTGCTTGGTTCATCGAAAGATTAGGAAGAAAATTTGTCCTTATTACGTACTTAATTGGGACAGCAGCAAGTGCGTATATCTTTGGTAATGCAGAAACGATTACCGTTCTCCTCACTTCGGGAATTTTATTATCTTTCTTTAATTTAGGAGCTTGGGGTGCGCTCTATGCGTACACACCAGAACAGTACCCAACAGTTATTAGAGGAACTGGTACTGGTATGGCTGCAGCTGTAGGACGTATTGGTGGGATTTTTGGGCCGTTATTAGTTGGATATTTATTAAATGCAAAATATGATATTGGCTTTGTTTTCACTATATTCTGTATTTCAATATTAATTGGAGCAGCTGCAGTGTTATTTTTAGGAAAAGAAACAAAGCAATTAGAATTGGAGTAAATTAGTCTGACTCAAGTTTCAAAACTTGAGTCAGTTTTTTGAAAAAATTTATATTACATATAATAGTCAATTAAATCGAGAACTCACTGGATTTTGACAAAATTTCGACTTTTCCATTTTAGTGCGCTAAAGTTTTTTCTGAAAACTCATTGAATTCAATTTATAATAATGATAATATCAATAATCAAAATAGTGTAGTTTACATAGAACAATCGAATAAAGAAAGTGGGGGTGCTAAAATGAGCTTTTGTGATCAAGTCAAGAAGAGGTTTATCCGTCTTTCCAGAGGTCAACGTAAAGTAGCTCAGTTCATAATTGATAACCCGAATGTTATAGCAACTCATATTGCTTCCGACGTTGGAAAGCTAATAGGGGTAAGTGAATCTACTGTTATAAGATTTTGTTATGCAATGGAGTTATCAGGTTTTTCTGAGTTACAAGAGCGAATCAGGGGAGATCTTAAGGGAGAAGAAAATAGCGTTGAAAAACCACATCCTCTTATTAACAAGAGGAATGTAAATTTACTAAATGAAGTAATGAATCGAGATGTAGCAAGCATCTTAAATACAATCAATATCATCAACGAAGAACAATTTGAGCTTGCCATAAGATTATTACATGAATCAACTTACTTGTATGTTCTAGGTTTAAGGCAATCTTCACCATCTGCAAACTTCTTAACATGTACGTTAAGTACTTATCGTAAGCATGTAAATCAAATTCAACCTAATGCTGAACACATTGTCAATCAGATTAATAATATGGAAGAAAATTCATTATTATTTGTTATTGCACTAGATGATATGTCTGAAGATGCATTAACAGTCACAAAACTGGCAAAAAGTAAAAATGTAAAAGTAATAGCTATTACTCATTCAAGTATTTCAGCAATAAGAAATTATGCAGATGTACAATTTACTGTCGGTACTTTAAAAACGCCATATGCTGAAACAATAACTGCTGCCCATTCACTAATGCATGCATTAGTAGAGGGAATGGTTGCTCAAAATAAAAAGCAATATTTAAATTTCAAAAAATCAAATTCACAAATCGACAATAACTATCTATATACAGAAAAAGCACAATACATTTAATAAACGCCAATCTTTTAGAGCGTATTCGTAAATTGCGGGGGCATTTACGAATGCGCTTTTTCTAAGAAAAGTGAAGCGGGCTCGCTCAGCTGCGAGAGAAACTGGAGACTTCCGACAAGTGTGTTTACACACGCAGGAGGAAGTTGAAGTTTCAGAGCGGCTAGCCCGCGCAACTAGACTATCCAAGATCTCAGCCTAAGAGCGCCACGTCCTGTGGCAACAGCTGAGTGACCCACGTCGTGTGGGCCTAAGTGTAGAACGCTCGCCCAGCTCCGACAACAGCATAATAATATTACATCATCATGTGATGTTGAATTGAGCAAAAGAAGAACAGAATAGCAAGTTCCTTTTTCTATTCATTACTATGTGTGATAAAATAAATTCGAAATAATTGAACTAAATGGGAGGCCTCATTACATGAGCAATGTATTAGTTTTCGGACACAAAAATCCAGATACAGACACAATCACTTCTGCAATTACTTACGCATATTTAAAACAACAACTTGGTGTTGATGCAGAAGCTGTTAGATTAGGTGAAGTAAATAATGAAACACAATATGCTTTAGATAAATTTGGATTTGAAGCGCCACGACTTATCGGCAATGTTGCAGGAGAAGCAAGCGAAGTAATTCTAGTAGACCATAACGAGCGTCAACAATCAGCAGATGGAATTGAAGAAGTAAAAGTGACTGAAGTAATTGACCACCATCGTATTGCAAACTTCGAAACTTCAGATCCACTATACTATCGTGCGGAGCCTGTTGGATGTACAGCCACAATTTTAAACAAAATCTTTAAAGAAAATAATGTAGAAGTTCCATCGAATATTGCAGGATTAATGCTTTCTGCTATCGTTTCAGATACATTATTATTTAAATCACCAACTTGCACAGAACAAGATGTACAAGCAGGAAAAGAATTAGCTGAAAAAGCTGGAGTTAATGCTGAAGAGTATGGTTTAGCTATGCTAAAAGCAGGAGCGGACCTTTCAGATAAATCATTAGAAGATTTACTTTCACTTGATGCTAAAGAATTTACATTCGGAAATGTAAAATCAGTAGTTGCTCAAGTAAATGCTGTAGATGTGAACGATGTATTAAATCGTAAAGACGAATTAGTAAGCTTACTAAACAACAATATTGAACAAAATGGATTAAACTTATTCTTCTTCGTAGTAACTGACATTTTAAACAATGATTCAACTGCAGTTGTAGTTGGTAGTGCAGCAGAAGCTGCGGCTAAAGCTTTCGGAAAAGAATTAGTTAACGATTTAGTTGACCTACCAGGTGTTGTATCTCGTAAAAAACAAATCGTTCCAGTTTTAACTGAAGGACTATAAAAAGAAAGGGAGACCCATAACAACATAGGGTCTCCTCTTTATATTCTTATGGAGTAAAAATTTCCCAAACACTCTCCTACTTTTTCAGCTTTAATGGATAAACAGCTGGTCCTTCAATAACGTTTCCATTTTTATCGTAACGGGATCCGTGGCATGGACAATCCCATGTTTCGTCGCCTTCATTCCATCTTGTTTTACAGCCCAAATGGGTACATTTTGGAGCCTCCATTCTTGTTAAGTACCCTTCAGCTAGGTTAGCTGTTACAAACCCAATGGTACTTAGCCCCCTTAATAAATTCTTCCCAAACTGGTCACGAGTTGGACTATAAAGATCTGCTGCCTTATGTGTTTCGTTTGTAATTATACTAGATAGTATCTCCCCGGCAACTAGTGAATTTGAAAGCCCCCATTTACGATAACCAGTAGCAATGTAAAGATCAGGTGTGTCTTCAGATATTTGCCCGACATAAGGGATAAGATCAGGTGTATTTGGATCTTGTGCACTCCACATGAAGGGAGGCTCCGCAACACTAAAGGTTGACTGAAATTCCTCTTTTAATGTTTCGTAATAGGACTGTGTATCTTCAACTTCACCAGCTATATGACTACTTCCTCCATAAATTAAATAAGGAGTATTGTCAATGATGGCAGTACGTATTGTGCGCGAAGAATTTTCGACTGATAAATATTGACCTTTTAGACTATTATTCGTCTTAGATGCCATTAGATAAGAACGATCAACTGATAGTTTTGTTGTAATTAACCCTTTTATAGATTCAATTGGGTAATGTGTACATAACACTAATTTCTTAAAGGTTACTTTTGAATCGTTGTCAGTTAACACGAATTTTTCATCAATCTCAACTTTTGTTACACGACTATTTGTGTACACTTCTGCTCCTTCTTTAAGAGCTAGGTTTAAGAAATGCGTTGCAAATTTTGTTGGATGAATTTGCGCTGTATCCTCCATTTTTAAAGCTGAGGTTATATCAAACGGAAGTTCTGTTTCAGTAGTTTCAACACCTGGAATGTTTAATTCGTTATAGGCATATAATTCATTTTCGATTGTTGCTTTACCCGAAACTGTAGTGGCGTATAAGTACGAATCCACGCGTTCGTAAGTATCTTCTGGAGCTACCTGTAGGGCAGATTCAATTGCCTTTTTATTAGCCTCATAGTAGGTAAACACATCTTCAGTAGAGAAGGATTTTAAAAGTTTTGAATAAACGATGCCATGTTGTGGCGTTAATTTACCAGTAGAATGCCCGGTTGTACCAATAGCTAGCGTCGGCTTTGCCTCAAGTAACACTACTTTTACACCTTTTTTAGCGAGGAGATAAGTTGTATAAATGCCTGATAATCCACCACCGACAATACATACATCACACTCTATCGAATTGGCCAAAGTAGAAAAAGTAGTAGTATTTAAATCTAAATTATTTAACCATAAAGAATTTTGCATAAGAGCCTCCCATTGTACTTATGAATTTCCAAAGATGTTTTAAGGTAAAGAGTAATGAGTAAGAAATGAATATTAAAATAGGGTTTTAATATTTCAATAGTTTAAAGCTTTTCTAATAACTATAAGAAATCCTAAATGATTTCTAAAAGTGTAACCTCGAAGAAAGTATTGGAAAAAAAGACAGACTATATACAAATGAGCACATTTATTGTTGAGAAAATATTTCACTCGTACAATGAAAATAGAGGAGGAATGTCTTATGAAAATAGAGGTTTGGTCAGACTATGTTTGTCCATTTTGTTATATTGGAAAACGACAATTGGAAAAATCGATAAAAGATTCTGGGTTTGAGGGACAAATTGAAGTGGAGTTAAAGAGCTTTTTGCTTGATCCTACTACACCTTTAGATACGAACAACTCTGTATATGCCAGCTTAAGTAAAAAGTTTAATATATCCGAAAATCAAGCAAAGGAAATGACGAAAAACGTCGCCGAGCGTGCTAAAGAAGTAGGCTTACAATACAATTTTGACTTTATGAAAGAAGCCAATACTACTAGTGCACATCGTTTAGCCAAATGGGCAAATACAAAAGGGAAAGGTGAACAATTAAGTGAACGGATCTTACAATCCTACTTCCTTGAGGGTGGTGCGATTGGTAAACAGGAGGTATTACTTAATTTAGTTGAAGAAGTTGGTCTTGATAAAGAAGAGGCATTAGAAGTTTTAAAAAGTGAAAAATTTGTAGATAAAGTGGAGCAGGATATTTCAGAAGCACAGAATTTAGGAGTTCGTGGGGTTCCATTCTTTGTAATTGATAATAAATACGGTATTTCAGGAGCGCAGCCCAAAGATGTATTTGACCAAGCAATTACAAAAGCTGCAGATGAAGCAGGCTTAAAACCGAGAATTAAAATGGTAGGAGAGAGTGGAGAAATTTGTGCGGATGGTCAATGTGATCTGTAGAAATTAAGTGTAAAAGATACTTATCTAAATTACAACTTCATACAAAAGTATGAGTGAAATAGAATATAAACTCCTTTAATATTAACTTGTACTTCAAATTTTTGATTAGTTTAAATAAAGGAGTTTATTTATATGACAAACGTATTAGTAATTAAAGCAAATAACCGTCCAGATGGCGTATCTACTAAAATGTATGAAACTTACATAGAAGAGGCGAAAAAAGTTGAAGGTGTTAACTTAACAACTTACGATGTATTTGCAGAAGATACACCATATTTTGGTCAAGATTTATTTAATGCTTTTGGGAAAGTGCAAAACGGTGAAGAGTTAACAGAAGTGGAAGCGCGTCTTTTAGCGGCGAAACAAAAAGCGATGGATGCTGTAAGTGCTGCTGATATAGTAGTAATTGCATTCCCACTATGGAATCAAACAATTCCAGCTAAATTACAAACTTTCATTGATTATATTTATTCAGTAGGATTTATGTTTAAATATTCTCCAGAAGGACAAATGATTCAATTATTAACTGACAAAAAATTTGTTGTGTTAAATGCACGTGGTGGATATTACAATACTCCAGAAGCTCAATCAATGGAAATGGCAGTTAACTATGTTAAAAACATCTTTGGTGGTATTGCAGGTATGACATTACTTGATGAAGTAATCATCGAAGGCCACAATGCAAATAGAAGTGAAGCGCAAGAAATTATTTCTAAAGGTATTGAAAACGTTAAAGCTTCTGCTAAAAAATTAGCTGCTACAGTAAATGCATAATAGATTAGAGCCAAAGAGGCTGGACCATAAGTGAAAAACTTAAAGAAATACCCTAAACGTAATAATAAAAAATTGATACTTTGAAAATTGATTGGAATGGAGGGTCGACTCCTGCGGGAACAGCACGCCGCCTGAGAATACAGGCTCAGGCCGTGCCCGCGGAAAGCGTACCCGGAATGGAAATCAATTTTCATTAGAACGTAAAAATAGCATTTTTCCTAGTGTGGAAAAATGCTATTTTGGCTTTTGTCCCAGCCTCTTTGTTTATCTTAGAAAGTATACATAAATAAATGTGCAAAAAGTTTCAATTTTTAATATTATATTCCCTTTTGTAAAGTAATAAAATTTTCGATATACGCCACTAATTCAGAGCTTCAAAAAATTTATAGTGAACTTACTTTTCGTAACTAGGTGAAAAATGGTACACTAGTAACAGAATGCGCATATAATAATTTATTCGAAGTTTAATGAACATAATGATCTACTTATTGAGGTGGAATAATGAAAGAATCTACAATATGTCCCCGCCTAGCGAAAGCGATGGAACTACTAGGGAAAAGATGGACAACATTAATACTATATCAATTATTAGAAGGCCCCCAACGATTTAACGAAATTGAATCAGCGCTACCCGTGAGTGGTCGTCTTCTCTCGGAACGTTTAAAAGAACTTGAGAAAGAAGGCCTAGTGGAACGAAAAGTATATACAGAAGTACCTGTTCGTGTGGAATACTCTCTTACACAAAAAGGTGGTGCATTAAAAGGGGCAATTCGGGAAGTCGAGAAATGGTCACAATGTTGGGTAAAATAAGGTCATGTATCACTTGTCAAAAAGCTTTTAATTACCCATACTAAAAAAGAGTATGTAGTAGAAAGGAAATTTGCTTTTATGACAATTAAGCGATGGGCAGAAGATTTAGCCCAAATAGTAAATCCAAAAAATATTAAAATTAATGAATCATTAAAGACATATACAATGACTAAACTTGGAGGCAATGCGGATGTCTTCGTGCTTCCAGATACAGAAGATGAAGCTCAAGCAATTGTAAAATACGCACATGAACATGAGGTCCCACTTTTAATGTTAGGGAATGGTTCTAACATGGTAGTGCGTGATGGCGGTGTTCGAGGAATTGTTATTTCATTTGCAAATCTAAATGAAATACGATTAGACGGAGAAAAAATTTATGCACAAAGTGGCGCCCTCATTAAAGAAGTGTCACGTATTGCAGCATCAAATAGTTTAACAGGTTTTGAATTTGCATGTGGTATACCTGGTTCTGTTGGAGGAGCTATGGCCATGAATGCGGGTGCATATGGTGGGGAAATTAAAGATATCATTGTAGATTGTACTGTCTTAACTAAAGAAGGAGAACGGTTAGTTCTTTCGAAAGAAGAGCTAGAACTTAGTTATCGAAAAAGTATAATTGCCAAAAATGACTATTTAGTACTTTCTTCCAACTTCCAATTAGAAAAGGGAAATCAGCAAGAGATCAATGAAAAGGTAGCAGATTTAACATTTAAGCGTGAATCAAAACAACCTTTAGAGTATCCATCTGCAGGAAGTGTGTTTAAACGACCACCAGGTTACTTTGCGGGGAAATTAATTCAAGATAGTGGTCTACAAGGTAAAGGAGTAGGCGGAGCTGAAGTGTCAACGAAACACGCAGGGTTTATTATTAATAAAGGGAATGCAACAGCAACAGACTATATCGAAACAATCAAAATGGTTCAACGAGTAGTTAAAGAAAATTTTGATGTCGATCTAGAATTAGAAGTTAAAATTGTTGGTGAAGATTTAAATTAACTCTTATGAAGGCGCCTCTCTTTAAGAAAGGCGCTTCTCTTATTGAAATACTCTAATACATAGAGGGGTTAGCAAATGAAATTTATATCTTGGAATGTAAATGGTATACGTGCTTGTGTGAAAAAGGGTTTTATCGATTATTTTAATAATGTTGAGGCAGATTTTTTCTGTATTCAAGAAACAAAATGTCAAGAGAATCAAATTGAATTGCCATTTGAGGGGTATCACCAATATTGGAATTATGCAGAGAAAAAAGGCTACTCAGGTACTGCTATTTTTACAAAATATGAGCCACTAAAAGTAACTTACGGTGTTGGTGAGGAAACAAGTGAACCGGAAGGCCGTATTATTACATTGGAATATAAAACATTTTATTTAGTGAATGTATATACACCGAATTCCCAACGCGATTTAGCTCGTTTACCTAAAAGACTCCAATGGGAAGATAAGCTTTCTAAGTATTTAAAGGAATTAGATTCGAAAAAACCCGTCATTTATTGTGGAGACTTAAATGTTGCTCGGGAAGAGAAAGATTTAAAAAATGCAAAATCGAATATTGGAAATTCAGGTTTTACTTTTGAAGAACGGGGCAAAATAACAGAGTTATTACAATCCGGCTTTACCGATACGTACCGGCATTTTAACCCGGATAGAGATGATGCCTTTACTTGGTGGTCTTATATGAACAAAGTACGTGAGCGAAATATTGGTTGGAGAATTGATTACTTCATTATTTCGAATCGAATAGTAGAAAGTGTTCAAAAGACAGATATTCATGCCGATGTATTGGGTAGTGATCATTGTCCGATTTTATTGGAACTAGCAATTGAACTGTAAAAAGTTACATAATAACGAGCAATAAATGGAGCAAAATATATAGTAGGTAGGAGAAATTTGTGACAAAGCCAATATTAGTTAATGTAACCGAAGAAATTGTACAAGGGCTAGTTCGGTTTTTATTACAAGGCCCGGATTATCAAACATTTTGTAATTGTGATTATTGCCAGATGACAATTTGTGCAGATGCATTAAATCATTTACCAACATATTATGTGTCATCGATTGATGCTAGAGAAAATGCATATATTACTTTAAAAACGCCACAACAAATTGAGCTTATTAATAAAAAAATAATTATAGCTATTCATACAGTTGGAAAAAAACCAAATCATAATCAATAAATGTCCATTGAGTCTTTGAAGACTTTTTGGACATTTTTCTTCAGGGTTTGTTTTATTTTGTATGGATATTACTCCTCGTAATGTTTTAAGTTACCTTTTTACCAGTGTTGTAGTAAAATTAAATTGATATTTTGAAAGTGAGGAGACTTGTTATGCCAACACCTAGTATGGAAGATCATATCGAGCAAATTTATTTGTTAATTGAAAATAAAGGATATGCGAGGGTGTCGGACATAGCTGAAGCATTATCTGTTCTTCCTTCATCTGTAACAAAAATGGTGCAAAAATTAGATAAAGACGGATATTTAGTATACGAAAAATATAGAGGGTTAACATTAACATTAAAGGGTGAAAAGTTAGGTAAACGTCTAGTGAAAAGGCATGAATTACTTGAACAATTTCTAAGACTTATTGGTGTTGATGAGGAACGTATATATGAAGATGTTGAAGGAATCGAACACCATTTAAGTTGGAATTCAATTGATCGAATAGCTGATCTAGTCCAATTACTAGAAGAAGATAAACAACTAGTAAAAAAACTAGAAGCAATGAAAGAACATTAAAAACACTTAAAGATTTGAAAAGTGGAAAGGGAAGACAAAATTGAGCGAATTACAATCAGGTCAAGTTGTTGAATTAACAGTACTAGAAGAACAAGGGTCAAAGTGGATATTAACAGATGGTCATAGTGAAATCCCTTTAAACAGTTCTGATTTACAAGCAGCCATAGAAGTCGGTGAAAAAGTTAAAGTATTCCTCTATGCTGATCGACGAGGAAATCTACAGGCAACAACCGCTATTCCGTCAATATTACAAGGTGAATATGGCTGGGCACGTGTCATCAAGGTGACAAAAGAGGGCGCATTCGTTGATATTGGCTCATCTAGAGAGGTTCTAGTTAAAGAAGAGGATCTGCCGCCTTTACAAAACTTATGGCCAGAGGTTGGAGATCATTTATACTTAACACTTCGAACAGACCGAAATGGTGATTTATTTGGCCGCCTTATAACAGAAGAAAAAGTGAACGAATTATATGAGGGTGCTCTTGAAGAATTGCACAATAAAAATATTAAGGCACGCCCATATAGACTGTTACCTGTTGGATCATTTTTACTTGGTACAGAGGCGCCTTATCGAATTTTTGTTCATAATTCAGAGATGGAAGCAGAACCTAGACTCGGACAAGAAGTTGAAGTGCGCATTATTGCAGTAAAAGACGACGGGTCATTAAATGGATCACTTTTACCTCGTAAACATGAGCGACTTGGTAAGGATGCCGAAGCAATCTTCGAATATTTACAAAGTGTTGGCGGAAAAATGCCATTCGGAGATAAATCCACACCAGAAGAAATAACTGAAATGTTTCATATGAGTAAAGGTGCGTTTAAAAGGGCACTTGGGACTTTAATGAAAGCAGGAAAAGTTAAGCAACAAGATGGATGGACTGAAATTTTATAACCAAATGAACAAGCTGTGACCACCATCTACTTTGTGTCACAGCTTCCTTTATTATAGAAGAACTAATTCAAAACCGAGTAATAGAGGATTAAGCAATTGGAACCTTTTGCTTTATTTTGCGTACTAATTGTTGAAAAACTTTAAAAGGGGATATGTTAGATGAAGCTTAAATGGATCGCATTAATTGCAACTTTGGCATTATTAGTCTCAATGAGAATGCCGATGAATGCCTTTGCTGCGGATAATGAGAGTAAAAATGCTATAAATGAAAAACTGGGAGTACCGATTGTTGTTTACGGTGCGAATTTATCTGAACAGGAAAAAGAAATTGTAAAAGAAGCATTACAATTAGATAAAGAACAGGAAGTTGATGAAATCACTGTATCTGGTGGAGATTTAGCAAAATATATCAGTGATAGTAATCCTAGTTCAAGAATGTATTCTTCAGCAAAAATTACACGTGAAGAAGAAGGTAAAGGATTAATAATTAGTATTGTAACTCCTGAGAATATCACACAAGTAACATCTGAAATGTATGCAAATGCCATGCTAACAGCAGGGATTGAAGATGCAACTGTAGAGATTGCAGCACCAAAACCCGTAACAGGTCATTCTGCTCTTGTTGGAATATATAAAGCCTATGAAGTAAAAACTGGTGAAACGTTAAATACGGAACGTACTGATGTAGCCAATGATGAACTTTCTGTTGCAACTCAAATTGCAGAGAATTCAAATGTTAGTGATGAACAAATCGGAGAATTATTAACAGGCATTAAGCAACAAATTGCTGAGGTAAATCCTGAAAGCAAAGAAGAAGTAGAACAAATAGTAAAAGATCAGCTAGAAAAACTAAATATAGAATTAAGTGAGCAGGATCGTCAAATATTAGTTGATTTGATGCATCGAATTAGTGAGCTTGATATTGACTTTTCAAAGCTATCTGACCAGTTGTCTGATTTAGCAACAAGCTTTGAAGAAAAATATGGCGACATTATCAAAGATGAAGGCTTCTGGAATGGCGTTAAAAACTTCTTTAATAAATTAATCGATACTGTATCTGCGTGGTTTAAATAGCAAATACCATAATATAAGATTTGCTACTCAAAGAGCAAATCGATAGCATTATCAACCTTACCATGTTATATTTTTAGCAAATGGGAGGGATGAAAATGGATTTTAAACTAACAGAAAAAAGTCCGAAACATTTTGCTTTTGAGTATGAACAAGATGGGGAAAAACTTGCAGAAATCGAATGGACAGAGCATGATCATATCATGAATATGAATCACACTTACGTATCGAATACATTACGAGGCCAAGGGGTAGCGAAGAAGTTGTTAGATAAAGCAGCAGATTACGCTAGAGAAAATGGTCTGAAAATGAATGCTATTTGTTCGTATGTAGTAGCTGCATTCGAAAAAAGTGAAGCATATAACGATATTAAAGCATAACAATAGGGTGTCCGAATCGTAGAAGAATTACGATGGGACACCCCTTTTATTTTTATGGAAATTAAATCGATATTGTAAAACTGCTGTATGAAAATGGTGAAAATACACAAATTAATTAGCATACATTAATAAATAAAAGTGAACCCATAAATTATTGAAGTTAAAAGTGTTGAAGCCAAAATAAGTGAAGTAAACTCTTTCCAATCGTAAGTAATCTCTTTATGATTCATCTTATGTTCCTCCTTCAAAGTTTTATAAATTTTATCATTGCTAGGAGTATCTATTTTTGTATGATTAGTGGTATGTAAATAAGTGGATTAGAGTGTATATATATAGATATTCCTTTTGTTCCATAATTATTCATTTTTTGTTTTATTAATTTATCTTTTCCACCTTTTATAAGTTCTAAACAAAAGAAAGGATAGTTTAAACAAAGTGAAATTGGGGAAAAGTAAACCATAACACAATTATGGAGGGGATAATGATGGCTAAACTAAAGGGAAAAGGGTTTGTAATATCGGCATTGGTTGCAGGTGCAGCATCGTTCTTAAGTAAAAAGGAGAATCGTGATAATACGGTGAAATTCTTCAAGGATTTGAAAACAAAATATATTGGTTCTGGAATAGATACAAAATATAACTCATTTAAAGAAGTTGCTGAAACTGCAGCAGGTGCAACGTCAACAAAAATTCGCGAAAATAACTTTATTTCTGAGGGTGGGGGACAAACGGCTCTTGAATATTACAATGAGAGCAATCAGCAGTCCATTCACTAATAAAAAAATCGACAACTATATTGTTGTCGATTTTTTGCATCAGTAAGACGAAAATCACCATTAAAAAATGATTACTTAAATTTAATTGTGGTTGGAATAATATTGAAAAAGGAGACAGAAGTCATTTTGACTTTGTCTCCTTTTATCTATATTAAGCTTTTGTAATTTCTTTTTTCATTGTTTTGTTTTTAGCAAGGTTTACATGCCAAGAAAGAGCTTCCTCTAAGATATGAGGAGTTTGTACATTTCCTCCTGCTTCAACTGCGCGGTTATAGTAATCCCATAATTGATCTTTGAAATCTGGGTGTGCACAGTTTTCAATGATTAAAGGTACACGTTCTTTTGGAGCTAGTCCACGTAAGTCAGCAATACCTTGTTCAGTAACGATTACGTCTACATCATGTTCTGTGTGGTCTACGTGTGATACCATCGGCACGATTGATGAAATATCGCCACCTTTAGCATATGATTTAGTTACAAAAATACCAAGACGAGCGTTACGTGCGAAGTCACCAGAACCACCGATACCGTTCATCATTTTTGTACCTGATACGTGAGTAGAGTTTACGTTACCATAGATATCTAATTCAAGAGCTGTGTTGATTGAGATTAAGCCCAAACGACGGATAAGCTCTGGGTGGTTAGAAATTTCTTGTGGACGTAGTAAAATTTTATCTGCGTACGCTTCTAAGTTACCATATACTTTCTTTTGAAGCTCTTCAGTTAAAGTAATAGAAGTTGCAGCTGCAAAGCGAACTTTACCAGCATCGATTAAGTTAAATACTGCATCTTGAAGTACTTCAGAAGATACAACAAGGTTCTCGAAATTAGAGTTTGCGAAACCATCAAGTACAGCGTTTGCTACAGAACCTACGCCAGATTGTAAAGGCATTAATTCATTAGTTAAACGACCAGCATCAATTTCAGATTGGAAGAACTCTAATAATAAATCAGCCATTTTTTGAGTTTCTTCATCTGGAGGAACGATTAATGAAGGAGCGTCTGGCTCTTCAGAAACAACGATTGCTTGAATTTTAGCTGGGTCGATTTTAATCCCTTTTGTACCAATTCGTTGGTCAGCGTTTGTAATAGGGAATGGTTCACGTTTACCTTGTTCACCAGGAACGTAGATATCGTGGATACCAATCATAGTCTCTGGGTGTGTAATATTCAATTCTACAATGATGTTTTCAGCATATTCAGCGAAGATTGGTGAGTTACCTACAGAAGTAGTTGGGATTAAGTAACCATCTTCTGTAATTGCTACTGCTTCAATGATTGCGTGTTTGATTGGTCCGATGATTCCTTGACGTACTAGCTCAGCGTTGTGAGAAAGATGAGCATCTACATAAGTAATATCACCAGAATTAATTAAGTTACGCATTACACGGTCACCTTGGAAAGGACCACGTTTGTTAATAACACCAGCAGCTGCTAAGTGGTTATCAACTTCAGGACCTAATGAAGCACCTGTGTATACATCAATTTTGAATTTTTCGTTTTCAGCGCGTTCTACTAATGCCATAGGAACAACTTTTGCATCCCCAGCACGAGTGAACCCTGACATACCAACTACTGAACCGTCTTCGATTAACGCAGCAGCTTGATCTGCAGTAACAACTTTATCTACTAATTCCTTTAAACCTAAACGTTTTTCAACTCTTGGATCCATATTAAAAATCCTCCCTATAATAAAGTTAAAAGAGAAAACTATATACTATTTCTGTAACGATAGTTGAAGTATTTCCAACTTGTATAATAGATAATAACATGAAATGTCACAAAATCTCCATAAAACGCATGAAAGTGCTTAAAAAACGTTTTTTCGAGAAAATAATGCGCATATCGACTAAAATTTTAGCTCGATAGAGAAAGGGGTATGGTCGAAATATGTATTAAAATGCAAAAGACCTTTGCAGCAATTGCAAAGGTCGATATAATAAAATGTTTGCATTTATTATATTTATATAACTTTCTGACTAATCTAAATACTATATATTAGAAGCCTAAAGAGCGGCGGAAATAACTAGCATAACGTTGACTTACAGGAATTCTCGTACCATCCTTCATGATTAACAAGAAAGTTGAATGTGAATCAGGTTGAATTTCATCAATATAATCAATATTGACAATATAAGATCTATGGCATCGAATGAATGAATCTGGTGCTAAGAATAGTTCTAAATCACTTAAATTTAAACGGTGATAGCCTTCTCGCCCCATTGTTTTTACAAACGTTTTTCGTAATTGAGTTTCAAGATAAATAACTTGATCATGTTTGATTGGATACCAACAATCATCAATTTTAATTGTAATATAATTAGTTAAAAATGGTGATGGCTTTTGAGGGAAGATTGCTGTAATAGCACCTTTTGTTTCGCCTTCTTCGATTAGTGGGATACTCATCCCATAGTATGGTACACCAAAGACATCTGACTCAATATAAGTATTAATCTTTTGTCCATAAGACAAAGCTTTGTGAGCAGCAGAGCCATCTTTTATAGGATCGCCAGGTTTAATTTTTAAATCTACTTTTTTACTTGGCTGATAATATAGATATTCATTAGTATCCGATATTGCTATGGATGTATTTTCTGGGAAGAAATCTTTAATAATCTCCATGATTTCTTCGATTTGCTTTGGTTCCACTTTTAAGACACCTCATCTTGTATACATTTTAATATATAATATACTATCTATTTTACTACAGAATGACATAAATGAAATAGAGAAGATAGTGGTATAGCTAAGAAATTTTTAGTATTTATTAAAATTGCCTACTTATTTTTGTCACTTTTTTAATATTTCCAATAAAAACCGTGTGCCGTATACTATAGTAAAGCGCATTCTTGTTATATAGTATTTTAAATTTTAATGGAAACTATTCTTAAATAAATCCGTTATATAAAGAATTTATAAAGACATAAAATAATTAGAAACAACTTTTGTTTATATATTTTCTTGGATATTAAAATAGAGTTGAAAAAATGCGAAATTATGGTAATATTCACTTTAGTTATACATAATTTAATTCTTTATTCACATATGTTTCATACTTTAAGATAAATTTATAGCAAAATATACTCGATAAGTCATTTATTTCTTAGAAATTCAGTTGAGGAAAACTAAATTCTTTTATTATTTTAGGTTATATTACTGTAGTCGATATACATTATGCTATTACAAAACATAATAATAGCATTCTGAAGAAAGATGGGGTTAATCTATGCAGCTGTATCCACATTCAATATCTGAAACAATTTCTAAACGGTACTTTCAAGAGATTGATAGTATAAATCAATATAACGGGATTGAAGATTTTTATAATATTGAATCTAAGCTGTTATTTGAAATCTTTCACTTAGAGTCGACAAAAGCTAAAAAATCTTTACATGAAATAATTGATATATTATCAATAAGATTTGGCAAACAGGTCATCAAGGTTGTAAGAAATTACTTTGTAATCCTGTCTTCAATTGTTGCACGTAAGCTTTTGGATAATCAGGTACCTTCAAAAAAAGCATTCGCGTTTAATTTAGCCTGTGCAGATATGATTGAAAATAATATGAACGATGCGGAGTTTCTGCAATTTGCTGATGACTTAATTGACTTTTTTGTTTACTTTATAGCAGATCGTAAACAGCCAACCTTTAGACATCAAACTGTTAATAAAGTAATTATGTACATAAACGATGAACTTGAAAATGACTTAACAGTGGAGAGTATTGCTCAGAAATTCCATATCAGTACAAGTCATTTATCTAGAATATTTAGAGAACACGTTGGCATAACATTAGTAGAGTATTTAAATGTTAGAAGAGTAGAAGAATCTCAATATTATTTACGCCATACAAATAAAAGTATTACATCGATATCGGATCAATTTCATTTTTGCAATCAAAGCTACTTTACAAGAATTTTTAAAAAATATACTGGTGTAACACCGAAGCATTTTAGAGATGAGCTACACCATGAGTTTTATCGATTTGAAATTCCAGAAATAGAGTATGAAACGGTGTAATGAAAGCTTGAAATAATTACAACCTGATCGCAAATAAAATAATCTTTTTGAAGTTTCATGAAGGATGAGATGACGTCAACTCGACCAAAAATGGTCGAGTTATGTTTTTTCTATTATGTATATATTAATAAACTAAAATAGTATATATATTTGAACAGGAAACTTTCAAATTAAGGGTTTAAGTAGAAATAATGGTTTATTTATACGAGCTTGTGTTTGATATTCATAAACTTATTACTGTATACTTCAATTTAGCTAAATAAAATAGTAGGTGGAAAAATGAAAAAACTGAAACTTTTTTCTATGTTAGGCCTGATGTTATTTGTGTTAACTGGGTGTCAAGCTGTAGAAAATCAAGAAGGCTTCTTCTATAGCACGTTTGTTAGACCAATGAACTGGTTGATAGAATTCTTAGGAAATGATTTGTTCAATGGTAGTTACGGTTTAGCTATTATCGCGATTACTATTGGAGTTCGTTTAATTTTGATGCCATTTATGTTAAAAAATTATCGCTCACAGTCAGCTATGAAATCAAAAATGGATACCGTTAAACCAAAAATGGACGAGATCCAAGAAAGATTAAAAGCTGCTAAAACGAAAGAAGAGCAAATGGCAATCCAACAAGAGATGCTAAGTTTATATCGTGATAATGGTATTAACCCATTAAATCTTGGATGTCTACCAATGATTATTCAAATGCCAATTATCATGGGTTTATATTTCGCAATCCGCTATTCAGAAGATGTACAATCGCATGAATTTTTATGGTTCAATTTAGGAACAGCAGACATTTTAATGACAATAATTGCAGGTATTGTGTACTTTATACAAGCCAAAGTATCACTTTGGACGGTTCCTGATGCACAAAGAGCGCAAATGAAGTTAATGATTTATATTTCGCCAATTATGATTGTGTTTATTTCCTTCACATCTATGGCTGCATTACCACTCTATTGGTCGGTAAGTGGTTTACTTCTAATTATCCAAACTTATATAGGTAGAAAATATTTCTCTGAGCATCCAGCTAAACCAAAAGAAGTAACATTAGACAAAAAGTAACGATAAAAGTCGAGGTTAAATAACCTTGGCTTTTTATTTGTGTGCCAGGCATGGCAACTATCTAGGTGGTGAAAGTCCACTGTGGGGGTACACATCAACCAACCACTAAGGAAGCGCAAGGTACTTATCGTGAGGTAAGGGCTAGAGGAAGCGTGGAATAAAATCTT